>CAWEAB010000012.1:0-254304 GCA_963806745.1 uncultured Acidobacteriaceae bacterium
TGCCGTCTCTCACCACGTTGACGAGAACCACTCCATTGTTCAATTCGCTTCCTTTGACGGTGATGGAGGATTTGGTCTGGGCGAAGGCCAGAGTGAGAAGCAGGGAGGCGAGTAGAGACAGAACGAATGCTTTCTTCATAAAAACGCTCCGATGGCGGGGCCCGTTTGCGCAGGCCGGGCCGCCCCATGGTCTTATGGTTGCGCCGGCGCGAAAGATTGTCTGTGATGTAAGGGCGGATCTGAAGTGACGGATGAGCGTGGTTGCGGGTTACGGTCGCGCGGAGCACGGCAGGGAGGTGTTTCGTCTTTCAGGCAGAATCCACGTGTTCCTTCCCACTTCGATGACACTGTGATACGATCAGGCCGTTTTATTGAATTTTTATTGTTCTTCCCATGAGCCGATTATCCCGTTCCGTTGCCTCTCCTCGCGTGGTCTGCATTGCCGACCTTCGGACGGTTGCACGGTCGCGCGTGCCGAAGGCCGTCTTCGATTACCTGGACGGCGGAGCCGAAGGTGAGGTCACTCTGCGGGAAAATTGCCGCGTGTATGAGGACGTAACGTTTCGTCCGCGGCATGCAGTTGCGGTCGACAAGTGCAGCTTGGGCGTTAGGGTACTGGGTCACGGTCTGGCGTTGCCCTTCTTGCTGGCGCCGGTTGGCTATAGCCGGCTGATGCATCCGGGCGGAGAGATTTCTGCGGCGCGGGCGGCGGGGAATGCGGGGACGGCCTACATCCTGTCGACGATCTCGGGGCACAAGTTGGAGGATGTGAAGGCGGGGTCGAGGGGGCCGGTCTTCTATCAACTTTATTTGATGGGCGGACGCGCGGCCGCCGAGGGCGCGATTGACCGGGCACGGAATGCGGGGTTTGCGGCGCTGGTCGTTACGATCGACACGCCGGTGTCGGGGATTCGCGAGCGCGACTTCCGGAACGGGATGAAAGAACTGATCTGCGGGAGCGTCTTCGAGAAGCTGCCTTTTGTGCCTAATATTCTGTCGCATCCCGGATGGCTGATGGATTATCTGCGGGATGGCGGGTTGATGGGACTGTCGAACGTGGTGGTGCCGGGTAAGGGTCCGATGCCCCTGATGGATGTCGGGGCGGCGCTGGCCGAGTCCGTGGTGACGTGGAGCGACTTGAAGTGGATTCGCGAGCACTGGCGCGGGCCGATTGTGGTGAAGGGCGTGTTAACCGGCGACGATGCGCGACGGGCAGTGGACGAGGGCGCGGCGGCAATTTCGGTTTCGAATCATGGCGGGCGGCAACTGGATTGTGTGCCGGCTTCGCTGCGGGCGCTACCGGAGGTAGTGAAGGCGGTCGGCGGGCAAACGGAGATATTGATGGACGGCGGAGTTCGGCGCGGGACTGATATCGTGAAGGCCCTTTGCCTGGGTGCGCGGGCTGTACTTTGCGGGCGCGCTTATGCGTACGGGCTGGCGGCGGCGGGTGAAGAGGGCGTGGATCGGGCGATCGAAATTTTGCGGACAGATCTGGAACGGACGTTAAGGTTGCTCGGATGCACGTCGGTGGCGGAATTGGATGGGTCTTATGTGAATGTGCCGCGTGGTTGGGAGGCGTAGGAGAACGGATGCGACGACGCGATTTCAACTCTGCACTTTTGAAGTTTTCGGCGGGGGCGGTGCTGGCACCGAGCCTGCACTCGTTTGCTTTCGGAAAAACGTCGGCCGGCGATTCGTCGACCGCGGCTCTCTACCAGAAGGCGATCGTCATCGATTCGCTCTGCGGGCCACTGAACGACATGGATATGCCCCCTTCGGCGGAGAATGTGGCGGCGGTGCGCGGCTCGGGGATTACGGCGATCAACTTCACGATCTCGGCGCCGGGATTCGAAGATACGATCGGCAGCCTGGCGGCGGTGCAGGAACTGGTGGACCTGCATCCTGAGGCGTTCACGATCGTTCGCCGGCATTCGGATATTGCGCGCGCCAAGCGGGAACAGAAGATTGGAATCATGCTTGGGTTTCAGTACACGGCGTTTCTTGAGGAGAACGTCGAGCGGATCGGGACGTTTCGGCAACTGGGCGTGCGCATCATGCAGCTTACATATAACAACCGCAGTATCTTCGGCGATGGTTGCCTGGAGCCGGGAAATGCCGGGCTGAGCAAGGCAGGGGTGTCGGCCGTGAAGAAGATGAATGAGATTGGCGTGGCACTCGATCTGAGCCACAGCGGGTATAAGACAACGTCAGATGGAATCGCACAGTCGGCGAAGCCGGTACTGATCACGCATTCAGGTTGCGCGGCGGTCTATGCGCATCCGCGCAACAAGCCGGACGAGATTTTGAAAGCGTTGGCGGATCGCGGCGGATATTTCGGCGTCTACCTGATGCCGTATGTGGTGGCGTCGCCAACCGTGCCGACGCGCGAGCATGTGCTGAGATCATGTGGTGCACGCCATCAACGTCTGCGGTGCCGACCATGTGGGGATCGGGTCGGATGGGACGATCCAGAAGACGGTGCTGACGGACGAGCAGAGAGCAGCATTCGATAAAGACATCGCTCGGCGAAAACAGCTTGGCATCGGAGCGCCGGGCGAAGACCGGTATCCTTATGTTCCGGATCTGAATGGGCCGGATCACATGGAGGTGATTGCCGCGGAACTGGCCAAGCGTGGGCAGCCGGCGGCGGTGATCGAGAAAGTCATGGGCGCGAATTTTGCGCGCGTGATTGGGGAAATCTGGGGGACGGACTAGAGATGGGGAAAGCAAACGCGGGGAAGAAAGATCTGAGTCCAAGCGCGGAGGGTGAGCGGCGGCTCGCTTATTTTGAAGAGCGGCGCGACGCGATGGTGGCGACGATTCGCGAATTGGTGGAGATCGAATCGCCCAGTGACAACAAAACGGCGGTGGATCGCCTGGCCGCAGCAGTTGCAGAAAAGTTTGCGGCGTTTGGCGGAGCGGTGCGCATGCATCATGCCGCCGATTTTGGTGATCATCTCCAGGTTGATCTGGGCGGATCGAGCGGAGCGCCTTTGCTGTTGCTTGGACACTATGACACGGTGTATCCGCTGGGAACGCTTGGGAAAATGCCGTGCCGCGTGGATGGCGACAAGCTGACGGGGCCGGGCGTGCTGGATATGAAGTCGGGGATTGCGCTGATGCTGGCAGCGATTGCGGGGCTGCGGGATTGGCATGGCGAGTTGCCGCGTCCGGTGACCGTGCTGCTGGTTTCGGATGAGGAGGTAGGGAGCGATTCGTCGCGAGCAATCACCGAGTCGCTGGCTAAGAAGGCGGCAGCGGTATTGGTGCTCGAACCCTCTTATGGCCGCGAGGGCGCGGTGAAGACGGCGCGTAAGGGCGTGGGCGAGTATGCGATCAAGGTGACTGGCAAGTCGTCGCACGCAGGGCTGGATTTTGAGAAGGGCGTGAATGCGATTCTGGAACTGGCGCACCAGATTGAACGCGTCTCCGGCTTCACGAATCTGAAAAAGGGATTGACGGTGAATGTCGGGATCGTGAGCGGCGGGTCGCGGACGAATGTTGTTCCAGCGGAGGCGGTGGCGCAGGTGGATGTCCGGATTGCGCGGATGAAGGATGGGGCGGGAATCGAGAAGAAGATGCGGAGCTTGCGGGCATTTAACCGCAAATGCAAGGTTGAAGTTTCGGGTGGGATTAACCGGCCTCCCATGGAGCGCACGCCAGGAGTGGCGGCGCTTTATGCGCGCGCGACCGAGATTGCTGCAGAGTTGGGCTGGGAATTGGGCGAGGCTGCCGTGGGCGGCGGCTCGGATGGAAACTTTACGGCTGGGATGGGGATTCCTACGCTGGATGGATTAGGCGGAGTTGGGGATGGGGCGCATGCGGTGCATGAACATATTTTGATTTCGGAGTTGCCGCGGCGGGCGGCGCTGGTAGCAGGATTGATTGAGCGGGCGTAAGGTGGGGGTGCGGGACTTTGTTGCGGGTAGAGCCGCCACAACAGCCGGCGGGAAGCGGGCGCTACGGGTCGGCTGGACAGTGGTTTGCGCGATTCCATGTGATGTCGATCACATCGGCGGGTGACAAGGGGTACGGGCGTGCTTTGACTGGGGTTCTACACTAACCTAGAATTCAATTTGGGGGATCTGCCTGGCTGGCCCTTGTGCATTCAGGGTTGCTAAGTTCAGAACTCCGGCGATTTTTGGGGTTGTTTGTTTCGGCTGCCTTGGAGGAAGTTATGGGTGAGGGACTGTTCCAGCCGTTACACATTCTGCTGATTGTGGGCATCGCGCTTTTGCTGTTCGGGCCAAGCAAGTTTGCCGATCTTGGGAAAGGCCTGGGCGAAGGCATTCGGAATTTCAAGGCGGCCGTAAAAGACGAGCCTAAGAAGGACGAAGAGAAGAAGTCGTAGTTCTCTGGCGAGAAGTATTGGCCCGCAGCGGCTAAAGCCGCGATCCCTGGGGCGAGTACCAAGGCAGGCTGACGTCGTGCCCTTCCCTTCTTGGTACCCTTCCATCTTTCCCCATTTCGAACTCTTAGATCATCCTCGCCTGCTGCAGCATTCGATAAACACGCGCGACCGGTAATCCCACTACATTGCTGTAATCGCCTTCAATGCGCGGGATCCAGCGGGAGGCGATGCCCTGGATCGCATAGGCGCCGGCCTTGTCCATGGGCTCGCCGGTGGCTACGTAGGCGGCGATCTCTTCTTCCGAAATCTCTGACATAGTGACTGACGTTGTCTCGCTGGCTACTTCGTGCCCGTCGCGGACTGCCAGACAGACGCCGGTGATTACCTGGTGCGTGCGTCCGGAGAGGAGGCGCAGCATGCGAGTGGCATCGGCGGCATCGACGGGCTTGTTGAGAATTTGATGGTCGATTACGACGACTGTATCGGCGCCTAAGACCGCGTCGTTCGGGCGCTTTTGCGCGATGGCTTGCGCTTTTTCGCGGGCGAGTCGCTCGGCGCAGGCTTTGGCTGGCTCGTTCGGAAGCGGTTCTTCGTTGATGTGCGCGGGCTGGACTTCGAAGGGGATATGCGCATTGCGGAGGAGTTCCTGACGGCGCGGCGAGGCGGAGGCTAGGACAAGCATGGGGACATTGTACGAGGGCTGGTTGAGAAGCTGACCGTTACGTTCAATTGCCGACTGAAACAAGTTGGGCACAGCGCATCGATTGTCGCTTACCCTCCCTCGTCTCTACCCTCAGCCCTCTCTGCGGGATCATCTTCCGCGACGCAGAAAATCAATCAACATTGGATTCACGATTTCCGGGTGCTCATAGAACGGCACGTGGGCAGCGTCGTCGATGGGGTGGAACTCGGCTTGGGGTAATGCTTTGCGGACTTCGTCGCTCACGGCGAACGGGACGTCCCGGTCGGCACGGCCCCAGATCAGCAGAACGGGCTTCCCGCTCTTGCCGAGTTGCTCGAAAGCAGGTTGCGTGTCCTGTGAGAGAAAATCGCGGATAGTCGAAAGCAGCGCCTGGCGGAAGCCGCGGTAGTTCATCTGTGGCTCGTACCGGGCGAAATAGTCGGGATAGCGCTCCGGGTGCAAGAAGTCGTCGCGCTGCGATGGGGCCAGAGTGGGCGCGATCCGGACGCACATGAGGAAGTCGCTCAGTAGCGGTGCACGAAGCGGCCACGGAGGCGTGAAGCCGCGCGTGAACCCGGGATCGATCAGCACGACTTTTCCCGACTGCTCGGGGTGTCGGGCGGCGAAGTTCACCACGATCGGGCCACCCATGGACACGCCAACGAGATCGACCGGCTCGTGAATCCCCAGCGCGTTGAGCAATTGAACCAGCTGCAGGTCAAAAAAGTCGGGGGTGTAGCGTGCGCCGGGGCGATCCGACCAGCCGCGGCCGTAGAGGTCATAGCGCAGGACGCGGAAGCCACCCGCGATCAGAGCCTGGAATGTTGGGTCCCAGATGTAATACGGAACGGAAAACCCGTGGACTAATACGACGGTTGGAGCGTTGTCAGGGCCGGCGAGTTCGTAGTGAGTAACACCCGCGGGCAAGCGCACGTAACTTCCACCAAACTCGCGGATAACATTGGTCTTGCGCGCAGCATCGTCGAGGGCGAGAGTTTCCCGATCGTAGTGATGGTAGGTGCCGAACAGCAGGACGCCCGCAGCCAGGACTATGGCCGCCAATGTGACGACGGCTATACGAAGGAAACGCTTCACGGCGAAATAAGACGCAACAAGAATCTACTCCAGCGACTCAGGTTCGAGGGAAATATTTTTTTCGCCCGCGGCGCGCTTTTCCCAATATTTCTTGACCCAAGCTTCGTAGCTTTTGCCGGCGGCGGTGTCACGGCCAGTGAAGGCTATGCCGGCGATTTCGGAATACGGGATGGCGGGACGATCCTTACCGGTCTCGAGGATCAGGCGGACGACGGAGTCGTCGAGCGTTTTGCCGATGCGGCGGTCGAAAAGATAACCAGTGACTTGCGAGTTGTCTTTTCTCGTGACGGTGACGTCACCGCGGTAGTCGAAGGCTTTTTCGATTACCGCGCGGATGTCGGCTTCGGTGGCGAGCTCCGGAATCCAGCCCTGGAGGTTTTCGCGCTCGAAGCCAGGCACTACCTCGAGTTCGTCGGCCGACCGCGACTGCGCTGGCGCGGCCTGCGGAGCGGTGTGGTGGGGAGGGGGCTTCGTGCCCGTGTTCGCGACCACTCATGCGTGGGTTTCTTCGACGGCGGATGGGCGTGGCTGCGAGGAGGCCATCTGGCCGCTGTCGATTTGTATCAGCGGGTTGTAGGAATGCACTGGCCGAACTTCGCGACCGAGATCGTCGAGCGCGTCTTTGTCCGGATAGAGCGCGAAGGTCGCCTTGACCGTATCGACGAATCCGCGCAGCGAGCCGAAGGTGTCGTCCACCGACGAAGGTTCGTAGCCGCAATGCACCATGCAGTTCGCGCACTGCGGATTGCCGGACTCAGTGCCGTAGCTCTCCCACTCGGTCGTTTCCATCAGCTCTTTGTAGGACTCGGCGTAGCCATCCTGCAGCAGGTAGCAGGGCTTCTGCCATCCGAAGATGTTGTAGGTCGGCATGCCCCAGGGCGTGCATTTGTAGTTGCGCTTGCCCATCAGATATTCGAGAAAGAGTGGCGACTGATTGAAGCGCCAGGTCTTCTTGCGATTCGAAAGCATGGCGCGGAAGAGGCGGCGGGTGCGGGCGCGTCCCATGAAATGCTTCTGGTCGGGAGCCTTGTCGTAGGAGTAGCCGGGCGAGACCATCATGCTCTCGACGCCGACTTCCATCATCTCGTCGAAGAATGTGCGCACGCTCTTGGGATCGGCGCCGTCGAACAGCGTTGTGTTCGTGGTGACGCGGAAACCGGCGTCGATGGCGGCGCGGATGCCGTCTAACGCGATTTCGTATCCGCCTTCGCGGCACACGGAAAAATCGTGGTGCTCTTTCTGGCCGTCGACGTGGACGGAGAAGCTCAGGTACTTGCTGGGCTTGAACAGGTGCAGCTTTTCCTTGAGCAGCAGCGCGTTGGTGCAGAGGTAAATATATTTCTTGCGGGCGACCAGGCCTTCGACAATTTCGTCGATCTGCGGGTGCATGAGCGGCTCGCCGCCGGGGATGGAGACCATGGGGGCGGCGCACTCGTCAACGGCTTTGAAGCAGTCTTCCGGGGAGAGATCGGTTTTCAGCACGTGGGCCGGGTACTGGATCTTGCCGCATCCGGCGCAGGCGAGGTTGCAGCGGAAAAGCGGTTCGAGCATGAGGACGAGCGGGTAGCGCTTGCGTCCGGCGAGTTTCTGGCGCAGGACATAGGTCGCCACCGTCCACATTTGAGATACAGGAACTGCCATCACCCCTCCGGGAAAATGTACCTCTATGATACTGGAAAACGTGCGGCGGATGGGAGCGTAGCCCGGATTGACAAGGCCCCGGGATATAAGGGATTCAGGGTACTATCGGCGCTGGGCGACCGGGGAGGATTCCGGCAAATGGTAGAGGCGGATCGTCTTGCCCACGTTTGCTACAGGCTTCTGGGACTCAAGCTCGGCCAGATAGGCGGTCGATATGGATTGATGGAGCACGTCGCCGATGCGTGCTGCCCTCGCACTCACGGCAATCCAGCCTTGCAGCGGCTTGGTGTCATCAGCAACTTCATAATCCGGGAGGCCATAGCGGCTGACGTCGGCGCTGCTCCAGATGGCCAGCGTGAGGTGATCGACGCGCAGACGATGAAGTTCGGCGGACAGACGGTAGAGATCCTCACCGCAATCGAGATCACACCCCATGACCAGCACGGCGCTGGGATCCTTGCCCGCCAGTTGATTGAAATAGGCGAGGAAGTCAGGCTGAGACTTAGAGGCTTTCGGAAGCTTGCCACACAAAGAAGCAGCAAAACCACGGAGACGGAAAACGCGAAACGCCAGTTGCGGGTTGACTGGGGGCCTGCCGATTCCCACGTGCCATCGAGGTGTTCGAACAACACCGCAGTTCCGATCCCCGCAACCAGCGCCGCCAATGGCAATACGACCAGCACGTGGCGCGTGCCTACCTGGTAGCTGACGCGCATCGTAATCAGGAGGATACCGAGGAGCGACGCCAACGGCATGGCCGGAATCCAATGCTGGCGCGCGACCAGTGCAGCCAGACCGATTCCGAAAAGAATGAGCAGTGGCAGCGGCGTTTTCACCCCAATGGCCAGGAGAAAGAAGTACCACCATCCGCCCGTTTTTGTGCGCTCAAGCAAATAGGACTGCGTTCCGATTTTGTTCAGGAACCAGGCTTTAGCCAAGCCGTTCAATAATTCAGGCGCGGGCAGAAGCGGATCGTACAAGATCAGTCGCCGCGCCGGAGAACGTAAAGGAGCGGGCAGGTGCTGAAAGCTCGGCATGTTAGACGAGGTGATGCCGGTGACTTCATGCAGATGGCGGACTCGAGAACCGGTATCCTCCCCAGACGATGAGCAGAGCGAGCGCCAGCGCGAAGATGAGTTTCCGCGATCGTGCGGCCCAATCCACAGGTTTCGTTCCGCTGCGCTTCCATATCCAGATGCCGGCCATCAAGAGACAGGCAGAGGAGAGATAAAGAAACGTGGTGAACTTCGCCAGGAGCGCGAGGCCGAATGTCAGGGCCATTAAGAGCGTCCTGCTCCGGCTTGGCGTTTCTAACCAGAGCGCGAAGCAGAACATGGCGGCCAGTTGAGTCGAAGCCGCGACGATGTCGGTATAGGCGATGCTCGAAAATGCGAGCACTGCCGGAGTCGTGCAGAAAAGAAAAACGGCGATCATCGCGGCTGGCTTTCCACTCGCGTGCATCGCCCATCGATACACAACCCATGCGCCAAGAAGAAAAAATGGAAGCACGCCGAGGCGGGCTAAAAGCAGATTGCGGGCAAAGTGACCGGAGTCATAAAGGATGTGATTGCCCACGACGTTGTAATCATCACGGCCGCGATCGTTATCGGAAAGATGCGGATAGCGCTCACCGGCGAGCAGGAGCGGCAAACCGATCGCGATGCGCGCCAGAGGAGGGTGCACGGGATCGAGAGCGTAGGTTCCGTGATCGAGGAACTCGATGCCCGCGGCAACGTGGCAGGGTTCGTCGAAGGCCTGGGCAGTTGTGCCGTAGGAGGCAAGAATTCGGATAACCGCGACCACAACGATGGCGCAGGCGAGCGCAGGCGCGAATTTGGACAGGGCTGCGCTGCTCAATCTCATGGTCGGCGAACCCATATTATGCGAAACGAGGCGGCCTTCGACTCGATGCGTCCCAGAATGATTAACCCTCCGATTGGAGGGCGATGTTTGAGGTTGCAATTTGCAACCTCAAAGGCGAGGGGATGTTGAGGCCATCGATCTATTACCGAACCGGAAAGATTCATCACATTTGCGGGGGGCCACGCGTCACAGCCACGCGACCCCGAATGTGGGAGGTTAGTTCGGTGTAGCATGCGGAGATCAGCGTTGCGCGGAGAGAAACATGAGGCAGAAAATCACGGTGCTTACAAAAAGAGTCGAATCGAAAATTTTGGTGATGCGAGGCCGCAAGATAATTCTTGACGCCGATTTGGCGGAACTTTATGGCGTCGAGGTCAAGAGATTGAATCAGCAAGTGAAGCGCAACGCGGAGCGATTTCCAGCGGATTTTGTATTCCGTACCAGTGAGAAAGATTTGAGGTTGCAAATTGCAACCTCAAAGGAGGGACGCGGACGGACGGCAAAGGCCGCGAAGAAGGGAGCTTCCAGAGGCGGGAGACGCTACCTGCCGTTTGCGTTCACAGAACATGGCGCCATTATGGCGGCGACGGTGTTGAATTCGAAAAGAGCGGTTGAGATGAGCATTTTTGTGGTGCGGGCGTTTGTGCGGATGCGCGAGGCGCTGGCTACGAATCAGAAGATCTTCGCAAAGTTGAAAGAGCTGGAAAATAAGGTGGGGAATCACGATGCACAGATTCAGGAGATCGTCGACGCGATTCAGGAGATGATGAAACCGCCCGACGCTCCTGGACGAAAGATCGGCTTTGAACTTCCGGCAGCGAATGTTTGAGGTCGCAAAATGCGACCTCAAAGTGGGGATCAATAAACAGTCGTAGCCGCCTAGATTTTCTGAAGGCGCTGTACGTCGTGGACACCGGGGATTTGACGGACGCCGTCGATGATGCGCTGCAGATGCTTGAGGTCGGCGATTTCGAGGACGACGTCTACGTTGGCCTGGCCATTTTCAGTGCGGGCCGAGATGTCGCGAATGTTGGTGTGCGTGTCGCTGATGACGGCGGTGATCTGTTTGAGCATGCCGAAACGGTCGTCGCAGAGAAGCGTGATTTTTACCGGGATAAGAGACGGGTTGGCCTTCCTTGTCTCCGGCCCAGAGGACGTCGATTTTGCGCTCGGGTTCGTAGAGAAGATTGGTAACGTTTGGACAGTTAGTGGAGTGCACGGCAATGCCCTTGCCGCGCGTGACGTATCCGACGATCGACTCGCCGCGAATCGGGTTGCAGCATCGAGCGCGGTAGACGAGCAGGTCTCCCTGGCCTTTGACGACGATGGCGTCGGAGTCGCCTCCGAAGACGCGGCGGACCACGCTGGTAAAGCCGTGTGACGCGGCCTGCTCCTCGGTGTCAGACATAGGCTCGGCGCCGGCGGGAGTGAATTTCGCCAAGACCTGCCGGGCGGAGTATTTGCCGTAGCCAATACCCGCCATCAGATCATCAGGACGGCCGAGGCCGTAGTCGCTGGCGGCGCGCTGGAGGTCGGCTTCCTTGATGTCTTTCAGCGAAATACGATATTTGCGCGCTTCTTTTTCGATGAGCTTGCGCCCAATTTCTATGGCACGCTCGCGCTGGTGAACGTTGAGCCAGTGCTTGATCTTGTTGCGGGCGCGCGAAGACTTCACGATGGCGAGCCAGTCGCGGCTGGGCTTGTGTCCGGGCTGGGTGATGATTTCGACGATGTCGCCGGAGTGGAGTTTGTGGCGCAACGGAACCATGCGCCCATTTACCTTTGCGCCAGTGCAGGCGTGGCCGACTTCGGTGTGAATGGTGTAGGCGAAATCGATCGGCGTGGATTCGCGCGGCAGAACCAGAACTTTCCCCTTGGGGGTGAAGGTGTAGACCTCTTCCGGGTAGAGATCGACTTTGAGGGTGGAAAGAAATTCGTTGGGATCGGAGACGTCGCGCTGCCACTCGACCACCTGGCGGAGCCATGCCAGGCGCTGCTCGTCCTGCGCGGAGACGGGGCCATCTTTATATTTCCAGTGAGCGGCGATGCCCTCCTCGCACATCTTGTGCATCTCTTCGGTGCGGATCTGGATTTCGAATGTCTCGCCGGTTTCGGTGATCACTGAGGTGTGGAGGGACTGGTAGAGGTTGGGGCGGGGCATGGCGATGAAGTCTTTAATTCGGCCAGGTACCGGTCGCCAGAGGTTGTGGATGATACCGAGGACAGCGTAGCAATCCTGCACGGAGTTGGTGATCACGCGCATCGCATAGAGGTCGTAGACCTGGTCGACGCTGATGCGTTGGCGAATGAGTTTCTTGTGAATGCTGTAGAGCCGTTTAACGCGGCTTTCGACGCGGCCGGTGATGCCGGCTTCCTTGAGGCCGTCGCGGAGCGTAGCTTCGACGCGAGCCATGAAGGCCTCACCAGCCTTGCGGCGAGACTCAACGGCCGTACGGACTTGCTCGAAGCCAATGGGATCGACATATTTGAATCCCAAATCTTCGAGTTCGCCGCGGATTTTGCCCATGCCTAAGCGGTGGGCGATAGGAGCGTAGATGTCGAGAGTCTCGCGGGCGATCTTGTTCTGACGTTCGGGATTGAGATGCTCGAGGGTGCGCATGTTGTGCAGGCGGTCGGCGAGTTTGATCAGGACGACGCGGATATCGTCGACCATGGCCAGCATCATTTTGCGAAGGTTCTCGGCCTGGGCTTCTTCTTTGCTGGAGAAGTCGATTTTGCTGATCTTGGTGACGCCCTCGACGATGTGGGCGACCTGCTCGCCGAATTCCTGACGAATTTCGACGGTGGTGACGGAGGTATCTTCAACCGAGTCGTGGAGAAGGCCCGCCGCAATGGAGACCGCATCCATCCGCATGTCGGCGAGAACGTTGCCCACTTCGAGAGGATGGACGAGGTAGGGCTCGCCGGAGGCGCGGAGTTGGCCGGCATGGTGCCTTTGGGAGAACTCATAGGCGCGCTTGACGAGATTGAGATCGTCGTTGGGACGGTTCTCGCGCAGCTTCCGCATCAGCTCGCGGAAGCGGGTAACCGTGAGTACGCTGGTCGCGACTTGTTCCCGCAACGTCGCCATGATGGATTTTACCGCAGGGGAGGTTATTTCATCGCGGAACCGTCAGCTGCGCACCCAAACGCGGGAGCATGGCGAGGGCTGTTAGAGTACAGTCTGGGGTCGAGGTATGAATCGCGTATTAATCAGCGGAGCATCGGGACTGATTGGGTCGGCGTTGTCGGCTCAGGTTGAGGCTCAGGGTGTGCAGGTGGTACGACTGGCGCGGGCGAGCAGTCAAGGCTCAGCGTCGATTGCCTGGGACCCGATGGCCAAAGACGTGGGCACAGGGCTGGCGGCGAGCCTGGTGTCAGGATTTGATGTCGTGGTGCATCTGGCGGGTGAAAGCATTGCGGGACGATGGACGGAGAGCAAGAAGAAAGCGATCCGCGATAGCCGCGTGCGTGGGACGCACAATCTCGCTACCGCTTTGGCATGGGCTGAGTCCAAACCCAAGGTATTCATTTGCGCCTCGGCCATTGGATTCTATGGAGACCGGGGCGAAGAGATCTTGACCGAGCAGAGCACGCGTGGGCAGGGATTCTTGCCCGAGGTTTGCCGAGAGTGGGAGGAAGCCAGTCGGGTCGCGGTGGATGCGGGGATTCGTACGGTAAATCTTAGGACGGGTCTGGTGTTGAGCGCGAAGGGCGGCGCCCTGGGCAAGATGCTGACGCCCTTCAAACTAGGACTGGGCGGGCGGATTGGATCGGGGAAACAATGGTGGAGCTGGATTCACATTGACGACCTGGTGGGCGGGATTCAGCACGCCATCGCCACAGAGTCGGTTTCAGGGCCAGTGAACATGGTCGGCCCGAATGCGGTGCGGAATGCGGAATTTACGAAGGTCCTGGCGTCCGTTCTGGGACGTCCGGCAATTTTCCCTGTACCGGGATTTGCGCTGGGTCTGGCGTTCAGCAAGATGGCAGCGGAAGAGATGTTTCTTGCCAGCCAGCATGTGAAGCCCTCGAGGTTGGAGGAGAGCGGATACAGGTTTCAGTTTGGCGAGTTGCGGGCGGCGTTGGAAAGTTTGGTGTAACAGGCTTCGCGCGCCGTGAATCGAGATGTCGACAAGCGGCGGGGCGGCGGGGCACGGCCGCGCCTGGCACCCTCACTTCAGCGTGTGATTTGGATCACATTGCGGCGGGTCGTACTCTGCCAGACTTTTTTTGATGATCAGGAAAGCAATTGCGTCGGCCCTGCTCGTGGTTATAGCGGCCTGGGCTGAAATGGCGATGGCTCCGATGCTGGCCATGCACGCCGGCCACATGCTTCCGGGACATGAGACGGCCGCGGATATGCCGGCGGCGCCTCACGCACATCATCATCACCCCGAGGCTGAGTCACAGCAGCCACAAAACGTTTCCCATCGACCCTGTTGCCCGGGGTTTCATGACGTACGCCTTGCCATCGTACTTGAAGTTGGGTCAGCCGCCCCGGGATGCGACGACCCGCATAGCTGCTGCTTCCGGCAGGGACCGCAGAGCGTGCCCGCGACGGCGAGTAGCGTACAGAGCCTGCGCCGCGATGCGACGCCCGCGCCGGCGCCCGAGGCGATGGCAGCGTGTCTCACCGTGACGAAGACGATCCCTGGGAACACGGTTTCCGTCAGCCCGCCTCCGAATATTTTCGGCATGATCCTTCGCGTTTAGAACCAACTCCTCCCTGGCTTCCAGTTCTCTGCGACCGTGATTGGTCGCGCGACATATCGCATTCATAACCAAATAGGAGATCTTATGAAATTCAAATTGTTTGCCGTCTTATTGGCGCTTTCACTGGTTGCGTGGGCGCAGGAGAACCCATCGGGTTCGAATCCTAATTCCACATCCGAAAACGGAGGCCAAGAGTTGTTGCCACCATGGCGAGGGCGCGATGTCCTGCGGCCATCACGCGAGTGCTGAAGGTAAGGAGGCTATGGCATGCTGCGGCAAGGATTCGGGCTGCTGCGGCAAAGATAAAAATAAAGACCAGGCCAAGTGCGAGAAAGACGGCAAATCATGCTGCGGCGAGAAGGATAGTAAGGATTGCGCTGAGGCGTGCAAGAAAAACGGCGCGTGCCCGGAGGGCAAATGCTGCGAGAAGAGCGACAAATCCGCGATGACTTGCTGCGGCGGAAAATGCGGTAAAAAAGCGAGCTAGCTTTAATGTTGATTGAAAGCCCCAGTCGTTCCGGCTGGGGCCTTTTCGCGCTTACGGGGCGGACAATTTTGCGGCGGGCATCGTCATTTCGCGGCCCGCAAGTGAGTACGGGTGATGCGGTCGTGCCAGCAAAGCGACTCCGAATCGAGGAAACACCAGAGATAGCCGAGTCCGGCGGAGAACCCGGAAAGCATCGATCCGAGGACGCGCCAGCGGCGCAGGCGGCGAGGGACGGGAGATCCATCGAATCTGACCAGTTTGAGGCCCGCTACGCGGAGCCCGAGGGTTGAACCGGTATAGACGATAAATACGAATTGATAAACGAACCAGAGCGACACGGCGAAAGCGGCTAGAGCTCCCACGAGCAATAGAAGCGGCGAACGTAGCGGATTGAATCGAAGAAAAATGGCGGCGAAGGCCGAAAGAGCAGCCGCCAGGATGAGGCCGTCGACCGCGGTAGCGAGCAGGCGGCGCGGGACCGATGCCGACTGAATTTTTGCCTCCGGGGAGCGGGCCTCGCCCGCCGGTCTGGGCGCAGGTTCGATCAGTATGCCACCCATCGCGGGCGGAGGCGGCACGACTTCTGGCGCTTCCACGATGCGCGGGCGATCGAAGATGGGATCGGCGAGGGTACTGGTACGAACGATCGGGATCGCCGCGGAGCGCGGGAATTCGATGATCTTGGCGGTGGGCTCGGGAGCAAAGTGGGTGGCGGGCTGAGGAATCGGCGCTGCTGAATCGGACTCCACTTCCGGCATGGCAACGCGCATGACGTGTGACAACTCCGTCGAGGGTTGCGATTCGTCGAGCGCTAAATTCGTCGCCGACTGTATTGCCACTGTCTCCGATATCGAGGGCGCCGTCGCCGCGCGATGCCGGATTTCTGGAGATTCGAACGGCAACAGCAATGACGGGTAGCGCGGCGCCCGGGGCTTGCGGCGGGCTCGATAGCGGGCCGAGGCGTGCCGCGACCTCATCGCGCCAGGGCTCGAGCTCCGGCGGCGCAGGGAGGTTTTGCCGCTCGACGATGGCGCCCAGATCGGCGAGCTGGGGCTGGGTGGCGAGATCGCCGTCGCTTGCGGAGTTGGTCAAACCAGTCATTCTTTACAACTCGTTCTCTGAGTCGTTTTACTATCCATCTGCAGTTGGAGCGGCTGCATATCTCCAACGCTTTTGTCGTGCACCCCATGAACGCTAGGGTCCAGCCAATCCAGCCAGCCTTCGAACGGTCGCGGAGAATGCCAGCCAGAGCGGGCTTGGCGAGAATCATTGAGACCAGATAAGAGGGCAAGACACTTTCGCAAACCTGACCCACAAACTTTGTTTCACAACTTTGCTTCGCCTGCCGCCCGCGTGCTAAGGTCAACTCGTTCCAGTCAGCAAACGCGACAAGGCAGGCACGTGCGCACAGGTGACCATGTCACGCATCTGCGCATGATTATTTTTTAAAGCATGTTCGGATGACCACGCTTTTGTGACCACGCGCGAATGACCACCCGCTCTCAAATGATTATCACGGCCCTGGTGCTGTGTCATCTGCTTCTCGCACCCCGGATAGTTACCAGCCAGACGCCTCCTTTGCTATCGGCACCCGAGAGCCAAACCCGGGAAGAAGTCACGATCAAGGCGGTGGAGCAAGAGAAAACCGGCGCGGTCTATCATCTGCGCGGCAATGCCGAGATCGACTATCGCACCTACATCCTTCAGGCCGACGAGATTACCTACAACTCCGATACCGGCGAGAGCGAGTTGCAGGGACACATGGTGCTGGAGGGCGGTCCCTACGACGAGCACGTCGAGGCGAGCCATGGGACATACAACATCCAGACTGAATTCGGAAAGTTTTACGACGTGGCGGGAACGGTGGGCTTCAAGGGACGCCGGTCGCAATATGTTCTGACATCGACGAATCCCTTTACCTTTACCGGAAAAGTCGTCGAAAAGAACGGCCCCGACCGTTATCTGGTCAGGCAAGGGACGGTGACGACATGCCACCTGCCGCGCCCGAAGTGGCAGTTCCACGCGCGCGAGATGACGGTGGATGTGGACAGCACGGCCAAGATCCATGACAGCGAGTTCACCCTGATGGGGGTTCCGGTTTTTTATTTTCCTTATGTCACCCATCCGGTGCAGCAGACGCGGCAGAGTGGACTGCTGATTCCCGGGCTCGGGAATTCCTCTACCAAGGGCTATATTGCGGGCGACTCCATCTATTGGGTATTGAACCGGAGTTCGGATGTGACGCTGGGCGCGGAGTATTACTCGAAGCGGGGCTGGGCGCAGGAAGGCACGTTTCGCCTGCGTCCGAGCGAGAGTTCGTACGTGTGGTTCTCATACTCGGGCGTGGTCGACCGTGGCATTCAGACGGGCGGCCGTGTGCAAAACCAGGGCGGCGAGGACGCGCGGTTTCAGGCCGATCATCCCTTTGGAACGGTGCGGGGCGTCGCGAATGTGGATTACCTTAGCTCGTTCGTCTATCGCATTGCCTTCACCGACGTCTACGCGCAGGCAATCGACTCGGAAGTGAAATCGCAGATTTTCCTTTCCAACACGACGAATGGTTTTCACTTCAATGCGCTGGCCGAGCGCTACCAGAACTTCGACGTGTGCGTTCCCGGGACTGGGACAGGCTCGGGATGCACGGCAATCACGTCGACGGAGCTGATCCGGATTTTGCACACACCAAGTTTTTTCATCGGGAGCGAGGAGCGACAACTGGGCACGACACCGCTGTACTGGTCGTTGAACAGCGCGGCAGAGGGACTACAGAGGCGCGAATTGGGATTCCGCACGGCGGCCCTGGTCGGGAGGTTCGATCTGGCCCCCACGATCGCGATGCCCTTACAGTGGCAGGGTTGGTCAATGCGGCCCGCTCTCACGCTGCGGGACACGGCCTATACCCAGAGCATAGATCCCGCGAACGGCACGGCCTCCAACAACCTGTTGAACCGGAAATCGCTGGAAGCGTCGTTCGATTTGCAGGCGCCCTCGGTCGAGAAAGTATTTGAGCATCCGTGGCTGCGGCGGAAATGGAAACATGTACTCGAGCCGCGCATGCGCTATGACTACGTGAATGGCATCAACAATTTTGCGGACGTCGTGCGCTTCGATTCGACCGACGTTCTGAGCGATACGAATGAGATCGAGTACAGCGTCGTGAACCGCATTTATGCGAAGCGGCTCGATCCCAATACGCGATTGCGACGTGCAGGCGATGAGCACGCTCAATGTAGGCGCACCGCCGCAAGTAGGCGCGGTGCCATGGGAGGCGCCCACACCAGAGAAGCAGCGCTGCGCCACTGGACCGCGTGAAGTCGTGAGTTGGGAAATTGGACAGAAGTATTACTTCGATCCGACTTTTGGGGGAGCGTTTGTTCCGGGAGCGCGCAACGTTTTCACCAGCACGGCGGACTTTACTGGAATTGCGTTTCTGAACACGCGGCGCAACTTTGCGCCGATTGTCTCGCGCCTGCGGGTGGAAACAAGCTTGCGCACCAACACGGAATGGGACGTTGATTACGACACCAAGACGGGACAGATCAATGGCAGTACCGCGCTGGTGAATTATCACTATGGGCCGTTCACGATCGGCGGAGGCGACGCATTCCTGCGGGTGCTGGAAGCCACGAAGGGATCGATCCTTGCCGGCCAGAATAGCTTTCATCAGTTTCGCGTGCTGGCAGGATACGGGCAGCTCAACAAACCGGGAGTGAGCGCAGCCGCCAGCTTCGGCTTCGACTCGAACGAAGGGAATCTGCAATACGCCACCGCGCAGGCCAGCTATAACTGGGATTGCTGCGGCTTGAGCCTGGAATACCGCCGCTTTGCGCTGGGGGCGGTCCGGAATGAGAACCAATATCGCTTCAGCTTTACGTTGGCCAATGTGGCAAGCTTTGGCAATCTGAAGCGCCAGGAGAGGCTGTATTAATCGCGCTGCCGGGCAACTCCACGCCAGCATATTCAACTAAAATGCACACAGTGACTGTAGAGACAAATCTCAAGGAAAAGGCCGCGCGCCTGCGCGAGCTGGTGGCTGCGCGACCCGGCCTGATTGTCGCTTACTCGGGAGGCGTCGACTCCGCATTCCTGGCCTGGATTGCACACGAGGTTCTGGGCGAGCGTATGCGAGCGGTGATTGCGGATTCGGCGAGCCTGGCCCGGACCCATCTCGAAGATGCGCTTGCCTTCGCCCGCGAACAGAAGATTCCGGTGGAAGTGGTCGAGACCCGCGAGTTGGAGAATCCGGCTTACGCCCGCAACGATGCCATGCGTTGCTTCCACTGCAAAGACGAATTGTTTAACGTGCTTGAGAAATTCCGCGCTGCTCGTGGCTTTGATGCAGTAGCTTACGGAGTGAACGCCGACGACGAAAGCGATTTCCGCCCGGGACAGCAGGCCGCGCGCCAGCACCACGTACTGGCGCCACTGCTGGAGGCGCGGCTCACCAAGCTGGAGATTCGTGAACTCGCGCGCCAGGCTGGGCTACGCGTGTGGGAGAAACCGGCTTCGGCGTGCCTGTCGTCGCGCCTCGAGTACGGACGAGAAGTTACGCCCGAGGCTTTGAGCGTCATCGAGCGCGGGGAAGATGCGCTGCGCGGACTTGGGTTCCGGCAATTTCGTGTGCGCCATCATGGGGAGATTGTCCGGATAGAGATTGCAACAGATGAGTTGCCCCGCGCATGGAACGCAGAAATGGCGCGCCAGTTTACGGCGATTTTCAAAGGATTGGGCTTCAAGTTCGTCACCCTCGACGTGGAAGGCTTTCGCTCGGGATCGATGAATCAGCTGCTCACGGCGGAAGATCTGGTGAAGTCACAAAGCCCCAGGCAGGTCCGCGAAACTCAGGACCAGAGTTCCAAAGCGTCGTAAAGTGCGCCGTTTGTCAGCCGGCCGGGACTTTGTCCTTGCGCATCCACCCCGCAGTGCATGAGATAATCAGCTGATTCGGCACGTTCAGGTGGCTTTTGCTTATGGTTCGTAGTGCTTGTGTATTTCTTTTAATGGCTTGTATGGGCTGCTCCGCCCAAACGCCTTCGCATGGCTCCCCGTCTTCCAAGCCGGCTCCCGCTCCGGCATCCTCTGCTTCGTCTCCCTCGGCGTCTTCGCCAGTCCTGTCGGGCGAACTGGTGCAACAGATCGACCGCCAGGTGCGCGCGCATTATTCCCTTCCACCGGATGTGAAGCTGGAACTCGGGAATCTGCGGCCCAGCGATTTTCCCAATTATGACGAGTTGACCATCACTTTCGTCAGTCCCGACAAGGCTCAGCCTTACGCATTTCTGCTATCGCACGATCACAAGACGCTTTTGCGTATGACGAAGATGGATCTCGGCACCGATCCTTACGCCGAGGTCATGAAGAAAATCGACCTGAGCGGACGGCCAACACGCGGCAACAAGAATGCGAAGGTCGTGGTCGTGAATTACGACGACTTTGAATGTCCCTTTTGCTCGCGCATGCACTCCACGCTCTTTCCTGAAATCTTCAAAGAGTACGGCGATCGCATCCTGATTATTTACAAGGATTACCCATTGGAGGAGATTCATCCGTGGGCGGTGCATGCGGCGATCGACGCCAATTGTCTGGCCGCGCAGTCGGCCGACGCATACTGGGACTATGCGGACTACCTGCACGCCAACCAGCACGCCGTGTCCTCGAAAGGACGTGAAGGCGAAAATGCGGAACTTGACCGGCTGGCCGAGGGGCAGGGACGGACGCACAGGCTCGACGACGCCAAGTTGCAAGCCTGCCTCAAGGCGCAGGATGACAAAGCAGTGCGCGCGTCGCTGAAAGAGGGCGACGACCTCGGAGTGAACGCGACTCCCGCGATGTTCGTCAACGGCCAGAAGTTGGATGGGGCAGTTCCGATCGAGGATGTGCGGGCGGCGCTGGATGAAGCGCTCAAGGACGCCGGCGTGGCTCCGCCGGAACATAAGCGCGCGAACGCGGATACGAAACCCGCGGCTGCCCCGGCTTCGAAGTGAGATCGATCTGAAATGGGTGCGCGAAATTTGATTACGCACTGCCAACGTTGGAGGGGGAATTGAAAATTCGCATGCTGCCAGGCATTGGGCGGGCCGGCTTAGCTCTTATAAGCGCGCTTCTATTGATTGGATTGTGGGCATGTAACCGCGACAGCGTTGGCGGCGACGTCATGGCGACCGTTAATGGACGCAAGATTTACCGCAGCGAGGTTGACAAGTACTACACGAACCAGACGGCGGGATCGGACCAGCAACCGACCGGCGAACAGGCTACAAGCTTGCGGCTGAGCATTCTAAACGAGCTGATCCAGACCGAGATCCTCATGCGGCGCGCTGAAAAGCTGGGACTGCTGGCGACCGACGAAGAGGTGGACCGCAAGCTGAACGAGATCAAGTCCCCCTATACCGCCGAACAGTTCAACAAGCGGCTCGAGGAAAAGAAAATTTCCGTCGACGACTTCAAGCGCGACCTGCGGCGATCGCTCACGCAGGACAAGGTCTTCAACAAGGAAATCACCTCGCATATCAACATCACCGATCAGGATGTCGCGGCCTATTACAACGAACACAAAGCGGAGTTCAACCTGATCGAGCCGCAGTATCACCTGGCAAAAATTGTGGTCACCGGCGTGGTCGGGCCGCAGGTGCGCAATATGCAGAACAAGGCGCAGAGCGATGCCGAGGCAAAGAAGAAAATCCAGATGATCGCCAACAAGCTGGATAGCGGCGACGATTTTGCGACGCTGGCGATGAACAACTCCGAGGACCCGGAGACAGCTAATAACGGCGGCGATTTCGGAATGGTGCCGGAATCGGCGCTCAAAGGCGTTGACCCGGCCACGCGCGATGCGGTGATGAAGCTGAAGCCGGGCCAATATACACCGGTCATTCCCCTGATCAATCCGGCGAATCATCAGACTTACGGGTACATGATCGTAAAGCTGATGAACAAGGAACCGGCGGGCCAGCGCGATTTGAACGATCCGCGCGTCCAGCAGGCGATCCGGCAGCAGCTGCGCGACCGGCGCGAGCAGCTCTTAAAAGCTGCGTATTATGAGAGCCTTCGCGACGACGCCAAGGTTACCAACTACTACGCGGATGAGATTCTGAAGAACGCCGGGATGACGAAGTAGAGACGCTAAGTTCGTTCAGGTAGGTTTAGCGCCCGGGACCGGTACCACGCTCGGTGTACGCAACGTCCTCGGCCACTCTTAACCCAGTGTCGAAGCTGCGGCCCGCTGCGGGAGGATTCTCCCGATGAGCAGAGCGAAAGCTGGCGGGTGCGAAGTTCCAGGAGGAGCCGCGAAGTGTACGCCGCTCGCAGCCCGGAGACTGCTGAGCACTACCGTCGGACGGGGCAGAATCGTAGTTATCCGCACCACAGTCCTCGGTCCACACCTCCACGTTGCCGACAGTATCGAATAAACCGAATGCGTTGCTGCGATAATGGCCGACGGCCGAGGTGAACAGAGCTCCATCGTTACAAGCGACACCTTTTTTCCATTGCGGAAACCGCGCATTGGCGTTTACATCGCGAACGTTGCCATATTGACAAACATCGTCTGCCGCCGAACCCCAAGGATATGGGGCAGACGACCCCGCCCTAATCGCGTATTCCATCTCAGCGGACGTGGGCAAGCGATAGGGTTTTCCGGTCTCGCGCGACAGCCAGTTGACATAAGCCTGCGCGTCGTTCCAGCTCAAACACACCGCCGGCTCGCTATCCTCCTGCTTATAGCCCGGATCGCGCCAACTGCTACCCGCTTTCCAGCCATTGTCCTGACCTCCCTTATAGGCAAAACAGGCGACCGGAGTACCCAATTCGGCGGGTTGGAAGGGCACAGGAGTGTTCTTCTCAGCGTCGGTTTTGTAGCCCGTCGCGGATACGAACGCAGCAAACTCACCGCGGGTCACGGGGTACTTCCCTAGCGCGAAGCTCCGCACGCTGACGATGTGAAGGGGTCCTTCATTCTCTTCGCGGCCGGCCTCATTTTCTGGGCTGCCCATAGCGAACTTGCCGCCCGGCAGAACAACCATCTCCGGCCCCTTGCCCCCAGAAGCGAGAGAATCGCGATAAGCGTGTCCCGGCGTGAGGTCGGCATTGCCAGCTTTTCCTTGCGAGCTCTCGACGATCTGGGGAGATGCTTCCGGATGTCCATTGGACTGGGCGCGAGACATCACCACCATGAAGGGAGCGGCGAGCGCGAGCGTGAAAACTTTTTTTAATGAGTACATGCGGTCAAAAAAGCCAAGGCCAAGGAAAGACAAAGGATAGACGACACAGCATCGACTAGGTTAGCGTCGCTATCAATGATCGACGCTTAGCTGGCGCAGAATCCTTCATGAGTTCAACACCCAAAATGGGCTGCACATCGCGCGGCAGCGAGTCCTCCAGCTACTGCTTGCAGGATCGGTCAGCCTTCGAGCTTCTTCGTCACCACCTCATTGACCAATTGCGGATTGGCTTGCCCCTTTGACGCCTTCATGATCTGCCCGACGAAGAATCCGAGCATAGTCTTCTTACCGGCGCGATACTGCTCGACCTGCTTGGGATTCGCCGCGATCAACTCGTCGGCAAGCTTCTCCAGCGCCGAAGTGTCGCGCGATTGCTCGGGACGTCCTTCCTCTTCATAGACCACGGAAAAGTCCTTGCCGCGCTCGAAGCTCAGATCATAAAGATCCTTCAGCATCTTTCCGGAGATCGTTCCGGCTTCGACCAGATCGGCCGAGGCGGCGACTCCCGCCATCGAAATCGGCGACTGTTCAAGTTCCAGCGACCGCGCCTTCAGACGACCCATCAGCTCGCTCTGCACCAGGTTCGCAACGCGCTTGGGATTCTTCGCCGCTCTGGCCGCGGACTCGAACTGATCGGCCAGCGCGCGCGTCGAGGTCAGCGTCAAGGCGTCTCCCGCGGTGATCCCGTAATCCCGCATCATGCGCTCACGCCGCGCCTCTGGAAGTTCCGGCTAGCGCGGCGCGAATCTGCGCCTGCCATTTTTCGTCCACCACTAGCGGCAGCAGATCGGGCTCCGGGAAATACCTATAATCGTGCGCCTGCTCTTTCGAGCGCATGCCATAAGTTCGCCCTTCATGCGCATTGAAAAGCCGTGTCTCCTGCGTGATCCTCTCGCCCGATTCGATGATCCCGATGTGGCGCTCAATTTCGTATTCCAGCGCCTGGCGGATGAAGCGGAAGGAGTTGACGTTTTTTACCTCCGTCTTTGTGCCAAACTCTTTCTGCCCGCGCGGGCGCACGCTGATGTTGGCATCGCAGCGCAGCGATCCTTCTTCCATGTTGCAATCGCTCACGCCGGTGTAAAGGATGATCTCCTTCAATCGCGTCAGATACTGATAGGCCTCTTCGGGCGAGCGCATATCAGGCTCGCTGACAATCTCGGCCAGCGGAACGCCGGTGCGATTCAGATCGATCGCAGTCTTACTCGCCTCGTCGGCAAAGCCTTCGTGCAGGCTCTTGCCGGCATCTTCCTCGAGATGCAGGCGCGTGATCCCGATTCTCTTCCTGCCGCCGTTTATATCGATCTCGATGAATCCATGCTCGGCCAGCGGTTTGTCGTACTGCGAAATCTGGTAGCCCTTAGGAAGGTCGGGATAAAAATAGTTTTTGCGCGCGAAGATGGAAGTCTCATTGACGCGGCAATTCAGCGCCATCGACGCGAGCGCGGCGAATTCCACCGCTTTGCGATTCAGCACGGGCAAAGCGCCGGGAAGTCCGAGGCAGACCGGGCAAACATTCGTGTTGGGAGGATCGCCAAAATGCGTCGAGCAGGAACAGAAAATTTTCGACTCGGTCAGCAGTTGGACGTGGACTTCGAGGCCGATTACGGGCTCGTACCTGGCAAGAACAGCTTCCGAGAGCGTTGGAGTGGCCGCCATGAGAGTGATTATTTCATGGCTTTTTGTCTTCGATCGAATTTTGCGGCGCGCTCAGGTATTTCTCCAGCGGAATTTCAAAATACATCAGCTCATTGCCTTTCGCGTCGCGCACCTCGGTGAGATAGAAGTTCGCGCCCGCCAGCGGATTCGAAATGTCGGAGACATCGAAGAAGAAAAATCCGCGCGCGGTTGAATGGGGCTCAACGGCACGAGCTTCGAATTGCGAGCGGTCGATCTCGTCCATGGTCTTCTGGCTGACCGCGCCTTTCACCTTTTTACTGGTGGGCAGCGGCAGCGGGATCGATCGACCGGTTGCGCTGCGCGTAGGGTGCGACAGCCGCCGCACCAGTTCATCGGTCGAAGCCGGCGACAATTTACTGCGGTTAATCGTGACCAGCGTGGCTTTCATGTCGCTGAGTGCAACCGGCTGATCGCTGTCATTGGTGATGACGAAGAACACCGGTAACAGGCCGTAGTTGCGATAGTTCACGCTGAAGACCGAAGCCTTGTACTCGACATCGTAAGGATCGACGGCGATGGCGACCTTCTCCATCGGATGCTCGTCGTGCGCGGGATAGGTGCGCGCGGGATGAGCATCCGGCATAACAAAGTCCTTGGCGGCGATCGCGGGCAGCGAACAAATCGATACAAGAAGGAATACAAAGGCGGCCAAGCGGGCGAGGTTCGTCCCTTGGAGATGAGATTGTTGCATACGTGGATTATAGGATGCGGCCAAGTGCCGCGGAATCGCCTCGCGCAAATAACGCCCAGGCTTTCTCTTGAGGCGCGGTGACGGCATTTAGAATGGGACTTCATTCATGTATGCACTTTACAGCGCGCTGCTCGCGTGTTTTTTGTTGATCACGCTGCCCTACTGGCTGCTCCAGATGTTGCGTCACGGCAAGTACCGCGCCGGATTGCGCCAGCGGTTTGGAGCGGTACCGCCTCATCTGCTGAAGCTCGAGCGGCCAGCGTGTGATCTGGGTACATGCAGTGTCGGTGGGCGAGGTAGTGGCAGCGGGCGCAGTTGTCGAGCAGTTGCGGGGTGAATTCCCGTCGCACCGCGTGCTGGTTTCCACTACCACCAGCACCGGGCAAAAGCTGGCAGTGAAGAAGTTTGGCGGCGAGAATGTTTTTTACTTTCCGGTGGATTTTGCGTTCGCCGTGCGGCCCTATATGAAGGCGCTCCGACCTGAACTGTGTGTGATCGCCGAGACCGAGTTTTGGCCTAATTTTCTGCGCCTGGCGAAACGCAGCGGCGCTCGCATCGCCGTCATCAACTGCCGGATCTCCGACCGTTCGCTCCCTGGCTACCGTCGGCTGCGCTTCTGGCTTCCAAAGGTGCTGGCGAATGTCGACACTTTTCTTGCACAGACAGAGGAGGACCAGCGGCGGCTGACGGAGATCGGCGCGCCCGCGGCGAAAACGTCAGTCTCGGGCAATTTGAAGTTTGATGTCGCACCGCCCCCAATGCCGTCGATTGCGGCGAGTCTGCGCGCCGGCATTCGAGCAGACGCGGCGCCGGGTCCGGTGCTTGTCTGCGGCAGCACGCTGGAAGAAGAGGAAGGCCTGCTGTTATCGGCGTTCCGGAATATCCTGGCGACTCATCCGAAAGCAGTGATGATCCTCGCGCCGCGACACCCGGAGCGCTTCGCTGAAGTTGCGGGCCTGGTCGAGCAGCTTGGGTTCCGGGCATGGCGCCGGTCTTTATGGAGCGGCGAATCGCTGGCGGGCGCGGTGCTGATATTGGACAGCATCGGGGAACTGGCTGCGTTGTATTCGTTGGCGACGGTGGCGTTCGTCGGCGGGAGCCTAGTCCCGCGCGGAGGCCACAACATTATTGAGCCGGCGATGTATGGAGTCCCGATTGTCACCGGCAATCACTACGAAAACTTCCGCGACATCGTCAATTTCTTTCAGAGCCGCAATGCGGTTCGGGTCGTCGGAATGGCTGAACTGGCCCTGGTTTTCATGGAGCTGATTGAGAACAGCGAAGAGCGCGTGAAACTCGGGCGCAATGCGCTGGCTGCGCTCGACTCCCAGCGCGGCGCCACGGCACGCACCGTGCTCGCGATCAGGAAGTTGATGGACCGGACTCCTGCCGGGGTTCGCCGCGACGACGGAGAAAGCCGGTGAATCCACTGACTGGAATTTACGCGGCCGCCAGCGGACTTCGAAACAGCCTGTATGACCGCGGCCTGCTGCGCGCGAAAAGACTGCAAAGGCCGGTAGTAAGCGTGGGAAATCTGACGACGGGCGGCACGGGCAAGACGCCGTTCGTGATTGCGCTGGGCGAGTTAGTGAGAGCGCGCGGAATTGCGTTTGACATTCTCTCCCGCGGATATCGCAGAAAGACACGCGGTGTGCTGGTGGTGGATCCCGGCGGCACCGCGGCCGATTTCGGCGATGAGCCGCTGCTGATTTCCCGCCGGCTTGGTGTTCCCGTGATTGTGGGAGAGAGCCGATACGAAGCGGGACGACTGGCGGAAAAAAAATTCAACGCGCAGTTTCACATTCTGGATGACGGCTTTCAACACCGCTCCCTCGCGCGCGACTTCGACATCGTACTGATGACCGGGCAGGAGTTTGACGATCGTTTGCTTCCGGCGGGGCGGCTGCGGGAGCCGTTATCGTCGCTAGAACGCGCTGATGCGATCGTAATTCCGGATGACTTGGACGCCAGCCATCAAGCGTTGAGCGGCAAGACTATCTGGAAAATGAGGCGCCAGATCAGTCTCGAGGGGGCACTGCATTCGCCCGTGGTTTTCTGCGGGATCGCTTGCCCCGAGCAGTTTTTCGCGCAGACACGTGCGGCGGGAACTAACCCCGCAACCGAGATCGTGTTTCGCGATCATCACAGTTATCGGGCTACTGACATCCGGCGTTTGCAGGCTGCGAAAGAACAATTTCGTGCGGACGGATTTGTGACTACCGAGAAAGATGAGGTGAATCTCGGCCCGCTGGCGAAAGAACTGTCACCGCTAGCGGTGGCGCGCCTGCATGTCTCGTTGGAAAACGGCGATGAGATCGTCGATACCATCCTCGATACTGTCCTCGCAAGAAGGAGGGAGTGAAGGCTCCGCTCATGAGAGAATCTTGAGTTGCAAATCTCTCAGCATCGACAGTTGATCCATGACAAAACACGCCAAAGAAAACGGCCGGCTGCAAAGGATCGTTGAGTCATTTCCAAAGGTCACCGTAACCGTGCTTGCGGACCTGGTCGCCGATGAATTTGTTTTCGGCGAGATTTCGCGCGTATCCCGCGAAGCGCCCGTCCTCATCCTCAAACATCGCGATCGTAAGGTTGTGCCCGGCGGCGGCGCGAATGCGATCTACAATCTTGCCGACCTCGGAGTGAATGTTTTGCCCGTCGGGATCGTGGGCGAGGACGAAGCGGGCAAGCTGCTGCTGCGCGCTTTCCGGCACAAACGCATTCCGGTCAGCGGAATTTTGAAGGACAAAAGCTATCCTACCGTGACGAAGACCCGCATTCTTGCGGGCTTTGCGCACACGGCCGGGCAACAGGTTGTGCGTCTGGACCGCGAACCGGCAGAAGGGCCGAATTCGCATCTGCGGCGCGAACTCATTTTAGCCGCGCGTGAATATGGACGCGCCTCCGACGCGCTGCTGGTGTCGGATTATGGATATGGCGCGGCGACCCCGGTTTTGCTCAACGCGATTCGCGAGAAGAAGGTCCTTGAGAGAGTCCCGGTCATGCTCGATTCGCGGCATCGCATGCTGGAATTCACCGGTATCACGGCCGCGACGCCGAACGAGTCCGAAGTGGAAGAGGCCCTTGGCATCCGCATCGGTGACGATTGGGACCGCCTGCTGGCCGCCGGAGATCAGATCGTGGGCGAGATGAACCTTGAGTCGCTGCTCATTACGCGCGGCAAGGATGGGATGGTCGCATTTCCGCGCCGCCATAAGGCGATCGATATTCCGATTTTCGGCAGCGATGAAGTGGCCGACGTTACGGGCGCAGGCGACACGGTGATCGCGACCTTTGCTGCGGCGCTGGCGGCGGGAGCGACGGCGGAAGAGGCCGCTCATCTCGCGAATTATGCCGGTGGCATCGTGGTGATGAAGCGCGGCACGGCCACCGTCAGCCAGCAGGAATTGCTGGAGGCGCTTGCGAAGGCAGCGCCAATTGTGCGCGAGCATTGAAATTCGCTTACGGCTATTGGCGTTCGGTCCCGGCAACCTGAATGTGCGATCGAAGCTACGGCTGGAGCTTCATACAAGTTCATTCATTGAGTCGATCGGTCATTGAGTAAATCAACACATCCGAAGATCGTTTCGCGCGCAGAGCTTCGGCGACGTGTGCAATTCTGGCGCCGGTCTGGCGAACGCGTGACCCTGGCGAATGGCTGCTTCGATGTTTTGCATGTGGGCCACACTCGCTACCTGCATGCTGCCCGGGAACTCGGCGGGAGGCTCGTGGTTGCGGTAAACAGCGATGCTTCCGTGCGCGCATTGAAAGGTCCCGGACGGCCGGTGATGCCGGCTAAAGAACGCGCGGAGATTTTGGCCGCGCTCGCGGATGTCGACGCGGTCGTGATTTTTCCCGAAAAAAATGTGCGGGCGATCGTTCGCGAGATTCGGCCCGACTTTCAGGCCAAGGGGACTGACTACACGGTGGAGAGCGTGCCCGAACGTGAAGAAGTGGAGGCCTGCGGCGGACGGGTTGCCATCGTCGGCGATCCGAAGGATCATTCGGCGAGCGAAATTATCCGCTCGAAGAAGATGATTCCAAAACGTCCGAGGCGTCGATGAGCCTGGCATCGTCCGAAGCCGCCGGCCTTGCAAAGTTGCGGAGCTTGCTCGTCGTGCGACTGAGCGCGATGGGCGACATCATCCATACATTGCCCGCCGTCACCGCGCTACGCGCAGCTTTTCCGAATATCACGCTGGGCTGGCTGATTGACGAACGCTGGTCGGAACTGCTCTGCACCCTCCGCTACCCGCGGTCAGGGCGGCGGTCGTCCGAGCGTCCGCTGGTGGACCGCGTGCACACCGTAGACATGGCTCAATTCCGGCGCGCGCCGGTCTCGTTTCATACCTGGCAGCAGATCGCTGTCGGCCTGAGCGAGTTGCGCGGCATCAAGTACGATGCGGCCATCGACTTCCAGGGCGCGGTGCGTTCGGCGATTTTTGCCCGTTGCTCGGGCGCTCCCGTTTTGTTAGGCGACGCTCAGCCGCGGGAGAATGCCGCCAGCATGTTTTATACGCGCCAGGTTCAGACAAGCGGGCGGCACGTGGTAGAGCAGGCGCTGGACCTGGCGGGAGCGTTCGTTCGAAGACCCGTAAATTCGTATGCGTCTTCGCCGCTCGGTCATCCGCGCTCCTCTCTTCCGAAAGCGCTCGCTTGCGACGTGGAATTCCCTGTCGACGCGGACGCTGAGAAGAAAATTGACGCGCTGAACGTGAAGACAAAATTCGCAATTCTGAATCCCGGCGCAGGTTGGGGAGCAAAACAGTGGCCGGTCGAGCGTTATGGCGCGGTGGCAAAGGACTTGGCGCGCGCAGGAATCCGGTCGCTCATCAACCACGGCCCCGGTGAAGACGCACTTGCCGAGGATGTCGAGAAGGCCAGTGCCGGCGGCGCGCAAAAAATCTCGTGTTCGATCGCCGAATTGATCTCATTGACTCGTCGCGCGAGCCTGTTCATCGGCGGTGACACGGGCCCAATGCATCTGGCGGCGGCCCTGAAGGTTCCGGTAGTCGCTATTTTCGGACCGACAGACCCCGCGCGCAACGGGCCATTTGGGACGCGCTCGCTTGTGCTGCGGAGCGCAAGCAGCATGACCGACCATTCGCGACACCGCGAAACCGAGCATGGCATGCTGGAAATTACTCCGGAAGAGGTCGCGGCGGCCGCGCAACAACTTTTGCGGGAGCCAGCATGAGCGAAAGCTTGCAATCCGCGTCACCGAAGCCAGGCTGGACGTGGGCACGCATCGCGAGGCGCATTCGCATCCCTCTGGGATTTCTGTCGGCGGCATTTTTCGTCTGGCTGGCCCGGCCCACTCCGAGGTCATTGATTGCAGGCGCACTGGTCATGGTGCCCGGGCTTCTGCTGCGCGGTTTTGCTTCCGGCCACGTGCAGAAAGACAAGCAGCTCACCACGAGCGGGCCCTATGCTTACACGCGTAATCCGCTGTACCTCGGATCGCTGCTCATGGCCGCAGGCTTTGCGGTGGCCGCTCGCAGTTGGTGGGTGGTTGCCATCATGTTGGCGACGCTCCTTCTTATTTACGTACCGGTAGTTGCCGGCGAAGAGCGTTATCTGCGCAACGCCTTTCCGGGCTACGACGATTATGCCCGTCACGTTCCCCGTCTGTTTCCGCGGTTCACGCCTTACGGCAATGCGCGCGGCGAGTATTCTTCGGAGCGTTACTGGAAGCACCGCGAATATGAAGCGGCCATCGGCTGTATTGTCATGCTGGCCGTCCTAATGGTGAAGCTCTTCGTCCGTTAGTGTAGTAATCTTCAGTTTGCATTAGTCGGCGATTCATCGCTCGGAACGAACCTTGGGAAAAACCTCCGCCCGGTCAGGCCGTTTGCTGTGCGCACTCGCGATGGGCATGCTGCTTTGTTGGCCGGCGAGTGTTGTACATGGAAATCAGGCAACCTCAGCTCCTTCCATCGGGCCGACACCAAAAGAGATCACGCCTCCGCGCCCCAACTATCCTTTCCCTGACGGCCAAAGTTATGTCTATTCTGCGGAGTGGCACCTGATTACCGCGGGCACGGGCACGGTGAGGTTGGAGACGGCCGGCGAGCGAACGTAAAGTCACCGCGATTGCCGAGTCGCAAGGCGTGGTCAACGTCCTGTTTCCCGTGCACGACCGCTTCGAATCGCGCTTCGATCCGCGAACCTTCTGCTCGATTTCCATCTCCAAGCATAGCGAAGAAGGCTCGCACAAACGCGAGACGTCCATTCATTTCGACTACGCGCACAAGAAGAGCGTGCTCGACGAAAAGAGTCTGAAGACCGGCGAGGCCAAGCACGTGGAGAATGATTTAACCGCGTGCGCGACGGATGTGATCACGGGCTTCTATTATTTGCAGTCTCTCCCGCTGCAGCCCGGCAGCGTCTACGAGTTTCCGATCAGCGACGGAAAAACCACTATGGTGCGCGCCAGTGTCGAGAAGCGCGAACAGATCAAAGTCCCCGCGGGCACGTTTCACACCGTTCTAGTGACGGCCGAGGCCACCTCGGGACCGCTCACGTCGAAGGGCAAAATATGGGTCTGGTATTCCGACGATGCAAATCACGTGCCGGTACAGATGCGGTCGAAACTGGGATGGGGAACGCTTCTTTTCCGCCTGCAAAGGATTGAAAAATAGCTCGCATCAAACAGCCGATCTGGCGCGGGCGCACGAGGAACTTCCAGGCGGCGGCACGGGTTTACCCATCGGCCTTGATGCGGTGGTCGGCATGGCGATTTACACCGGGAAGATGAGTCTCGATTCTTAGAATTCTTGCCATTAGCCTAAAAGGCGCGCTGCCTCTCAGTCATCTACAGGATTCACCCTATACGGAGACGGGTGGACGGTTGAGTATCATATCGAGAATCATGTGTCGGCAAGTGGTCCGTGCGTGCTCTCCGGGCGGGACAGCATCCTTCGGAACGAGACACGTCCAGAGTTGATGCCGCAGTTCCGGGGAGGAGCCTGCATGCGCGTTTTGATCGTCGATGACCACGAGGTTGTCCGTCGCGGTGTGCGCTCGCTCCTCCTAAGCCAGAAGAAGTACGAAATCTGCGGCGAGGCTGCCGACGGCCAGGACGCATTGGAAAAGGCGCGCGCACTCAAGCCGGACGTAATCGTCATGGACGTGAGCATGCCGCGACTCAATGGTCTCGAGGCAACTCGCCAGGTCCGAAGCGTTCTTCCTGATTGCGAAGTGCTCATCCTCAGCCAGCACGAGTCGCCCGAAATGGCGCGCCAGGCAATGAACGCGGGCGCACGGGGCTATGTCGCCAAACGTTCCATCGCCAAAGACCTGATCGCAGCTTTGGAGAAGGTTTCCCGACATGAGCCCTTTTTTGATCCGGCGATTTGGGGCGGCCCCCTTCCGTCCCCTCATCTGGATGTGCAGGAAATTCTCCAGCGCAGCGCCGCGTTCGAGCAGGCGCTTCGCGAAAGCGAGCAACTGTACCGCTCGACCTTCGAACTCGCGGCGGTAGGGGTCGCAAATGTGCGGCCCGACGGCCGCTGGCTGCGCGTGAACAGGAAACTCTGCGAGATCCTTGGCTACACCGAAGCCGAGCTCGTGCAAATGACCTTCCAGGAGGTCACGCATCCTGAGGACCTTCCCGCGGACCTGGCGCTAACGGAAAAACTGCTCAACGGCTCCATGGGTATGTTTTCGATGGAGAAGCGCTACATTCGCAAGGACGGGACACCTGTCTGGGTCAACATTACGGTGTCCGTGGCCAGGGATAGCGAAGGCAAGGTCAAACACTTTATCAGCGTAGTTGAAGACATCGACGAGCGCCGCGAAGCTGGCGAATTGCGGGCGAGATTGGCCGCCATCGTGGAGTCGTCAGACGACGCCATCGTTTCCAAGGATCTCGACGGAATCGTCCAGAGCTGGAACGCGGGAGCCAAGCGGATCTTCGGCTACACCGCGGAAGAGGCGGTGGGCCAATCGATCACACTCATCATCCCGCCCGAACGAAGAGATGAGGAGACACAGATCCTGCAGCGTCTGCGCAAAGGCGAACGAATCGAACATTTCGAAACCGTTCGTGTTACCAAATCCGGCAAACGAATCGATGTCTCCCTTACGATTTCTCCCATTAGAAATCACAAGGGCCAGGTGATCGGCGTCTCGAAGATCGCGCGCGACATTACGGCGCGAAAACAAGTTGAAGAAGCGCTGCGGGAAAGCCAAAGCCACCTGGCGCTTGCGCTCGACGCTTCGAAAACGGCGATTGTTGACTGGGACCTTATCAACCAGCGCGGCCGATGGAATCCCCAACTGGCGGCGATTTATGGCTTCTCTCCCGCCGGAGAGTTCGTTACAGCGGCGGAATGGAGTGCGAAGTTACATCCGGACGACGTGGCCAGGGTGGCTGAAGAGTCGTCGAAGATGTACGCGGATCCAAACCAGGAAACGTTTGATTTTGAATTTCGGACGACTCTCCCTGACGGAGGCACGCGCTGGATACACTCACAAGGCGGCATCGTACGCGATTCGGCAGGCAAGGCGCTGCGGCTGATCGGCATACATTCCGACGTCACGGAGAGAAAACGTGTGGAGCAAGCCGTGCGGGAAAACGAGGAACGCTTCCGCGCGATTTTCGAAACCACTCCGGAGTGCGTGAAACTGGTGGCGCCTGACGGCACGCTGCTGCACATGAATTCCCCGGGACTGAAAATGGTCGGTGCCGATTGCGCCGCTACCGTCGTCGGTACCAGCGTGTATAACCTCATCGCGCCCGAGGACCGGGAGCGGTTTCGCAGCTTCAACCAACGTATCTGCTCGGGGGAGAAGGGCTCGCTGGAGTTCGTCGTCGCGGGGCTCCAAGGGCAACGGCGGCACGTGGAAAGCCATGCCGCGCCCCTGCGCAATCGTGACGGCACGCTAGTTCATCTCTCGGTGACGCGAGACGTAACCGAGCGGAAAACTGCCGAGGAAGCGCTGCGCCGGCATCGCGAACGATTTGACCTTGTGGCACAGGCCTCCCAGGTGGGGTTTTGGTTCTGCGATCTTCCCTTCGACAAGCTGACTTGGGACGCGAGGGTGAAAGAACACTTCTGGCTGCCTGCGGATGCCGACGTAACTATTCAGAAATTCTTTGATCGCTTGCATCCCGATGACCGCGAACGCACGCGCCAGACTATCGCCGAATGCATTGAGAACGATCTGCCGTACGACACTGAATATCGGACAGTGGCTCCGGATGGCCGCGAAAAGGTGATCCGGGCGATGGGAAGGGCTTTCTATGACGCCACCGGGCAGCCGAAGAGCTTTGATGGCCTGACACTTGATATCACCGACCGCAAGCGAGCGGAGGACCGCGAGCGCAAGATGACGGCCGAGGCCATTGCCGCAACGGCTAAGTTTCGCGCCGTGTTCGAGCAAACCACCGTGTTCGCCGGCATCATGAGCAAGGATGGGAGCGTGATTGAGGCAAACAGGATGTGCCTTGATGCCTGTGGCTACCGGGCAAGCGATGTCCTGGGAAAACTCTTCTGGGAGACACCATGGTGGCGTAATTTCCCGGAGGCGCAGGAAAAAATTCGAGCGGCTACGCCATTAGTCGCGCAGGGCATTCCCTATCGCGAGATGCTTCACTATTCATGGGCGGATGGAACGGAGCGGTTGGTTGACTTTGCGCTTTACCCAATCGTGGACGACAGCGGGCAGGTGATCTTCCTTCATCCCACCGGGGTAGACATTACCGACCTTAAGCGAGCGGAGGAGAACTACCGCAAGCTTGCCGAGACGCTCGATGCGGAGGTGCGGGTTCGCACCAAGGAACTGGAAGATCGAAATGCTTATGTGCTTCGTCAATCCGAACAGGTGCGCGATCTTTCACTCCGTCTCATGAAAATGCAGGATGAAGAACGACGGCGCATGGCGCGCGATTTGCATGACAGCGCCGGCCAGACGTTGACGGTCCTGGGTATCAATCTCGCCCAATTGATTCAAAGTGCGAAAAGCACCGCCCCTGCCATCGCAAATGAAGGGGAGAAAATCCAGGAACTGGTGCAACAGTTGCATCGGGAAATACGGACGACTTCCTATCTGCTGCATCCGCCCTTGCTGGACGAAACGGGCCTGCGATCGGCTCTGAGCTGGTACGTGCAGGGACTCGGTGAGCGCAGCGGACTCGCCGTCGACTTGAGCGTTGCTGAGGACCTCGGAAGGCTCCCAGCCGATATGGAGCTGGCGATCTTCCGCCTGGTGCAGGAAAGCCTGACTAACGTGCACCGACATTCCGGAAGCAAGACGGCACGGATTCAGATTTCCCGTGAAGCCGGGGAGATACGAGTCGCGGTCCGTGACGACGGTAAGGGCATTTCACCCAGCCGCCTGATCGAGATTCAGACGCGGGGATCAGGCCTCGGTATCCGGGGGCTGCGCGAGCGTATGCGGCAGTTTCATGGTGAAATCAAGATCGAATCGAATGGCTCGGGGACAAGCGTCGTCGCAAATATTCCTCTTCCGCACGAGGACAACCCGGCGGATGAGGAACCGCTGCAAGCGGCCGCTATTTAGTTCCTATTTCGGACTATTGCTTCGCCTTTGCAAACCACTCGTCGAACCATCGCAGCATCCTGAGTGAGTAGTCGCGCGCATCCCCAAGTTTGTAGAATACGTGCCCCTCGTTGGGATAGACCACCATCTCCGTCGGCACTCTCATCGTCTTGAGCGCGTGGTACCACTCCAGCGATTGCTCCATGGGCACCTCGCCGTCGCTGTCTCCGACAAGGATCAAGGTCGGCGTGGTGACGTTCTTCACAAAATGAATGGGATCTGACTTGAGATAGACGGCCGGATCGTCATAGACCGAGGCGCCGAAAAAGGGAATCATCCACTCGTCGATGTCATTCACGCCGTAATAGCTCTGCCAATCGGAGAGGCCCGCGCCCGCAACGGCCGCCGCGAAGTGCGTTTGTGTCTCGGCCCACATCGTCATATAGCCGCCGTAACTGTGCCCCCGGATTCCGATACGCTGCGTGTCAATCGGAAACTGTTTTGCAATGGCATCGACTCCGGTCATGATGTCGCGGTAGTCGCCGCCGCCGAAATCCCTGACATTGCCTTGCGCGAACGCCTCGCCCTGCCCGAAACTACCGCGCGGATTCGGACAGAGCACGAACCAGCCCAGCAACGACGCCGCTGTCATTCCTGTCATCCCTCCCGATGACCATTTCGAAGTGCATGCCCACGAGGGACCACCGTGCACGCTGACGATCAGTGGATATTTCCTGGATGGATCGTAATTCGCGGGCAGCATCAGCCATCCTTGAACGCGGGTCTCGCCATTCATCCAATGGACGCTGCGGCTCTCACCCCACGTCGCGCGCACATCTTTGTTCACGTGCGTGATCTGCTTCCACTCACCTGCCTTTCCGGCCCACACTTCAGGAGGCGTGCTGGCGGACTGGCGGACGACCGCGCTCACCGATCCGTCGCGCGAGAATGAAGCTGCCGGAATCCAAGCGTCCGTTTCTGTGGCGATCATTTCCTCGCCGCTCCAGCCCGGCCACGAAGAACCCGCTGGCAAGCCGGTTTCCGGGATAACCGAATATCCTGAATTACCGTCAGCATTGGCCACCACGGCCAGACGGCCGGCGGCCGTCCATGCAAGCGAAGATGGTGACGCCTTGATGTCTGGAGTCAGATTCTTCGCCACGCCGCCCGAGAGAGGAACAACGTAGACATCTCCTCCGCTCAGCCCTTCGTCGCTCATGATTCCTTCGATGAATGCCACATTTTTGCCATCGGGAGACACATGCGGCTCCGCAATCTGCCACTTTGGCTTGTAGATTTCGCGCATCCGGCCACTGTCTCCGGCGATTTGGTAGAGCCGCGCAATCCACCAATTGTTGTCGCCCGAACCACGCGCTGCAATCGCCGCCCAGTTCTTTGAATCCGGAGTCCAGTCGTACTCGTAGACATAAACGTCGTCCGGCGTAATTTGGGTAAGATGCTTCGTTGCCAGGTCAACGACGGCGATGCGCTGCTCGAAAATTTTCTCGCCGACTACGCCCGCCAGCGGCGTCATCGGCTGGAGGGGTCCGGCCATGCGCGGAATTCCCTCGATGTAAAGCACGGCGATTTTCGTTCCGTCGGGCGAATAGCGCGGCGTCTGCGCGAACCCCTTCAAGCTGGCGACCTGATCGAGACCGCTGCCATCGGCCGAGGCCGTCCACAGTTGCGCCGCTGGCTTCTCGTCCGGGAGATCGTTGATCCATGAAAGCCGCTGGCTGTCGGCGGACCAGGTCACATCGCGCGCTGTTTTCTGGTCGGACGCAACGCGATGTGCCGCGCCGCCCGACACAGGTGCGACAAACAACACTCCTTCGACGATGTACGCTACCTGACTGCCGTCGGGCGAAATTGTGACCTGATCGATCTTTTGAGTCGTCGGCAGCGAATCGAGTGCGGCGGCAATTCGATCCTGCGCCAACGCAGGAATCGTCAGGCAAATCACAAAGAAAACCGCGCGGCTGATTTTCAAAGCATGAGCATTCATCGTGGCGCAGAGTATACACAACTGTCGCCGGACCCGCTGCTCGTGTAAGCTTCTCTGTTCGAGATTGGGCACAATGGACGCATTCGGCATTCTGCTGGCCGTCGGGTTCGTGTTGCTGGTGGTATTCGGACCCTGGGTGCTGGCGTTGCGGGCCAACTCAGCGCGTCGCCGCGAGCGTGAGGAAGACCAGGCGCGATGGCGCGAGCTGACGTCCCGCATCTACACCCTCGAAAATGCCGTGGAAGTCTTGCGGACACGATCCGCGGAACCGGCCGCCGAGCCCACGAAACCGGCAGGGACGAAGCATCCTGAGCCCGTTCGTTCCGAGACGCCGGCCTTTCCTTTTGCAATTCCGGACCAACGAACTCTGGCTCAGCCAAGAACGGACCAGCCAAGACCCGATCCCACAACATTAGAACCCTGCGATCGAGCCGATCGCCTCCGCCTCCGTCCGTACCGCACACGATTGGGTCGCTAGGAAAACAGCGGAGCCCGCTCCCGTCCGCGACTCGGGTGCACCACCTATTCTTCCCCCGGCTCCGATGCCTCAGCCACTCGAACCGGAGCCTCGGCCAACCGCGGAGAAAGAAGTCGTATTTCTCGTTCGCCGACAAGGTCAAAAGTTCGCTCGACATCGAAGAGATGGTAGGCACGAACTGGCTGAACAAGATCGGGATCGCGATGGTGGTCCTCGGCGTCGCGTTCTTTCTTGCCCGTGAGCTCAAGACCCTCGGACCAGCGGGAAAAATCCTGGTCGGTTTCGTAACCGCCGCTGTCATGCTCGGCGCGGGAATCTGGTTTGACCGCGGAGAGCGTTACCGGATTCTGGCGCGCGCCGGCATCGGAGGCGGCTGGGCGCTGGCGTTTTTCACTACCTACGCGATGTATCACGTCGCGGCGGCGCAGGTGCTGCGCTCGCAGCCGCTCGACCTCGTCCTCATGCTGGTGGTGGCGGCGGCCATGGTCGGGCACACTCTGCGCTATCGCTCGCAGACCGTTACCGGCCTGGCATTTCTGCTCGCTTTCTTAACGGTTTCTATCAGCCACTCGAATGTCTACAGCCTCTCCGCGGGTGCGGTGCTGGCCACCGCATTAGTGGTTATCGTCCTGCGCATGCAGTGGTTCGAACTTGAGATCTTCGGAATTCTCGCCAGCTACCTGAATCATTATTTATGGCTGCGCCCGATCATCGAGCCGATGCACGGCAAGCGTCATCCTTTCCCCGAGTTTGCCGCCAGCGCGGGAATTTTGACTCTGTACTGGCTCATCTTCCGCTTGTCGTATGTCTTCCGGCGGCCAAACACTAATAAAGACGAGCGTGTTTCGACCACCGCCGCCCTCCTGAACTCCGCCCTGCTGCTCGCGCTCTTCAAGTATCAGTCCACACATCCCGAGTGGGCGTTCTGGGCGCTGCTCGCGATTGGCGCCGTTGAGACCCTGCTCGGGCAGTTGCCCATCACCCGCCGCCGGCGCACGGCGGTCATTGTCTTGTCGACGCTGGGCGCAGTTGCTCCTGATCGCCGCGTTTCCATTCCGCTACTCCGGCGCGCGCCTATCGGTCCTGTGGCTCGTCGAAGCCGAAGCATTGTTGCTGATTGGCGTGTGGACGAAAGAGATCGTTTTCCGCCGCCTCGGGATGCTTGGCGCACTCCTCGTCTCCGGCCAAATGATCGCCTACGATGCGGCAGAAATCTTCGGCCGCCGCATGGATGGCGCGGACCTGCGTCCTGATTTTCGGCTGGCCATCGTATTTGTCGTCGCCGCCGCGGTGTTTTATGTCAACGCGCATTGGGTGCTACGCCGTTACAGAGAACTGTTTCCACACGAGTTCGACCGTCGCGTGATGCAGCGTCTCTCATACGTCGCAGCCCTGATGCTGCTGATCGCCGCGTGGCTCGGCTTCCCCGAAAGCTGGACCGCTGTTGCGTGGTGCGCGCTTGGACTTGGCCTCGCTCTCAGCGCCCGACGTTTTGGCGCAGTGTGGCCTGACTCTGATTCTGATTCTGATTTCCGAACGAGCATCTCTATCTTCCACGCCGGGCGGTCGCGATCTTTGCTATCAGGCGAATTTTCTCGCCCTTATATCGGTGCTGCGCGTTTTCCTGATCAACCTGGAAATCACGGAGAAATATCACGGCGCGTCTTTGCGTCTCATCACCATCGCGCTGGTCTCGGCCTTCTTGTATATCACTGCGAATTGGAGCGGCGATCCCGAGCGCACTCGCGGCCTTTCCATCCGGCAACGCCTCTTTTCTCATGCGCAGCTGGCGAGCGTGGCCTATACCTGGTCGGCGTCATTCTTACTCGCGCTCCTCGCGTGGTATGAACTGCGTCCCGTCAGCGTGGCCGATGCGTGGATGGCCGCCGGCCTGATCTTGTTTGAAGTTGGCCTGACGCGCAATAAGCTCAGCCTGCGTTTGCAGGGCTATGCCGCTTTCGCGGCGAGTTTTCTGCGCATCTTCTTTGTGAACCTCAACGCCGCCGGCAATCCGGGAGAGATCAGCCCGCGCGTCTACACTGTGGTTCCACTCGCGCTCGCCTTCTTCTACGCGTATTGGAGACTGCACGAAGCGGGCGACGTCCTGAATAAATCAGAACAAAAATTCCACGTCGCCGATCTCTGCTGCTGGCTGGGCACAGTCACCTTCGCCATGCTCATGCGTTTTGAAATTGAGGCCGACTGGGTGGCCACCGCCTGGGCGGCGCTAACCCTGGCCCTGCTCACAATCGCGTGGCGCAGCGAGCGGCGAGTGTTTCTATACCAGGCCCTGCTGGTTGCTGTCGGCGTGCTCTTCCGAGCTGTAATGCACAATTTGTACGAGCGCAGCTACTTTCCATCCTCCGGATGGGAGAGCCGGTGGATCACAGCGGGCTCCGCGATCGCGCTGCTCTTGTGCGCGCTCCCATTCGCATTTCAACTCCGCAAGAAGAACGAGCCGAGCGACGAGACTGGTCTGGTCCGGCTTCTGCAGTCGGCGGTTCGGCGTCCGGAGCAAATCTTTTTCTTCATCGCCGTCGGCCTGCTGACGGCGTCTACTCGGCGTCGAAATGCGTCATGGCATGGTCACGCTTTCGTGGGGAGTGGAGGGCGTCGCCGTTTTCATCCTGGCCCTGTGGCTCGGCGAGCGCAGCTTCCGTCTTACTGGGCTGGGCCTGCTGCTGCTGTGCGTCGGAAAGATCTTGCTCGTCGATGTCTGGGGACTCGATCCGCGCGATCGCTATCTGACTTTCATCGTGCTCGGAGCGGCCCTGCTGCTGGTGTCGTTCTTGTATACGCGAAATCGGGAGACGTTGCGGCAATACTTATGAAACGCTGGATTCTACTCGCGGGAATTTTATTGTTGGCGATCGCCTCCGTCGTAGTGAGCGAGCGCCGCAAGGTGGACGTGCCTCCAAGTCCCGCCGCGTTATTGTATCTCGTTGCCGACACCGAACAGGAATTAACGCGCATGCCGGTCAGTTTCACGCGCATGTCGGACGAAGAAGAAATTCGCATTGGCGACGGGCTTGCGAAATATTACGCGAGTGGCGAAGAGCGCGAGGCCGTGCCCGAGAACACGATCATCGAGCATTACCTCCGTCGAGTCGGCGATCAAGTCGCCCGCAACGCGCATCGCCGATTGCCCTACAAGTTTCACTATCTTCCTGATTCCTATCTCATCAACGCCTTCGCGCTGCCGGGGGGCCATGTCTTTGTCGGCGGCGGGCTGCTCGCTCTCATGGACAGCGAAGATGAACTGGCCGCCGTCCTCGGCCACGAGATCGAGCACATCGACCATTACGATTGCGCCGAGCGCGTGCAGCGTGAACAGGCTCTGCGTAAGATTCCGCTGGGCGTGCTCATCGAAATTCCGATCGAGGTGTTTGAGGCGGGCTACAGCAAGGATCAGGAACTGCAAGCCGACCGCGATGGCACGCGGCTCGCAGTCGCAGCGGGCTACTCAGCCAATGGCGCGGTCCGCATGTTTGAAATCTTCGCGCGTTTGTACGAAGAGTATGCGACGCAGGGCGAAGACTCCGCAGGAAGAACTGTCGCAAGTTGCGGAGCAAACGCTGGAAGGATATTTCCGTTCGCATCCGTTGCCGTCGGAGCGCATTGCGCAGATCCAGCGTCTGATCGCCAGTGAGGGCTGGACGGCGCGCCCCGAGCGCGATCTCGCGGTCGCTTATATTTTCTGGACGGCGAAAGCTCAAACCGCACTCGCCGCGAACAAGTATCCGCAGGCCGAGCAACTGGCGGCACACTCTTTGCGCTTGCGGCCCGATCAGCCGAAGGCATTGCTCGTACTGGCGCTGTCGCGATTCGCGCAGGCAAATTTTTCGGGAGCAGCCGAAGCCTTTCGCAAGATCCTGGAAATCGACAAGACCTCGCATCCGGAGATCGTTGCCGCATACGCGCAAGCCTTGGCCGCCTCCGACCGCAAAGGCGCAATCGCACAGTTCCACGCGTGGGCGCAAGGCCTGGAAGGCGAGAAGCCGCGCGAAGTGACCGTTTCGGAAGCCGGACTTGAATTGATCGGCGGCGCTCCCGATGCCGCCCGCAGACTCGAGGGCGAACTGCGCCGAAGTTCCGACGCCTCTGCGCCGTCGCGCGTTGGTGAATTGGCACGGTGGGAGTATCTGGCCGCAAATTACGAGATGTCCGTTGAGTTGCTGACCGAGGCACACCAACTCCGTCCGGGCGATGGCTCGGTTACCGTCCCCCTGGCATGGTCTCTCATCGAGGTTCGCCGCTACGCCGACGCCCTGCAAGTGCTGGAGGGTTCCGCCTACGAGCCCAATATCCAGCCGGAAAAAATGATGGCCCGAGCCGTGACGCGCTGGCAAGCGCATCAACAGGATGAGGCGCTGGTCGATTTCCGCAGCGCAGTCGCCGGCCAACCGGAGTGGGAAAATTCAAACTGGGTCCATGCCCTCTACTCGCCGCTCGTTGCGCAGAGCATCCAGGAGATGCAGGCCGAGCGCGAGCGCCGCAAAAGAAAATGACCCCCGCCATAGCTTGATGGGTATCATGGAATCCGCATGGATAAGCCTCCCCGCAGTTTCTGGCAAATCTGGAACATGAGCTTCGGTTTCCTCGGCATCCAGTTTGGCTGGGGATTGCAGATGGCCAACATGAGCGCCATCTATGAATACCTGGGCGCACGCGCCGATCAGATTCCGATTCTGTGGCTGGCCGCGCCACTTACTGGTCTGATCGTGCAGCCGATCATCGGCCACGCCAGCGACCGCACCTGGGGCCGGCTTGGCCGCCGGCGTCCATATTTTTTGGCGGGAGCAATTCTGAGTTCCGCGGCGCTCATTCTGATGCCACGCAGTTCCGCGCTCTGGATGGCCGCCGGTCTTCTCTGGGTACTCGACGCGTGCATCAACATCAGCATGGAGCCGTTCCGCGCATTCGTTGCCGACCTCCTGCCTGAGTTTCAGCGCACGCGCGGGTTTGCGATCCAAAGCCTATTCATTGGCCTGGGCGCCGTGATCGCCTCCGCCCTGCCCTTTATTCTGACTCATCTGTTTCACGTGAGCGATCAAGCCTTCGGCAGTTCGCCCATTCCATATACTGTTCGACTCTCGTTTTACCTCGGCGCGGGAGCCTTTGTGGGGGCTGTTCTTTACACGATCACGACAACCGCAGAATACCCACCTGACAATCTAGCCGCATTTACGAAAGCGAAAGCAGAACGGGCTGGCATTCGGAAAAACGCTGCTGAGATCTTCCATTCGATATTGACAATGCCGCGAACCATGAGACAACTCGCTCCAGTCCAGTTCTTCACTTGGCTGGGTTTATTTTGTATGTGGCTGTTTTTCAACGTTGCCATCGCTCGGAGTGTATTTGGCGCGGTATCGGCGAATTCTCCCGCCTACACCGACGGAATAAAATGGGGCGGGATTTGCTTCGCGGTTTCAAATGCCGTCACGTTTGGGTTCTCGTTTGTTCTTCCGACGATGGCAAATCGCTTCGGTCGCAGAGTTACACACGTGGCTTGCCTCCTTTGCGGCGGGATCGGCCTACTGTCTGTTTCGCTCCTCCACAACCAGTGGCTTTTAATGGGCCCAATGATCGGCGTCGGCATTGCATGGGCGAGCATCCTGTCCATGCCGTACGCGGTCTTGGTGGGATCTTTGCCGCCCGACAAAACCGGCGTTTACATGGGTATCTTCAACTTTTTTATTGTGACGCCCGAAATCATCGCATCGGCCGGTCTTAAACCGTTGGTCAACTATCTCGAGGGGCGATTGCCACCGTCGGTCGACGTTCGGTTGGCGGCGGTCCTTGTCGGTGGCGTGTCGATTATCTTCGCCGCTCTGCTGATGCTTCGTGTGGAAGATCTCTACGATGCGCGCCAGCCCAGCAGCTCCTTGCCGGGAAAAGCGGTTACTGCCTGAAGAGTTCGTAGGTTTGGCTGGGTGAGTTTCGTCTGAATTCAGCGCGGCCGCACCGCAACCAATTCTGTTTCGATCGGCACGCCGCGCGCAATCTTCACGCGCACCAGCGCCTCAAATGGCTTCATTTCGGATTTCGATCCCGGAATCTCCTGCATCAGCTTTTCGACCGAATCCGGCCGGCAGACAAATTCGACCGCGCCTTGCGTGCCGAACGTCGTGGTACCCGCAAGAATCATCACGAACCGGCCCGGGCTGGCCCCGGAAACCAATCCCACAACCGCGTAGTCTTCCGTCAGTGGCGCGCCCGAGGTGCTGGCCAGATAGCTGCTCGCCTCGCCGGCCTTCGGATGGCGGGCCACGATCGAAAGGTCACCTTTGCGTACTCCCGACGCCACGCGTTGAAAGACAAATTCCTGCGTTCCCGGAATATCGAGCAGCGAAAGGTTCTCCGAAGGCGATCCGACAAAAATCAAATTCGCGTTATTCGCGTCATCGAGCGTAAACAGACTGCCGCGCTTTATGCGCAATCTGCGCCCCAGCGTACCAAAGGCCTCGTCGAGCGAATGCACTGCCAGAACCTCGCCGACGCCGGTGTAGTGATCGTAAACAGTGGTCTTGGAATCCTTGTTCGAGTTGTAGTAGCGCATGCCGGTTTCCGGCCGTCCGATGAACGCGGCATTGCTGAAGATGACCCACGGCTCTTCCGCTCCCGAGGTGAAGGGCCGCCAGAAGTCCGCCAGCGGTCCGGCAACTGGACGAGCAGCGCCGGTGGTCGAGGCCGCATCGGCCTGCTTGCGTGTCCAAAGCAGGCTCACCAGCATGACGACGGCAACGATCAGGCACGCGAGTAGGGTAACGAACGCTATTCGCCAAGCCGCCGGAAGTTCGCGCTGCCCTCGCGAAGATGCCGGGGCCACCGCTGGTGGAACCAGGAGCGGCTGTGCCTCACCCGCCTTCGCCTCAAACACCAGGTGATAGCTGCCCTTCGGGATCTTCACTACGATGGGATCGCTCGCGCCTTCGGTGGCGTAGTACTCCGCCAGTTTCAGGCGAAGTCGGCCCGCCTGCACCCGGATTGTCGAATCCGACTGCGGATCGAAGTCGGCATGCCGACCGTAGACTTCGGTGGCAATTTGATACTCCTTGAGCGGAGCGTCAGGATGATCGAGGGACTGTTTCGCGAGATATTGCAACAGTTTGCAGAGGGATTCCGAACCTCGCAGACTATGACTTTTAATAATGTGATCTATTTGTTGGTAGAACTGCTCGGGACCTGCGGCGAACGTGCGTGTCACAGCCATTTAACAGTGACGTAACAACAGAGGTATGGTGTTGCAACGTCTGCATTTTACTCCTGTAACGGTATAAAAACCTAATGAAACTCCCTGCATCGAGGCGTTTGTACTAAAAGTTGCAATCCACACTAGGTGTATCCAGATTTTCATGTAGTCCCCGTCGTTATGTACCTCAAAGTTATTTTTGGTTCGCACATTGGTGTGATGAGAATCACAAGCTGATTTGCGGTCCACGGTCTATTAATGGAGAAGGCCCCGTTGCGAAAGAACCCCACGCTGATCACCACCGAATTGGAGAGAACATCATGAAGAGCAGGTTATTTGCATTACTCATTGCCTTATTATGTCTGGCGGCGATGGCATACGCGCAGACTGACACAGCGCGCGTAACCGGAACAATTACCGATATGACCGGCGCTGTGATTCCAAATGCGAGCGTCTCTGTAACCAGCGCGGCAACCGGCCAAGTCATTACTGTGAAGACGAACGGGGCAGGCGAGTACGCCATTAACGCGCTACCCGTCGGAAAATACCACCTCGACGTCAAGGAGGAGGGTTTCAAGGGTGCGGCCGCCGACTTCTCTCTTGAGGTTTCTCAGGTACTGGAAGTGAGCCTGAAGTTGGAGACGGGTTCAACAAGTACAGTGGTTGACGTGACCGGCGACGTCCCGCTGGTAGATACGTCGACATCAAGCACCGGCGAAGTCATCGAGGGGCGCCAAGTGACTGAGCTTCCCCTTAACGGCCGAAACTTTACGCAGTTAGCGCTACTCACACCCGGCGTGACACGCGGCGCGTATGGCGACGTCTCCGCGGGTGGTACTGGCGGCACCAATGCCGAAGCTTTTCGTAACTCCGATACCGGTGGCTCGTCATTGGTGGTCAACGGACTGCGCTCGCAGGCTAACAACTTCATTCTCGACGGCGTGGATAACAACGAAGCGTTGGTAAATTCGATTGTCCTGTTTCCGCCTGCCGAGGCCATCCAGGAATTCCGCGTCAATACCTCGGTCGCCCCCGCCGAGTTCGGTCGCGCCGGCGGCGCTATCATACAAACCCAGATCAAGTCGGGCACCAACCAGATTCATGGTTCAGGATTCATCTTCGACCAACAGTCTGCGTACAACGCCCATGCTTATACCAACCCACTCACGCCACAGCATCGCAACCAGTTCGGTGGCACCATCGGTGGTCCGATCTGGAAGAACAAGCTCTTCCTCTTCGCGGATTACCAGGGCCTGCGGCAGAAAGCACCCCAAGGCACTGAGTACACCTTTGTGCCGACTGCGCTCCAACACAACGGCGACTTTTCCGAATTGATGCAGGCAGCGAACACTAGTGGAACCTATACGCGGCGAGACACCGGCTACGTCTATCCGGGCTCTACCATTATGGCCACGATGCCGGTAGCTCAGGTATGTCCGAGTCTGTATTCGGGCGGCACTCCTCTTGCGGCGTTTGCGAACAAAGGGTATATCTACGATCCTCAAACGTGTCTTCCCTTCGGGTGGGACGGCACGGTGGGCACTAATATCATCCCTTCAACAAGCCAAAACGCGGCAGGCATGGCTTTGATCAATGCTTACCCGGCTCCGAATATCGCGGGGGCAGCGATTACCGACTACAACTTCGCTGCCAACCGTCAACTCATCCGTAACTTTGATGACTACGACGTTCGCCTTGACTTGGTTCTTACCCAGAAGGACACTCTCTTTGCCCGCGGAAGTACGGGTACAGACATTTTCACTGAGACGGACAGACTCGTAGATGCAACCCATGATCTGCCCTCGGGATTTGGCTCAGGCAACAATTTCAACCATCCGCGCGGACTCGCTATCGGATACAACCACACATTCAGCCCCAACATCATTAACGAATTCCGCTTTGGTATCAGCCGTCCTTTCTTCGGCTATCAGAACCCGCAGAACGGATCTAACCTATCTGCGAAGCTAGGCATCCAGGCGCCCAGCAACCCCTTGCTGGGCGGCATCGCTCTCATTGGTGGTTGGGGTTGGGACTGCTGCCACCAGTATGAGTACACCGGCGATGGCGGACTCTACCAAGTGCCGCAGAAGTCCTACCAGTTCCTGGACAGCGTGAGCTGGACGCACGGCCGACATATTTTCAAGTTCGGCACGAACATCATCAATCGTCACGTTGACTACGCACAGGGCAACAATGCCAAGGGGTATTTCTGGGTTACCGATGGCGGCCAGACAAATTGGAGTGGTCAGCCGAACGGAGGTACCTCGGGACTAGGAACGTTCACCGGCAGCACTATGTCCGAATTGGAAGCCGGCTTTATGTCCGGCTATGTCATCGGCAAATTCAACGGCTACAGCAAGACGAGAAGCTGGGAGACCGGTTATTTCGGCCAAGACGACTGGCGCATAAACCGCAGGCTCACCCTCAACCTCGGATTGCGTTATGACCTCTACACCTGGCCCTATGAAGTGAACAACCAGCAGTCGAACTTTGACCCGGCCACGGCCACACTGATTGATGCCGGTGCATCGAATGCGATTAACCGTTCTCTGATTGCGACCGACAAGCACGACTTCGGTCCACGCATCGGTTTTGCCTATGACCTGTTCGGGGATGGTAAGACGTCCCTGCGCGGCGGCTACGGCTTGTTTTATTTTCTCGATCGCGGCGGCGTCGGCAACGAGTTGGGCAATAACGCCGACTTCAACGGTACCGTTACGATTTACTCCTGTCCTGACGGAAGCACCCCGTTGTGTGCGAATGGCTACCGCGCCACGCTGAGTGGTCTCTCCAACAGTAACAACCCGGTGGGCGCGATCGGCGCGCTACCGTCTCCAACAGCCGGAGTGGATCCGCTGCACCTCACGTCTTCGGCCAACGTCCTCTATTACCCGACGAACAGCAAGAACTCAAGAGTCCAGGAGTGGAACGTCCAATTCCAGCGCCAATTGACTTCTGCAACGGTTTGGAACCTGGGCTATGTTGGGACCAAGATGAGCCATCTCACTACCACCTTCAATGCCAACAGTCCTACCCTGGGTGGTACCCCTTGGTTCACCAACGTCGGCAACATTACCGAGTACGCGTATATCGGGAGTGGAACCTATAACGGCTTGCAGACCAGCGTGAACGGTCGCATGTCGCATGGCCTGGTATACACAGCGTCCTACACTTGGTCACACACGCTGGATAACGCAGCCAGCACCTTCGGCAACAATGGCGGTAACACGGGAATCATTGTGGACAACTCCGGCAATCCGCTCCTCGGCCACAACCGCGGAAATTCAGACAATGACATCCGCCACGCCTTCGTCGGCACGGCGATGTATGAATTGCCCTGGGGCAAGGGGCGCACCTGGATGACCAATGCACCTCGGGCGCTTGACTACGCAATCGGTGGCTGGCAGTGGAATAATATCGTTACTCTGCAAACCGGCTCACCGTTGAATATCAGCGATGGCGGACTCCTCTATACGCAGTACAACGGAGGCTGTTCGACGGGCGTTTCTGAATTCGTTTGGTTAAATTGTCCGGCCGGATCATTCGCCCATCTGTCGACGCCGACAGGAAACCTTCCCCGCGGCTACTTCCATGGTCCGGGCGTTAGGACCTGGGACACGTCCATGTTCAAGACCTTTTCGCTCACCGAGCGTTACAAGATGGAGCTTCGCGTGGAAGCGATTAATGCCTTAAACCATCCACTCTTCCAGAATCCGGGCGGCGGGGCGGCGGGCGACGGAAGCCTTCTAGTCCAACTCGGTCCCGCGAATGGCGACGGCACACGCTTCTCTTCGGAGCGGCACGTGCAGTTAGTGGCCAGGTTCACCTTCTAACCATTACCTTCAGCAAACGGGGGACAGATTCGTCTGTCCCCCTTTCTACGCGCACTCTTCGAGGTTAGCAATCATGAGTCCATGCAAGCGTGGATGGCGGACGGGTATTTTCGTCCTAATTCTCGCAATCCTGAACGTTGGCGCCTGGGCGCAGTCTGCTCCGCTCGTGAAAAAGCTCGAGCCCCCCAACTGGTGGGTCCACTACACGCCCAGCCTCACCCTGCTCCTCACCGGTGAGAACCTCAACGGCGCGCAGGTTAGAGACTCCGACCCGGGCGTCTCGGTAGTGATCGCAATTCTTCTGCAAACGGCCATTACCTCTTTGTGCACATCAAGTTGGGACCTCGGGTGCGTGCTGGGAACGTGGAGTTACGCATCAGAGCGGCCGGTGGCGAGACCGCAGTTCATATACCCCTTCAGGACCGCGTCAATCCCACCGGCCATTTCGAAGGCTTCTCGCGCGACGACGTGATCTATCTCATCATGCCCGACCGCTTCGCCGACGGCGACACGGCAAACGATCAGCCCGCCCACACCACCGGCACCTATGATCGCAACGATCCCCGCGCCTATCACGGCGGCGATCTGCGCGGCATTCGCGAGCATCTGGGCTACCTGCACGACCTCGGCGTCAACACGCTCTGGCTAACACCCGTCTGGAAGAACACCGATTCCGATTACCATGGCTATCATCCCGTGGACTTTTATGCGCTCGACGAGCGTATGGGTACCATGCAGGAATACCAGTCCCTCGTGGCCGATGCTCACAAGCTCGGCATGAAGGTGCTCATCGACTACGTGGTCAATCACACCGGCCCAAAGCATCCGTGGGCCAACGATCCGCCCACGCCAACCTGGTTCCATGGCACGCCCGAGCATCACTTGCCGCCTTCTTACAACTTCAACGGGCTGGTCGATCCGCACGCGTCGCCGCGCGAATCGCGCAACACTCTTGATGGCTGGTTCGCCGACAAACTCCCCGACCTCGATCCCGATGATCCTGAACTCGGCCTCTACCTTGCGCAGAATGCCATGTGGTGGACCGAAATCGCGGAACTTGACGGCTTTCGCCTCGACACCTTCCCGTACTCTTCGCGGAAATTCTGGAGCGGCTGGCACACGCGCATTCGCGAAGAATATCCGCATATCGACGACATCGGCGAAGTTGCCGACCCCGATTCTTCGATCACCGCATTTTTCCAGGGCGGAAGAAAGCAGTTCGACGGCATCGACACCGGCCTGTCCACCGTCTTCGATTTCCCCATGCGCGACGCCTTGCGTGACGTCATCATCAAGGGCCAGCCAGGTGCAGAAAATCGTCGACGTGCTGCGTCACGACGAGCTGTATCCCAACCCGGACCTGCTCGTCACCTTTTTCGGCAATCATGACAACAGCCGCTTCATGGGCGAAAAGGACAGCAGCATCACCAAACTCAAGGCGGCATTTGCGCTCCTGCTGACCATGCGCGGCATTCCACAAATTTATTATGGCGACGAGATCGCGATGCCGGGCGGCAACGATCCTGATGACCGCCACGACTTCCCCGGAGGCTTCCCCGGCGATCCCAGCAACGCCTTCACCGCGGCGGGCCGCACTCCCGAGCAGCAGGACGTCTTCAATTACGTGCACTCGCTTCTCGACCTGCGCAAGAACCATCCCGCTCTGCGCACTGGCAAGCAGTGGCACATCGGATGGGACGAGACTTACTATGCCTTCCTGCGCGAACTGCCCGAGGAAAGGCTCCTGGTCATCTACAACAACGCTGCGAAAGAACGCTCCCTCGAAATCCCCGTTGGCGATACGCCGCTCGAAGACGCGCGCAGCTTGCAATCGGTCTTCGGAAATATTTCTGCCACTCTAGAGCATGGCAACGTGCGCATCTCCCTGCCTGCCCAAACCACGGCAATTTTCAGCGTCCAGTAATTTTGGACGATCTAACCTTCTTCGCTTCGATCATGCGATGCACGTGTCGCGATTCATATATCCTGTCGTGGACACTAACATCCTGATTTCTGACCGGCCGCGCCGTTGATTTCGCTTTCCGGCCGCCGCGGGAGGCTTGATCGACAACATGGGCGAACCGACAACATCCCAACCGGCACGTGCTGCATCCACCCCGCACCTCAGGCGCACTCTCACGCTCTGGGACCTGATTCTCTATGGCGTAATCGTGATTCAGCCGGTTGCGCCCATGTCCGTCTTCGGCGTGCTCAGCGACCGCGGGCGTGGACACGTGGTTACGACCATCCTGATCGCGATGGTCGCGATGCTATTCACCGCCATCAGCTATGGCCGCATGGCGCGCGCCTATCCCAGCGCCGGGTCGGCATTCACTTATGTCGGCCAGGAAATCAATCCCGCGCTCGGCTACATCACCGGCTGGAGCATGGTGATGGACTACATGCTCAACCCGATCATCTGCACCATCTGGTGCAGCCAGCAGGCGCACGTATTTGCGCCGGGCGTGCCTTACTGGATCTGGGCGGTTTTCTTCGCCCTGGTTTTTACAGGTCTCAACGTTCAGGGCGTTAAGACTTCCGCGCGCGTGAACTCGGCTCTGGCGGCTGGTATGGGCGTGGTGATCGCCATCTTCTTTGTTGTTGCCGCCCGCTACATCTTCGGACATCCCCATGACGGTGCCGACTTTTATACGCGCCCGTTTTATGACCCTGCGCTGTGGAACACAAAGGCCGTGCTCGGCGGAACTTCGATTGCTGTGCTCACCTACATTGGCTTTGACGGCATCTCGACGCTTTCCGAGGAAGCCGAGAACCCGCGCCGCAACATTCTGCTCGCCACTGTGCTGACATGCCTCGTGATCGGTATCCTCTCGGCATTTGAGGTCTACGCCGCGCAATTGATCTGGCCCGCATCGCAGCCTTTTCCGGACGTCGACACCGCCTTCGTTCACGTCGCCGCTCGCGCCTGGATGCCGATGTTCGGCATCATCGGATTTACCTTGCTGGTCGCCAATTTCGGATCAGGCATGGGAGCGCAGATCGGCGCCGCTCGCCTGCTCTATGGCATGGGACGCAGCAACGCCTTGCCGAAATCCTTCTTTGGAGTGGTGGACCAGAAGCATCGCGTGCCCCGGAATAATGTGTTGTTTGTCGGCGGGGTCGGCACTCGTGGGCGCCTTTGTGATGAGCTATGGTCTGGGCGCGGAGATGTTGAATTTTGGAGCGCTCATCGCATTCATGGGTGTGAATGCCGCCGCGTTCATGCGCTACGTGGTTCGAGACGGCAAATGGACTCCATCCTTCCTCGTCCCGCCGGTCCTTGGCTTCGTGATCTGTCTATTGCTCTGGGTAAGTCTCAGTAGACCAGCTATGATCGCCGGCTCAATCTGGATGGCCGCTGGAATCGCCTTTGGAGCGTGGAAGACGCGCTGGTTCCGTGCGGACCTGGTCAATTTTGATCTGCCCGCTGAAGATGAGAGTTAGGAGTATTTGTCAGCGTGTGCGGACCAGACGTTGAGTCCTAGACGAGATTTCTACGCGCCCGCCGACAACCGGTGCGTGCTGCGGACCTGCGCGATCCCATACTGCCGAATCTTGTAGAGCAGCGCTTTGTAGCTGATCTTCAAAAGGACCGCGGCCTGCTTGCGATTCCAATTCGTCTCTTCCAATGCACGCGCGATCGCTTCCGCCTCGGCTTCGTCCTTGGCATTTCGCGCCAGCGACTTCAATCCTCCGGTGCTGTCGCCGGTGGCAGGCCGTCCCTCATGATCGGGGCTCAATCCTCCGCCGCTATCCGGACGAGGCTGGAGTTCGGAAGCAGCCAGATGTTCGTCTCCGAGGACCAGGTAGCGCTTGACGAAGTTGCTGAGTTCGCGCAGATTGCCCGGCCACGGATGGCGCAGGCACGCCTCCATCAGTGGCGGCCCGAGCGGCAATGGCGGGCGTGCATACGACTCTGACATGCGCGACATGAAATGCTTGAGCAGAATCGGAATCTCTTCCTTGCGATCGCGCAGCGGCGGCAGAGAGAGCGTAAACGCATTCAAGCGGTAATAAAGATCTTCGCGCAGGCGCTTGTTTGCGATCGCTTCCGGAATATTGATGTTCGTCGCCGCCAGAATGCGCACGTCGACCTTGATCACGGTGCGGCTGCCCAGACGCGAAAAAGTCTGGTCCTGAAGAACGTGCAGCAGCTTCGCCTGTAGAAGCGGCGGCATTTCGCCGATTTCGTCGAGCAGAATCGTGCCTTTATTGCAAAGTTCAAACTTACCGGGCTTGGCGTGATTGGCGCCGGTAAAAGCTCCCGCCTCGTAGCCGAACAGTTCACTCTCCAGCAGGTCAGCCGGCACGGCGGCGCAGTTTACTTTCAGGAAGGTGCGATGTGCGCGCGGCGAAAGCTTGTGAATCAGGCGCGCCAGAACTTCTTTCCCGGTTCCGCTCTCTCCCAGCAGCAGGACAGGAATGTCGACATTTGCCACCAGCGCCGCCTGCGAGCGAATCTTCTTCATCGCCGGACTGGCCGCCACAAAGAAGACATCGTCGCAAAGCTCTTCTACTTCGCCCGCGTATGACTCGCTCTTGCCCGTCCCGACACACTGGTTGATCACCGAATCCAGCTCAGCTTTCTGGAACGGCTTCGTCAGATAATCGGTCGCGCCCAGGCGCATCGCCTGCACAACCTTGCGCGTGTCGCTGACGCACGAAAGCATCACAACTTTGAGACCGGGCTTCATCTGGCGAAGCTGTTCAAGGGTCTGCAAACCGTCAATGCCTGGCATCAACAGATCGAGAAGCACGAGATCGGGCTGGAGCCCTTTTTGGACCTGTTCCAGCGCTTCTTCCCCGGTAGTCGCGGTCTGGACTTTGTGCTCGTCAACTTCGAGCAGTGTGCGGATGTAACGCAGCATCCCTGGTTCGTCGTCGACGAGCAGGATGTTCGCTCCTTGACTCATTGGTTAGGACCCCGAGGCGACCCGCCAGGAAATGGTTTCAGGGGGATGATGAATGAGAACTTGCTGCCGGCTTCCGGTTCGCTCTCGACCCAGATCTTGCCGCCCATGCCCATCAGCAGGCGCCGCGCGATGGCGAGTCCAAGGCCCATGCCTTCCGTTACCTCGCTGCCGGGCAGGCGGAAAAAGTCGTCGAAAATCTCAAGCTGAAATTCCGGCCGGATTCCCGGCCCCGTATCCGACACGCTGACCTTCACCGCGTTGGGCGCATTATTCGACTGGCGCCGTCGATCGCCGTCGGCCGCTGTCTTGCTCACTGAACGCCGTTCCCACATATGCGGCTCAGCATGGATCCAGACCGTGCCACCCTGTGGTGTGTATTTGCAGGCGTTCTCGAGCAGGTTCGATATCACCCGCTGCACCTTCGGCGCATCGAAAGCAAAAGGTGTGAGCTTTTCGTTCGTCAGGAAGTAGAGTGCCAGGCCGCGCTCCTGAAACCGATTCGACCATATGCGGCACACTTCCGACAGGCATGCGTTCATGTCGTTCTCGACAAACTGCATGCGGAGTTCGCCCGTCTCGAGCACCGTGTAAGTCAGAAAATCCTGAATAAAATGTTGCAGGCGCTGGCCGCTGGAAAACATGTCGGCCATCACTTCCAGTTGGCGCTCGTTGAGCGACCCCAGCTTCTGGCTCTGCAATAGTTCAATGTAGCCATTCATGATGGCCAGCGGCGTCTTCAAATCATGGGCTGCTGAGGCTAGCGCGTTGGTAGTTTTTCGGTACCGATCCCGCAGTTGCTCCAGTTCACGGATTACTTCTTCATTCGACGGAGCGTCGACAACTGCACTGGCACTCGACAAGTTCTCTTTCATGGAACTCGCGCCGGTGGACATGGCTGGTCTTCCTTCGTGTGAAGTCATTACGACTCGATCACGACACGTTGGGGAGGGATATGTTTCTACCGCTAGAACGAGGGATTGGGTTCATGCTAAGTCAGGTGCAACAGACTGTCAATCGGAAAGAGGATTAGAGGGAAGCGAAAAACATTGCACTTCCTATTAATGACCAGAAGTCAATTTAATATCTCCCCGGCGCTGAATGGATTAGCCCAAATTCCGCGCCGTGTGCGAGGTTTAGCCCGGTTCCGCAAGGGATCGTTACTGCTATCCCGGGTTTGGCCCCTAAGATGCGAGTCTTACAAGGGTTACGCAAGGAAAGTCTCGTGAGAAAACGGGTCTCAAGCAAAGACGCTCGGAAATCGGTACGCCTTCAGCTTGCCATTCCCGTTTTTGTGCGGTCGCGGGACGGCGACGGCAAGGAGTCTCTTGAATTTGCCACCGCTCTCAATATTTCCGCCGGCGGAGCCTTGGTGGTCGTACGCCGTTCCCTTCCCAAATCTGCATTGATTTCATTGGAGATACCCAGCGTCCCCATCGGCCCATCCAAGGGATTACCCTCCTCCTCCCGTGTCCTTCGGGCCAAGGCGATCTGGGTCGCCCACCTGGATGGCTACCACCTTCTCGGGCTGAAGTTTTCGCGGCAACTGAGCACCAACGCGTCCGCCATTCCTCGAGAGTTGGGGAAACCTCTTGCCGCCGTGTGAAATCTTTTTCCCTCGGTGGAGCGGCTTCAACATGGCACTTTCGTGCCATGCACGTTATTCAGAATAAAGGATTATCATCCCTCTAAGTCGCTAGCAGCATTCACAGTTATCCATCATCGCCAGCTTCGTTCTTCTCTCTTCCCCCGTTTGGTGCTCAAGATGCACTTTTAGTGCATGTCGGGTGACATCGATCCGACAGGAAATTCAGGGACTCTTAACTATGACGACTATGCCGGTTACTTCTTTTCAGCAGTCGCTAGGCGAACTTCCTCCTGACAATATTATCTTCGGGCATTCGGAAGCGGTGCAGGCCATTCGTGCGCAACTTTCCCGAGTCGCGGCTGCCAACGTTCCCGTTTTGATCACCGGTGAGAGCGGAACGGGCAAAGACATTATCGCCCGCCTCATTCACGGGCTCTCGCCCTGGAAAGTCGGACCGTTCGTAAAAGTAAATTGTCCGGCCATCCCGGGTACGTTGCTCGAGAGCGAACTATTCGGATACGAGAAAGGCGCCTTCACCGGCGCTTTTGGAGCCAAGCCCGGCCGCGTCGAAATGGCTCATCGCGGCACGCTCTTCCTCGACGAAATCTCCGAACTCGATTCCTCGCTCCAGTCCAAGCTCCTGCAACTCTTGCAGGACGGTCAGTTCTGCCGTATCGGCGCGCAGGAAGATAAGAAAGTGGAAGTGCGCGTCGTCTGCGCCACCAACCGCGACCTTCAGTCTGAGATCGAAGCCGGGACTTTCCGCCAGGATTTGTTCTATCGCATCAACGTCGTGAACCTGCGCATGCCCTCTTTGCGCGAGCGCCGCGCCGACATCGAAGACCTCTGTCGCTATTTCCTCGAGTACTACAACCGCAAATTCAACTGCCGCGCCCGTCCCCTCTCCACCGAAGTACTGGGCGTACTTCAGAAGTATCACTGGCCGGGCAACATCCGCGAACTCGAGAACCTGATCAAGCGCTACGTAATCCTGGGCCATGAAGACGCCATCACCAGTGACCTCGTCCACCGCGAGCCCGACTTCCTGAATCCCGACATTTCCTTTGACGGGCCGATTTCGCTCAAGAAACTCACTCGCCAGGCCGTGCGCGAACTCGAGCGCAAAGTGATTCTCAAGGTGCTGCAGCAGCATCACTGGAACCGCAAACAGGCCGCCCGCACGCTGGGCATCAGCTACCGCGCATTGCTCTACAAAATACGCGACGCGGGTTTGCCCTCCAATCGCGCGTTACGACTAAGACAAGCCGAGAACGCAGCCCTGCCGAGAACAGGCGCGGCCGCGGACTAAGTCAAAACCAAGTACTACCGCCGAGACGCAGAGAGCGCCGAGGAAACCCTTTTTAGGTTTTCTCGGCGCTCTCTGCGTCTCGGCGGTAGATACTTGGTTTTCAGATGGCCCGATCACCCGATTAGACTCACGCCCAATACGTCCGGTCCAGCGTCCGGTACTGAATCGCCTCCGCAATATGCTTCGGTTCGAGTAGAGCCGTCCCGTCCAGGTCCGCAATCGTCCGGGCCACTTTCAATATCCGGTCATGCGCCCGCGCACTCAAGCCCTGCTGGTTCATCGCCCGTTCCAGCAAGCGCTCACAATCCGCCGAAAGCGTGCAGAATTTTCGAATATTCTGCGATGACATCTGCGCGTTGCAGTAGATTTTTTCCTTTCCTCCCGCAAAACGCTCCAACTGAATCTGCCGCGCCCGCACCACGCGCTCCAGAATCTTCGCCGAGCCCTCCGGTTCATTCGTGCTGCGCATCTCCTTATAGTTCACCGCCGGCACGTCAATGTGAATGTCAATGCGGTCCAGCAGCGGCCCGGAGATCTTCGAGATGTACCGCTGGATCATCGGCGGAGTGCAAGTGCACTCACGCTTGGCGTCATTGTGAAATCCGCATGGACAAGGATTCATCGCCGCCGTCAGCATAAAGCGCGCCGGAAAGCTCAGCGACATGGCCGCCCGCGCAATACACACCGTCCCATCTTCGAGAGGCTGCCGCATCACCTCCAGCACTGAACGCGGAAACTCCGGCAGTTCATCCAGAAACAGCACACCGTTGTGCGCCAGCGAAACTTCGCCCGGCCGCGGGATTGCGCCTCCGCCAATCAGTCCGGCGTCGGAAATCGTGTGATGGGGCGACCGGAACGGCCGCACGCCAACAATCCCCGCGCGCGCGTCAAGCACGCCCGCCACGCTGTGAATGCGAGTCGTCTCCAGCGCCTCTTCAAACGTCAGCGGAGGGAGAATCGTCGGCATCCGTTTGGCCAGCATCGTCTTGCCGGACCCCGGCGGCCCGATCATCAGAATGTTGTGGCTCCCCGCGCACGCCACTTCCAGCGCCCGCTTTGCCGTCTGTTGCCCGCGCACATCCTTGAAGTCGAGGTAGGACTGTTGCGAGTCGCTCAGCAGCTTCTCGCGATCAATCTGCAACCGCGCAACTCCGTTCCCCGAGTTGATGTAATGAATCACGTCAACCAGCGACTTGAGCGGATAGACCTCCACATCGCCCACCATCGCGGCCTCCCGCGCATTGACCTCCGGCACGATCAGCCGCTTCACCTTGCGCGCGCGGGCCTCGAGAGCAATGGGCAACGCCCCGCGGACGCCGCGCAGGCTGCCGTCCAGCGAAAGTTCGCCCACAAACAGCGCGTCTTCGATCTGCTTCTTATTCAATCCGCCGTATGCCCCAAGAATTCCAAGCGCCATGGGCAAATCAAAGCCCGAGCCTTCCTTGCGGATGTCAGCCGGCGCCAGATTAATGGTGATCTGCGTCGGCGGAATATCGTAGCCGCAGTTTTTCAGTGCGGCCCGCACGCGATCACGACTTTCGCGCACGGCGGCATCGGGCAAGCCTACGGTGTGAAAGAAATCCTGCTCCATTTTCACGCCGGAAACGTCCACCTCGACTTCGATGATGTTGGCATTTACGCCGTAAACAGCGGCACTTAGGGTCTTATAGAGCATTCGTCAGCCCTCAATTCCAAAGCAGTCATTGCACACAAAGGCTTCCAGAAAGGCTATTTACCAGGCGGTCCAGTCTGGACACACGAGGAGGGCAGGGCGGATGGGAGATCGCTGGCAGACATGCTAGCCCCCCTCCATCGCTCATGCGGTGACGGCCATCACCCCGTTACCGTGATGGAACTTTCGGATCACGAATGTAACGGCTGAACCGGCGCGTTCAGTGCTACGCTAGGGCTATCCGCGGAAAACCAGACCGAGCAGGCGAGTTTTCCGCCCGTGGTAAACGCCAATGCCCGAAGTGCGCAGGCCCAACGACGGCTCGATGCCCCCCGCTCCGGGACGCCTGGAGCGCGAAGAAGGTCAGCTCTGGCGCTGGGCTCTCGGCCTGATCGTGTTGCTGTCCGCGGCCGTGGCCTACTTATCGTGGGACCAGCTAAAAGACCTTCCTTACCGGCTATGGGCGATCCCGGCCGGCCTCTTTGTTCTATCCATTTTATTTGCGACTTACGCCTTAGGCCGCAAACGCGAAGTCTCCGACTTGAAAAAGCTCCTGCGCGGCTTGGAGGAGCGGTCGAGCGTCGCCCCGACCGAAGAGCAACTGGACCAGCTCGGCCAACTCATCTCTCGCTCCCAGCGTAACTTCAAAGAGCTGATCGATTCGCTCGATGATGCCGCGCTCGCCGTCTCCCTCGATGGAACGCTGCGCACCGTGAACCGGCGTGTCAGCGAACTTCTCGGTCACCCATACTCCGCCCTCGTTGGCAGTAAGCTGCTCGATTTTCTGGCCGGCCCTCCCTTGACCGAAATGCCGTTCGACCTGGCTCGCTTCCTTGAGAAGCGTACGTGGAGTGGCGTGATTGCCGTCCAGCCAAAAGGAGGGGGCCGACGCCTTTACTACGACTGCATGGTCAATGCCATCGTCAAAGGCGACGATGTCACTGGCGCCAGTGTTCTTGCTCGCAACATCACCGAACAACGCGACAAGGAGCAGCGCTTCACTCAGCTCTTCGAGAGTTTGCGCGAGGGCGTCTACATGTGCAGCCCCGACGGCAAACTGCTGGAAGTGAACCCGGCGCTGGTCGCCATGCTCGGCTACGCGAGCAAGGAAGAATTGCTCAACCTGCCGCCCGACGCTCTTAAAGTAGACGCCAGCCCGGATCCGGTATTAGGCCGCATCGGCAGCCAGAGCGGCCGCACCCGTAGTCGTGAAGTCAAACTGAAGCGCAAAGATGGCGGCGTTGCCATTTGTCAGGACATTTCGACCGGCGTAGTGGAAGACGGCAGACTCGTCCGCTACCAGGGTACGCTGGTCGACGTCACGGAAAAACGCGCCATGGAGAAGCAGCTCCGCGGCCAGGAAGAATTCCGCCGCCATCTGCTTGAGAGCTTTCCCGACCTCATTCTTGTGCTCGGCCTGAAAGGCACATATACGTTCGTGAGCCCGCGCATCCGCGAATTGCTCGGCTACGGCCCCGAACAGCTCATGGGTAAGAGAGTGGATGATCCCGAGCACAGCTGGCCAGAACTTGCGACCCTCTACAAGACAGTTGCAACCGGCGAGAATTCGAAAGCCGCGTGCGAGTATGAAGCTCGCCATCAGAACGGCGACGCCCGCACCATGTTAGGCATGGCCAGCCCTCTCCTCGACGCGGAAGGCAAACCGGCGGGCGTAATCATCTCGGTGCGCGACGTGACCACGGAAAAGAAGCTCGAACGCCAGATCATCCAGACCGAGCGCCTCGCCGCCATGGGCCAGATGATCGGCGGCTTCGCCCACGAACTCAATAATCCCCTGACCAGCATTCTCGGCATGGCCGAATTATTACAGGACGGCGGCGTCAGCGAAGGCGCGCACAAACAGCTGACAATCCTTCAGCAGCAGGCCCGCCGCGCCGCCGAAATCGTGCAGAACCTGCAATTCTTCGCGCGTCCGCCCGCGCCCGGCCGCAGCCAGGTCGACTTGAATGAGCTCGTGCAGCGCATCCTGCAGATGCAGGCCTATCCGTTGCGCAAGAGCAACATCACGGTAGATTTCACGCCTGAGGCATCGCTGCCCGCAGTTGAAGTCGACCCGAACCAACTGATGCAGGTTTTTCTAAACCTCATGCTCAATGCCGAGCAGGCAATCCGCGAGACGCGAGATAAGGGCACCATTCGCGTACGCCTCGGCCGCGGCCAGCCCGGGAACCCAGATTCAGTCTGGGTAGTCTTTCAAGACGACGGCCCCGGTATCGCTCCGGAAAATCTTCCCCACATCTTCGATCCCTTCTTCACGACAAAGCGCCCCGGTCGTGGCACGGGCCTCGGTCTGAGCATCTGCAAAACAGTCCTGCGTGAGCACGGCGGAAACATCGAAGCCACCTCAGCCCCCGGCGGGGGCGCCGCCTTCACGATCACGCTGCCGGTGGGAGCGGGGGCGGGCGGCGGGGCAGCGAGAATCCTTCGTGCTAAAGCCAGAGAACATCGAGCAGCAAAAGCAATTGAAAGGGCCATTTCCAGGAGTAACTGGTCCATGCGCCCAGCGCTTGATTCGCGAAGCGTTGAGGCGCGGCTCACCGATCATTGCTTCTCTCCCGCTTAGCGCTCACATATTGCGAGCAACGACAGATCGCAAAGTCCTGGCGTACGACCGAACACTGCAGATCGCGACCTCGGCGGGTTCGCGCTCGACGTGTTAAGCAACGAAGAAGCCCTCAATCTATCGTTGGCTCATCAGTGGGTGAAGACGATCTGGCGCACGGTCCCTGTGGCGAAGGAATCGAAGCGCACGTTCACTAATCGCAGTTGTTTTACTGCATCCGCATACGGAAGATGCCGGCCAGCGTAAGCGCGCCATCGCGTCGCAAAGAACATATCAGCAGAAGAAAAAGGAACCGCCAGCATCTACAGCATTCGAACGCAGCTCCGCTTACTCGAAATCAAATAGCCCTTACCTCTCCACCGCCATAGCCACCGCATTCCCGCCGCCCAAACAAAGCGCCGCAATCCCGCGATGCACATCGCGCCGGATCATCTCGTAGATCAGCGTAACCAGCACGCGCGCCCCACTGGCCCCAATCGGATGCCCCAGCGCCACCGCGCCTCCATTCACGTTCACGCGATCCATATCCAGCCCAAGCTCGCGGCAGACTCCCAAAGCCTGCACCGAAAACGCCTCATTCAATTCGTAGAGGTCAACCTCGTCCTTCTTCCATCCCGTCTTCTGCCAGATCTTCTGCACCGCGCCCACCGGAGCCATCATCACCCACTTCGGCTCGACTCCGCTGGTAGCCTGCGCCACAATGCGCACCATCGGAGCCGCGCCCAGTTCGCGAGCCCGCGCCGCGCTCGTCACCACCACCGCGGCCGCCCCGTCATTCACTCCCGGAGCATTCCCCGCCGTCACCGTCCCATCCTTCTTGAACGCCGGCTTCAGCGAGCGCAACACTTCAATCGTCGTGTCCTCGCGCGGCCCCTCATCTTTATCGAAGATCACCGGCGCCGCGCCCTTCTTCTTCGCCGGCAATTCCACCGGAACGATCTGCGCCTTGAAACGGCATTCCTTCTGCGCGGCAATCGCCTTGCGATGCGAGTTCACCGCGAACTCATCCTGCTCTTCGCGCGTGATCCCGTATTTTTCCGCCACGTTCTCGCCCGTGATCCCCATGTGGTAGTCGTTGTAAATATCCCAGAGGCCGTCGTTCACCATCGAATCAATTAGCTGTCCATTTCCCAGACGGTAGCCCTTACGCGCATTCGGCAACAAATACGGAGCGTTCGTCATCGACTCCATTCCACCCGCGACGACAATCGAACTGTTGCCGGTCTCAATCGCCTGCGCTGCCAGCGCTACAGATTTCAATCCCGAGCCGCAAACTTTGTTGATTGTCATGGCACCCACCTCTGGAGCGAGTCCGCCGAAGATCGCAGCCTGCCGCGCCGGATTTTGTCCGAGCCCAGCGGAAACAACATTGCCCATGATGCACTCATCCACAAGCTTGGCATCGATACCCGCGCGCTTCACCGCCTCGCGCACCGCGACGGCGCCAATCTCCGGCGCTCTCATATCGCTAAGACTTCCCTGAAATTTTCCGATTGGTGTGCGGCATCCCGAAATGATCACGACATCGCTGAAACCCGGCATAAATGCGCTCCTTCACATGATTCGTCGCTTGCAAAACCGCAATACATTATAGATGGCCGAGCGCAATCCAGGATGTGCGAGGCCCGCAAGTACGAAGTTCAATCATGGATCGAAGTGGCCGGTGCCCGCCGTCGGAAAAGTGGCGCGATGAGGTCATCCGCATGAAGCGATGTTATGCAACGAAGATGAAGTTGCTTCGCTCGCGCAAAATTTCTCTCGCATGAACGATGACGTGACTTTGGTGCAACGTTGAATGCCGTCGCCGCGCTCATTTTTCTCTTGACTTCGTTCTGCGTTGACTCTATACATTCAACTAGTTGCAACAAAACATCGTTGCGAATATTCCATGAAGAATGGAAAGGGAGAATAGATCCATGGCAACCAAAAAGAAAGCAAAGAAGAAAAGCAGCAAGAAGCACTAAGTCAGTTGCAGTAAGGCAACCATGGGGACGCGATGAGCGTCCCCAAAGTTTTTTGCGGCAAGACTTCCTCTTCACTCGCCTTTCCTGTTTGACATTCTCTCTCTTAACGGTTGTCATCCCGAGCGCAGCGAGGGATCTGCATTTTGCCGCGCCCCATCCCAAGTCTTCACCGTCAATGGATGCGTCGAGCGGCTTTTTTCTGCGGAACGTAGATCGCCTTCTCCGTCGCCGGGCAAAGATCCCGATACGGGCAAAAGCTGCACTGGAAGCCAGGTCTGGCGGGAAACTCCCGGGCGGCGATACTCCCCGCTGCCTCCTGTACTTTCAGTTTCGCCTTCTCAAGCTCGCCCGCATCGCGCGTAGTAACCACCACGCTGTTGTCTTCCAGGTTGTGAAAAATCAAGCGATCGGCGCGCAGCCCCCACGCCTCTTTTGCGGCCAGGGCATACAGCGAAAGCTGCAGGCTCTTGTCCGCATCTTCCTGCGATTTCGGCTTGCCGGTTTTGTAGTCGACGATGGCGACGCCATCGGACCCTGCCCGGTCCATCCGATCCACCCGGCCCCTCAATTTTGTTCCGGCAATGGGAACATCGAAATTCTGCTCCGTTTCCAAAACCTCCGGCGGCGCGCACGACCGCGCCCACTCCAAAAATTGCGTGAGCTGTTCCCTGCCTTGCCGAAAATATAACTCGTACTGGTAGCGGTCGGCGATGCCGGCGGAGGCGAAGTCCGCGCGGAAGTTCTCCAGCAGTTGCTCATCGCTGATCTCCCGCCCATACCGCTGCGCGTTGTAAAAGGTGTGCAGCACGCGGTGCATGGCAGCGCCGTACTGGAGCGAGGCCGGAACATCCCGCGGCAGATTCCATTCCCGCTCCAGTTTGAAGCGCAGCGGGCACTGCTCGTAGGTATCGATGGCGCTGGCGCTGAGCCCGCTGACGAAGTCGGACGTCGACTCCATGAGCAGCCACGCGGCGACGTTGGAGCGCTCGATGGCCCGCCGTTCTTCTTCGGCCGCGCCGAACAGATCGTCCTGCACCGCCGCCGCCTGCCGCGTGCTCCAAAACCGCTTGTAGCCGGCAGCGTCCATGAACTCGCGCAGGAACTTCGTCGGCCTTTTGTCCACTCCCCGGCCTTGTTTGGCGTAGATCGCCAACGTGTCCTCCGCGCGCGTCATCGCCACGTAAAAAAGCCGGCGCTCCTCATGATCGCTTAGCGTTTTGTCGTCGTAGGCCGAGTGGGAGCGGCGAAGTTCCGGCGGAAACTCGACCAGCGGCTCTTGATAGCGGCACGGGAACGCTGTCTCCGACGAGCCGCGCAGAATCGCCACGTGCCCGAACTCCAGTCCCTTGGCGACGTGCACGGTCATCAGGCGAACGCCATCTTCCTTGCTGGCCGGGAGCGCAATCGTGCTGCCCTTCGCCTGCCGGTAATAACCAAGGTATTCGAGGAACTCCGCGGCGAGTCCCGTCTCCGTCGTAACGTTGCTCTGCCACCGTTCCACAAAGTCGGCAAAGGTTTGCACGGCGGGCGTGCGCTGCAAAGCGAACTGCCGGATGGCAAGGTCCACCGCACGGATAGCCGTAGCCTCGTCATGTTCGATTTCTGCATGGACTTTTTCCACATCGGCCAGGACTGCCCCGCCTCGTGCAACCTTTGCCAGAATCTTTGGAAGGTCGAGGTCGTCGCGCCGCACCGAGCGCATGGCCGCCTTCAGTTCGTTGGGATCGATGGCAAACTGCGGAAGCGCAGCCACTCGAAACAGGCTGGCTGCATCTTTCGGATCGACCGCCGCGCTTAGGCAAGCCACCACGTCGCGAACGTCCGGCGTATCGAGAACGTTGAGACCTTCAATCGAAAATGGGATGTCGCGCTCCGCCAATTCCTTCACCAGCTCTTCGCGGTTGGTGTGCTGGCGGTAAAGCACGGCAAAGCGCCGCCACTCGCAGCGGAGTTCCTTGCGCTTCTTCTGAATGCGGCTGGCGACATCGAAAGCCTCTACGTCTCTGCTGTTCCAGGTCACGATTTCAACCGGCTGGAATGGCAAAGGCTCTCCGCATTCGCGCGCGGCATTATCGCGCGAGGATTCGAGCAGGGAGTGTTCCTTCGGGTTTTCCTTGATGATGCCGAAGGCACACTGAAGTATAGGAGTAAGCGATCGGCGGTTCTTCTCCAGCTTTACTTCCTGACGCTTCGGGAACTTCTGCTTAAACAGGTCAAACGCCTCGCTCGACGCGCCCCGGAACTGGTAGATCGCCTGGTCGGGATCGCCGACAACGAACAGGTTGGCGGCCTCGCCGGCCAGCAGCGAAAGAATTTCGATCTGCGCGAAGTTCGCATCCTGGAATTCATCCACCAGCAGAAAACGAATTCGGCTGCGTTCCTCTTCGAGCAATGCGGGGTTATTTTTCAGCAGATTGTAAGCGCCGGAAATCATGTGCCCGAATGTGCCAAGGTTCTTGGCCCGCAGCATGTCTTCGACGGTCGCAAAGGCGCGCGCAATCTCGCGGCAGCGGTCCAGGATTTCCTCTTGCTCAAGTTCCGCCTGCTTCTTCGACTTGACCACTCGCGGCAGCGGAATCTCGCCGCGCTCCAGGCGAGCGACGTAATCGGCGTATTGCTCCGGCCCCACCAGTTCGTCCTGGCAGCGGCGCATGAACTCAAGCAGGTCATCCAGAAACTGGCTGACATTGGCGGCCCGCACAAAATACTTCAGCCGCAGATCGCGAATCCGCCGCCGCAAATAGACCCACAAGTCCTTATCGTCGAGCAACTGGAACGCCGCTCCCCGCCGATGCAGCAGCCCGTTGCACCACGCATGGAACGTACAGGTTTGCAGACCCTCAATGTAAGTGCCCTTCAGCTCCGCCTGCACCCGCTGTTGCATCTCAGCCGCGGCATTTTCCGTGTAAGTAAGCGCAAGAATTTCCTCGGGCCGGGCATGTCCCTGCCGAACAAGATTGGCGATGCGCTGGATCAGAACGGTAGTCTTGCCGGTCCCCGCGCCGGCAATCACCACCATCGGCCCATGAACGTGGTCGATGGCCTCCCGCTGGCGAGCGTCAGGAACAATCTTCTTAGCGGCAGCGTCGACGAGGGACTCATTTGCCGGAGCATATCAGAGCCAGATGTGGAACGGGTGGTGGGGGTAAAACGTAGCGCCGGCGACTCGCCGGCAGTTGCGAGAGCTTGCCCTGAGCTTGCGATGGGGCACCTCGCCATCGTCGTCGACCGGACATCAACGCCGCAAATTCCTAGCTGAGTATCTCAACCGCAATCGCCGCCCCAACAATCGCCGCAGTCTCCGCCCGCAGAATCGTATTACCGAGCGAAGCCGTAATCCATCCCGACTCTCGAAACCAGGCCAGCTCGTCGTCCGCCCAACCACCTTCGGGCCCGACAGCAAGAGCAGCCGCATTCGCCGAAGGCGGCAAGACGTCGCGCAAGCTGACATCCATTTCAGATTCAGCAAGAACAACGCGCGGCGTTGACGCGTCCGCAGCCGGCCCGAGCCGGCGCTACCCAGTTCCTTCAACTTGATCGGCGCCGAAATCTCTGGCGGCCGCCGCCCGCCGCGACTGCTCCGCAGCCTGCCGAGCAATGCGCCCCCAACGCTCATGCCGCTTGACCGCAGCCGCCGCAAGATGAGCATCCGTCCGCCGCGCGATCACAGGAACAATCCGCGCCACTCCAATCTCAGTGCACTTTTCAATCGCCCACTCCATGCGATCAAACTTGAAGATGGCAAGAACAAGAGTCAGATCGGCCGCAGCCCGTACAGCGACTTCTTCTCCCAGCACAAACTCCACGCGCTCATCCGAGATCGGAAGTAATTTTCCCCCGCCGCACCGCCTCGCCCGTAGCAATGTCAAATTCCTGTCCAACCCGAGCCCGCAGAACGCGGCTCAAATGCAGAGCGTGCTCGCCGGTAAGAGCGGCGCTATCCCCATGAACATCATCGGCAATCCAGCGGCGGCGAGTCAAAATTCGGCTCTAGGTTTTCGGCGTTAGGCTCTAGGCTTTGGCATTCGTCCTTTGGAACACTCACGCAATTCAAAGATGCCGCTCGCAGGAAACCCAGAGCCGATGAGCCTAAAGCTGATCCTAAACAAACATATCCTTCACCCGCCCCAGCAGCGAGCGCCGCTGCGGCTTATTTTCCACTGGCGCCAGCTCGCCAAGTTCGGCCAGCAACTCACGCTGCCGCTTGTTCAGCTTGGCAGGCGTCTGAATCCGCACCTCGACAAACAGATCGCCTTTGCCATGCCCATTCAGTACCGGCACGCCCTTGCCGCGAATCCGGAACGACGTCCCCGACTGAGTTCCCTCCGGCACCTTCAGCTTGTGCTCGCCCTCAAGCGTCGGCACCATGATCTCCGTCCCCAGCGCCGCCTGCGAAAACGAAACCGGCACCACACACTGCAAATCATTCCCTTCGCGCTCAAAAAACGAATGCTCTTTGACGTGGAGCACAACATACAAGTCGCCGGCCGGCCCGCCAAACGCGCCCGCCTCGCCATACCCCGAAAACCGAATGCGCGTCCCATCCTCCACGCCCGCCGGAACCTTCGCCTCCACCACGCGCTCGCGCACCAGCCGGCCCTCTCCCCGGCACTTCAAACAAGGATCGGTAATCACCGACCCCGCGCCCTGGCAAGTCGAGCACGTCCGCGCAATGCTGAAAAATCCCTGCTGATACCGAACCTGTCCGCGCCCCTCGCAAGTCCGGCAGGCCACCGGAGCCTTTCCCGCAGCCGCTCCCGACCCGCGGCAACTCTCGCAAGCCTCATGCCGCCGCACGTTGACCCGCTTCTCCGTCCCGAACACGGCCTCTTCAAATTCCAGGTGCAGGTCCTCGCGCAAATCCGCCCCGCGCTGAGCCCGGCTGCGCCGCCGTCCGCCGCCGCCGAACAGATCCCCACCGCCGAAGAACTCGCTGAAGATGTCGCCAAAATCCTGAAAGATCGCCGGATCAAATCCCGCCGCCCCGCCCGCCGAAGCCCCGCCCACGCCCGCATGTCCGAACCGGTCATAGAGCGACCGCTTCTCGCCATCCGCCAGAATCGCGTAAGCCTCCGTCAGCTCCTTGAACTTCTCCTCCGCGTCAGGATTATTAGGATTCCGGTCCGGATGGTAGGTCAGCGCCAGCTTCCGGTAAGCGCTCTTGATCTCGACGTCGGTAGCCGTGCGCGTAACGCCCAGCACCTCGTAATAATCTCGTTTGGTATTAGCTCCCAAAAAATCCCTTTCCTCGATCCAGCTTTTGGCGGACGTCGCCACCCTATCGCGTTGTCATCCTGAGCGCAGCAGAGCGTGCAAAGCACGGTCTGCGGAGTCGAAGGACCCTACAAGCTCATCAATCTCGACCCATGCCGCAAGGCATTCTCTCCACGCCCTACTCCGCCCGCCTACTTCCCCCGCGCCACCCGCACCATCGCCGGCCTCAGCAACCGGTCCTTATACTTATACCCACGCTGCAACTCATCCAGCACATGATGATCCGGCACCTCCGCCGTATCCACCATCTCAATCGCCTCATGCACCTTGGGATCGAAAGGTTCCCCCACAGACTTAATCGGCTGCACGCCCGCCTTCACCAGAGCATCCTGAAGCTGCCGGTAAATCAGCTCCACGCCACTGCGAAACTCGCCCGTATCGATGGGTGCCCCACTCAAGCTCTGCTTGAGTGGGCTCAGCTTCAGCGCCCGCTCAAAACTATCCAGCACCGGCAACAACCCTCGCAGCACATCCGCCGCCGCAAAATCACGAAACTCCGCCTGCTCCCGCACCGCCCGCTTGCGCGCGTTATCAAACTCCGCCTGCGAACGAGCCAGCCGGTCCAGCAAAGCATCGCGCTCCGCCTTCAGCTTCTCCACTTCCGACCCCGCGCTGATATCCACCACCGCCGCGCCAGACGAAGCTGAAGCAGTCGCGTCGTCCCGGTCATCCGCAGCCGGCAACTCGTGCTCCAGATCCAGATTTCTCGCTTCCGTTTTTCCGTTTCCCTTACCCATACCCCACATCACTCCGATTCATTCAAAAGTTTGTCAAACAGCCGCGCAATATACGACACGGCCGACATCGTATGCTGATAATCCAGCCGCGTAGGCCCAATCACGGCCAGCGACCCGCGCACCTCGCCGCCCACCCGAGCCGGCGCCCCAATCAAAACAAAATTCTGCAAAGCCGTTCCCGATCCTAACGACGACGAGCCTAACGAAGACGCTCCCAATGCAGACGACCCGAACGACGCCGAGGCCAACGCCGAAGATGAACTCGGCAGCGCCTCATCCAGCCCAATCACCACCCGCACCGCCTCCTGCCGCGTATCCAGATACGCTCCCAGCAGCTTAACGATCTTCTCTTTCTCCTCCAGCGTCCGCAGCAACTGCTCCAGCCGCTGCCGGTCCTGCTCGCTCGCCACCGGATTCGACGCCACCAGATTCGCCGCGCCTTCCACAAACACGGCATCCGCGCCCTCTTCCGCCGCCAGCGCCCCCTGCTGATAAAGCCGCTCAATCGACTTCATCAGCTCGCGATACTCTCCGCGCTCCGATTCGATGCGCCGCTCCAGCTCCGCGCGCATATCTTCCATCGTCCAGCCGCGAAAATTTTCGTTCAAATACCGCGCCGCCAGATCCAGCTCGCCCTGAGAAATATCCAGCCGCAGCACGCGATCCCGCACCACCCCCGACCGCGTCACCACCACCGCCAAAACTTTCAGATCCCCCAGCCGCGAAAAATAAACATGGTCCAAAGCGTTCCGCGGACCACCCACACTAGCCCCAGCCACCGTCACGCCCACGCCATGCGAAATCAGCGACAGCACATGCGAAGTGCGCTCCATGAACTCCTGCACATCGGTAGCGCCCGTCAAAGTGTCCTGAATAATGCTCTGATTCTCCGGCGACAGATGCGCCTCGCCGCTCAAATTCTCCACGTAATACCGATAAGCCTCCGCCGTAGGCACCCGCCCCGCCGAAGTATGCGGCTGCTCCAGAAATCCCGCATCGGTCAAATCCGCCATGACGTTGCGGATCGTAGCCGCACTCAGCCCCTCGCGGCTCGAGCGCGCAATCGTGCGCGACCCCACCGGCTCCCCGCTGGCAATAAACGTCTCGACAATCGCAGTCAGAATCTCGCGTTCCCGACCGCCCGGCAATCCTGGTGGCATAAGCGACGCAATGCTGGTCTAAGAAAGATCTTCAATAAACGATCAGGTCTAACAAACGGCTTCGATCACAAACGGTTCCGATCACAAACGGTTCCGATCACAAACGGTTCCGATCACAAACGGTTCCGATCACAAACGGTTCCGATCACAAACGGTTCCGATCACAAACGGTTCCGATCACAAACGGTTCCGATCACAAACGGTTCCGATCACAAACGGTTCCGATCACAAACGGCTTCGATCAGAAACGGTTCCGACCACAAACGGCCCCGATCACAAACGGCCCCGTCGAACAGAGGGCTCGCTCGAACAAACGCTCTTGCCGTAACAAGCGGTTTTGTGTAGGGCATGGCTTTAGCCATGCCGTTCGCAGTCAAAAAAGATGTGGGCTTTAGCCCCTGAGGCAACGGCGCTATCCCCCACCAACCATTTGTCAGACCAGCAACACTAATAAGGAGCACTCCCAATCCCGTCAGGGAAAGGAGACCAACTCCTATAAATTCTTTAGATGCAGTGGCTTAGATTAGGATTCCACCGCGCCTACAAGTGAATTCTAGGGAGCAGGCGCGGGGGTGTCAAGGATGGGTACCAGTGGTGACTCAATTTTGAATCGAGACGACGATTAACCTCGTGCTATGGGGTACCAGCGGAAAATCTCACTGCTTCTTGCTACGTAACCCCTGCAATCGGACTTGCGCTAAGTAATAGGCTGAAGTGGAGACTTCGACTGCGGTTTTCGGCTTTGTTACGCGGGCATAGTTGGCGATTGCGACCTCGCGCTCTCCATATTGTTCCGCAATACGACCGAAAGCGTACCAATAATTGTCATCAGGCTCATCGAGGTTAAGCGCATCCATGGCCTGGATCAACACTTCCCGCGCCTCTTTGGTTTTTCCAACCTCCGCATAGACACAACCCAACGTGTGCAAGTGGGACGCATTCTTCTTGCTCAAATCAGTGGCTTTGAGGGCGTTTTCAATATCACCAGGCCCGACTTTCCCGTCAAACAGCGAGACCCATGCGGCCTCGTTCAGCGCGTCAGGGTCGGCGTTTCCTTCGTCGATTATGTCCTGCACGAGCCTATGAGCTCTTACATAATCTCCTCGGGCGATCGCGTTCAGCATCCGCGCTTCCATTGCAGCCTTATCGCCGGGAATACGCTTCAGTCTGTCCCCCGCCAGTTTCTCCCCTTCCTCAAATCGACCGCTGGCCCGCAGTTCATACGCCTGATTACGAAACAGCGCTGTTGACTCCGGATATTGTTTCGCCAAATCTGCATCGGCGCCTAGGGTCTTGTCATATTCATCCAGATTGTCATAGCCCCACTGCAAGGCGAATAAGATTTTGCGTTTCTGCACATCATCGCCGGAATCCTTTGCCTGTTCGAGTATGACAAGACCCTGGGCGGCTGTTTGTTCATATTCAGTGAGGATAGCGGCAGCTGCCAGTTTCATCATCGTGGCGTCCGCGTCTTTTCCGATCGTCCAAAACCGCGGAAAGGGAGCTCCCATGAAGGGATCATCGCCACCTGCAAGATGCTCATCTTCTCGCAACCAGTCGAGAAGGGCGCGAGACCCAGTCAGATCGTTGGCAGCTACGCGGTCTAGAACCTCGAGGCCAATCGCGCCAGGGAACCGTGAAGTGGCCAGCACCTTGTAGTGTCCCTCCTCCTTGACAACATATATAGCACTCTTGTAGCTGGCGGACGGCCAGAGCGTGACTTTGTATCCCGTCGCATCACTACCTTGCACCCTTGGCTGCGCGCGTGTGAGAGAAAGATCAAGTCCGACTTCGGCGAAATCCCCATTGCGGGCCTTCAGGCTCAAGGTACCTTTCGCATCTTTGACCAATTGATCGAACACTTCCGAGGTGGCTAAGAGCTTCCCGCCGTTGCGGCTGCTTATGACGTACAACTCGTCGCGAGTGAGTTCGGCTTTGGAGATTAGGATCTCGAATCGAACAGCCGTGTTTGCCGGATCGTCCGTAGATGGGAACTGTTCATAAGGCACGGTCTTGCGGTAGAGAGAAGCATAGGCCTCGGTCTCAGACGCATCGTCTCCCGCTGCCCCCGCCTCTTCAAGGTCCGCCCCCAGGGAATACTTCCGCCGATTGATAAGCATTCTTCCCGCCGCTTCCGCAATCTGTTTAAACTGTTCCTCCCCGCTCGTACGCTTTCTTGCTTCGGAGAGAGCAGCCGCGGACCCGTGTAGTGCAGCCTCACAGGCGACGATCAAGGCAAGCGGTTGGGGGTTCAGACTCTGTGCGTTCTTTTGCGCCTCGGCAAACTGGCCGTCATAATAGAGAACAAAAGAGATGTTGTTTTGCATCCCGAAATCGACCAGCTTTTGCGCCGCAATCTTACGGTATTCGGCTAGAGCATCCTGAAGCCGCGCCCCGGGCCCGTAGCGCAGCCCCCAATGGTTGTGTTCTAGAAGGACAGCGAGGTTGGCAATATTGGTTTTGTCCTCGGGGTCTAGATTGATGGCGGCGCGGAACGCGGCTTCCGCCCCCGCATAGTCGCTGCCCGGCCGCAACTTGCGCCCCACCAAATCGTATTCCAGAATATCGGCCAGCGTTTTCTCGGCCAACGCCGAAGTTGGTTCCAGTTTGACCGCCGCCTGGGCCTCGGCGCGAGCGGCCTCACCCAACCCAGCGGCCAAAAGGACTTCCGCAATTCGCAGATGGTGCACCGCCTCTTTGGGGTGAAGCGTGATCAACTCCCGATAAGACCGAAGCGCCTCCCGCACCTTGCCTTGGTTGACCAGCGTCTGGCCTATTGGCTCAAAATAAATGAGGATCGGTTCCCCTGCTACGAGTTGTGCAATCTTGTTGCGCATCTCGGTCGCTTCGGAAACTGTCAGCCGCCGCTTGACGGTGTCGAACCGCAGCGTCGCGCGAACCACGCCATTCTTGTCTGCGACGAACTCCTCGGTAAGGGTGGCCGGGCCGAGCGAAAGTTGCACGTTTGCCGGAAGGGGCTTAGGCATGAAACCCGCCGGCGGCACGATGGAGTAGTCCCACTCGGTCACGAATGCTTCTGGCAGTTGGTAATCGGCGGTACGCTTCTTCTTGGGCTCTTGCCCGCTGTCCTTGTCCGCCGTGCTATCGTCTTCTTTTTCGCGCTGCTGAAGGTCGGCAGGAAGACGGCTGAATAAGCCTTCGAAACGGATGCCGGCAGCGGCGACATTGAGCTCGGTGACGCCACGCTTGGACCGAGCGCTCTCCAGAACCAACTCGAACTGCTTGGAGAAGTCGACCGGATCGGAACGATCGACCCGATCGAGTTTCTCTGCCAGGTATTGCGATTTGACGTAATTGGTCAATTCGTCCTTTACGCTTTTGCTCTCCTTGTCCGCATAAGCCCGCCGGTACCAAGACTCGCCACTGCCGTGAGGTTGCGTGGTTTCAACGATCCGAGCAGGGCCGTTTTCCGCGAGATAAACTTCGCGTTTCTCAAGCACCATGTTGTCCGCGGAAGAACTGACCGGAGTATGCAGCAGGCCGACGCTTCCCGAGCGCACAATGAGCGCTAGACGTCCTTGATCGCCGTTCGGAATCTCCCCGAGTCTGGCATACTCGTCGGTGGCGTCAATCCAGAGGTTAGGCGTGCCCGGAACATAAACAATCGCGTGATCGAACATCCCTAGGCCCGGTAGATCCGGAACAATGTCCTCCCGGCTGCCTGCGTTGAGGAGGGCAATGTACGCGGGTATGTCTGCGACGCGCAACATCGCCACTAGTAAGGAGGCTTTATCTTTGCAGTCGCCGTATTTCCGGGCGAGGGTTTCGGCGGGGGAATGTGGCACCAACGCGGATTCACCAAACTCCACTCCGGTATACCGGATTTCTCGGTCCAGATATTGGAGGATCGCCGCCGCTTTCTGGTCCCGCGAAACTTTCCCCTTGATTAGCTTGCCGACCAGAGACTTCAGGTCTCCGTCAGCAATCTGTTTATCCACAATTTTCCCGTACTCCTCGGCTACGTGGCCCCAGGAATCGCCGGTGGTAAAAGTGACACTCGGGTAGCCAGGCAAATCGCTCGGCAGTTCGTTCTCTGGGCCGTCCGGCGTTTCCATCAGTCCGTAGTCGAAGATGATTCGCACCCGACCCTCGCTCTCGGTGCGCAGCAGCTTTAGACCGGGAAGCAAATGCACCTCGTAACGAAGCGGCAGCACAGCGGGGGCATCCAGCACTAAACGAGTATGTTGCACTGGCACGGACGAGCCAAAATAAAACCGCTCCACGGTGCCCGATCCGAAAAGGGGCGCGCTGTCGGTGGAGACCAGCTCTTCTTCGACCAGCGATCCGGGTGCGACCGCTGGCAAAGGTGCTCTCAGCACGCGGCGATCGCTGTAGACATTATCTGCATTCTCTTTTGCCGGGGAATCTGTAATAGTCTTCGCATCGAGATCGTGAACCGTGCCGTCGGATCCGATGACCCTCGCCCGTAGAACGGGGCGTTCCTCGTGCCAGGGCTCCCAACTCGACGAGACATCGTCCCAGCCCTCGGCGCCTTTCTGCGTGAGGATCTTGTAAAGAAAATATCGCGAACGGACGCCCCGGCCTTCTTTGTCGAATACAACCGTCTCCTCGTCCTCGACAAAAAGCACATTGGCGCCCGCCGTAGGAGTCACTTGCGACGCGCGCTGATACAAGGCTGCCGCATCAGGCGAAAAGTGAGTCTCCTCCGGCTCATTGCGATTGGCTGCAAACGTCGGCACAAATGACATACAAAGTAGAAACACGCCGACTGCAAAACCTAGGGACCTCATACACGGACAAGACAATGTGGGAAAACCTCAAGACCTAAGATAAACAGCTAACAAAGTAACTCGGAACGCGAACGGGCGGCAAGGATAAGGCTCACGTTGAACACCAACCGAATGCGTATTAATGTCTTCTTGCCTCTATGCGGAAGTGATAGCTCGCGGTCGCCCCCGCCGAACCTTCTCTTAAGCTGCCGGGTGCCCCAGGTCTCGTGCTTTTCGAGACCTGGGATTCCACGAACGCGTCCGTTCTTGGGATTCTTCCTGACCGGCGGGTGGGCGATTCATCTTCGCCATCACCATCCCGGGAATACTTCGGAAGAACGGCGGCGAGCCCCGGGAATATTCCTTGACTTAAGAAGCAGAGCCTCCCCACACTCTTAAGAGGAGGCCCGATCAAGCAAGGCGGGCCCAAGGCACCCCGCCCAGTGCGGGAATTCGAGCCAAGTTATTTGAAATCAAGATTTTGGCGGTCACTACTGAGCATAAGCTATTGATTTTAAAAGATGCCATCCGTCGAAGGGACAGTGAGACGCGTCAAAAGGAGTGCTAACTCCCACGCGCTCAAGACTTTGCCTATAACTCTATTGGGCTCAAGACTTTGAAAGGAATTTTTCGGTAAAGTATTGATTCTAATAGACCGGCTAGAGGGGGGTACCCCCTCCCCTTCGACAAGAGTTAGAAAAACAAGCAGCGAAAATCCAGTGATGGGTCAGGGCCGGCTTGGTCTAGGACTGCGTTCGATCGAGAAACTCGGAATGCCAGGCCATCTGGATCGCTTCCAGTTTGGCCTCATTCGACTTGGCCGGATCGTCTTTGAAGCCGGGGAGCTCAGTCACATATTTGTGCAGGTCGGTAAAGCGCACCGCCAGCGGATCAGCTTCAGGATGAGCCTCCGACAGCAGGATTCCAATATCTTCCGCGTCGCTCCAGGTAAGTTCTTTAGGCATGGGGGAAACTCCAGTAAAGGGAAACTCCAGTAAAGAATGTCTAATCAAATCGGCCGCAGTTTACGCTTTTCCTGACTGGCTGATGGCTGAGAGCTGACAGCTGCTTCTCAGTGCTCTTCGGAAACGTAGTTGCGATTCCACGCCGGAATCTCAACCACCACCTTGCCCGGCTTCTTGATCACGGCCTGGCATCCGAGACGCGAGTTTAGCTGAAGGTCAGCGGCCATGTCGAGCTTATCGGCTTCGTCGTCTTCCATGTCCGTCATAAGGTCAGCGCCTTCTTTGACCCAGACGTGGCAGGTAGTGCAGGCGCAGTTGCCGCCGCAAGCATGGTCGAGTCGAACGCCATAGTTGAGCGCGACGTCGAGAATGGATTCCTCTTTGCCGTGATCTTTATAAGGAAGCTTGCCGTGCTCGAACGTGACCGTTCTTCCTTCCGGAAGGAAGGTGACTTCAACGGTATTTTCGCCCGGCGCTTCCACGGTTGCAGTTCCGCTAGATTGATTTTTTTCGTCCGACATAATGCTCCAGAAATTCCGTAGTTCGGCCTAAAAAAGTTCGGCCTAAAACAATTTTGATTTGCAGTAGCTAGTCTGGCCTAGAAGCTAGTAGCTCGCAGCTACTTAAATTCCGCTTTCGCCACCGGATGTCCAGCGTGCGCTTCGCCCTCCGGCAAATCCGCATCCGCTTCGTCCATCGCTTTGCCCTTCAGTGCGGTGGAAACCGCAGTATCCATCATGAGTTCAGCGAGTCGCATCGTTCCCGCATTGAGCTCGTCGATCGCTTTGCGAATCGCCGAATAATCTTCGCCATCTTTCGCCGCGATCAGCGTCTGCTCCAGCGCTTCCGCATTGCGCCGTTCCTCACTCGTCAGTTCGCGCCATGCAGGATTCTGTTTTCCCTTGGCCAGCGCAGCCAGAATCGTCTCCGCTTCGCGCCGCGCTTCGATCACCTGTCTCTGCCGGAAATCTTCCTCCGCATAATCGAATGATTCGAGCAGCATGTTCTCGACCTGCTCGTCAGTCAGTCCATAACTCGGCTGAACGTCGATCTCGGCTTCCTTGCCGCTGCGCTGCTCGCGCGCCGAAACGTGCAGAATGCCATTCGCATCGATCAGGAACTTGACCTCAACGCGCGGCATTCCAGCAACCATTGGAGGAACGCCTTTCAGGTCGAAGCGCGCCAGCGAACGGCAATCGCGAGCCAGTTCGCGCTCCCCTTGCAGCACATGAATCGCAACGTTCGTCTGTCCATCGACCTGCGTCGTGTAGTACTGAGTCGCGGAAGCGGGAATCGTCGAGTTGCGCAGAATGATCTTGTCAGTGACTCCACCAGCGACTTCGATGCCGAGCGAAAGCGGAGTCACGTCGAGCAGCAACATGTCCTGCGTGACTTCAGAACCACCACCAAGGATGTTCGCCTGCACAGCAGCGCCAAGCGCAACTACTTCGTCAGGATTCAGGTCAGTATGCGGAACGCGACCGAAGAGATCCTGCACAAGCTGCCGAACCTTCGGAATGCGCGTCGATCCGCCAACCAGCACGACCTCGTCGATCTGCGCAGGCTTGAGCCCAGCGTCTTTCAGCGCCTGCTTCGTTGGACCAACCGTCCGATCGATCACAGGCTGAATCAGCCCCTCGAACATCTCCCGCGTGATCTCGCGCTGATAGCGCTTTCCGCCCGGAAGTTCGACATCCAGCTTGGTCGAAGCCTGCGAGGAGAGCGCAATCTTCGCCTCAATCACGGCTTTCCGAATCTGCTGTACGGCTTCGCCATTGCGGCGAAGGTCGAGCCCAAGGTCTCCGCGAATGTCGTCAAGCGCAATAGCAATCAGCAGATTGTCGATGTCATCGCCGCCAAGATGAGTGTCGCCATTGGTCGCAACAACCTCAAAGATGCCATCATGCAGCTTGAGGATCGAGATATCGAACGTTCCGCCACCAAGATCGTAAACCGCAACAATCCCGTTCTTGCGCTTGTCGAGTCCATAAGCAAGCGCAGCCGCTGTCGGCTCGTTTACGAGGCGAAGCACGTCAAGCCCCGCGATGCGCCCTGCATCCTTCGTCGCCTGACGCTGCGCGTCATTGAAGTAGGCTGGAACTGTAATAACCGCCTTCGTGACCGAACCGCCGAAGAAGCGTTCGGCATTGCGCTTGAGTTGCCGCAAGATCAGCGCAGAGATTTCTGGCGGAGTGTAAGTACGCTCGCCAATCTTGATGCGCAGCACTTCGCCCGCTTGCAGGTCGTCGGCGAGCCGGAAGGGAAACAGCTTCAGCTCTTCCCGGATGTCCTCAACTCCGCGTCCCATCAGGCGTTTCACGGAGTAGACAGCGCGGTCCGAGGTCTCGATCAGAAACCTGCGGGCAGCATTGCCGACGATGACCTGATTCTTCTCATCCAGCGCGACCACGGAAGGCACAAGGTTGAGCCCGTCTTCTCCGGGTATAACGGCGGGGGAATCTCCCTGCATGTAAGCGACGAGAGAGTTCGTGGTGCCTAGATCGATGCCGACGATTACTGGGGTCATTGTGTAATTTGGTAATTGAGTAATTGAGTAATTTGATTATCACGACAATGTCGCGTTCGGGCGTTCTTCAATTGCAAAATTACCCGACTATCAAATCACCAAAATCTATTCCAGCGCCTCGTTCACGTCCCGCACCAGATTGCGGATGTAATTTCGACGGTTCAGCACGTCGACCATGCGGTCGCGAATCTTGATGAGTTCCGCTTCTGTCCCGCTATCGACGGCTGTGTCCCATTTCTTCCATTCGCCTTGCAACTCGCTGAAGAGCGCGTCGAACTTCTCTTCCAGCGAGAGTTTGGCTTTGCCAATCTCTTCCAGCAGCGCAGGGTCGTCTTCGCCCATCTTCTTCTGCATCCGCAACTCTTCAAGATGCATATTGAGCTCAAATACCTCTTCCAGAAGATCAGGCGGCACAACCTGCTTCTTCAGTTCTCCGGTGGCGCGCGCCTTTTCGGTGGCTTGCTTCGATTGTTCTTCGAGCTCCACGCCTTCCAGTCGCAACAGATACTGGGTGCGCTTGATCGGATCTTTCAATGTGCGGTAAGCGTCGTTGAGCATGGAGCTCTGTTCGAGGCTCCATTCGCGCTCCTGCGATTCGGCCCGTGCGAAGACGTCCGGATGAAGACGCCGGCTGAGAGCATAGAACTCGCGCTCCAGCGCCGCCGTATCCAGATTGAGCTTGCGCGGAAATCCGAAGAACATGAAGTAGTCCACGGGCGCCGCGGGCTGCACTTTACCGCAAGCGCTGCAAAAATGCTGCGCGCGCATGGTGCCGCAGGACCAGCAACTCGAGGTCGCTTCGCCCGGCATGATCATCGACGATTTGGATTCTGTATTTGCCATAGAAAAGCTTAGGGCGGACGTTTGCCCACTCCATTCGACATTCAGTTGGGACAGGCGAGCGCGCCCGCCGCTCCGTCAGACAGGACTAGCCCCGTCTCTGCCACTACGCCGAGAACGAACTGCCGCAGCCGCAAGACTTGGTCGAATTCGGATTCACGAAAACGAATCCCTGCTGCATCAGCGTTTCCTGATAGTCAAGAATCATCCCGTGCAGGTAGATGAACGACTTCGGGTCGACGAACACGCGCACGTCGTCGAACTGGAAGACGCGATCGCGTTCGCGCGGCTGCGTATCAAAGCGAATGTTGTAGCTCAGACCGGAGCAGCCTCCGCCTTGCACGCCGAGTCGCAGGCCTCCCTGCTCGGGAGAAATTCCCTCCTTCGCCATGGCGACGCGAATCTTTGCGATGGCCTTATCGGTTACCTGGAGGCCCTTCGCTTGTGCCGGCGACGGCGGCACAGAGTTAACCGGTTTCTCGGCAACTGTGGTCAGCGGCTCTTTAACTTCGTCCTTAACTACCTGGTCCATAATCCGATGTTATCCCGTCAAGGCGCGGCCCGCCACCAGTTCGCTTCCAGCGGAGACGGGGCAGCCCGTCTCTACGTTTGCGCGGTTGCAGTCTGCGCGATTTACTTCGCCTGCAACTCGGCCGGCTTCGTCGCGTCCTGCTTCTTCTTCCAGTCGCCAATCGCGGCGCGGATTGCGTCTTCCGCCAGCACTGAGCAGTGAATCTTGACCGGCGGCAGCGCCAGCTCTTTCACGATCTCGGTGTTCTTGATGGAGAGGGCTTCGTCGATGGTCTTGCCCTTTACCCACTCGGTGGCGAGCGACGAAGATGCGATGGCCGAACCGCAGCCAAACGTCTTGAACTTCGCATCTTCAATGACGTTCGTCTCCGGATTGACTTTGATTTGAAGCTTCATCACGTCGCCGCACTCGGGAGCGCCGACCAAGCCAGTTCCCACATCGCTGCTGGCCTTATCCATTGAGCCCACGTTGCGCGGATTGTTGTAATGATCGATAACTTTATCGCTGTATGCCATTTTCTTGCTCCTCACCCTTTTTAATTCAAACTCGTTGCCGGCGAGACGCCGGCGCTACACTCTAGTGCGCCTCAGCGGCCCACTTCACGCTCTTCAGGTCCACGCCTTCTTTCGCCATCTCGTAGAGCGGCGACAGTTCGCGCAGACGTGTCACTGTCTCAACCAGGCGATCGGCCACATAGTCAACCTCGGCCTGCGTGTTAAAGCGGCCGATGCCGAAACGAATGGAGCTATGCGCCAAATCGTCACCCGTGCCAAGAGCCTTTAATACATAAGATGGTTCCAGCGTCGCGGAGGTGCATGCCGAACCGCTTGAAACCGCGATATCGTTGATGCCCATCAGCAGCGACTCGCCCTCTACGTAGGCAAAACTGATGTTCAGGTTGCCCGGCAGACGGTGCTCCATCGAACCGTTGATGTAAGTCTCGTCCAGGCGGCTCATGATGCTGTCCTTCAGCCGATCACGAAGGCCAGCCAGTTTGACGGACTTCCTGCGCCATCTCTTCACTGGCAATCGCGCACGCCTTGCCCAGGCCGACGATGCCGGGAACGTTCAGCGTTCCCGAACGCATACCGCGCTCGTGGCCGCCGCCATCGATGAGCGGAACCAGTTGCACACGCGGATTCTTGCGCCGCACATAGAGCGCGCCCGCGCCCTTCGGACCATAGAGCTTGTGGCCGGTAATCGATGCCACGTCAATGTTCATCTTGTTGACATCGACTGGCACCTTGCCGATGGCTTGCACCGCGTCGGTGTGGAAGATAATGCCGCGTTCGTGGCACATCTTGCCGATTTCAGCGACGGGCTGGAGCACGCCAATTTCGTTGTTCGCGGCCATGATCGTGACAAGAATGGTCTTGTCGTCCATGGCGCGCTTCAGGTCGTCGAGATCGACGAGGCCGTCCTTCTGCACCGGCAGATAGGTCACGCGGAAGCCAAACTTCTCGAGATGCTTGCAAGTGTCGAGCACGGCCTTATGTTCGGTGACCGCCGTGATGATGTGGTTGCCCTTCTCGCGATACATTTCGGCAACGCCCTTGATGGCAAGGTTGTCGCTCTCGGTCGCGCCGGAGGTAAAGATGATCTCTTTTGCAGTCGCGCCGATCAGCTTGGCGATACGCTCGCGCGAGAGTTCGACCGCTTCTTCGGCTGCCCAGCCAAACGGATGATTGCGGCTGGCCGCGTTGCCGAACTTCTCCGTGAAATACGGAAGCATCTCTTCCAGGACGCGCGGATCCATCGGCGTGGTCGCGTGGTTGTCCATGTAAATGGGCAGTTTGATTCCGTCGGGAGCGGTGTGCCGTCCATCGTGATCGTTGCGGGTCGCCGTCTTTACGTCGCTACTCATGATTCCATTTCTCCTTCAAACTCTTTTGAACCTCCCTGGGAGATATGCCACTACGTCAGCACTACCAGATGGTCCGACTTGCTAATGTCTTTTTTGACTTCCTGTTCAACTCGGATTGTCTCCGGCTCTTCTTTCATCTGCGAGATTTTGATGTTTTTCAAAACCTGCTCGATGCTCTCATTCACTTTGCGCAGAGGCTCGCGAATCGTACAACGGTCGCTTTGGCCGCACTCGCCGCGCACCGTGACACACGCAGTAATAAAGAGAGGGCCGTCGATCGCCTTGATGACCTCAAAAGCGGAGATCGTCCGAGGATCGCGCGTCAGCGTATATCCGCCATTGATGCCGTGCTGCGACTGAACCAAACCGACTTTTGCTAGTCGCTGCAAAATCTTGGCGAGGGCTTCCTGCGGAATACCGTAGGAGTCGGCGACATCCTTGGCACTGCACGCGCCCTGGTCGGCGTGCTCAGCCAAGTGCTTCATTGCCATCAGCCCGTAGTCGGCTTTCTTGGTCAGTTTGAGCATTGCAATTGGCGACTAATCGAGTCGGATAAAACTACGACTCTTTCGGTCGCCTTTATTCTAGTCGCCGAGCGCTCTTTCTGGCAAGGGCAAGCAGGCAGTGGCAGAAAATGACGGCTCAACCGTAAGCTTATTGGATTAAGCGGCTTAGGAGGCACTTCCTCCCGGACCGCCTTTTTTGCTCTCCGGCTAAAGGAGTTCAGGGCATCGGCCAGGTACTCGCCTGGGTGTTCCGAGTGGGGACTTGACTTTCCGGGCCAGCCGTCACAAAATACGGCAAATTTGCAGAAATGGGTTTCCCCTCTTGAAACGCGTCCTTCTCTAAAGCCTATGACGCCGAGCCAACCCGCACAGCCAGCCAAGCAAAAAGCTCCTCCCCAACCATGTAAGCATCCGCAGGTGCAGATCGTCTCGCGTGACGAGGACTCCGAATATGTTGAATGCAAGGAGTGTGGAGAGATCTTCGAGTCGAGCGAATTCAAGGACATGGTCGATCGAAGAACAGAAACTGACGGACGAAGAATAGCCTTCGCGCGAACCGGTATCGAAACGCCACTCCTTATTATTGTTGTTGCTTGAGCTGAGACTCTGCCTCCGCCTTTTCTGCCTTGAGTTTCTTGGCGGCTATGGTTTTGTCCACCCAGTCATCCGCCTTCTTCAGATCCTGTTCACGAGCTGCCGTGTCGTCGCATTGCACGTCCGCGCGCTCGCGATACATGAGGTTCATGTAAGCCATGGCATCGTCATAATCGGGACGAAGCTGGATCGCTTTGTTGAGGTTGTCGATGCCATCGCCAATATTGGCCCAGTTTTTCTCTCGCATCTCTTGGCAGATCTTCTGGTTTTTCGCGGGCAGCGAGGCGTCCGGCTGAAGCTTTAGCCTCAATCGTTCTTCCATGCGAGGCGGGTAGGTTAAAGTCCAGTCAATCACACCGATTGAGTAGTAGGCCTCCGGGTCGTTCGGATCCAATTCCGCTGCTCGTTGATAGTAGCTCTTGGCCTCGTCGAATCGTTTCATTTGCAGGTCCAAGTAAGCTATCCCTTTGACCGCATTATCTGTCGAGTCTTTTGAAGAGTCGAGGTCGATCACCTTCTTATACTGCTCGATCGCGTGCTCCGCGAACTGATTATTGTCGGGCGTGTCCGCACCGGGAATGTACTGCTGCGCGTAGACGGTCGCCAAAGAAAGATGAGCGTTGGTGTTCCCGGGCTCCTGCGCAATAGCTTTTTCAAAATGCCAGCTGGCTTCTTCGAACCTTGCCTGCTTGTATGCTTGGACGCCCAAGTTGAGCTCCGTGTCGCCGGTTGATTGGGCGGCTGCGACCGAAAACAGCATGGCGACGCAGAACATCAATAGCAAACCTAAACAAGGTAGTAACTTCATACGATGGGCCTCGTTAAGTCAGGAAAGCTGAACCCGCCATTATTAGACACCTGATCGGCCTTTATTGCTCCGTAAGATTCGGATCGTTACCCCGTAGTCGAGAGCCTTCTCGTTACTTGATCTCGATCAGGAGATTATCCTGCCGATCCACCCGGAACTTCCTGCCCGGTGGGATGACGGTGGTTGCGCTGTATTCAGTGATTACCGCCGGGCCGCGCAACGATTGCTCTCGGACCAAGTCCGCTCGCTCATAGACCGGACTTGCTACAGGCCGACCATGAAAAATCACGTTCGCGCGCTCGACCGGCAGCGCGCGTGCCCGCCCGGGATCACGCCTCTTTGCTTGTGCAACGGCGAACTTCCCCGTTTTCACTTTCGCGCGCAAACGGAGCGTTACGATTTCGATCTCACGCCCAGCGTGGTGATATCCGTAGCGGCGTTGATGCTCATCGTGAAAGCGGGCGACGACGTTTCCAACGGCTGGGACATTCAGTTCGTAGCCTTGTCCGCGATAGCGCAGGTCGAGGCTCCTTTCGCGATGCAGCGTGCCCCTCCAGCCTTCCGCGTCGAACTCTTTTTTTGCGGATGCCTCGAGCTTCCGAAATTCTTTGTCCAGCTCCGTGCGCGGCAGCTTCTCCGCGACGCGCCACAACACAGTCCGCGAGAAGTCTTTGACGACATCGCTCTCCAGAATTCCGATGGCCGACAGCGCGCCCGGATGAGCGGGAATAATTACAGTTGGAATTGCCAGAGTTTCGGCCAGTTCACAGGCATGGAGACCTCCCGCGCCGCCGAAGGCCACCAGCGCAAAATCGCGCGGATCGTAGCCCCGCTCGATGGAGACAACACGCAGCGCACGCTCCATGTTGGCGTTGACCACTCGCACTACGCCGGCGGAGAACTGCTCAAGGCTGAGATGCGAGCCCTGTTTCTTGAGCCACTCGGAAGTCATGCGACGCGTTCGTTCGAGGTCAAGGGTGAAGTCTCCGCCCAGAAAACGCGTAGGGCGCAGCCTTCCCATCAGCAGATTGGCGTCAGTGACGGTAGGCTGAGTTCCGCGGCCGTAGCAAATCGGGCCCGGATCAGCGCCGGCGGATTCGGGCCCGACGCGAAGCAGGCCGCCCGCATCGAAGCGCGCAAGCGAGCCACCGCCCGCGCCCACGGTGTGAATCTCGAGCATGGGCACTCCGACGGGCAAGCCAGCGACCTCGGACTGGCCGCCGGTATGAACCGCGCCCTGGACTGCGGCGACATCCGTGGAAGTGCCGCCCATGTCGAAAGTCAGAACTTTTGTGAATCCGCTCCGGGCGGCCGTCGCGGCAGCGCCGACCAGTCCGCCCGCGGGTCCCGATAGCACAGTCCGGACTGGTTCGCGGGCAGCAGACTCGAGGGCCGTGATCCCGCCGCTGGATTGCATCACGAAGATGCGAGCCTTGGGTTGACCTCGGCCGTTCGCGCTCCCAAGCTCACCGACACGCTCGGCAAGCTTCTCCATATAGCTTTGCATCAATGGCTGGAGATAAGCATTTACGACGACCGTGCTCGTGCGCTCGTACTCCCGGAATTCCGGGAGAATCTGATGCGAAACCGAGAGCGGCTTTCCCAGGTTCCGCAGAGCATCGGCAATCCGTGCCTCATTCGCGGGATTCGCAAATGAGAACAGGAGCGAGATCGCGATCGCGTCGGGGTGTGCGCGAGACACGGCCTCGCGCAGCCTGTTTAACTCTTCCGACGTGGGCTGCTGAATGATCTGACCGTCGGCTCCAGTTCTTTCTCTTGCGCCGAAGCGCATGTCCCGGTCGACAAGAGGCGGAATGCGATCAAAGAAGAAATCGTAGAGCCGGGGACGGGCCTGGCGGCCGATTTCAATGATGTCTTCAAAACCGGCCGTGGTAACGAGCGCGACCCGCGCGCCTTTTCTTTGCAGAAGAGCGTTGGTGCCGACTGTCGTCCCATGCAGCAACGTGATCTCGGCTCCGGCTCCAATCTTCTTCAATGCTTCGGCGATGGCGCGCGAAGGATCGTCAGGGGTCGAAAAAACCTTCAGCGTTCTGAGGCGGCCGCCGTCAACCCATACGCAGTCGGTAAAGGTTCCACCGGTATCGATGGCAACTCGCAGGTTAGGACGGGAAGCGACGCTCATAGGTTAAGCACACGAACAAAAAAGGTTAGCACGTGAGCGCATGAACACGACTTGGTTGGGCTGCGCGACCCGTGCCGCAGGCATTACCGCGTGAGCGGCCTGGCTGCCGTATGCTTAGGAAAAGACCGCGGTGACAGAGGTCCTAGTGAACGGGAAAACCTGGAGAGCGTGGCTTTGGCCGGGCGGAACCTTGTTGGCGGTCGCTGCCGCGCTCGTCAGCAGCCCGATCTTTCCTCAGGTGTCCCCATCGGTCGGCTTCTATTACGCCGCCGTCTTTACCGCCGGGGTGTTTCTCGCCTGGCGATTTCATTCCAGCCGCATTTTATTTTCCCTGCTAACGCTGCTGCTGGCGGACCGCGCGGTGGAATTCTTCTCCGATGGTCGCGTTGCCAGCGGATCAGGACATACGGCGGTTCTGCTCGCGGTCGTGCTCGTTCCGATCAACTTCATCATGTTCGCCTTGATGCGCGAACGCGGGCTGGTCATCGCCGGAATTTTGCCCCGAGCGCTCCTTCTGTTTGTTGAGTCGGTGCTCGTGGCCGTGCTTTGCCGGCCAGAGAATAGCACCGCGGTGTCTCCTCGGAGTCGAGTTCCGGAGATTCCGGGCTGGCTTTTCTTGCTCTTCGTTGCTGCGATTGCAATTTTCATTCGCCGTTATTTGCAAAATCGCCGGCCAACCGAGCCGGGCTTTGCGTGGTCGATTGCAACCGTGTTCGTCTGGCTCGAATTCGCGCCCGTCGGGAAAACAGCCGGTGCGTACGTAGCCACGGCTGCCCTCATTCTGGCCGTTTCCCTTATCGAGACATCCTATGTTCTCGCCTACCACGACGAACTGACCGGCATTCGTGGCCGGCGCGCGTTCAACGACGCGCTGCTCTCGCTCGATCAGCAGTATGCGATCGCCATCGTCGATATCGACCACTTCAAGAAATTCAACGACACCTATGGTCACGATACCGGCGACCAGGTTTTGTGCATGGTGGCCGCGCGGCTCGCCAAGGTGAGCGGCGGGGGACAGGCGTTTCGCTGCGGCGGAGAAGAGTTCGCGATTATATTTCGCGAGACTTCCGCCAAGGATGCTTTCGATCATGTGGACAGGTTGCGCCAGGTGATCGAAAAATCCGCATTCAAGGTGCGCGGCCTCGAGAGAAGAACCGCGATGCGGGAGGGCGAGGCAGACCGCCGGAAGCCGGCGAAAAAGAAGAGTCGCACTGTCCTGAGTCAGCCACCCGGAGAACTATCGGTAACGGTCAGCATCGGCGTCGCCGAGCCGAGCACGCGCAATCGACAGCCCGAGCAGGTAATTCAGGCCGCCGATCAGGCTTTGTACCGGGCAAAGGAAAGAGGACGCAATCGAGTCGAGCTAGCGTCGATAGCGCCTCTGCGGCTCGAAAAGCCGAGGCGAGCCAAAGCCTCCCGTTCCTAGTTGGCCGTTGTCCGATGCTGTTTGCGCATCGCCACTTCATTACCAATCACGAAGGTGAATCAGGAAAAGAATCAAGGTGGCCGCGAGCGGCAGCGAAAGCCCCGCGCGCAGGCTTCCTGTAGTTTGAGAGGTGATGCCGACCATCCAGGGAATCACGGCCGGCCCGATGGAGGCGAGCGAGAACATCAGCGCTCCGATGCTGCGGGCCGCAACCCCGAACCGCTGCGACAGACGCGCCACCGTAATGGGATATAGCGTGGCGTAGCTCAGACCCGTAATCAAAGCTCCAGAGATCAAGCCGGGCAATGTGGAAGACCACAGCATCAATGCAATTCCGGCTGAACCCGCGGCAAAACCTGCTCGTAAGACGCGGCGCTCGGGCACGCGCGACAGGAGAAGAGTTCCCAGTCCTCGACCAAGCGTGAGCGCCGACCAAAAGAAGGCTGGCATCAACGACGAAATTTCGGCGCCGCGCGGACCGAGGCGGGAGACATAAGAGCCAATCCATCCGCCCACGGCTGTTTCGGCGCCAGGATAGAGAAAAAATATCGCCGCGAAAAGCCAGATGGTTGGAGCGGAGAGAATTACGCGCCACGCAGGCTTGCCGGCTTTGGAAGTTTCAGCGGGAGGAAACGGGAGGCTGCGCACGGCAAATGCCAGGAGCACGAGGAAGAGCGAAACCGCTCCAAGAAAAAACGGGAGAGCCCGGTGCGGGGCGGCCCAGACGATCAAAGAACAAAACACCGCCCCACAACCCCAAAAGAAATTCAGCAGGCTAACTGCGCCGCTTCGCGAGGTCGGGCTGATCTCCGCAATCAGCAGATTATCGGTGGGAACAATAAGGCCAAGTCCCAAACCATAAATAGCGACCGAAGCCATGCCGACCATGGTCGACCCCATGAGAAGAGTGGCTGAACCGCTCGCCATCAACAGCAAACCGAGCAGGAATGGGGGACGAAATCCGAGACGGGAGAGCAAGACCCCAGACAGCTGCACTCCGACGAGCGATGCCAAAAACTGCACCAGAAAGAGATTGCCCGCCTGCGTATCATTCAGAGCCCATCGCGTAATCAAGATCGGAAGCATCGGCCCGAGCAGAGTGGTCAGAATCCCGGTGGGAAAAAATGCCAACTGAGCGGCGAGAACAACTCGCCTGGTGGATGGAGCGGGTGGAAGGCCGCCGGAAATAGTTGGCATAGATTAAGGATTCAGCGGGAAACAGAGCTTCAGGATAATGCATGGCGAAGAGAAGGCACGCAGAAGGCAAACTAAAAATCCTGCGCAGCCCGCAACATGCACCCGGCGCGAACGATGACCATAGTGAGGGCACAATGCGCTTTCCTGCGTGGTAAACTGGAATGCAAACCCGCCGGAGAGGTGGCCGAGAGGCTGAAGGCGGCGGTTTGCTAAACCGTTATACGGGCTAACACCTGTATCGAGGGTTCGAATCCCTCCCTCTCCGCCAGTCCTTGCAATCCCAATCACTTAGCGTTCGCGAAGGCCTCAGTTCACGGTGGAAGGAACAACCGTCGAATCGAGGTTTAGTGTCCCGAAGGTGTCCGATAGCGTTTTTGGCTTTGCAGCGGGGATGCTGTTTTCTAGCTTCACCATTGCCTTGCGAACATCATCGGCTGCTGTCCTGATGTAGTAGGTTGCGGTCGTGCTCACGTTCGCACGCCGGAGAATCCGCTGGATCACCATGTCCGGCACACCCAGGCGGTAGAGATTACTTCCAAGACCGCGTCGGGCTGCGTGCCAACCATGCCACTCAGGACGACTGGCATCGCGTTTGAATTCATGGTCCTTGTTGTGGTCCAGTCCCGGCTTGAGGCAGGTTTCGCAACGATTCAGCGCTGGCAGAATCGTGCGCTCTCGCATCCCGTAGTGACGGGATGTTCGCATAGAAGAATCATGGCCGAAAGTTAAGGCCGAATCGATGGTTGGTGGAACGTAAGTCCACCGGGGAAATGATTCAGCGTGATATTTCCAGAGTCTTGGTCCTCAACCTCTCTGGCAAAGCAATCGGTGCCTCGGCACGACACAGGATATCTTTGTCCTTGACACCGTCTTCGCGCTTATCGATGGGCATACCAGGGCCTATGCGTTAGAAGCACTGCGCGGGGGGGAAACGGAATGTGCCCTTCTCTGCCCGTTATTGAGATGGCTGACCTCAAGTACCGGCGCTGCCGGTGCCCGAAATGGATTGACGGCTACGTCGACGGAAAGAGGGTCCGCCAATCCGCCAAGACTCGGAGCTGGGAACAGGCGGAACGGAAAGCACGTTTGTTGGAAGAAGCCTCCGATCCCGTGAAGCCGCCACAGCCGAAAGTGACGACCGTCTGCCGATGCCGTCGACGTTTTCATGGCTGATGAACGTGGCCGTGATCTCTCCAAGGAAACGACGAAACAGTCGAAGACCCTTTTTGGAAAGCGGCTCCTTCCCTGGGCGAAGCACCGCGGCCTAAAACGCTTGCGTGATTTGACGGCGGCCGAGTTGGTCAATTTTCGTGCTACTTGGAAGAACAATGGTCTTACCTCTCGCCTCGTGGGGTTCTTTGCGTTCTGTATTCAAAATGGGTGGCTCCACGAGACCCCGCGGTGAAAGTGAAGCGCTCGACCCCGACTTCACTTCCGACAGGCTGGTCCGAAGACCGAATTCCAGCGAGTCGTTGACGCGACCGATGCGTATGGTGAGTGGCGCGGAGGCCGCGATTTTCATTTCCGCGCGGATCGTCTTCGCGCTTTAGTGTTGGTAATGCGGTGGTCCGGATTGTCCATCCAAGATGCCGTGACGCTCGAACGTGAGCGGTTGAGCGATGACGGCAAGATATTTTTGTATCGGGCGAAGACGGGATTCCTGTCAACGTTCCGGTTCCTCCGGACGTTGCCGATATTTTGCGCGCCCTCCCGAGCGAAAACAAACGATACTTTTTTTGGTCTGGAAACGGGGCCCCCAGACCGCTTGCAAAGGCTGGCGCCGTTCGCTTACGCGTCTGTTTGAAATCGCAAAGATTCGCAGGCCAGACGGAAGTCCAAAACGATGCCACGCTCACATGTTCCGCGATACATTCGCGGTCGAACTGCTCAACAAGGGAGTGGCGATCGACCGTGTGTCCCTGCTGTTGGGGCATAGCAGTGTCAAAGTCAGTGCAGATCGATTTGACTGCCACGATCACACGCGGAAAGCGGTAAAATATTCTATTTCGGGGCAGGTAAAATCGATTTTTGTATTTCCTATATCTTGAGGGACACGTCCGGGATGTTGGGCGGGAAAACCACAGAGGGACGACTCCTTCTGATACCGCCCGGTACGTCTGGGCCGGTTAACGTTAGCCGCTTGCTCGGGTCTTGAAAACCACAGACTTGTTTCCGATCTGCGCGTCTGCATTGCACATCGCCCGATTCTTCTCAAAGCGGTCCCCGGACTTGTCTCCCAGGACCGTCACCTACCTAGATAAGGGGGTACCCCCGGCCATCCATGGTGGACCGCATTTATTTTCTGTTGGCGGCAAAAACCGTCGTTGACAAAAGCTCCAAAACGAAAGTATAAGTAATAGTTCATAATAGCTTTTCGAAAGCTGGCGTTTCCGTTCCAATCTCAGGAGCCTCGTCATGCCGAGCCTTTTTCGCAGTTTGCGCCTTCGCCCTCTCCCGTTGCTTATCCTTTCTTTTTCACTGGCTCTCAGCGCGCCGATGTCTGCGCAGAAGGACGCTGGTGCCATCGTAGGCTTGGTGCGCGATTCGAGCGGAGCGGTCGTGGCAGGCGCCACGGTCACCGTCACGGACGCCGATCGCGGGACTACCTTGAACCTCACGACTAATAATGATGGAGAATACGTGGCCGATCCGTTGCACATTGGCCGCTACATGGTCACCGTAGAGAAGGTCGGCTTCAAGAAGGCGGTAGCGGGGCCGGTGCAGGTCAATGTGCAGGATCGCGTTGGAGTTGACGTGCAACTTCAGCCTGGCGCCGCGACCGAAGTGATGGTGGTCACGACCGCGGGGCCGCAGCTCGAAACCGAGACTTCTGACCTGGGGCAGGTGGTGGACAGCCAGCGCATCAACGCGCTGCCTTTGAACGGACGCAACTACGCCCAGCTTGCGCTGCTCGGCACGGGCGTGGCTACGGCCGAGCCGGGTTCGCGCGTGGAAACCACGTATGGTTTCAGCGCCAACGGCGCGCGTTCACTGCAAAACAACTTTCTGCTCGATGGAATCGATAACAATGCGAACCTGGGCGACGTGCTGAACGGCGCGGCCTACGTGGTGCAGCCTGCGGTGGATGCCATCGCCGAATTCAAGGTCGAAACCAACGCGTACAGCGCGGAATTCGGGCGCGGCAATGGCGCGATCATGGACGCGGTCATCAAGTCCGGCACCAACCAGATCCATGGCGACCTGTGGGAATTTATCCGCAACGAAAAACTCGATGCGACCAATGCATTCGACAATCTATTCGGCCAGCAGCCCTACAAGCAAAATCAGTTTGGCTTCACCATCGGCGGGCCGATCGTCAAGAACAAGATGTTCTTCTTTGGGGACTATGAAGGTTTGCGCATCCGGCAGGCGCTGCCGCAACTAGCGACAGTTCCTACTCCGGCGGAGGTCGGCGGCGACTTCTCCTCATTTCTCGATTTGACGACGCCAACGGGCGCTCTCGATTGCAGTGGCAATCCAACTTATGCGGGCGAGATTTTCGATCCCACCCAGGCGGTGACCAATTCGCCGTATAACGGAGGACCCTGCGGCGTGCCCATCGGGACGACCGCCAGCGGAGTGCCCACCAACATTTTTCAAGGCAATAGTGGCACGAATACTCCGATCGATCCGCTGGCACAGGAACTCGCTAACCTCTTTCCTCAGCCGACGCCTAATCTCACTATTCCCGGCGGTAACTTCCTTTCCGATCCGAAACGCAACGAGCGGGAAGACAAGTTCGACATTCGTTTCGATCAGACCATCAGCGGGAAGGACAATTTCTTCGCGCGCTTCAGCTATGGTAACGACAGCAATTTCCTTCCGTCGCCTTTCCAGAATTTTCTGGATGGCGGGAGTTTTCAGGATGGCTACAGCAACAATACCGCGGAGGGGTTGGCGGCCAGCGAGGTGCATACCTTCCGCAATAATCTGGTGAACGAATTTCGGTTTGGGTTCAACCACCTGCAATCGCACCGGTTCAATCTTTTTTACAACGAAGATGTCGCGCAGGAACTGCCGGTCCCGTTCCCGGGGGTTCCTTACGTGGCGGGGCAGGAGATGGGCGGCCTGCCTGCGATTTACTTCGGCGATGGCACGGCCGCGATTGGCGCATCGCAGTATCAGCCGGCTAACGAAAGGCAGCACAGCTTTGTTTTTACTGACAACCTGATTTGGACGCGGGGGCGGCACGCGGTGAAGTTCGGCACCGAACTTCGCTTCGAGCAGTTCACGATCCTCGAGCCGGCGGCGGCACGCGGCGAAATGGACTTCGGGGGCGGATTTCTGATCAACGATAATTACGGTGCGCCGGGCACCGGCGGCGAGGCCTTCGCCAGCTTTATGCAGGGCATCAGCGATGGCGGTTCGATCACCAGCGTGACGCCGAACATCGATTATCGCCGGCAGATTTATGCCGCCTACGCGCTCGACGATTTCAAGGTGAATTCGAAGCTGACTTTGAACCTCGGCCTGCGCTACGAATTTTTCTCTACGATCAAGGAAGCCAACGACAACCAATCCAATTTCGACTTCAGCAATTTGTCACTGATCGTGCCGAGCGGGAAGAACGTGCAACTGACTCCAACTTTGGGCAGTGAACTCAATATTTTGAGCAATGGCACGCGCGGATTGATCAGCCCCGACCGCAATAACTTCGCTCCGCGCATCGGGTTCTCCTACCAGATCGCGGAGAAACTCGTGCTCCGCGCCGGCTATGGCATTTTTTACGGTGGCCAGGAGAACGGCCCCTTCTCCAACCCGAGTCCGGGATTCAATCCTCCGTTCCTTTCCTCCGAGTCGTTTAATACCGGGTGCAGCGGCCCGAGCGCCAACCCTGCGTCCGGTCAGCTGGATTGTTCGATCTCGTCGGCGAATAATGGCGGCTTGCCGCTCAACGTTCTGGCACAGGGTTTTCCCGCGACATCGCTTACCGATCCCAACGCGCCCGAACTCTACTCGCTCGACCCGCATCTGGTTACGCCCTACACCCAGCAATGGCATCTTGGATTTGAATATCAGATTGCCAGCGGCGACCGTGCTCGAGGTTTCCTACGCAGGTTCGCGCGGTTTGAAGTTGTTTGCTTTTTACAATGGCAATCAGGCTGTGCCGGTTCCGGGAACTGATTCGCTTCCCACGGCGCCACGGCGTCCCGCGCAGAACAATGCCTGGCCTGGTGCCAACGGCCCATGCACGCTTGCCGACCCCGAAAATTGCAATCCCGCGCTCGATGTCGCGATTGATACTTTCCGCTCGAACACGTTTTCGAATTACAACTCGCTCCAGGTTCGTCTGGAAAAGCGCTACACGCACGGACTGCAATTCGAAGCGGCCTACACGTACTCGCATGCGCTGGATAATGCTTCGAGTGCGAGTCTCGGTTCGGTCAACAACGGAGACTTCCAGGACCAGCGGTTCCCGAAGAGCAACTACGGCAATGCCGACTTCGACGTGCGCCAGCGCTTCGTTCTCAGTTATGTGTATGACCTGCCGTTCGGGCGTGGGCGGTTGCTCGCGAAAGACGCGCATGGGCCGCTGAACGTGATTATTGGTAACTGGCAGATGAATGGAGTCTTCTCCGCTGCCACCGGAAATTACTACACGGCGACGGACATCAACGACGTGTCCGGCGGCGATTGCGGCGGCACGGTCGGATATTATTGCTCGCGTCCGAATCTTATTGGCAATCCCAACGCCAAGCCGTGCGTGCCGGGAACGCTGTTTAATACCTGCGCGTTCGAGGACAACACGAATCTGGGAACGTTCGGCGACGCCGGGCCGCAACATCATCAAAGGGCCCGGCTACAAGACCTGGGACACGGCGTTCGTCAAGCAAATCCCGCTTACGGAGCAGAAGCGGTTTGAGTTCCGCGCGGAATTTTTCAACGTGCTCAACCACGTGAATTATCTATTCGGACAGTTTGGCGCGATCAGCGCCGAGCCCACGCCGCTCGAACTGGGACAGAGTGGATTCGGCTTCCCGCTGGCGGCGCGTCCGCCGCGGCAGATTCAACTTGCGCTGAAATTCTACTTCTAAGACGTGGCGACTACGCGAATCCCCGATGCTAACTCGGGTCAGGCTACTGACAGCTGGCCGCTCGCCTCCGGGACAATCGCGAGGGCGAGTGCCGTCGGCGTCTACTCCATTTGCTCCGCCAATCGCTTCGTTCTGGAAGCGGCGATGCTCCAGGCCAAGGGTGACGGCAGTTTGCTTCTGATCGAATCCACTTCCAGCCAGGTCAATCAGTTCGGCGGATACACGGGCCAGACTCCCGCGCAGTTCGTTTTATTTGTGAAGGAGATCGCGGCGTCGATTGGTCTTCCGTTCGAGCGAATTGTACTGGGCGGCGATCATCTTGGGCCGAATGTCTGGCGCGACGAGGAGCCGGCATCGGCGATGAAGAAAGCGGCGGACCTGGTTCGCGCTTGCGTGTTCGCTGGATACACGAAAATACATTTGGATGCCAGCATGCATCTGGCGGGGGATCCTCGACAGTCCGGCGGTCCGCTGCCTGAAGAGGTGGTCAGCGCCCGGGCCGCGGAAATGTGCGCGGCGGCCGAAGAGGCGCATGCGGAACTCGCGGCGGGCTCGCCGCCTCCGCTCTACGTCATCGGCACCGAGGTTCCGATTCCGGGTGGCGAGCTGTCGGATGGGTGGCCGCCGGAAATTACTCGAGTGGAAGACGCGGCTCGAACGGTGGAGGTGGCGAAGCGGGCATTCGAGTCGCGTGGTTTACAGGCGGCGTGGGAGCGGGTGATTGCGTTGGTCGTGCAGCCCGGCGTGGAGTTTGGCGACGCGGCCGTGTTTCCTTATCGGGCGGAGAAGACGCGGGAGTTGTCTCGGTTTGCGGGTCGGAAAGTGGCAGGGCGTGTTCGAAGCGCACTCGACGGACTATCAGACGGCGGACGCTTTGCGCGAGATGGTGCGCGACCACTTTGCGATTTTGAAGGTTGGCCCGTGGCTCACGTTCGCGTTTCGCGAGGCGGTCTTCGCTCTGGCGGCCGTCGAAGAGGAATGGCTGGGATGGCGAAAGGGCGTGACAATATCTCGCGTCCGCGAGACTCTGGAAGAGGCCATGCTGGCCAATCCCCAATACTGGAAGAGCTATTTCAAGGGCGATGAGGAAGCGCTGCGTCTGGCGCGCAAGTACAGCTTCAGTGATCGCTCACGCTATTACTGGCCGCAGCCTCAGGTTGCTGCCGCTCTTCAGCGGCTCGTGGACAATTTGACGGCTTATCCGGCGCCGGTTTCGATGTTGAGCCAATTCATGCCTGCGCAGGCTGAACTGGTGCTGGCGCGTGTGATCTCGAAAGACCCGGCTGAACTCATCCGCAACAGGATTCTCGACGTCATCGACCACTATGCGTATGCGTGCGGTATGGGCGCGCGGCCCTATCCCGGCAATTTAGGAATGGGCGGGCTAGGGGAATCGCGGCTCTGGGGCCTGGCAGAAGACTCGGATCTCCGTAAATCGAAATAAATCGAAAGTTAACGACACACGATCCGAAATACTAAAAACATGCTTGACAACCTTTCGTAAGCACAGGTATAAAATGCGGACTGGGGCAGGGCGATGCCCGAGAGGATGCCGCATGATGTCGCGGACCGAGTTTCGTTTGCTTTCGAATTTTGGCCCCTGGATATCTGTCCTTTCTCGTCGTTCTTTTCATGTGCCGGGCCGATTGGCGCACAGGTCGGCCAGACCTACTACGTGGCCAAGAACGGCAGCGACAGCAATCGTGGAACCCAAGCCGATCCCTGGCTGACCGTCTCGCATGCGGCAAAGAGTCGCGAAGGCGGGCGCCACCGTTTATGTGATGGCGGGGGTCTACAACGAGATTGTGAACTTCCCGCATTCCGGAACAGCGTCGGCGCCGATCACTTTCGAAAGCTATCCGGGTCAGACTGCGATCATCGATGGCACCGGCCTTAAGGTCTCGGGCACGCAGGGCTTGATCACCATTGCGGGCAAGCGCAGTTATCTTACCGTCAGCGGTTTCGAATTGCGCAATCTCACCACCAATAGTGCCGCGGCCGTTCCGTGCGGCGTGTGGATCACCGGTTCGGGGACGGGAATTCATATTCTGAATAATCAGATCCACGACATCGTGACCACAGCCAGGCATGGCAACGCCTGCGGACTGTTCGCGTATGGCACTTCGAAGACGCCCATCAGCCAGTTGCTGGTGAACGGCAACGAACTCTACGATCTGAAAACCGGCGAAAGCGAGTCGATGACGCTGAATGGCAACGTGACGAATTTTCAGGTCACGAACAATCTCGTGCACGACAACAACAACATCGGCATCGACATCATTGGATACGAGGGCACCGGGCCGGTCGGCTACGACGAGGCCAGCTACGGGATGGTTAGCGGAAACACGATCTATAACATCAGCGGAATTGCGAATCCTGGCGAGGGTACCTCTTACGACGCCGACGGACTTTATTGCGACGGGTGCGCCTTCGTCACCTTCGAAAGAAATGTCGTTTTTCAAGTTGACTACGGAATCGAGACGACCAGCGAAAATCAGATTTGCCTGTCGACGGGTACCGAGTGGCCAGGGCCAGATGGAGTGGGAAAGCCGGCGAAAGGCAAGTTGCCGTGCTATGGCCGGTATGCGACGGTACGCAACAATCTTTTCTACAGTGCAAATTCCTGCGGCAACTCGATCGGTGGCTATGCGCAGGCGAAAAAAGCGGCGGGCACAGCAATGGCGGTGGCAGCAGCTTCGCCGATGTGTTCGTGAACAATACGCTTTATAACAACGGTACTCAGTCCGGCGACTCCCATCAAGGCACGCCGAGTGGCGATTTTCAGATTCAGAATCAGGTCGGAAGCGCGCAGGGAGACTACTTCGAGAACAACCTTGTGTACTCCGGCCCGCCCAATCTCTGGATCAACAGCTTTGTGCCGTGCAGCGCAAGTTATCCCTGCCCGCCGGCCACGCTCAATTGGAACCTGTATCAACTCGGCCGCGGGTTATGTCGAAGGAACGTCGATCTTGTGGGGCGGCGTAAGTGATTTCGGGAGCTTCTTCGACTACCAGACGAACACGGCGAAGATGCAAACTCGGTGAATGCGGATCCGCAATTTGTGGGTCTGGGCAATGTGCCGCCGAATTTCGATACTCAACTTTCTTCACCCGCCATTGGCGCGGGCAGCACCAGCCTGCCGTGCAGCGTCGGCTGGTGCGATCCCAACGGCGGCTCTCCGAATTCCATCTATGGCAGCACTGATTTTCTGGGAGACCCCCGCACGACCGGATCGAGCATCGACATTGGCGCCTATCAGAATACCGGCAGCGTCGCCGGCAACACTCTGACGGTGACTCTTTCTTCGAACACCTATACTTTGCAGGCTGGTCAGACGGCCACGCTCACCACTACAGTTTCGGTTGTCCCTGGCGGCGCGGGCGTTCCTAGCGGCACGGTGAATTACATGCTCGGGTCGAGCTGTGTTGGCAACGCAGACGCTGATGCCAACTGGCCCAACGACGTCGGCGGCGAGTATGCCGATCAGCGCCTCGCAGCTTCAACCGGGCGCCAATACGATCACCGCGGTGTACTCGGGAAATCTAATTGCGCCCTGTTGCAATCCATCGGAACCGCCGGGCGGCGGCACGCCGGTGTCTGTTTATCCCAGTGGGACTTCTCCCGCTATCACGCTTACAGTTTCTGGTTCCCCAGTCTATGTCCAATAAAGTCTTGTCCGTTTTGCTCGGCCTTTGTATCGCGTTAATGATGTTGTTGACCGACTATCCACGCGCAGCAAGCGCCGCAGGCGCAAGGGCAGATCGGCTATCACCCGGCGCCTGATGCGGACCAGCGAAAGACACTTCTGCTCAGGGACTTTCATCCGAAGTCGATGCTGCACGTGCCGGAACACTTTCCGCAGCGGGCGAAGTTTTACGTCATCGACGTTCACAACCACACGAACGATCCGGTGGGTATCGGCGATCAGTTGCCCCCGCAGGAAGTCGTCAGAATCATGGACGAGACCAACGTGAAGACGATCGTGATTCTCACGGGGCATGTGGGGCGACAAGCTTCAGCACCTGATCGACACGATGGTGAAGCCGTATCCAGGCCGCTTTATGGTTTTCACGCAGATTGACTGGTCAAAGATTGACGATGCGGATTTCAGTCAGGAAATGGTGCGGCAACTCGACGATGGCGTAGCGCGCGGCGCTCGCGGCCTGAAAATTCTAAAAGACCTCGGCCTGGGAGTGCGCGACAAAAGTGGCCGGCTGATTGCGATTGACGATCCACGCCTCGATCCGATTTTCGACGAGTGCGGGAGGCTGGGAATTCCGGTCTTTATTCATACCGCCGATCCCGAGGCATTCTTTCCTTCCGATTGACGCGGTGAATGAGCGCTATGAGGAACTGATCGAGCATCCAGACTGGAGTTTTTATGGCGGTGATTTTCCGTCATTGCAGAATCTGATGGAAGCGCGAAACCGAATTGCAGCGCGGCACCCGGGCACTACTTTTGTATTTCTGCACATGGGATGGCCGGAAAACCTCGGCTGGGTGCGCGAAGTGCTCGATCGCTATGCGAATGTGATGGTCGAGTTCGGCGGACGCGAAGCGGAACTGGGCCGTCAGCCACGCGCTGCGCGTGAACTTTTTCTTAAATACCAGGATCGTGTGATGTTCGGCAGCGACAATGGCATGGACGCGGCCATGTACCGGAACTATTTTCGGTGGCTCGAGACGGCGGACGATTCGTTCGATTATTGGGGCGCTCCAAGCCAGGGACGCTGGGAGATTTACGGTCTCGACTTGCCGGATGCGGTGCTGGAAAAGATCTACCACGGGAATGCCGAGAAACTGTTTAGCGCAATTTCGAGGTATGCAGGCGAAGAAGGAGACACGATGAAATCGGAGTCGGGTAGAAAGCTGGGATGGCTAGCGGGCTTGGTGGTGGTTGGGCTGTTTGCGATCGGGATCGTGCACAAGCCTGCAATGCGCGCGTCAGGCGCGGAGCCTGGTCACTCCGCGATCCAGGTCGAGGCTGACGCGAAGGGGCCGATCATTCTGACTACGAAAACAGCCGAGTTTCGCATTCTGCCTTCCGGCTACGTGCAGGCCTCGCTTATCGAGAATGGGCGCAAATTAACTCTCGACGACCCGGCGGTCAGTGAGGCTGCGGGCGATTTCATCGTGCTATCTGGAAAGCCAGTGCATTTTTCGCTGGACTTCGCGCACGCGAAAATTGAGGAAGCGTCCGGCAAGATGGGGGCGGGCAAGCGGATTGAAATTCCCGGCGAGGCGCTGGCGCTGACGGCAGGAAAAGTTCAGCGCATATTGACGATTGAAGTCTACGACGACTTCCCGAATCTGCTGCTTTCGTCCGCGGAATATCGCAATGCCGGCAACGCTGACCTGCACATCGAGCAGTTGGAGTCGCAGCATCACCGGTTCAACGCGCATTTGGCAGATGCGAAAGCACAGCCCTACGAAATGTGGGCGTTTCAGGGATCGAGTTACGACTGGGGAAAGGACGACGTTCAGAAACTGAAGAGCCCCATATTTTCAGCCGAACGTAATGGGCGCCGTGGTTAAAGGCGGGTATGGAGGCGGTATTCCGGTAGTCACGTTCTGGACCCGCGACGTCGGGGCGGCGGTTGGCCACGTGGAAACGCTGCCGCTCTCGGTCTCACTGCCTGTTCGGGTTGGGACTGACCGCCGAGTGACCGCTAGCGTTGATGTTCCGGGGCCGATCGTGCTTAAGCCTGCTGAAACGTACTCAACTCCGCGCAGTTTCGTCGCCGTCTACTCCGGGGATTTTTACCAACCACTACACCTGTGGTCGAGCGTGTTGCAGAAAGAAGGGTGGGAACTGCCGAAGCCTTCGAATGAAGCCTATAACGCGAGTTGGTGCGGATGGGGATATGAGTTCAATGTAACTGCCGCGCAAATGTTGGGCACCGTTCCTAAGTTGAAAGAGATGGGCATTAAGTGGGCGACGCTCGACGACCGGTGGTTCAATAACTATGGCGACTGGCAGCCGCGCAAGGAGACCTTTCCCGGCGATTCGATGCAGCGCATGGTGCAGGATTTTCACAAGCAGGGAATGCTGGTGCAGCTGTGGTGGCTGCCGCTCGGAGTGGAAGACGGGCAGGGCAAGTGGGAGTCGCATAAATATCTTGTGTCGGATGTTGTCCGGGAGCATCCGGAGTGGTTGATTCTCGATAAAAACGGCCATCACGCGCGCATCACGCGCGATCTCGCTGCGCTCTGTCCGGCGGTGCCCGAAGTACAGGCGTATTACAAGAAGCTCACCGAGCGATTCATTCGCGATTGGGACTTTGACGGTTCGAAGTTAGACAATATCTACACCGTTCCCGAGTGCCATAATCCGGCTCATCATCACAAGTCGCCGCAGGATTCGGTAAATGCGATGGCCGATGTGTACAAAGTGATCTATCAAACGACACGGGCGCTCAAGCCCGAGAGCGTTACCCAAAGCTGCCCCTGCGGTACGCCGCCTTCTCTGGCCTGGCTGCCCTACATGGACCAGGCAGTGACTGCGGATCCGGTGGGCGCGGTGCAGGTTCGCCGGCGAATCAAGATGTACAAAGCACTGCTCGGCCCGGAAGCGGCTGTCTATGGCGACCACGTTGAACTCTCGGCGATGACGCGCGTGGGCAACGACTGGCTTGAGCATGGCGACGATTTCGCATCGACCATCGGCGCCGGCGGGGTTGTCGGAACAAAATTCGTTTGGCCCGATCCCGGTCCGAAGTTCAAGGCCGTGAATCTGACTCCGGAGAAGGAGGAGCGCTGGAAGAAGTGGATGGCGATTTACAACGATAAGATGCTGTCGAAAGGAACCTTCCTGCCTCTCTATACCTACGGCTATGATTTCCCTGAAGCCTACGCCATCCAGAAAAATGGAAAAATGTATTATGCATTCTTTGCACCGACGAATGCGGCATGGCGCGGGGAAGTGGAACTTCGCGGATTGGGGGCCGGGACTTATCGCGTTCTGGATTACGCGGACAACAAGGACTTAGGAACGATTAAGGTGAGTACGGATCAGACTGCGAAGCTCAAGGCGGAATTCAGGCAACACCTCCTGTTGGAGGTCAGCCAGCAGTAGAGGATTGTAACGCGGGTGCGTGCTGGCGGATAAATGCCTCGCGGTATGCGCTGTCGGCAAATGCCTCGGTTCCACCCGCTCGCGTTGCGCAGAGTGCTCCGGCGGCGTTTCCGGCGGCCAGACAGTCCGCCAAACTCCGCCCGTCAAGATAGGCGCGCAGAAATCCCGCATCGAAGCTATCGCCCGCACCTACCGGATCGACCATGTCCACTTTCAGGGCGTCGCTTTGAATTCTTGCCCCTTGGTGAACGGCGATGGCGCCGGCTGCACCAGCCTTCACCACAAGGAGTGGGACTCTCGCGGAGAGTTCTTTTATTGCGGCTTCGAGATTGTCGGTGCCGGCGATCCGGCAAGCTTCCCGCTGATTAGGAAGAAAAACATCGACTAACTCGAGAGCCTTATCAACGTTGCCAGCGAAACGGCCCTCAGGATCGTCATTGGTATCAAGAGAAATTGTCAGGCCGGCCGCTTTGAGTCGACGGAAGAGCTCCGGCACATCGGACCGCAGGCTCGATTGCAGATAGTAAGACGAAAAATGGAAGTGACGTGACTCGACAGAGGTAGCCGAAATCAAGGTCAGCAAGCGTAAGTCTGCTGATGGCTCCTGAATAAGTCAAGATGTTGCGCCAGCCGTCTCTCTGCAGGATGACGGTAAGTCCCGTGCCAACCGAAGTCATTTTCCGAACGCGGACTCATATCGACCCCGCTCCGGGATAGGCGTTCCAGTGCGATCTGTCCGAAGGAATCTTCTCCGATGAGCGATTGAAAGCCAACCCTGGCGCCGAGGCTTGCCAAATTGTGGGCAACGATCGCGGAGGAGGAGCCGAGCGTGAGCGCCATGTTATCTGCAAGAAGTTCGCGCTCAGGCGGAAGCTCAGCGGGCAAGCCGTAGAGAATAAGGTCGAGATTCAACTCGCCCGCTATGGTTACGTCGAAGCGCGGATTCACGCGACTGGTTCCGGAGTGGAACTGCTTTCCGCGCTATCGCCCGCGAGAATCACGGAGCGGGAAAGGAAGCGTGGCGAATCAGGATTCAATCCCTTTTTCAGCCCGGTCTGTAGCGCGAGCAATTGCCCCGGAACGAGCATCGGTGCGAGGCGCGCGAACTCACCGAGGGGGAGCTGAAACTCCAGCGCCAGATCAGACGCTGCTCGCACCCGTCCATCCGCGCGATTCGCGATCGCCAGAGTTGTGCCGCCGAGCGATTTGATCTCTTCGAGCAACTCGCATTCGGCCGCGTAGCCCTGTTCGGACAGCAGGAAAATCACCAGCGTCTGCGGAGTTACGATCGACTTAGGGCCATGGCGGAATTCGAGAGAGTGGAATACCTGGGCCGTCGAGAGCGACATCTCGGTCAGCTTAAGGGAGTACTCGCAGGCCAAACCGTAGAACGGCCCGTGGCCGAGGCAGACGTAATTCGCAAAGCGTGTACTTCGCGGCAAATTCGCGAATGCGCTTGGGAAGTTTAGCCAGCGCTGGCGCGGCTTGCTCAGGCATGGTGTTTTTTTTTTTGGCACTATCATAGCTGTATGCGCTACTTGCTCTTCGTTTTTCAGCTCTTGCTTCTTTTCTTTATAATGCTTTTGCATATTTTCATTTGCATGCTTTTTGCAAACTCTCTCGCTTGCGCTTTAGTAGGTCTAATGTTTTCTCATAATATATATGTTTTTAATTGTTTTGTAATATAAAGGTAATTGTTCCACGTGGAGCATGCAAGCCAGCAACATGCGTGTTTGCAGGTTTTTATATGAGAGTTAGCATATGAATTTATGTTATATCTCAGGCAAAAAACTGAATATATCAGTCTTTTGCTATGTCAATATTTATTAAAACAAATATTGAATCAATGCTTACTAATCTTAATTTAACAAGTCATTTATTATAGTGCTAAGTGGTAAAAAGTGGATAAAAATGGTTAATCATGCTTTCATAATAATATCACAATAACAATGGAATAACATTGATGAAATTGGGTGTTTTTACTCATATAAATTGAGTGTAATTTGCTATTGTTTTCGAAGTTCTAATAATATTATCTTTACAAAGCCGTAGGAATAGAGTGGCTCTGCAGGGATGCAACCATAAACGTATCGGCAACTTATTGGGATGAGTTTCTGAAGACCTTATTTTGCTATTATTAGTATGATAAGGTCTTTCTTTTTTTAAACTTAATCCCAAAAGGAAAACGGAAGCAAAATCCAGCGAAGAGAAACAAACCCAAGTAATATGGAATACATTAAGAAATGCTACAAATCAACATTCAAGAGAGATTGCAACTTCTGTGTAGATAATGAAGTTTGTTGTGATCCATTTTTCGGCAAGACAATATCAGAATTACAACACGAAAGATATGTTCAGTATCGACTCTGAATCGAGCGCTGTTAATTGGTTTATCTATTATCCCGAGAAATGCACAACTCAATAAATCTATGGAAGATTTTACAATAATTCCGTATATTTCGGTTCATCCGGATCGTTTGGCGATTACAAATAAAGTCATTTTTGACGGCGGAAGGAAAGGTAGGCGTGCCAAAACTTCAATAAATGACATTATCAATAACAATAGGAATAGGATCTCGAGAGAAGCGGAAAAGAAGATAGAAAAAGCTATAACATATCTGGATTATATTTCGCCAACCAAGAAATATTTTGATAGAGCCTACAATTATACACGAAAAGTGAAATTGACCTTTGTTACATTAACCTTACCAGCTCGACAAATCCATTCTGACCAAGTAATTAGGCGGGACTGTTTTCACTATTTCCTTACCATTGCGACCCGTAAATGGAATGTAAAAAGGTATGTAATGCGTTCCGAAAGACAGGAAAATGGCAACCTTCATTTTCATCTGGTAGTACCTAACTTCATACCATATCAGGAGCTACAGGATGAATGGAATAATATTATTAATAAATTAGGTTATGTAGATGAATACAGGAAAAATATGAAAGAATGGCATAAGTTAGGTTTCAAGGTAAGAAAGGATTTACTTTCGAAATGGGATTTGAAGTCCCAAAAAAAAGCATACATCAAAGGAATAGCGAATAATTGGTCAACGCCTAACAGTACCGATATTCATAAATTACGTAAAATTGTAAATGTTAAGAAATATTTAATTAAATACATGGCAAAAAATGAAAAACGAAACAAAGCACAAGTTAAAAGGATTGAAAGCCCCCTACAATACTACACGAAGCAATTTGACAAAACGGTTTCAGAAGGCGCTCTATCTTTCCTTTGTAGTTGTATCAACGTTGGTCGTTTATGGAGTTGCTCTCACGATTTATCTGGTTTACGTGGTGGTATCGATGCTATTGATAATGGCATACACGCGGAGCTTGAAAAGTTACGCGCTAACAAATCGGTTAAGGTGTATGCTCATGAGTATTGCACAGTTTTCTACTTCGATACGGGACTACTTGAAAAACAAGGTTGCGAATCCCTTCTAAGCTTGTTAAGTGATTTTGTAGTTCAGCGGTTTGATTTTCATATTCAGAAAAAACTTCAATACAGCGCATAGCTCATCATTAGCCGCCTTGTTTAATACACCTTAGTAAGCGGCTAATAATCGCTAATACGCTATATTTCGTTACTTGGTCAGTGCAAGCTCCCTCAGCCGCTATAATGACAATAAATCGACAAATGTTCCATTTTGACACCCTCATATCAAAGACGAAAACGTCCGGTACTACATTGATTTTTCAATTGAGGACATTTTTTTCATAGCCCGTCCACGGCACGTTCTGCAACGTCATGTCCCCCTTTTTTTTCACCATTACACTTCTCGACATTCCGCAGCATCTCGACCTTCAACCCTTATTACTCGTTGTTACATTTTGACGGGCTGGCTCTCACTTTTTTTAAAACGATTTTTGTCTATTTGGTGGTTTTGTAAAAACACTGGTTTTTAATCGGTTTTGTGCCTATAATTAATATATCTTTGTTCTTATTATTAATTTAATTTTTTAAGTCAAATGAGAGCAAAATTTGGTGCTATTATCGTAGACGGTCGTGGAAAAGTCGGCGGTCATGTTTTATCGAAAAATAAAGGTGGGTCCTACATGCGCACGAAAAAATCGCCTGCGAACCCAAAGTCGACGGCACAGCAAACTGTGCGTGCTAGGTTAACTGCTAATGCACAAGGTTGGCGAGGTCTAACAGCGCTCAAATTTCCAACTGGAACACAGCGGCTAAAGTGTGGTATAAACATAATGTTTTTGGTGACAAGCGCAACCCCAACGGTTTCAACCTGTATGTATGGCTTAACAACAATTTGAGCAACATTGGTGCAACACTGCTTACCGTACCGCCTCTCGCTCAGGCTGTCAATCTGTTTACCACGTTTACAATAACTATGACAACAGGCACTCCAGCATGTAGCATTGTTTTTTCTCCATCAATCGATGCAGGCAGTTGTGTAATAATTCGGGCAACACCGGGCATTTCGAAAGGTAAAACTTATATAAAAAATCAGTTACGCCAAATTGCTGTTATGACAACTGCCAATACCACGCCTTTCAATGCGCTAAGCGCATATACCACTAAATACGGTGCAGTACCTGCAATCGGTTTAACGGTGTTTTTTACCGCACAGTGGGTGAATAAAACATCGGGGCAAAGCGGGCAAACAGTGCAAAGCAGTGTAACAATCGCCTCGTAGTTTTCTTATTTCATATTTTCCAACCTCGCTGTTGTCTTGGGTTTCAACAGCGAGGTTCTAAGACATTGAAACAGGCTAAAACAAGAAACAGAGAACTACGCGACACACCCTAGGACGAAGTGCGATAGGCGAACACGAAGCGACACAATCACAGCGCACAGCAACACGACGACAACTAAACCAGCTAGTAAAGACCGCTGGCGAGTAAAACTAAAAAGAGGCGAAAAAACAAGCGGGAACACTGATAACGAGGCACCACGGACAGGCAGTAAAAGCAAACCAAACAGGAAGCAAAACCGGAAACCGGGAGAACGGCTCCGCCACAGTCGCTCGAGAAAGAGCAACAGCACAGCAAGGGTCGGGTCGAAACCAAAAACACAACGGAAGCAAGCGCAGCAACGAACGTACAACCAGAACAGCCGAGCAACAGGACAACACCACGCAAAGAACAAACCACACCGGCCAACCACAGCAACAACAGTGGAGCAGGACAAACGGGCCACAGTAGCGGTGACTCCTTCTTGGGGCGGTCGCCTCTGCTATTTTTCAGTTTGCTCTCCATTAGCTTGCCCTACGTTACGTTCTCTAGGTTGTAACGACTACCTCTGCCCTCTTGCTTCTTACCTACTGGCTTGCTGGGCACTTCAGGCACCAGTTGACACCCTGGCTGTTCTGCTTGTACAGTTGTCACACAGTACTGGCCGAAGCAGGCCTACTCTTCGGACTGACGAGACGTACGGTGCTTAAGGGTGAGGAAAAATAAAAGACACAGACAGGAGAGTGGGAAGGAGAAGACAGGAGAGAGGAGAAAGGAGAGGAGAAGAAGGGTTAGAAGTTCAGTGCAGTATGCATCCTTGTGGGCAATTCGTCCCGCCAGAAATTGCAACGCGAGCAGCATCGACGTAAAGGAACGGGTCATTACGGTGCTTTGCTCGTCGGCAGGAAGAGTGATGGTGATCGAGGCTAGGTTTTCGAGGGCTTGCCCCTGTGCACAAGTGATGGCAAGGCTCGGAACGCCGCGCTCCCTGAGCACTTCAGCGGCCTTCAGTACTTCTGAGGTCCGCCCGGAACGGGAGATCAGGACGGGCACGAACGGGGCGGCTAGAGAATACCAATTCCGGATAGAGCAGGATTTCAGATGCGGGAACGGCCCAGGCTCGCCGGCCGGTGAGTGACTTCATCGTAGCCGCGGCGGCCAGCGCCACGTAATAACTGGAGCCGCAACCGATGAACAGCCACTCCTTGCCCTCGCCGAAGCATGCTTGCGCCTCTTCCAATGCGTCGCTTTGCTTTAACTGGTCGAAGCTTCTTTGCCAGCACTCGGCCTGAGACAGAATTTCATTGAGACTATGGGAGCCGGGTCCAGCGGAATTCCCGCCATCGTGGGAGTAAATCTTTTGGATGGAATCAGACAAGTGTAACCTCGATTCCCGATTTCTTGAGCGCGCGTAGGTCCGACTTTCCGATGCCGCGATCGGTAATGACTTCATGCATGGCGGAGGTTGGCGCGATCAGGGACAGACTTCTGCGTCCAAATTTGGTCGAATCGCAAACAGTTACGGTTCGCCTTGCGACTTCGACCATCACCCGGTTGACGCGTGCTTCAAGAAGGTTCGGAGTGGTGAGGCCATACTCGACGTCAAAGCCGTCGACGGCCAGAAAGAGCAAATCGGCGTTCAAGTGGCGCAGAGTGTCCTCGGCCATGGGACCGACCAGCGAGAACGAATTCTTACGCAGGGTGCCCCCAGTCAGGATGACCTCAATCGAAGTCCCGACCAGTTCGGCGGCGATGTTCACGGCGTTGGTCACAATGGTTAGTTCGGTGAAGCCGCGCAGGGCGCGGGCGATGGCAGTGGTGGTGGTTCCGGAGTCGAGGATGACGACCTGCCCGTTGCTCACCATGCGGGCCGCGGCCTCGGCAATCAGCAGTTTTTCCTTCTTATGAAGCTGCTCTTTTTCGCGCAGGCTGGGATCGTCGACGGAACGCGCAGGCAGTGCCCCTCCATGCGTGCGATGCAGCTGCCGCAGATTGTGCAGGACTTCCAAATCCTTACGGATGGTGACCTGCGAGGTGTCGAAACGGCGCGCCAGGTCGGGCACCAGGACACGTCCGTCGCGGTTTACCAGTTCGAGAATGGCACGTCGGCGCTCTTCGTTTAGCACGATCATTGAGGGGCAAGCTGCATGGCTGGGGAGCCGCGAATGCACTTTTGATTGCAGTTTCTTTTTATAACGTTTTCTTTCGTTTGTCAAAACCATTATGAGCCGGGAATGGCCTTGGGAACGCGAACAAAGCCGCGAAAGGCCAGGCCCGTGAGCTCTTGGCGGAGACAAGGCCTAATGGACTGCGAACAACTCTTCCTCGCGCGAATCTTCGTAAACCGGCGGGCGGCTCCTTGGTCTTTTGCTCGGCAGTTTTGCCTCTCGGGGTTCGCGTGCAACCGGCAAACGAGGGCTCCTGCTCGGATCTCGCAGCAGGAACGTGAAGGGCAGCATCGCGAGAAATATAATTGCCATGATCCAGAAGGCTTCCACGAACGAGAGCATGGAGGCGTGCTGCTGGACCATTCCGTAGATTGTGCCCAACGCGCGGCGCGACGCGAGGGCGTTGCCGGCACCCTTTGTGTGGAACCATCCCTGCATTCCGCGCATCATGCTCAGTGCTTTCAGATTGCCGGGCGTTACATCCTGCACTAAACGGTTCTGGTGAAACTGGGTGCGCCGGGAGAGAAACGTCGTCATGATGGAGATGCCGAGGCTGCCGCCGATATTGCGCATGAGGTTGAAGATGCTGGTGGCGTTTCCCAACTTCTCTTTGGGAATTCCGGCCATGCTCATGGCCATCAGCGGAATGAAAAGAAAGCTCATGGATATGCCCTGAAAGACCTGCGCCCAAAAAATGTCCCAGTAGCCTGCGTAGAGATTGAGATGGGAGAGCGAAAGCATGGTGAGCGAGCCGGAGACCAAGCCGAACCAGATCAGCTTTCGCGGATTTGTCTTGCTCGTGAGGTAACCGGCGAGCGGGGTCGTGGCAAGGGCTCCAATTCCGCGGGGAGAGAGCGCGAGCCCCGCGTTGTAGGCGGGATAGCCAAGCAGCGTCTGCAAGTAAATGGGCAACAGAACGAGGCTGGCATAGAGAATGAAACCTAACATGCCGATGAGAAATACTCCGGCGCTGAACGACCGGTTCTTCAGGGCACGCAGATCGACGACCGGGTGCGAAGTCTTCAGTTCGCGAATGATCATTGCGATTAGGCCGATCACGCATACGGTGGCAAAAAAGCGAATGTAGTTGGAAGAGAACCAGTCCTTGCGCTGGCCGGTATCGAGCGTTACCTGCAGGCAGCCAAGGCCGATGGCCAGGAAGCCAATTCCCCAGAGATCGATGCCGCCGCTGCTGCGCTTTATGTAAGGTGGGTCGTGAATGAAGCGGCTCATCATCAGCAGCGAAAAAACACCAACCGGCAGATTCAGGTAGAAGATCCATCGCCAGCTGTAGTTGTCGGTGATCCAGCCGCCGAGAGTGGGCCCGAGAATGGGCGCCAGCAGAATACCGATGCCGAAGGCGGCCATCGCCTGGCCATGCTTTTGTTCGGGAAACGTTTCCAGAAGTATCGCCTGCGCCAGCGGCTGCAAGCCGCCGCCGGTCAGCCCCTGGAGCACGCGGAAAAATATCAGCGTGGAGAGACTGTTAGCGAGTCCGCAGAACAGCGACGTCAGTGTGAATCCGGCGACACAGGTCAGCAGCAGCTTTTTCCTGCCAACGTGATTCGCGAGCCAGCCGGACATGGGGAGGATGATCGCATTTGAAACCAGGTAGGATGTGACAACCCACGTGCCTTCTTCGACCGTGGCCGCGAGATTACCGGCAATATGCGGGATCGAGACGTTGACGACGGTGGTGTCGAGCACTTCCATGAACGTTGCCAGCATCACGGAAAATGTGACAACCCACGGATTCACCCTGAGATGTGCTTGAACGTCCATCTCATTCTTATCCCCTATCTATAGGCCGCTACGGCGGCGCAATCGGTGATTGGGGTCACAGATGCTTGCTCACAGGTCGCCTCTCTTCGCTTAAGGTCGTAGTACCACGGTGTCCGACGTGATGGGCAGACGCCTTACCAGTGACTCGAATCACGGATTTTTCCTGACCGTTGGCGCAATGTTTAAGTGGATGAATAGGCATTGTCGCCAAAGCCGGGGCAGGGAGGCCGGAAGCGCTTGATTTTTTATCTGTTTCCCCTCGTTGTCGGTGCGCTCGCCCTGATGATCGCATTCTGGAGCGTCGATCGCCGGCGAACTAACGGCCTGGCGGCGCAACTGGAGCAGACCCAACTGGTCGTCAAGCAAATTGAGCGGGAGCGAGATTCGGCCATGGAAGAGCTGTTCCGGCGTTTCTCGGAAGAAGGCAAGCTCAACAAGGAAAAGAGCCAGTTTCAAGCGCAGCTGGCGGAATATGAAAAATATGCCGCGCTGGCGCAGTTGGCGTTGGGTGCGGCGCACGAGATCAATAATCCGCTGCTCGGCATTCTCTCTCACCTGGAACTGGAGTTGGGGGGAACGGAGGGCGAAGAACGCGCCGAGATCGAACAGTGTATCGAGTGTGCCAAGCGCATCTCGATGACGCTGCGCAGCCTGATGAATTATGCGCGGCCCGCCCCGCTCATCCTCAGCAAGGTGAACTTGCACCGGTTGGTCTCCGATACGCTGACGTTTCTCGAACACCAGCCCATGCTGCACGGAAAAGTTCTTCAGAATCTGGTGGCGCAAGACCTGCCGCTGATCTGCGTGGATGCCAATCAGCTATCGCAAGTGCTGATGAACCTGCTGCTGAATGCCGCGCAGGCGACCTCGGAAGGCGGGCGCATTACCGTCTTCGCCGAGCGTCTGCCGGAGAGCGAAAAAGTGGAGATCCGGGTCATTGACACGGGAAGCGGGATTCCCGCCGATGTGCTGCCGCATGTTTTCGAGCCGTTTTTTACTACTAAGCGCGGGAAGGGAACCGGCCTCGGACTCAGCATCAGCCAGGCTTATGTGCGCAGCCACGAGGGCGAAATTGAGATCGAAAGCACGGGACAACGCGGAACCACGGTCAAGATCACGTTGCCTTTCCGGCAACTCACGAGTCCACCAAGCACAAAAGAAGGCGAGCAGAGCCAAGAGGTAATCATTCAATAGCCATGGCATATTCGGTGCTGGTCGTCGACGATGAAACTCTGACGCTGAGAACGGTGAGCCGCGGCTTGGCGGTGGAGGGCTTTGAAGTGTTCACGGCGGCCTCCGGCGAAGAGGGGCTGAAGATCTTCACCGAAGAAAAGCCCCAGATGGTGTTACTGGATATCGTGCTTCCGGGCATCGATGGCGTCGAGGTACTGCGGCAGATCAAAAGCAGCACGCCATCGGCGATCGTGGTGATGATGAGCGCCTATCACATGGTCGACCGCGCGGTTGAGGCCATGAAGCTGGGCGCGTATGACTACCTGATCAAGCCATTCCATCTCGGGGACCTGACGGCAACTCTTCGGCGCGCTTCGGAGATGCTCTCCTTGCGTGTGCGCTTGCGGGATACGGTCGAGACGGCGAAGGGACAGTACGATTTCGGCAAGGTGGTGACGAAGAATGCGGCGATGCGAGAGATGCTGGAAATGGCGCGCAAAGCGGCCGAGAGCGACCACACCACGATTTTGATTCAAGGCGAGAGCGGTACCGGCAAGGGAGTACTGGCGCGCGCCATTCATTATGCCAGCCCGCGCGCCAGCCAGTTGCTGCTCGAATTGAACTGCGCTACCTTGCCGGATGCGCTGCTGGAGAGCGAGTTGTTCGGATTCGAGCCGGGCGCGTTTACCGATGCCCGCCGCCGCAAGGAGGGACTGCTGGAGCGAGCACACGGCGGGACGCTGTTTATGGACGAGATTGGTAACATGTCCGCCAGCGTGCAGGCCAAGCTGTTGCGCGTCCTCGAAGAAGGAATATTCATGCGGCTGGGCGGCACCAAACCCATCAAGGTGGATGTGCGCCTGATCGCCGCTACCAATACGAATCTGAAAGAGGCGGTCGCGCAGGATCGTTTTCGCGAAGATCTGTATTACCGGCTCAACGTCATGCCCTTGTTTATCCCTCCGCTGCGCGAGCGCACCGAAGACGTCATGCCGCTGGCGCTCGACATGATGCAACACTTCAACCATGAATTGAAGAAGAATTTCATCGGCTTTACTCCCGAAGCGGCGGAACTTCTGGAAGAGTACCAGTGGCCGGGAAATATTCGTGAGTTGAAGAACGTGATCGAACGCACCATGATTCTGGCGCACGAAGGCAATATTGACGCGCCCTCCTTACCCGAGGAAATTCGCGCGCCCGAGCCGCTTCCCGAAGTGGTGCAGAATCCGTTTACGGAACACTCGGCGGAAGAGCAACTCGTCACCCTACGCGAGCTGACCGACGAATACATTCAAAAAGTGCTGACCGCTACGGGCAACAATAAAACGCAGGCTGCAAGAATCCTTGGAATCCATCCCACTTCGTTGTTGCGCAAACTCAAGAAGGAAACGGTACTGACGTAACCATCAAGGTTCGTGCGAATGCCTGCCCCCCTGCAAAACGCAGTAGCGACCTGCAAAGTGCAATAGCCGCAAAATCCAACCCGAAGTCAGCAATCCTCCCAAACCATTGCAGGCAAACGACAGAAAATTCCGGAAGGAAAAGCCATCCGCGTGCACTAACAAAGATGGCGAGCGGTGCCAAGAAAAGAGCATTACGCGCCGCGCCGGGAGAATGTCATGTCCATACTTTTTGTGCTGCTGACTTTTCTGGTAGTCATCTCTATTAACTATTTTTATTTCCGTCTGCCGCAGGCGCCCCAGGTTGAAAAAACCGTGGTTGTTCGTCCACGCGTTCCAGTGATGGCGAAACAGGCGGGCTTCTCAATTCCGCAGGATTACAGCTTCCATCCGGGACACACCTGGGTGCTGCATGAGACCGGCGACAATGCGCGCATCGGCCTCGATCAGTTTGGCGCCGATCTGGTGGGCAAAATCGACCGCATCGAAGTTTCCGAGCCGAGCCGCTGGATCCGTCAGGGACAGCGTTTGGCCACCATTCATGCCGGCGGAGCTTCGTTTGATCTGCTCTCGCCCGTTGAGGGCGTGGTGATGGCGGTCAACGATGACGTGGTAAAGAACCCGGCGCTGGCTGCCAGTGACCCCTACAAAGAAGGATGGTTTGCCGTCCTGAAGTCCCCGGATCTATCCACCAATGAGAAGAACCTGCTGAAAGGACCGATGGTCGCGCCCTGGATGCACTACAGCGTGTCGCGCCTGAACTCGGCCCTGGCCAGCGCGAATCCGGCGTTTGCGCAGGATGGTGGCATGCCCATCAACGAAGTGCTTACGCAGATTGAGCCGGCAACCCGGCAGAAACTGATCAAGGAGTTCTTCCTGAACTGACCGCCCGTATGCGGCCATGGGCGAGAGACGAGGACGAGGAGAAAGAAAATGGCAAGCACAGGAATAAAGACAAGAGCAATCCTGATCGACGTTACCAAGTGCATCGGATGCCGGAGCTGCGAGCAGGCCTGTAAGCAGATTCACGGCTTCCCGATGGAAACCGAGACCAAGTTATCTCCGACGGCACTCACGATCGTAGAGGAGCACGGGACTCGTTACGTACGCCGCATGTGCATGAACTGCGACGATCCGGCCTGCGCCTCGGCGTGTCTGGTGGGAGCGCTGAAGAAGACGGAACTGGGGCCGGTGACCTACGAGGCTTCGAAGTGCATCGGCTGCCGTTATTGCATTGTGGCCTGCCCGTTCAATGTGCCGAAGTACGAGTGGAACAAGCTCGTGCCCTTCGTGAAGAAATGCGACATGTGCTACGCCCGCCAGGTCAAAGGACAGCCTCCGGCCTGTGTCGAGGCGTGCCCAGTGCAGGCGTCGATTGTCGGATGGCGTGACGAAATTCTCGAAGAGGCGCAGAAGCGCGTGCTGCTCGACCCGAAATACATCAAGAAGATTTACGGCGTCGAGGAAGCCGGTGGGACATCGGTCTTCTTTATCTCGGATGTGCCATTTGAAGACCTGGGCTTCATCGCGGCTCCAAAGCAGGCGATGCCGATCTTGACCGCCAACGCGCTCGGCGACGTGCCCACGGTGGTGCTCGTCGGCGGAAGCCTGCTGGCCGGCCTGTACTGGATCACCAACCGGCGCAAGCAAGTGGCTTGGGCGGAGACTTCGCGAAAACGTTGCAGAACAGACCGGGATCCCAGCCGGCAGCAAGTCAGAAAGGAGCTAATTATGTCTCGCTTATCATTTTCAAAACTGGCGGTGCCAAAGCTCACGATGTGGCGGGTCATCGTAACCGTCATCATGGCGGCCGGAGTCTACGCCGCTTACGCGCGCTTCGCACTTGGCTTTCATGCCTCGACTAATCTGGTCGACGCGCAGCCCTGGGGCCTGTGGGTAGGGCTCGGCACGTTGTGCGGTGTCGGCATCTCGGCCGGAGGATTCGCCATCGCAGCTGCCGTTTACGTGCTCGGCTTTGAACGTTATCGCCCGGTCGTGCGGGCCTCGGTACTGCTCTCCTTTCTCGGCTATCTGACGGTCTGTACCGGCATGATGTACGAGCTCGGCCTGCCCTGGAGAATCTGGCATCCCATCGTCATGTGGAACCGGCACTCGGTCCTGTTCGAGGTGTCGTGGTGCGTAATGCTCTATACCACGGTCCTCTCGCTCGAGTTCTCGCCTTCTCTGGTCGAGAAGATTCCGTTGCCGCGCCTGCGCAACCTCTACCTGAAATGGCACCACGAGATTTTGATCGGCCTCGTGATGATTGGAGCCGTTCTTTCCTCGCTGCACCAGTCGTTCCTCGGCGGGCTCTATCTTCTGACCAAAGGCAAACTCGATCCCATCTGGTATAGCCAGTATCTGCCGACATTGTTCTATCTCTCGGCGGTTCCGGCCGGACTGGCCGCAACCATCATGGCGGTCTATCTCTGCACTCGCTCGCTGAATGCGCGGGTCGATCCCAGCGTCCTCACTGAGATGAGCCAGGTGATTGCTCCATTACTCTACGTCTACGCCCTCTTCCGCGGCATTGATCTGGTCACTCATGGAGGCGCGGCTTACATCTTCATGTGGAGGCAGGAAGCGGCACTGTTCTGGCTGGAGATCGGATTGTTCGTCATCGCTCCCGTCATTCTTCTCAGCCAGGAAAAGATCCGCACGAATCCCCAATCGCTGTACTTCACCTGCTCGTTGGTGGTGATGGGCTTTATCGCCAACCGCCTGAACGTGTCGGTGACTGCGCTCGAGCGCACCTCCGGCTTCCACTACGTACCCAAGTGGACGGAGTTCGCTTTGACGCTGGCCACGGTCACGGCGGCGGCGGTGGCGTTCCATTATGCCGTTATGTATCTGGACATTCTTCCGAAGGCTTCATCCACGAAGAAGTGGCTCGTGGATAACACCGCAACAGCATGAAAGGAGCAACCGGAAATTAAATTAAAACTCGCAGTAAGAAAGCGCGAGCCGGCGATCCGCAAAAAGGATGCCGGCTCACGCTGTTTTTAGTCCTGCACGAACCGAAGTCACGCCTCCACAACTGCTTTAGTTATTCTGCGGCGGATTCGACTCGGTCTTCTCCTCGACCTTCTTCGCGCCCTGATCCGTCTTCCTGGCGGCTTTGTGCGTTGTCTTCTTGGCGGCGTGACGAGTCTTCTTTGCGGCCTTCTTGGTGGCGTGACCGGTATCCTTCGCGGCTTGCTTGGTCTCGTGGCCGGCATCTTTCATGTCTTGCTTGGCACTCTGGTCATCCCGGCGCGGCATAGCGATCGAGGTGCCAGCGAGCAACACCAAAATCAATACATATTTTCCCAGGCTCATCTTGGTCTCCTTAGCAGCAGGTTTGTGTGAATTCTCGGGAAGGCGGGATGAGACTAACTCAGAGTGGAAAGAGTGTCAGTACAGCGAATGTTGTAGATGAAAACCAAAAACGCGGTGGCCGCGATCCAGGGTCACATCTGGTTGTGCACCGAGGCAGATTCGGTAATGCTCGTGATCGCCTGGTAGCTTGCCCCGGGAATCAGAACCTGGATCACGCTGTTGAAGCGCCAGTGATAGGGAAAGTTGACGGTAACCGTCGTCCCGACGACGGAAGGAGTCGTGTTCGTTCCGGCCACTACCCATCCCCGATTGATGGTGATCACGAGATTATCGGCTGAATAGCTCGAGCATCCCGCGATCGTGTAGGTGTACGTTACGACCGATTGAATCTCCAAAGGCGAAGTTACTGTGCAAGTACCCTGGTTGGCGTTGGGCAGAACTCCGCTACCCGCTAGCGAATTGAAGATTGCGACCACGGCCGGTTGCAAGGATGCGGGGCCGGCCGCCGGCGTGGTGGTACTCGCCGGCGTTATGTCCGTCATCGGCTGCGCGCCCGCCACAATCGCGCCCTCCTGCGCGGCCTGCTCGATCTTCTGCTTCTGGTTGAAGGCGCCGCTGAAGTCGTAGATGCCGACGACAAACACCACGAGGAGCGGGATCGTGATGGCAAATTCCAGGATCGCGGAACCCTCGGTGTGGCAGAACCGCTGGATGAGGTCACACTTCGGCGGAGGCTCTGGAGATAGTCGATCGCAGTGTTTGCGGCCGGAACATGCTAGTTCTCCATCCGGCTTTGCGCCTGTGCGTTCATCACGACGCGGCTTAAGTTCAGCGATGTGAAGGGAAGATAGAACTGGAACGGATATTGGAAACTTACGGTGGCTCCGCAGACCTGCGATTGCAAAGGTGGTGAGCAGAACTGGGGAGGACCCGAAGACGAACTCAGAATCAGTTCGCGGCAGATCTGTATGCTGCTTGTCGTTGAGCATCCTGCAATTGGGGTGCTGGGGCTGACTTGTGTCATATCCAGGCTGCTGGCTTGCATTACAGCGGTAACCGCAGCAACGACCGCGGCATCTTTTTGAAATTCGCCGTTCAATCCGCCTGTTGCCCCGCAACTGGCGCAAACCGGCCGGGCGGCGACCAGCGCCCCTTGCTGCGCCGCTTGGGTAATGGTTGAGTAGATGTTGAAAGCGCGTCCGAACCAGATTATTCCCAGAAGAAAAATAAACACGACGGGCAAGACAAGTGCCGCCTCGGCGATCTCGGCACCCTCCGTTCCGCGCAGTCTATGTAGGCTTGCTCGCATCTTGTGGATTGAGTATTGGGAAATTTAGTAATTGGGAAATGGAAAATCCGAGTATCTCGGAAGGCCTGGCATTTCAATTTCCCAATTACTCAATTACAAAATTTCTCAACGTATTATGCCTTCCCCATCGCTGCCGCAATCCCATAAAGCACGACCGCCACCGCCACGGCTACACCAAAGGGAATTTTAGTGGACTCCGGGTTGTCGAGTGATACCTCCGGCCCCGGCATCCGCAAACTGAACACCGCCGCCAGCATGCGTGCGATATTGAGGAGCGTCCGCCTCAACCGTCCTTTCCAGATGATGACGCCGAGCGCCATCGCGCCGGCCACCAGGATCGCGCCAAAAAGCACGGCCAGTAAGGAGTCGCGGACCGAGGCAGGCTCCCAGCGCTCCCACCAGCTTCCAGTCTCCCGCGCCCAGGCTCCGAACCCACACGAAGGGCAGCAGCAGCGCGAGCCCGAGCAACATGCCCAGCACGGCCGCTTTCAATCCCGGCCAGCGAAACAGAATCGTGTTCACAACGATGCCTAGTACTGCCCCCAATACCGTGAGCCAGTTGGGGATTCTGCGAAATCGCCAATCCAGTACACCTGCACAGAGGGCTATACCGAACGCCGGTATCCACGGCCCGAACTGAATTCCAGGCCTGAACAAAAGCACGGCGATCTGAGAGGCATCTGCGCCCATGTCCTTATGTACTTTAGGGCTTCAAGCGGCCACACTCAAGCGCCATTTCGGGCAAGGGCGGGGAGGAGGGGAGGGCTAGCCGTCAGGAATGCCTCAGACTGGGTGTCTCTATTTCGCGTTTTCGGCGGTCGTTGCCGGAATCGTACGCACGCCCTCAAATGCGGGACTGGTCTTCAGACGCTCCGGAAAGCTGTGCTCGTATCCGGCGAGCCGAGGACAAATAACGTGATGCGCTCCAGTAAAGCCGAAAAACTTCATTTCCAGCATGGCATCGTCCGCGCTCCAGCCATTTGCAGCCATACGATAAGCGGCGATCATCATCCCGGTGCGATCATCACCCAGGCGGCAATGCACGAAGACTTTCTTGTCCGGATTGTCGCGCATCAGCTTCAGGAATTTCGCAAAGGGCTCATCGTGCGGCAACGGGCAGTGCCATGGAAGCGCGACGTACTTCATTCCCATCTTGCCCACTTCTTGCGCCTCTCTGCTGTGTTCGTCCCGGCCTGAGCGCGTGTCCACGACGATGTCCACGCCCATTTTTTTGAGCTCTTCAAAGCCAGCGTGATCGGGCTGGCCTCCGCGAAGAAGCCCGGGGGTGACTTGGCCAAAATTGGGAACACCTTGAACCTTCCGCCTCTCGCCGTAAACCCGCTTGGCGTGCGCCGGAGAGGCGCTCTTCTGATGGTCGTCATGCTTCTCGTTCGGGACCGCCGCGACTCCGATGGTGATGGCAAGAAGAAGGAAGATCGGAAGTTTGCCGAAACTGGCGAGAGCGAAAGAAGGTAGCCACCTCCTGTCTTAGATGCAAAAGCGGGCTCAAATTTGGGCTTCCCCGTGGCGGAAAAACAAAAGGCCCGAACGTCCGGGCCTTCGTGAGTTTTAGCAAGAAGGTTTATCTACCGCGGTACCGGTGACGCCGAATTCCGCTCTGCAACGATCTTGCGAGCGTTGTCGGCGAGTGCGCGTGCCTGTGGCATCAGTTCTAGTGCCTTCACCACATCCGGGTCGGTCTCCGCGCGCACCTTCATGCCTTCTTCCTGTCCGAAAGCGTCGATGAAGATTTCGCTCTTGATATTCGAGCGCAGCCAGTCGTTGTTCTCGATCAGCTCGCCTTCCGTGTACGGAATCTTTTCGGCATCGAGAAACTTGCGGAAATCCTGGAGAATCACGTCATCAATCTCGAAGCTCTGTGTGATCTTGTGAGAGTTTGAATAGTTCTTCGCGAAGTTAAATAGCGCGTAATGCTGGAGCAGCGTGTCCTGGAATTTATTCGACTTGTAAGGCGCGAGCTTCACGTCCGGCGTGATGCCGCCGCCCCCGTACACAGTGCGTCCGCTATCGGTTAGCTTGACTTCCTTGTTCGCCGTGTTTTCTTCGTTCTCGCGCTCGTAATAGTAGTCATAGAGCGAGATGTTGCTGTAGTCGCGCTGAATCAGCCTTCCACTCGGCGTGTAGTACTTGGCGGTGGTCAGCGCGAGGCCGGTATTTTCGGCCAGCGGATAGACCGTCTGTACCAGCCCTTTGCCGAACGTCGTTTCGCCCACGATCAGCCCGCGGTCATGATCCTGAATTGCTCCGGAAACAATTTCAGCCGCCGAAGCCGTGCCACGATTTACCAGCACCACCAGCGGATAGTCCTTGCCGCCATTGCCATGCGAAGCGACGTAACGCTTCTCTGGTGACGAGCGGCCATGATGCGAGACGATGAGTTGTCCCTTCTTCAGAAACTTGTCAGCCACGCCGACGCCCTCGCTCAACAAGCCGCCGGGGTTCTGTCTCAGGTCGAGGACCAAGCCTTTCAAATCGCCCATCTGGTCCAGCGCCTCGCTCACTTCGTGCTCGGTCGTCTCCTGGAATCCGGAAATGTGCATGTAGCCGATGCCCGGCCGGATCATGAAGTGCAGATCGACGCTGTAACGCGGAATCTCGTCGCGAATCACGCTGAATTCGAGAGGTTTTTCCGACCCTTCGCGCAGCATGGTGATGCGCACCGTCGTGCCCTTGGGCCCCTTGAGCAGATCGGCCACATCGGTCGTGCTCATGTTGTCGGTGGACTTGCCGTCGATAGCGGCGATAATGTCGCCCGGCCGGATGCCGGCTCGGTAGGCGGGCGTACCCACAAACGGGGCGATGACGATGACTTTATTGTTGCGCGGACCGACGGTCATGCCCACGCCGTAGTACTTGCCGCGCTGCTCCTCACGAAGCTGCGAATAGGACTTGGGATCGAAGAAATTGGAGTGCGGATCGAGCTGATGCAGCATGCTCGGAATGGCGCCGTCGTAAATGGCCTTATCGGCGTTCACCGGATCAGCATAGTTTTCCTCAACTGTTTCATAGACTTGCGTGAATTGCTTAAAGCTGTCGCGCACGTCGGAGTCGGTGCTGGGCACAGCCGAAGGGCTGATTTTCTGGGCGAACAGCATGCCCAGCAAGCCGAACAAGCCAAGGATGAAAACCACCAGGAAGAGAGAACGGCGAGAACTACCGGCCATGTTTCAAAATCCTCGGGCAGGCACATGAGGGGACAGCCCGCCCCAATTAGCGCAGTATAGCACGCACTCACGCCTCTCAATTGGATGCAGGGATACGCCTGTGGTTACATTCGGGCCATGCTTTTCGTTTTTGCGAAGGCCTCGAGTTGCCTCTCGAATTCCAGCCTTCAGCCCGGAGTTTTGGCTCTCCGCTGGCGACTCATTTGCAAATAAATACTGCGGTGCCGGGCCGCCTTCTCTGGATCGCCACCCGCCTGCTGATACAGAGTTGCAAGCCAGCGGTGAGGTGCCATCAGGCCGGGCAGCATTGTCAACGACGTCTCGAACGCTAATGCCGCGCGTTGGCGATGTCCCAACCGCGCCAGCGCTACTCCCAGATAAAAATGGCCCAACGGAAGGAAATGCTGCAATCCGACCGCATGCAGCGCCTGCTCGGCGGCTTGCTCGTTTCGCCGCTTTTGTAAGTGAACCCTCGCCAGTCCTAGATATGCAGCCGCGCTGTCGCCGTCTATTTCCAGAGCATTCTCAAATGCTCGCTCGGCGTCGTCGATCCTTTTCTGGCGCAGATAAACATCTCCAATGCGGAGGTGAAGGTCCGGCAAACGTGGATTGAATCGCTCAGCCTTCAAAAGGCTGGCCAGCGCTTCGTCCAGATTCCCATCGTCAAAATGAATGACCCCCATCAGCAAGTCCGCCCATGGGTGCTCGCGAGGCGTTTCCGCGGGCGTTTTCATTTCGGAGTTGGAGGCTTCTGCCTGTTGCGATCCTTCCCTTGGAGTTGGCTTCGGCGGGTTGGAGATGAGTCGCTCGAGAATCACCTTCGCTTCAGCGCGACGGCGCAAGGCGAGAAGACATTGCGCTAGATACTGAGAAAAGCGGGCCTCATCCGGCCACTTCTGCACCAACTCCTGCAAAACCGGCAAAGCGTCGCGGTAACGGCGCGCATCCAGGTACGCCCGCGCCAGGTTGAAATGCTGCTCCCGCGTGGCCATCTCGGCGGCTTTTACCGCATCCTCTCCGGGAGGCTGAATGTACCCCAGAGCGACGAACCTCTGGAGCATGGCTTGCGTTGCGGCTGGATCGAGGCGCAGATCGTCAGGATGCATGCCGCTTTCGCCCGGCTCTTCTTCCCAACTCGGAATGCGCTTGATCTCCGGAGGCTCTTCAAAGGCCTGTACAAGTACGCGGCCATCCATGTCTTCGCCCACAGGCAGTCCAAACAATGTCAGTATCGTAGGCGTTACATCCAGCAGCGTCGCACCATAGATTCTCTCGTCTTGTTTAATGTGGGCGCCTTTCATGCCGATGATCCCGAACTGGCGATGTTGCACGGCCGGACCCGCGGGTTCGTCGGGAATGCCCCGCGGCCGCAGATGATCGCTGTGAAAGCCGTGATCCGAAACCAGGACCACGGTTGTCTCCGGTCCAGCCAGTTCCAGCAGAGTCTGGAGCATCATGTCGTGAAAACGATAGGCGCCATTCACTACGTCTTTGTAAATTTCGTATAGATCTTCCGGAACTCCTTCCATGCGCGGAGGGTGGAAGTGCATGAACCCGTGGCAGAAGTGATCGATCGCATTGTAATAAACCGCCATGAAATCCCATGGCTCATGTTCAAGAATCCAGGTGGCGGCATTGTGGATGGAGCAATTCTCCGAGAGAATCTTGGCGAATGATTCGAGCCTTCTGTCCTTTTCCTGATCGATCTCGGCGGCGCGCGGAATAAAGGGAAGGATCGCCGCCTCGGTCACCTCGGCGGGATGCATACGCAAGGCGGCAAAAGTCTCCCGCATGCTCTCGGGATGAACCGCCCCCGGTGCCAGCGGCCACTCTTTGTCGGGCGGCGCAAAGGCATAGGGATAAAGATCGGAAACCGAGATCCCGTTGATGGGCTCGGCGGGATGGCCGGCAAACCAGCCCAGCACGTGAGTCTTGTATCCGCGCTGGGTCAGAATATTCCAGATCGCCTTCACCTTGCGCGAGGTGCTGGTCGTCGGACGCACGCCCCCGCTTCGAGGGTCAGGCTCGATGAAGCCGAGAATTCCGTGTTTATTGGGCCGCATGCCGGTGGCGATGGAGTTCCACAACATCGGAGACAGAATGGGGTGCAGGGTGGCCAGGTTTCCCATGACACCGTGATTGACGAAATCCTCGAGGGTAGGCATCAAGCCTTGGTCGAGGAGGGGATTGATGATCTTCCAGTCGGCGGCGTCCCAACCGATGAGGAGGACTTTTTTGGCGAGGGGGGCGGGCATGAGGGAGGTTACTTGTCGTCGGATGACGATTGCTTTTGCCGCCACGTCGATAGCGCGCTTGACCCTCTGGCCAGCATTCCCAACGTGGCCGGTGTCTGCGCTGGCTGCGTTAGGGCTGCGGGGTTATCCGGTTGCTGGACGCCATCATCCGTTCCCGCCTCCTGACCCGCTTTGATCGCTTGGTTCGGAATCGTCTCGTAAGCGTAACCCGTGAGTACACCATCAACGTAAGTCTGGGCAAGGCCAAAGACACACGACACACTCAATCGTGCCCAGCCGTAGTGGATCTCGCCGCTGATCATAAACTTCAAACCGAGATAACGATTTTGCTTGTTCTTCCACGGGTTGGGGAGACACTTGTTCTTATAGAAGAAAACTGTGCCCCCGGTATAGAACTGCGCCTCTCCCATGTTCTCGAAACCGGAGCCCCATAACTTCGTCTTCGGCCCGATTCGATGTCCGGACTGAAGAGCGGCCGCAGAGCGAGGAGAGCGCTGGTTCCCTGCGATCGCGTTCCCCGCCAAACCGGGATACACGTAGAGCCAATCTGTTGAGTATCCGGTGCCATATTGCAAAGAATTTCTGAAAACGAAGTCGGTCGTGCCGTCGGCATTGAGATCCAGAGCATAGGCCGCGTTCACGCCCATGTCTTGGTTTGTCGGTGTGTAGATGATCTCGGCTTCGCTAAGTGGCGCAAGCGCGAACGTGGCAACCCCAGCTGCACTGGCTACCAGAGCATAGCTGTGGAGTAGCTGGGTAACGGAATCGGAAACCTTACCGGGCTTACCTGACTTCTTCATATCCTTCCGATGGGCACATACTGCAGGGACATCTTAGCGAACTTACCCTGGCTGTCGTCGCGCGACTCACGGAGCATCGGGTTGTCCGACGACCGGCCCAATGCTACCCAGACCCCAGACCAGACCTCTGCCTTGATTACCGAGCGTCTGACCGCTTGAGGGACTGTTGTTGCTGCCGCCATAAGCGTAGGGCTTTTGCTCCGCTAGCCAGATGGCCCAACGTGGGGTGCCGCCTCGCTCGCATCTGGGGTGTCCGATTCCTCGACGCCGTCATCCGTGCCCTGTTCTTGACCCGCTTTGATTGATTTGTTCGCAATTGTCTCGTAGGCGTAGCCGGTCAACAGTGCGCTGTTGCGATTGCCGCGATAGCATGTCTCGCTCAATCGCGCCCAGCCATAGTGGACCTCGCCGCCGATCATAAATTTCAGGCCAAGGTATCGATTTTGCTTGTCCTTCCAGGGGCCACGGCACCGGTAGTTATACGGGAAATATACGTTGTACCACCCAGACGCCATTACCAGGGAGTAGGCGCTGCCGCCGAACTTGGCCCGGGGCCCAATTCCACGTCCGGAATTGAAAGCCGCGGCAACTGGTCCGTGCTGAGTATTTTCCGCTAGAACGATCTGATTCCCTTGCAGGGCACCTCTCACCCCAAGAGTCCCCAGGGCGTCATAATAAGTGTCGAAGAAAGTGAAATCGGTGGTGCCGTCGTTGTCGACGTCCAGGGTGTAGGTCCCGATCGGAGATATCTGCAGATTGGCCGGGGTGTAAATGACCTCGGCTTCGCCCAGCGGGACAAGCGCGAGCATGGTCACTCCCGCCGCACTCGCTGCCAGGGCATAGGTATGCAGATTCTGGCGAATGGAATCGGGAACGTTAGCAGCCTTTCGGGAAGATAATGACTTCTTCATATTTCCTTCGTGGGGTAACTGGCAAGCGCTGGCATCCGGCCGCCGCCCCTGTGACGAGGCAGCAGACTGACACTCTTCTCCACCAATGTCAACCGAACAAATTCACCTTACCCCAGATGACTTGCTGGAATAAGTGCGCGATGGGAGTGCTCGCGGAAGCTATCGCGTCCTATTGGGAGGGTCATTTCTCGGCGCCTTCGGCTGTCTCCTGCTGATTTTTCCGCTACTCCGCTGACGTGTGTGAACCTCGAGCCAACTTTCCCAACGTGGCGAGCGTCGCGGATGTACTTTGTGTCGTCGCCTCACCCGGCCCAGCAAGGTTCTCTGCTCCGAGGTCGCCCTTTCCTTCCTTTTTCTGCCCTGCCTCAAGGGCTTGGTCAGGAACAGTCTCGTAGGCATATCCGGTCAACTTTGCGGTTTGATAATAACCCTTTTTACACCCTTCGTTTAGCCGCGCCCAGCCGTAATGTACCTCGCCGTTGATCATAAACCTCAGCCCAAGGTACCGATGACCCTTGTCTTCCCACGGGCCATAGCATTTCCGTATCGGGGGGCGTCGGCTACCGGAACTGAATCCCCACGCCATCCAGGCGCGAGCGCCGGAGGAGAAGTTGGCGGCGGGCCCGATGGCAGCCCCTTGTTGAAGGGCGGCCGCCCAACTCATCTGCGAGGTGGCTACAACACCATTTCCTGTCACAGCGTTGTGTACCACCAGGTAACCTTGAGCATAAGACTCACTTCCATTCCACGTAGCTCTGAAATAGAAATCGGTCGTGCCGTCCCCATTCAGGTCCAGATTTACGTAAGGGTACTGCCCGGGGTAGATCTCGGCGTTGGCCGGGGTGTAAATAATCTCGGTCTCGGCGGGCTGCACCAGCGCAAGGACACTAACGCCCGCCGCGCCTGCCGCTACCGCATACGTATGAAGATGTTGTTGAATTAGAGTAGGGAGGTTGATGGGTTTTGAAGATGACTTCTTCATAGGTCCCCCTCGGCGCGCGAACGCGCCTTCTATTCTTTCGGTTCACTTGCTCTCCTTGGCAGTTTCCTGATTTTGCCGCCATACGCGACGAGCACGCGCTCCCTGGGCCAGGCGTCCGAGTGTAGGCTCCGTGCGGGCTGCGGAATCCGGTTGCAGGGCACCGTCGTCAGTGCCTTGCTCCTGACCTGTTTTGATCGCCTTGTTGGGCTTGGTCTCGTAAGCGTACCCGGTCAACGTGGCTGATTTGCTAAAAGCGAGATCAGTGGTTAGACGTGCCCATCCGTAGTGGATTTTTCCGTTAATCGTGAATTTCAATCCCAGATACCCGTAGGATCCGAAGCCATAGGTTCCGGGCCAACTGCCGCCCCAATTCGTGCGGTACTTGATTTCGTGGGACCACGCCATAATGGCACCGGCGGAAGTGAAGTGTCGTTGCGCCTGGGTGATCCGAAAACCGGAGGAGAAGGCATACGCCCACGGGGACCCTCCGCTGTTGACGATGTGTCCCGCAACCGCATTGCCGCCTCCTGGGTTCTGCACGAAAAGGTTCAACTGGAATCCCGAGGTGCTGCTCGTGAACTGGTTCACTATCGTGAAGTCGATTATGCCGTCATTGTTGAGATCCAGGCCGTAGCTCTGATTGGCTCCGATTGTGACATTAGCCGGCGTGTACACGATCTCGCTTTGCGCGGGTTGCGCCAACGCCAGCATCGTGACTCCAGCGGCACTGGCCGCCAAGGCGTAGGTGTGAAGGTGTTCATGCAGTGAATCTCGACGCTTGGCCAAATCCTTGTCTGAATCTAAGACGGCCGAATCTGTGGAAGACGTTTCGCTTTCCATATTCCCCTCATTATTCTTGCTTGCGAGAAATCTGTGAATGTCGGGTAGCAACGTCCCGCGTGAGATCACGGAGTCAGAGATCGACTCGCCGCCATCGCCGCTCGCCTCCTCCGCCACATGGCCAGGCCGCGGGACCCGCGCGCCAGTACGCCCAGCGTGGCAGGCTTCTGAACTGGCGGGGTTGCAGCCGCAGGCTCCGGCTGCCCGACCTTCTTCTCCGTTTCTTCCTCTTGACCGGCATTGATCCCCTGGTCCGGGATGGTCTCGTAAGCGTAGCCAGTCAAGACCGCGCCACCATACGTAGCATTCAGCCGGGCCCAGCCGTAGTGGACTTCGCCGTTAATTTTGAATTTGAATCCGAGATAACGGTTGCTGAGCGGCTCATGTGATAGATGGGAGAGCCAACTGCCTCGATAATGATTCCCCGCGTCACATTCGCAGATCCAGGTCATGGTTGCCCGCTTCGCATTGAAATGCCGCGCCTGCTGGCTGATGGGTATCCCGGAACTAAGCGCATAGGCAAAGTTAAACCCTCCACCAGAGTACAAACCGAAGGCGAGATGTGCCGCCACCTCGTTGCCCTTCGGCGGATGCTTCACGACGAGCGAGTTGATGTAGGTGACAGGAGGGAAGTACTTGCCAAACGCCTTAATGGTGAAATCGACGATGCCATCGTTATTGAGATCAAGTCCGTACTCCTGATTGGTCCCGATCGTCACGTTTGCTGGCGTGTAAATGATTTCGGCTTCGCTCGGTTGCGCCAGCGCGAGAACGCCCACGCCTGCCGCCGTTGCCGCCAGGGTGTACATGTGAAGGTGCTGTTGCAGGGAATGATTTAAGACGAAGGGCTTCGAGGAAGGTAGGGAGGTCTTCACGACGGTCCTCACTATCTGTCGGGACAAGGGACAGGCTTACCTTTGGTACTGTTCCGGCCCTCTAGGTCGTTCGAGAGCTCGCAGCCACGGGGGTTGCGGTTGTTTGGACCGGATTGCCCGGACGCGCACATTCTTACGCGCCCATGGTGACGCGGTCAAGGGGAAATTTCTCCCAGCCTAACCATGCATTCCTGGCTCAGTGAGGTGGATCAACGGTGCGACGGCTTGGATCAGAACAGATGCGTTACGCCCTCTTCTAGGACCACGACCTTATCTCTTACTCCAGCCGCGCTGGCCTCGCGCGCCAGCAACTCTAGCGGTTCTTCAATCGGTTCATGCGACAGGCGGAATGTTCCGTAGTGCATGGGCACCATCCAGCGCGATTTCAGATCGAGAAAGGCCTGCATGGCGTCAGCCGGACTGGTGTGGACATTGCGAAACTGCGGCGGATTATAAGCGCCGATCGGCAACAGCGCGAGTTCGGGAGACAGTCGCCGTCCAATCTCGCGAAAGCCATTGAAGTACGCCGTGTCGCCCGCGTGATAGACGGAATGCTTGCCGGCGCGCAGCACGTAACCACCATAGCCTCGGTGCGAATCCTTCAGCACGCGCGCTCCCCAGTGGCGCGACGGCACATGCGTGATTTCCAGCGCGCCTGCGCGGTGTGTATTCCACCATTCCATCTCTATAATTTCTTTGAAGCCCAGGTCCGAGACCAGATCAAAAACATGATGTGGCACGATCAGAGTCGGCGCGCTGCCAGTTTCTTGGCGGGTCTGGCGCGCGATCGTTCGCAACGACTGCCGGTGCAGGTGATCGAAGTGGGCATGAGTCACCAGCACAACGTCCATGGGCGGCAGTTCGCGCAGGTGCAGCCCCGGCTGGCGCAGACGCTTTAGCACGAACAGCCAGCGCGCGAAGTTTGGGTCGACGATGACGTTCATTCCTCCCATCTGGAGGAAGAAGCTGGCATGGCCAATGAAGGTGACGCCAAGTTCGCCGTTCGAAACCAGTTGCGGCTTGTGCGTCCGTCCCGTGCGCGGCGTTAGGGCGGAATTTCGAACCAGGCGGGTAAACTGCCCCGCTCGCTTGCGTAAGGCTGGATTCTTTAAGGATGACTTCAACATAAGATCTGGCTACGAGCTTTGAGCAGCAAGCGAACTCTGCACAGCCCCGGTCCGATTCGGCATCTTGCAGATACGCGATTCGACTGCTAACGATTGGATGCCACAGACTGCCGACCGGACGCTTGATTCCGCCGATTCGTCAGCCGCATGCAGTGTTTTTGGCGTATGCCCAAGTTGTGATACCCAGTGTATGCCAGTTTGACTTTTTCTTGACCGTTACTTTCGTGGTCATATCTAATCAGAGTTCCGAATGCAGTTCCTTGAGTTGGGGAAGAAGGGGAGAAGAATTCGATGCGCGTAGCTTTTCTTGGACTCGGAATTATGGGCCGCTCGATGGCCACGAACCTTGTTAAGGCGGGACACGAAGTCACGGTGTGGAATCGCAGCACGAGCCCAGATAAAGAAGTGGAAGGCGCGCGCCGGGCGTCTTCTCCCGCGGACGCGGCGCAGGGCGCGGAAGCGATCTGGATTTGCGTCTCCGACACCAAGGCAGTGGAGAGCGTTCTGTTCGGCGACGGCGGAGCCGAAGCGTCGCTCGCGCCGGGCATGATCATTGCGGATTCGAGCACGATCTCTCCGTCCGCCACGCAGCAATTTGCCGAACGCGTGAAGGCACGCGGCGTCGATTATGTGGACGCGCCCATGACCGGTTCAAAAATTGCCGCCGCCAGCGCCAGCCTCATTTTCATGGTGGGAGGCGACGAGTCGGCGATCGCGCGCCTGAAGCCGCTCTTCGATGCCATGGGCAAGCAGGTTTTCCACATGGGCGAAACCGGCAAAGGCCAGGCCACCAAGTTGGTGATGAACCTCCAGATCGCGCTCATCTACGAAGGCTTCGCTGAAGCGCTTACGCTGGCCACAAAGCTGGGTGTCGACGTCGAGAAACTCATCCCTCTGGTGCAGGCTTCGATGGTGCGCTCCGGAGTGATGGAGTACAAAGCACCCTTCATTTTGAGGCGCGACTTCTCACCTAATTTTCCGCTGCGGCTGATGTTGAAGGACATTCACCTCGCTCTCGAAGCGGCTCGCGAAAAGCGAGTACGGTTACCGGGCCTGGAGGCGGTGGAAGAGGTTTACGATGTCGCCGCCGAAGAAGGCCTTCGCGATCAGGACTATGCCGCCACCCTCACGCTGCTCGAAAAGTGGGCGGGCGTGGAAGTGAAGGGCGCGCCGCAAGTCACATCATAATGAATCCCTCACTGCTGATAGCGGACATCTGATGGCTGATCCACCAGCTACTTCGTAATCGTCCCGCAAGCAATCCGATCGCCCGCATTTCCCGCCGGGTCGGTCTTCTGATCATCTGCCTTCGCATGGATCACCAGCGCCGTTCCTCCGTTGCTGAAAAGCGAATGGCTGTCCTCGCCAAGATTCACGTCTTTGCTGTCCGTGCGCAACTTGGCCTTGCCATTTGGTCCGACGGTGAAGTTGGCATGATCGCCTGCGTGATGGCCTTCCGGATTTTCCAGTCCATGTTTCTTGTTATCCGGATTAAAGTGCGGCCCCGCGGATTTGAAGTCAGGCGCCGTGCAGACTGCGTTCTGATGGAAGTGAATCGCATGTTCGCCCGGAGGAAGATTTTCCAGGTTCAGTTCCATCGTCACGCCTCCGGACTTTTCTTCCCATAACATCACGGTCCCCACACTTTTGCCCTGAGCGTCCTGAAGGTGAACGACAGTCTTGGCGAAACTCGCCGAGGCGAGCGCCAGGAACAACGAGAGAACGAGAGCTGCCGGAGAACGTAGTCTTCATGGGACGGAATTATAGCCCACTGACAACTGATAACTGGCACTGTAACTGGCCAACTGATTTCTCTTCATACCACTTCAGATCAATTCACGCTCTCTCCATGGACCTTTCCGCCGATCCGTTGCAAGATCACATCGTTGTCAGGGACCGATTCTTCCCCGAACTTCACATCTGACCAAGGAGACGCTCATGAAAAACCATACCGTAGCGACGCTTATCCTTTCGCTGGCCGGACTGACGGGGCTGGCGAATGCGCAGTCGGGATCGATCATCGCCGAGGTTCCCTTTAACTACATCGTCAGCGGCAAAGCGATGCCGGCGGGTGAATGCCGAGTCCGAGTCGAAGGCGATGGAATGTCCTATCTCTGGGTCGCTGCCGAGAAGCGTTCCGCCTTCGCGATGCCGATACAGAATGAATCCTCGAAGCCCGCGGAAACCAGCACTCTGGTGTTCCACAAGTACGGCGACCGTTATTTCCTCGCCGGCGTAAAGCGCGAGGGGCAGACGCGCAGCTACGACTTGCCAACGAGCAGCCTGGAAAAGGAACTGCGGGCCTCGAACGTTGAAGAGAAAGACGTGACGCTGGTCGCTTCTCTGAAGATGTTTGGCAAATAGTTCGCGAAATTATTCTGCGAGTTGCGCATAACGCGCACGAGGGAGCGGGGCTTGGGGCCCACTCCCTCGTTTAGTTGTTTAGCGCTTGAGTAGAATGGCGGAATGCAAGAGCCAAAGGCGAACCCCGCCAAGACCCTGGCGCAAGTTGGATTGTTCAAAGATCTGTCCGAAGTCGAACTGGCATTTCTGGCCCAGCGGGCCGTAACGCGGCGGTTTTCGGCCGGCGAGATCGTCTTCAGCGAAGACGATCCCTGCGTGGGAATGTATGTGGTCGAATCGGGCCAGTTGCGCATCTTTAAGACGTCAGCCAGCGGACGCGAGCAGGTTTTGACTATCGAAGCGCCGGGCGGATCGGTCGCCGAGTTGCCCGTCTTCGACGGCGGGAACTATCCCGCTTCAGCGTCCACCATCGAGGATTCCACTCTTCTCTTTATCGGCAAGCCATGACCTCCATGCGCTCTGCATGGCGCATCCACAGGTTGCATTGAAACTGCTTCGCGTAATTGGAATCAGGCTGCGCAAGCTGATTGGGATTATCGAAGAGCTGTCATTTACGACGGTCCGGAACCGTCTCGCGGCATTCCTCATACGGCTGGCGCGGCATGAAGGCACTCGCGTCGATGCGGGAATCGCCATCACCCTGCCGGGAAGCAATCAGGAATTGGCCGCGCAAATCGGCACGGTGCGCGAGTTGGTATCGCGCAATTTGAGCCGCTTCCAGGCGGAGGGGTTCATCCAGATGGAGGGCCGGCACGTGCTGATCCCGGATTTGAAGAGGCTGGAAGCCGAACTGGAAGAGTAGCTATGAGCTTCGAGCCTCGAGCAAGCTGGCCTCTGATGGCTCACCGCTATTGCCTATCGCTCGGAGCTCTTTGCTTTGGTTGCCCCGTGACAAAAGTCATCGTCAAGAGAGGCTCATCCTCCTACATTCATCGTCAGAGGCAACTGATCTGCAATAGGAGACGACGATGACATTGACTATTACCAAGACCGTCCGCGATTACGCGATTGAAACACCTCAGACAATTCCCGTCTTTGAGAAACTCGGTATTGATTACTGCTGTGGCGGCAACCGTCCTTTGGACGAAGCCTGCGCCGCCGCCAACGCGAACGTGGATGAGGTATTGCGGGCGCTGGAGGCAGCCGTCGCGCAGCCGAACCGCCCTAACGAGCGCGAACTGCGAGCCGGATCGCTAGCCGAATTGATCTCGCATATCGTGCGCACCCATCACGCGTTCGTGCGAACGCAAATCCCCGAAATCGGTCGATTGCTCGAGAAGGTACACACGAAGCACGGCGCGAATCATCCGGAATTAGGCGAAATTCGCGGTACCTTTGAAGGACTTGGCCAGGAACTGACGACGCACCTGATGAAGGAAGAGAACATTCTGTTTCCTTACATCGAGCGCATGGAAGAGTCGGTGCTCCAGAAGGAGCCGATTCTGCCGCCTCCTTTCGGCACTGTGGCCAATCCTGTGCGCATGATGGAGCACGAACACGACGACGCGGGCGCCGCGCTCCGCAGGCTGCGCAAAGCAAGCCGCGATTACACTCCGCCGGAAGATGCCTGCACCAGTTTCCGCGCGCTCTACACTGCACTCTCCAGCTTCGAGAAGGATCTGCACCAGCATATTCATCTGGAAAATAACCTGCTGTTCCCAAAAGCGCTTGAGATGGAGAGCGGCGCGCAAAGCTAGTTGAGATTCGGCGATCGATCCCTCGGTACTTACGCGCAGTGGCCGGACGGGCGAGGAGTCCGTCCTGCCATTCTTACTTGGCGCAAAATGCGCTGCAATGGGACAATAGACAAATGCGTAAATCTCTCATTGCAGCGGTCCTATTGGCCGTCGGAGCGATGCTCGTGGCCGAAGTTGCCGCGCAAGACACTCCGGCAGCGAAACCATCAACATCTTCCGCGTCCACTTCCAAGACTCCCGCCAAGAAGGCGACTACCACCAGCACCGGGGCAGCGGCTCCGCTTACCACACGCAAACAGAAATTCAGCTATGCCCTCGGCATGAATATTGCCACCGGGCTGGGAGCCAACCTGAAGAGCCAGGGCGTTGAAGTCGACTGGAGCATATTGGCTCAGGGTCTAAAGGATGGCGCCAGCGGTGCCAAGACGCGCCTCACTGAAGAAGAAGCGAAGGCGGTGCTCACTGAAGTTCAGAATGAAGTTCGCAAAGAGCAGCAGGAGAAGATGAAAGCGGCTGCTGACAAGAACAAGGCCGACGGGCAGGCCTTCCTGGAAGCGAACAAGAGTAAAGAGGGAGTCAAAACTACGGCCAGCGGGCTGCAATACAAGGTCATCACGGAAGGGACCGGACCGAAGCCGACTGCGAGCGATACCGTCGTGTGCAACTATCGCGGCACACTCATCGATGGTAAGGAGTTTGATAGCTCCTACAAACGGGGAGAGCCTGCGACGTTCCCGGTCGGCGGCGTAATCAAGGGCTGGACAGAAGCGCTCCAGATGATGCCCGTCGGGTCGAAATGGCAACTCTTTATTCCTCCCGACTTGGCATATGGTGAGCGGGGCGCCGGTGCCGAGATCGGCCCCGATTCAACGTTGATCTTCGAGGTCGAACTGATTTCGATCAAGCCGCCGGAAGCCGACAAGACCAAGGATCAGGACAGAAGAAGGAAGAAAGAAGAAAGAAAGAAGAAAAGAAGTAAAACTCCTGCAAGTTGAGAGCCGCGAGTCTCGAGCGAAAAAATTGCTCGAAACTCGCGGCTTTTAGTTCTTAATGGTCGCCTTCACTCTGTGCCAGACTGCGTGTGACTACGCTCCCAGAAACATCACGTGCACGTAAACTCCGAGCCGGACGTCGTAGGCGAGATACCAGCCGATGTGATCGGGATCTTCGTAGATCACGACTTCATCGGAGTCCCACAGCCAGTCATTGCAGAACGCAAGGTCATACGGAGCCACGGAGAAATAAAATCCGTTGAACCAGAAACGGTTCGGCCCGCCGCCCGCGAGTCTCCAGATGTGATGCCGGCCAAAACCGCCGGTGAAGCGGCCATGCTCCCACGGGTGGTCGATGCGGTAGTGGACGTCGTCGCGCCCAGTGTCATGGCCCACCCAGGCTTTCCCGTGCTCGACGTGAGGCGCATTGGGATGGCCAGGATGATCGTCAAAGCGACGGTTTTCCTGAACCGGGGCCGCATGCTTGACTTCCGCCGGGCCGTGAGAAGGTATGTTCTTGTGGCCGCCGCCTACCTGTGGCCGCCCGCTGCTGTCATGTTGCGCAACCGCTGAGAGAGAAAACACGAAACAGATCGCAAATAGACCGATCAGCTTTTTCATAGTGTTCACCATTATTGAATTGAACTTATACCCACACAGAACGTAACCCGATTTTTGCGCGGATGTTTCTGTGGTTGAAGGGATGATGGGGATTGTACAACGCCCCGCTACCAGCGCAACATAAATTGCGGAGTGGTGTTGCGCCTTATTCGTAGCGCAGCGCTTCGATCGGATCGAGACGGGAGGCGCGGATGGCCGGCACCATACCGCTGATCAAGCCGACGCCGACCAGGATCAGAATCGCAATCAGCAGTGTCATCGGGTTGATCATCAACCGGATGTCGCCCTCCTCCGCATGCTTTGCCATGGCGCTATAGAGCGTGAGACGACCAACCGAGAACGCGACGCCGTAAGCGAGGATAATTCCGAAGACCCCGCCCATCAGGGTGATCGCGAGCGCCTCGGCGAGAAACTGGAAGAAAATATGGCGGCGACGCGCGCCGAGCGCCTTCTCGACTCCAATCTCGCGGGTGCGCTGCGTCACCGAGACGAGCATGATGTTCATGAGGCCGACGCCTCCGATGCCGAGCGTCAGCGTTCCAATGAATGCGAGCAGGACCTTCAGGCCAATCGTGATGATCTCGAACTGGTGCAGTTGCACCATCAGGTTGAAGACCATCAGCGCCCGGCGGTCGGCGGGATTGTAGCGATGCTGGTCGGCAATCACGTTGCGAATGTTCTGCTCGAGTTGTTCGTACTCATTTGTCTCATAGCTGAGCAGGAACGATCCGAGATAGTGCGTATCCATTAGATCGCCGAGGCTGGTGTAGGGGACGAAGATAAGCCGGTTAATGTTGTTGCCGTCTCCAGCCTGCATTTTGGCGGCGTAGACGCCGATGACTTCGAAGCTCTGGCCATCGATGCGTACGTGCTCGCCGATAGCGTTGCGCCCGGAGAACAGTTTCTCTTTGGCCTCGGGACCGATCACGGTGACGCGGGCGTGTTGGTCTTCGTCCTGCCCGTTGTACCAGCGGCCCTGGTCCATGCTGATGGCGCGGATGTAATACGAAATCGGATATTCGCCGACCAGATCGAAGTCGAAAGAGCGGTTCTCGTACTGGACGGTGGCCGTCTTGCCGTTGCTCGGAGAGATGTGCGTGATCTGCGGAACGTTAGTGCTGAGAAGATCGATGTCATCGAGCGTGAGCTGGACTTTGGAGCCGGCTTTGTCGGCGCCCGCCTGCATGGAGGTCCGTCCGGGCTCGACAAACATCATCTTCGTCCCGAACGCGGCGAAGATGTTCTCACAGGCACGGCCGAAGCCGTCTCCATAGGCAAGGAGCATGCATACCGTGGCGATTCCCCAAGCCATGCCGAGCATGGTCAGCGTGGTACGGCGCCGGTTGTGCCGCATCGCGTTGTAAGCCTCGGATAAGAGATCGGAGATCATGAAATCATTGCGTGATTCTGTAATCGTGTAATTGAATGACTCTCCAAGATCGAGTCCTTGACGCTTCGAAATTGCGCAATTCGCCTCACTCTTGCCGTAACGCCTCCACCGGCTCGAGGTTAGCAGCTTTGCGCGCCGGATAGAGTCCTGCAATCACTCCCGCTAGCGTCAGGCTGCCAATCGCCATGATCGGCAGTCGTCGGGACAAGGCGCGGCGGGTCGAAGCCGCCGGGGCCTTGATAGCTGCTGAACGCTAGCATCAGGCCTCCGGCGAGGCCCATGCCGATCAGTCCACTGACCAGCGTCAGCAATATGCCTTCGGCGAAGAACTGCATCAGGATGGAGCGGTTCGTTGCGCCGAGCGCTTTGCGCAACCCTATCTCGCGGGTGCGTTCCGTTACCGCGACCAGCATGATGTTCACCACGCCGATTGCTCCAAGGGCCAGCGTTACAAATCCCACGGTGCCCAGAAACTCATCCATGGCGGTGAAGATCAGGCCCATATTCTGTATCTGCTCAACCGTATCCCATTCCTCGAAGGCATTCGGGTCGCGATAGTCGAAGCCGTGATTGCGCGCTACAACCTTGTGGACCTCTTCGCGCGCCAATAGGTGATCGTCCGGGCTGGTTGGCTGATAGTTGAGGGAAGAGAGAGCATCGAGTTCGTTGACGTCCTTCAACGGAAAGTCGCTCCGCATCACCTGATAGGGAATATAGGCGCGCATGTTGGTCGAGTTCTCGTCGCCGCGGCCCACGCGCCGCAGCGTGCCGACGACCTCAAAGCGGTAGCCATTCAGAAGGACGAAAGACCGACGGCGGGACGACCCGGAAACAAGTGGCGCGTCATCTCATCGCCGAGTACGACGACATTGCGCTTCTGCGCCTCGTCGAGACGATTGAGCCAGCGTCCCTGCAAGATGAGGTAGGAAACGGATGCCGTTATATTGCGGTTCCGGACCTGATGAGTCGTGCCACTGGCAGTGGCGAACTCGCTGACCGCATGCACTTCGTTGGTGGCGAGAACGGGCGTAACGGCCTTGACGTGAGGACACTCGTTGAGGACGTCGAGATAGTCGCGATAAGTAATGTGATAGTAGCGCGCGGAACTCATGTTGCCCTGCACGGCTGGAGCGCGGCCGGGAAAGATCATCATGATGTTCTCGCCGATCTCGGCGAGATTGCGCTTGTTGCCGCTGCGGAAGCCTTCGCCGAGTCCGACCAGAAGCAGCAGGGAACCGACTCCCCAGGCGATGCCGAACATGGTGAGGAACGAGCGCAGCTTGTGAGCCCAAAGAGTGCGGAAGATCTGCGCGAAAACGTCGATGACTAGCTGCATGAAGAAAGGGGTATGAAGTTACTCGAATTGATTCTAGCGGACGAGACTTGGAGTGCGAGCAGGAATGTTATGTTTGTCCGAAGTTTATCAGTTAGTAACTGGTACCCCCCGAACGTCCTCTAAGCAAATCAGGGTGAGACCGGCCGTTCTTGCCAGGGCTTTCGATGACAGCGAACCTGGCTCTACGATATTGCAAAATCAATAGGTTAGAAAGAACCCAAGCTCCTGTTTTGAGCAGTTTCTACGTATGCTATTGAAAAATATATACGTTAGCTCCAGATTGTTCGATCGGAAGCTCGAGCCTTTAGGTTATATGCGGGTGTGCCCGGAGCGATGCTGCGATACCCCCAAGGCAAGAAGGAATTGTCGGATAAGCCACGATTGCCGCCGCTACCGATTTGGAGTTATAGTTCGCTTCGAATTAGTTTTTGGCCGCGACTCCTCCACCCGGAGGGATGGTGTCCTTTCAGTCACAATCTGTTTGTTTTACCGTGTTTGAGCCCACAAACGTCTCCCAAGAGGCTTTACAGGGAGATCATCTTCAAACCAATCCTAAGGTTCCGAGGGCGCCTGATTTTATGAGTTCACATGAAATCGATTCAATAGCACGCGATGGAGCGAACCACAATCGTATCTTCGACCGCGAGGTCTCGCGGCTGTTGGCGGCTGGGGTACTTCTGGTCCTTTTTCTCGCCTTATTGTCTGGCGCCGCGCAGCCGGTGCAAGCGCAGACTTACAGCGTGCTGTACACATTCTGCTCGCAAGCCAACTGCACGGATGGTGCCGTGCCGAACGCGAACCTGGTACTCGATGGGGACGGCAATCTTTTTGGGACCACGTTAGCCGGGGGCGTGGCCGGGGATTGCGGTAATGACACGGGTTGTGGAACGGTTTTCGAGGTCGCTCCCGGCGGCACCGAAAGCGTGCTATACGCGTTCGACGCCTTTGCGAATGGGTTGAATCCCGAGGGCGGGGTGATCCAGGACGAGACCGGTAAACTCTATGGGACGACGGTTGGGGGCGGTAACCATCAATCGGCTTCTCTGTGCCATGGCGGCGGTTGCGGAGTGATTTACGAGCTCCCGCGCAGACCGGCAAGGTGAGACTCAGGTAAAGCATGGCCTTCCCGTAGCCGTTGGAGAGGCTCTCGGATTGGCGGGCGACCATGGCCAGAAGAAAAGTGGGAACGAGCAACATACAGACAACGAACATGGCCAGCATGGAGTCGCCGAAGGCGTACATACCGCCCGCCGCCGCGACGTCCTGCGGGTGACGGACATACTGCATGTAGCGCATGAAGACGAGGATGGTAGAGATGCCAACGACGGCCGCATAGACTACGGCCACAATGCCCAACTGCGCACGCAGAGGGATCGAGTTCATTGCTGGAATTGTAGCCGGGAGACGCGTATTCCGTGATGACGAGATATATCCCTTAGTCCGAAACCTCAACAGGCTAGTTGGTTGCGCGTCAGTTTCAATCCGGTCAGGTTACCGAGAATCGTCACCGCGATCTGCTCGGTGCGGAAAAATTCCTCCGCAGTTTTCTGCACGTCTTCTGCGGTTACGGCTTCGATGCGCTCGATCAGTTCGTCGAGACTGTAGAAACGGTCGTAATACATTTCTTGCCTTGCCAGATTGGACATGCGAGCCATCGAGGATTCGAGCGACAGCATGAGGCTGCCCTTAAGCTGATCTTTCGAACGGCGCAGTTCTTCTTCTGGGACGGGCGTCGTCTTTAAGCTGGCAAATTCCGCGACTACACTCTCGACCACTTTGATAGCGGACTCGCGCGACGTTCCTGCATAGACGCACATGGTTCCAGTGTCGCGGTAGGGATTCAGATCGCTGTAGATGGAATAGGCGAGCCCCTGGCGCTCACGAATATTTTGAAACAGGCGCGAACTCATGCCGCCGCCAAGCAGCGTATTCAGAATGTACGAAGCGTAGCGACGCTCGTGAGCGACCGGATGCGACGGAACACCGATGCAGATCTGCACCTGCTCGAGCGATTTCTTGTTGCGCAGATTGATACGCGAATAAGTCTTGGGAGCCGGCGAATGCAGGCCGTTTTTCGCGGGCTTTACCTGCTCGAAGTGTTTGGCGACGAGGTCGACAAAGTTCTGGTGATTCAGATTGCCAGCGGCGCAGACGATCGAGATTTCCCGGCGCGAAATGGTGACCGTAGAAGCGCGAGACTACCGGTCGCTCGAACTTCTTAACCGTGTCGCGCGTGCCCAGGATCGGCAGACCTAAGGAGTGATCTTTCCAGAAACTTTGCGTGAAGATCTCATGGACGAGGTAGTCGGGATTGTCCTGATCCATTTTTATTTCTTCGAGGATGACGCCACGCTCGCGAGCGATGTCTCCGGCATCGAAGACGGGGTGCAGGACTAAATCGCTGAGAACGTCCATGGCGAGAGGAAGATGCTCGTCGAGAACTTTAATGTTGAAGCAGATGCATTCTTTGGCGGTGAAGGCGTCCATGTTGCCGCCGATCGAGTCGACCTGGCGGGCGATGGCTTCGGCGGAGCGTGTCTCCGTGCCCTTGAAGACCATGTGCTCGATGAAGTGGGAAATGCCATTCCACTCGGAGTCTTCGTCGCGCGAGCCGGTCTTCAGCCAGATGCCGATCGAAACGGAGCGGATATGCGACATCTGCTCGGTGATGACGGTGAGGCCGTTGGGCAATACCTGACGGCGAATGTTGCGCGTTTCTTTTACCATTAACTTCTTCTTAGCTCTCTTTTCCGGGTGCTATTTCAAGGTCCGGTCACAGGTGCTACTTCAATGGACCTGACTTGGAGTCGCCGATTTCAGACAGGGTCGAATACCCTATTTTCCCACAAACTGAGCCACCAGAAATCAGGCTGGACTCGCGCCTTATTTTTGTGCAACTTACGCGGATTTGTTCCGGCCATTCCCGAGGTATTACACTCTAGCGAGGATGGCCCCCCAATCGACCCAATCGCTGCTTGGCCTTACGCTAGACGAACTTACCGCGCTCGCGCGGGAGTTCGCGCAGCCCGCATACCGTGGTCAACAGCTATTGGATGCAGTGTATCGCCAAAGGATTGAGCGGGTGCAGGAGGCGACGGCCCTGCCGGGGGATTTTCGCGCTCGGCTGGAAGAAAAGGGCTGGCAAATAGGGCTGCCGCTGGTCGATCGGAAGTTTGTTTCGAGCGATGGCACGGTGCGGTATTTGCTGCGGTTGGCGGATGGCGAGACGGTGGAGACGGTGTGGATGCCGGACGGGGGACGGCGGCGAGAGCGGGGATGGCAGTGAGGCTGGGGAGTGAGGTGGAGGATGCGCTGGAGTCGTTGCGGGGGCGGGGCGGGGATCGTTCCCCAGTCAAGCCAGAGGATGGCTTGAATGGGCCACCGGCGGATCATCCATCGTCGGATCGGGCTCGACAGCGCGCTACGATTTGCGTCTCTAGCCAAGTTGGGTGCGCAGTGAATTGTAAGTTCTGCTTCACGGCGCTGCTGGGCGTGAAACGCAATCTGGCAGCCGGGGAGATCGTGGGGCAGATTGCAGCAGTGCTGCGCGATCAGGCGGTCGATCCGCCCTTGCAGCGGGTGAATCTTGTCTTCATGGGGATGGGCGAGCCGTTCCTCAACTATGACAATTTCATGAAGGCGGTGCGGCTGCTCGTCGAGGGCGTAGGGATCCCGGAGTCGAGGATGACCGTTTCGACGGCGGGTATTGTGCCGCGTATTTATGATTTCGGGCGCGAGCCGGTGCGGCCGAAGTTGGCGATCTCTCTGAATGGCTCGAATGACGCGTTGCGCAGCGAGGTGATGCCGCTCAATCGCAAATGGGATCTCGCGGAGTTGATGAAGGCGGCGCGGGAATTTCCGCTGCGGACGCGCGAACGGTTGACATTTGAGTACGTGCTGCTCGATGGCGTCAACGATGCGCCTGAGCACGCCCGCGAAATTGTGAAGCTGGTGCGGGGGCTTCGTGCCAAGGTGAATTTGATCGCGCTCAATCCCGGGTCGGAGTTGCCTTATCGCACGCCTGAGGTAGAACGGGTCGACGCTTTCCAGAGGATTCTGATGTCCGCGGGGATCCCTGCGTTTGTGCGCCGGCCGCGCGGGCGCGATATTTTTGCGGCTTGCGGACAGCTAAAGCGTACGGTTGACGTGAGCCTCGAGCCGCGAGATACGAGCAAGTAAAAAAACCGCAGAGGACTGGGAGCTCACGGAACATTCTTGAAATGATTCTTCTGCCCTGCGTCCTCGGTTTTCACTTTAGGTTTGCTTGCTCGAGTCTTAAAGCTAGAACGCGCCGTGGGCGGCGGCTCTTGGCTGCGGTGCGGTTGCTTTCGAGGCGAGTGGCAGTTCGAGACGGAAGGCGTGTACATCCTGACGTCCCGGTTGCAAGAGGCGTCCGCCATGCTCTTCGACGATGCGGCAACAGGCGCTCAGCGAAAGTGTAGACGGTTTGTTGGCGCCTTCGGATGTGAGTAGCTGATCGCAGACAGGCCGATGCAGGGACGGTGCGCCGGTCAGGAAATCAATGACAACCGACTCGTTTTCGAGGCTGGTACGAACCAGCAGGGCGGAGTGCGATTCGCGATCGAATTGAGAGCCGATCTGTCCCGCGAGGTGCCGGCAAACGTGCAGAAGTTGGTTGGAGTCGGCGAAGACGGGCGGTAGAGACGGGCGCAACTCCAGACGGGTCGTGATGCCTTGCGCCTCCAGTTGCGGCGCCAGCAGGCGCATGGCAGTCTGAAGCAACGAATTTGGATCGATCGGCGAAAGGCGGGCGGGCGCTTGGCGCGCGAAGGTCAGGAGGCTGGCGACCAGCGTCTTAGTGCGGCGCACCTGCTCGCTGATCATGCGCGCCTGATGTTCTTCCTCGCTCGGCAGACTCGATGCGCTGAGCAGATCGGAGTAGCCCAGCATGGCGGTGAGCGGATTGTTGATCTCGTGCGCCGCGCCGCCAACCAGTTGGCCGAGCGAGGCCAGCTTTTCGGATTGAATGAGCTGCTTCTGGAGAAGCTGTAATTCGTCGAGCGACTGGTGCGACTTGTTCAGGAAATATTTGAGCTCGGAGGCCAGCAGTCGCTGCCGCCAGAAGACCATGACGCCCATCACGATGGTGGCCAGCAGGCTGGCTACGATGCGGAAGGCGCGCACTGAACTTGGCAGCGTGCCATGGAGTTCCGCGTAGAGCGCGGCCGCGGGCAACGTACATAGAGCGAGCATGCTCATGCGGGTAATGCCGACACCGAGCAAGGGCTTCGTCGATTTCCGGTCCGACAGATCGTGGTGAGTGGCGAGGACAGGAATGGCCGCGATCCACGCGATCGAGATGGTGAGAGGAATGTCATACACGCTGCCGCTGTAGTACGTCTTGTGTCCGATGGCGTAGTTGGCAAGATAGGAGCTTGATGCGTAGAGCGCGGTGGCGCCGAAAAAGTGCGCGTAGAGATGACGCCATCCGCCGTGTGCCGTGTAAGAGAGCACGGTGAGGGAGACGAGCAGAACCGCCTTCTCCGTCAAATAGGCAAAATTGAAATTCGAGCTGTAGATGGCCTCGTCGATGCGCACCGTCTGCCATGGGATCACCAGATAGACGTAAATGAAAATCCACCAGGTCATGAGCAGGGTGAAATCGAGCATGCGAATACGCTCATCACGCTCGTCGCCTCGCAGGTGGGGCAGCACGCCAAGTGCAGCGATCATGGGCACCAGGTGCAGGAAGAGGACGACGTCGCCAGCGAAGGGGTCGGGAACATCGATGCGCCTGATGACCTCGAAATAATTCCACATCGCCTGATAAGCGAGCCACAAGATCATGCCGCCGCTCATCAGGATCCAGAAGATGCGGGCGTGCGTGGTCACGCAATTGACGCGAAAGGTCTTGGGAAGGAACGCCGCCGTTGCGAGCAGAAGGAGAATGCCCTGGATCAGGTCGCTGGCAATGGTCAGAGCTTCGCCTCGACGCATGAAGAGCGAGGCGGCCAGCTGGGCGGCGGTGAGCGCCCCCAGGACGACCAAGAATTGAGTGCGGCGGGACAAAGACTACTCCGACTTCATTCTAGAGCGGTGGCGGCGGTGGCGTACGTGACAGACGTTACTGAGGTAACCGGAAAGATGTTAAGCAGGTTGGCGCTGGGCGTTCCCGCAGCGGCCCGGCTAAGTGGCCGCGGGGGTGGCGACTGGCTTTCGCACGGCCGAGCGGCCCGTGCACCCATAAAAAGCGCGTAAGATAGTGTGCTTAAGAAAACCGAATCGGAATTGAACGAACGGGAAAAGCGTGTCCTGGACCTTCGCACAAACCTATGATCTGTGGCGCTTCCGGGCGCCATTGAGCGCCAGCGAGATCCGGCGGACCGAGCGCTGGCTGGCCAGCGCTCGCGTCGCACTGACCATCGCCGCGCTGGTCACCATGGTGATGGAGCCCGGGCGCGCAACGTACTCGCGCTGGTTGCTGTGGCTGCTGATCGTGTACCTGACGCACGCGACGCTCGTAATGCTGCTGGTGCGGGTGCGTCCGCAATCGACCATAGCGTTTCGCATGGTGGTGCACTCGGTCGACGTTTTGTGGCCGGTTTTGATTTCCATGTTCGCGCCCGCCCAGCGGGGGCCATTTTTTCTCTTCTTTGTTTTTGTCATGGCGGCGGCGGCCTATCGCTGGGGATTGTGGGAGACCGTGGCGACCGCGGCAGCGGCGGTGATTCTGCTGTGGTTGGAGTATCTTGCCATCGCGGCTGGATTGGAACCATTCTTGCGGCACCAGTTGGCGTCTCTTCATTTGCCTTCGGCCGTCAACTTTCAGGAACTAAACGCGCAGCAGTTGATCATGAGTTCCGTGTACCTGCTGGTGCTCGGCCTTCTCCTCGGTTACATGGGGCAGAATCAGAAAAAGGCGCGGGCGGAACGGGCGGTGATCACGCGCGTCCTGAGTTCGACCCGCATCGAGGCGGGCCTGACCGGGACGATGCAGCAGATTCTCGGGGAGGTGCTCAGCATCTACGGGGCCCGACGGGTATTGACCGCTTCACAGGAGGCGCATAGCTATCGGGTATTTCTGGCGGAGATCAACCGCGCGGATGATGGCGGCCCGGGTCCGGTGCGCTGGCGCGAATCCGCCCCGGAAAGCGTGAAGGCGTATCTTTTCGAATCGCAGGCAGAGGCAATTTATGCGGAGCGTGCTGCAAGATCTGCGCGCGCCGCGACGCTCCCCGCCCCAGGTACCCGTTCTGTAGATGGCCGCTCCACGGTTTTTCTGGACTGCGACGGCCACCGCTTGCGCGATTTCGACAGCCATTTTCTCGATGCATTTGCCGAGACGGAAGAATTTGAAAGCGTGGTCTCGGTTCCGGTTCTCTTTGGCAAGGAATGGTCGGGACGGGTGTTCGTCTTCGATCCTCAACGCATGGGCGAGCCTGAGGAGGAACTCCGTTTTTTGCAGGAATTCGCGCAGCAGGTGGGTCCGGCAATTTACAACGTGTATCTAATGCGGCGTTTGCGCGAGAGGGCGGGCGCCGTGGAGCGGGCGCGCTTCGCACGTGAGCTCCATGATGGCGCCATCCAGTCCTTGATCGCCGTCGAGATGCAAGTCGACGTGCTCCGCCGCCAGTCGGGACAGACGCCGGTGGTGAACGCCGAACTGACGCGCATTCAAAAATTGTTGCGCGAGGAAGTGCTGAAGTTGCGCGAACTGATGCAGGCGATGAAGTCGTTCGAAGTTGATGCCGACCGGCTGCTCGGCTTCATTCACGACATGGTGGAACGCTTCCAGCGCGAGACGGGAGTATCGGCAACGTTCGTCTGCGAACTCGGGCAAATCGAGCTGCCGCAGAGAGTGTGCCGCGAAGTCGCGCGTATCGTCCAGGAGAGCCTGGTCAACGTGCGCAAGCACAGCGGCGCGCATCATGTGCTGGTGCGACTGGCTCAAAAAACGGACAGCCTGCGTCTGACAGTGGAAGACGATGGCCGGGGATTTCCGTTCTCCGGGAGAATGTCGGAGGCGGAATTGGCCACGAACGGCAAGGGTCCGGCGGTGATTCGGGAAAGAGTACGCTTGCTTGCCGGCGAACTCACGATAGAATCGAACCCGGGTCAAGGCGCGCGGCTCGAGGTGCTGATTCCACCGGCGCGAAGAACGAGCATTAATAACTCGTAGTAAGTCAGGAATAAGTCATGGAAAAACGTCAAACACCGATTCGCATCGTGATTGCCGATGACCATCCTATTTTCCGCGATGGCTTGCGGCGCCTGCTGGAGTCCGAAGGCGAAATGAAGGTTGTTGGAGAGGCCCCGGACGGCCTCGAGGCCGTGAAGCTGGCGACGGAGATCAAACCCGACGTCCTGCTGCTGGATCTCGCCATGCCGCGCCACACCGGGCTGGACGCGCTGCGCGATCTGAGTTCCTCGGGCAAGGCCGCTCCAGTGCGCATCATCCTGCTGACCGCTGCGGTGGAGAAAAAGCAGATAGTCGAGGCGCTGCAACTCGGTGCGCGCGGCGTAGTGATGAAGGATTCCGCAACCGAACTCCTGCTCAAGGCCATCCATGCGGTGATGGGCGGTGAGTACTGGGTGGGCCGTGAGAGCGTTTCGAATCTCGTGCAATATCTGCGCAATCTGATGCAGACCACGAACGAGGAATCGAAACAAAAGAAATTCGGACTCACGCCGCGCGAACTCGAAATCGTTTCGGCAATCGTGGCCGGATACGCGAATCGCGAGGTCGCCGAGTATTTCAAGATCAGCGAAGACACGGTAAAGCACCACCTGAGCAATATCTTCGACAAACTGGGGGTCTCAACGCGGCTGGAGCTGGCCCTCTTTGCGGTGAATCAGGGATTGCCGCTAAAGACGATCGTCTGACGTTTGGGACGGCAATCGGTTGGGAGTCAACCGGCGGGCCTACCTTGGTTGATCGGCCGAGTTATTCAATCTTATTCATAGCGCAGGGCTGTCATCGGCTCGATGCGCGTGGCGCGGCGCGCCGGAATATAACACGCCAGGAGCGTTGCCGACACCAGAAGCAGGATTACCCCGGCGAAGGTCAACGGGTCGGTCGCGGTCACGCCAAAGAGGAACGACGCAATCCCGCGCGTGAGAATGAGCGCACCGCCAATTCCTACGGCGACACCGATCGAAATCGTGCGCAACCCCTGAACGAGGACCATCCGGAGGACATCGCCGGAGCGCGCGCCCAGAGCTACCCGCACGCCAATCTCGCGCGTGCGCCGGTTGACCGAATATGCCATCACGCCAAAGACGCCTGCTGTCGCGAGCAATAACGTTATGGTTCCAAAGAAGCCGATGAGGATCAGGTTGAAGCGCCGCGAGCCGAGCGACGCGAAGTAGATCTGCGAGAAGGTCCGGAACTTCGGTGGAAGCTCGGGATTGAGTTCCTGGAGAATGCCGCGGGCGGCGGAGGTGACGAGAGGAGTGGGAGCAACGGTCAGCATGGTGACGGTGATGTCACCAGCGCGTGGCCGCTGGAACAGATTAGTGTACACCGTGGGACGCGGCGGGGCATCGGCGCCATATTCATGGACGTCGCCGACAATACCGACAATGGTGAGCAGCCGCGGGTCGCCATCCATGTTGCCGAATTCGATGGTGTGGCCGATGGGATCCTGGCCGGGCCAGCGATCGCGCGCGAGCGACTGGCTGATGACGGCGGCGTGCGGGGAATCGGCGGTGTCGCCCTCGTTAAAGAGGCGTCCACGCAAAAGCGGAATTCCAAGAGCCTCAAAATATCCGTTCGTGGTCACGCCGAAATCGGCAATGCCAACGCGCTCCTTCTGGCGGAAGAACGGCTCGAACCCTCCCAATGTCTTGGGAACTTCACTCTGAGACATGAGCACGAACATGCCATCGGGCAGGCCGCCATCCATCGGAAGGCCTTTGGTTGCTCCGACCTTGCTCACCCCGGGAATCTGCCGGAGACGATCGATCAGGTTCGCGAAGAAAACCGCTTCTTTGGCCTTTGCAGCCTTGGCAGATGGCTCGTCCGAATCGACCCAGGGAATGGAAATATCCATGGTGACGATTTTGTCGGTGCGGAAGCCGGGGTTGACTTCGAGCACCTTCAACAGGCTGCGTCCGAGCAGCCCGGCGCCGACGACGAGAACGAGCGTGGTTGCGACTTGTGCCGCGACGATAATGTGGCTAATACGCTGGCTGCCTTGAGAGCCGGCTTGTCCACGGCTGCCTTCCCCGAGGCCCTCGCGCACGTCGTCACTGGTGGCGCGCATGGCGGTGAACAACCCGAGTCCGATGGCGACCGCGCTCGAAAGCACTACCGCGAAGACGAGCACGGGAATGCTGATGGCGACGCTGTCCAAGCGCGGCAGATTGTCTGGGGCCAGCGCGACTAAACCCGCAACGCCCAGGTGGGCGCCCAGGACGCCGAAAGCACCGCCGAAGAGCGCAAGGAGGAAAGCTTCTGTAAGAAATTGCCGAATCAGGCGTGCGCGCGGAGCGCCGAGGGCGCTGCGGACGGCGAGTTCACGCGTTCTCCCGGAGGCTTGGGCGAGCAGCAAGTTCGCAACGTTGGCGCAGGCGACGAGGAGAAGGATGCCGACGGCGCCGAGCAGGACCAGCAAAGCGGGACGCGCCTGGCCGGTGATCGACTCTTGCAGGGGAACGACGATGGCGTCTTTGAGCAGGTAGTCGTTTGGTTCGGTCGCGACGCTGCGGATGCGGCGGGCGATCACGCTGATGTCCGAGGTCGCCTGCTGCGGCCTTACATTGTCGCGGACGCGCGCGATGGCATTGTAGTTGTGCGATGTCCGGCTGGCATTCTCACCGTTGCGATCGGCGGGAATCCAGAGGGCGGCGTCCGCAGGAAATTGAAAACCTTCGGGCAAAACGCCGATAACTGAGAAGTCCAGGTCGTCAATTTTCAGGTGAAGCTGGGAGAGATCGCGAGCGGCGCCGAGGTATTGCTTCCAGTAGCCGTAGCTGAGCAAGACGACCGGGGCGGCGCCTTTCTTGGCGTCGGCGGCGGTGAGGTCGCGGCCAAGGACCGGTTGAACGCGGAATACATCGAGGAAGCCGGGGGAGATGAGGGCCACGCTGGAACGAGTGGGCTCGGAACCGCCTGAAACGGAGGAGATGCCGCCGGAGTACTTTGCGATCGCCTCGAAGCTATGACTTTGATCGCGAAAGTCGTCGAAGTTTGGATCGGCGAGGCGGGACCATGTTCCCTTGGTATTGACCTCGAAGACCGCCATGATCCGGTCGGGCTCCACATAGGGAAGCGGTCGCAGCAGCACGCCATAGACGACGCTGAAAATGGCGGTGGTGGCTCCGATGGCGAGAGCCAGCGTGAGGACGGCCACCGAAGTGAACCCGGGGCTTCGGCGCAAGATGCGCAGTGCATGACGCAGGTCTTGTAGTATCGTTTCCATCAAAACGCGGCTCCTTACCCGGCGCTCAATAAGCCGAGGAGCAAGTAGGATGCCACGCTTCCCTGGTTGCAAGGGATTGTCGGCAAAGGGAGAGTTTAGATCATGCCGGATCGCGAGCCCGCGCTCTTTGACCGGTGGCAGACAGCGGTGTGCGAAATTGAACAGTGGACGATTCGCAGCAAAGACGACAGGGAATTATGCGATTCATCGACCGCGACGAGGTGGCCCGGCGCCTGACTTATGAGGCCTGCATCCCCATCGTGCGCTCGGCGATGATCGCGCTTTCAAAGGGCGAAACGAAACAACTTCTTCGCTCCGTGATCCCGCTGTCCGAACGGACGTCTATTTGGCATCATGCCCGGCGCCATGGGCGCGCATGGGAGTATTCGGCGCAAAGCTGATCAGTGTCTTCCTGGGGAATTTCGAGCGCGGTTTGCAGTCGCATCAAGGGCTCGTGGTTTTGTTCGACCCTGAGAGCGGCGCGCCGGTTTGCGCGGTGGATGCGGGAGAGATTACGGCCATCCGCACGGCAGCCGCCAGCGCAGTGGCGACAGATGCGCTGGCGCGCAAGGACGCCCGCCGGCTCACATCTGCTTGGCTACGGCGAACAAGCGGGAACCCATGCGCGGGCGATCTCCAAGGTTCGTCATATCGAGTCGATCATGGTTTGGGGACGGTCCGCCGAACGCGCCCGCGCCTTCGCGCAGCGGATCGCCCGTGAACTCGGTGCGCCGGTATCGGTGGCGGAAAGTGTTCGCAATGCGGTCGCGGAGGCGGACATTATCTGTACCGTCACCTCGGCGTTCGAGCCAATCCTCAAAGGGGAGTGGGTGCGGCCGGGCACGCATGTCAATGTGGTGGGTTCCGGCATGGCAGGACCGGTGGAAGTGGACAATGAACTCGTTGTCCGGTCACGCTTTATTGCCGACAGTCGTGAGGGCGTCTTGCAGCAGGGAGCTGAGTTTTTGCGGGCCAAAGCCGCGGGGTTGGTGGGCGATGACCATGTTGTCGCAGAGATTGGCCAGGTGTTGATGGGCAGGATTGAAGGGCGCCGGTCGGACGAGGAAATCACCGTTTATAAGTCACTTGGGCATGTGGTGCAGGATCTGGCGACGGCGTGGGCGCTCTACAGACAGCAGGAATAACGGGGCTGAGACTAAGGTGAACGCCCTATGATTACCTTTGTGATGGCACGGAGGTGCCATTCCAGGCACGCGGGTGCTATTGGGAAAATATCAGCTTCAACGATACTTTAAAGATAGTACGAAGGCGAGCTGTGCCTGGTGTGCCTCTTGCCTACCCGTAGATCGGAGAAGGAACCGTGATCAATAGAATCCGTCAATTGTGGAATGAGGAGAGCGGTCAGGACGTCGCCGAGTACGCGGTGATGCTGGCAGTGATTCTCGTGATTGTGATTGGCACGGTGCGCCTGATCGGCAGCAACGCCAACACCGTGTTTTCGCAGGTCGGCAGCCAACTGGGGCAGTAGCGGGCTGCGCTCGCCCCTTTTCTCCTCCCATCGCGCGCCCTGTTCGAAACCAACGCCAAAATCCTGAAGCAGAAAATGCTGCGCGCATTGCGCATTGGACAGTCTCGTCCTGAAAACGGCTATTGGCCGGAGGGCGAGGCCGTTTTTTCAGGTGCCGGCGTCGCTGCGGGAGTCGCAGGAGCAGCTTTCTCGGGCGCAGGCGTGTTGGACCCCAGGCGCGTGAGGAATGGGAAGAATGGCGTGACTTCAAACGGCATTTTTTCCGTCGCCGCCGTGATAGCCACCGGCTTTGTCTTGATCAATTCGAGCTGGTCGTTCCAGGGATCGACCTTCACCCTGCCCCCCAAGGGAAGCGCAGCGATCTGATCGAGCTTTTTCGGATCGAACTGCGGCGATGCGGTCATCAGAGACGACATGCGAGTGGCGTCCCCGTTGAGCAAGCTGTCGCCGAGATGGCCGCGGATGAGGTTCTTCAGTTGCGGAGCGCGCGCCTGCACCGCTTTCAGGAAGAGCCCGGCGGTGGCGAGTTTGTCTTTATAAGGCGAGTTGTTCAGCAGTTCGATGGCTTTCTTGTCGGCCGCTTCTTCTTCGGTTTTGTCCCGCGCGAAATCCATGCGCTCGAAGGTACGCTCGTCGGGGAAGAACATACGATCGTTGAAGGCCAGCTTCGTGTTCAGATGATGGCCGAGTACGATGTGCGCGACTTCGTGGGTCAGGATCATGGCCAGCGAACCTTCGTCAGGGAGCACGTCAACCATACCTCGGCTCAGCACGATGGTGTGGCCCAGGGTAAAGGATTCGAGCGGCGTAGTCAGCAGCACGCGGCACTTGATCTCGGGTTGAATGTCGAGATTGTTGGTGACCAGAACATTATTGACGACGGTCTGCAATACCTTGTCGATCTCGCCCTCAGGCGCGAGTAATCCCATCCGCTGGAGGCGGTCGATTACGTTCACTTCAGCCTGCCGCTCCCACTGGCGTTGCGCCTCGACCGGCGAGGCATCCTGCGCCTTCTGGCTCTGGTCTTGGACATCCTGTGGCGAGTCGACGGTGATCTCGGTGAACTCAGAGTTGCGCGTGTAATCCTGGAGGTTGTAGCCCCAGAGGCGTGTCTGGGCCTTGTAGTTCATGGAATGTCCCATGAACGACTTGAAATCCGATTCTTCGGAATAGATGAGCGAAGGCAGCCACAAGCCCGGCCGCAGGTTCTGCCGCCAACTGTCGAAGTGGAAGTAGTAAGTGTTGCGCGAGCGCGAGGTGTAAGTGCCGTTGAAGCGGACGATGTTATAGTCCTGGTCTTCAATCCAGACCCGGCCGATAAAACGGCCGCCGCCGGCGTCTTTTTTCGGAGCGACATCCATCACGATGCAGCGAATTTCGCCGAGGAATTCGCGGCGCACGAAAGTGAAGTCGTAATACTTTCGCTGAAAATCCTGATCGAGAATCGCCATCTGGGCGAAGCCGAGCGGCAAGTACATGTTAAAAAACTTGCCGTTGATCTTCTCCATGATGCGCTTGTGCAGCTTTTCGGAGTTCGGCGACTTGAAGGTCAGGTCGTCCGGCGAGCCGCTGCTCATGTCGAGACGCCCCAGAAAATATACGTCGCTTGCCGGCACGGCTACGTCGAGATCCTTGTCTTGCTTTAGATTTTGGATATAGGTTTCGACGAGCGGATGAAGCTGCTTCATCTGCGCGATGAAGAAATGCTCGCGCTCGATGGCGCGGTCGACCACCTGTTCGAAGGTGGCGGCCGCAGCAGAGGTTTGTTGGCTGGCGGCGTCGCGTTTGGAAAGCTGGGGGTCGGTAGGCTGGGCCTGCGCAACCAGCAAGCTCGCGGTGAAGACAATGGATAGAAACACTACCACGGGGGAGCGTGTCATTTTCTTGGTTTAGTCTCTCCTAAATCTACCGCAGAACGAGCGAACCGGCTCTTACCTATGATGCGAGCTGGAACATGATATGTAACACCGCCGGGAAATCGGTCGGCTGGCCGTCTTTCAGAGCGGGCTTGAATTGTATTTTCTCGGCGGCACGAATGGCGGATTCGTCCAGACCATGGCCGAGTCCGTGAACGACGCCGTTGATTTTGATCTGGCCGTTGGCGGTGAAGATAACGTTAAGCAGCACCTCGCCTTCGATCTTCAATTGGCGGCCTTCGTCGGTATAGGCTGGCCGTGGCTTGAAGGTGATCTCGGCGGGAATGGTCTTTGCCTTGGAGTCGAGAGCCGCGGTCTTTACCGGAGTTTTTGCGGCTATCTCGGCTTCTCCGAAGCCCGCCTGACGCACGGTGCCGCGCGAGGCCGAGACCTTGCCGGAATCATCGCCGGTAGCGACGCCATTGCCGAAACCGGCGCTGGCAACTACGCCGCGCACTCCGTGGGCTCCGCCGGTGCCATTGCCGTAACCAGGGCCACCGGGCATGTCATAGCTGCCGGCCTGAGCAATGGTGACGGGACGGCCATGATTATCCTGCGCGGGAACACCATTCGGGTCGCCAAAGCCGCCAGTCTGAACTTTCGGCGGAGCGGCCGCCATGGTGGGTGTCGCCGAGCTGCCATTCGAGAAGACGTTGGTCTTGACGAGTTGCCGCGGGATGATTGGCTTTGCATCCGGCAAAGACGGTTTGGCGGGCGCCATAGCCACTTTGGGCGGCTCAACGTCGGGAACGATTTCCTTGTGCTGCACGAGTTCGGCGGGCACGCGCAGAGCCTGCGGACTCGGAGTGACCGCAGGTGTGATTTTCTCCGCCATTTTTGGCGCTGCGAAATTCTTAATCGGAGCCGGCCTATCCGGAACCGGAGCTGGCGTGCTGACCAGTCCGATGAAGTGATAGTCGTGCACCGGCAACACCAGGATGGCGGGTTGCGCGATGGCCGCGATGACGAACAGTGTCATGACCGCGGACTGCATGCCGTAGCTCAGCACGAATCTTCCCCACCGCGTTCGAGGTTCGGGAAGCAAGCCGAGAGTCAAGTCGGAAGGACGCGAAGAAGCCAGCTGCGGACCACCCGACTTTACGGGCGTCGGCGACGAATCGCTCGAATTGAGATCGGAAACCGCAAGTTGCGTGCGAGAAGCCATACCCGGCACCTCAATAGAACTCGGCTGCCGGGTGCTAACCGGCAGAAGCTGAACCCCACGAAAACGGCAGTTTTCAGGACTGCGGGAGACGGTTCGAGGAACCCACTTCCACGTAGCTGAAATGCACGCCGAAGGCCACTTTTTAAGGAAGTTCTCCTCAGTAAGATGCTGGCAAGCGGCTACTTACATGAGGGATGCCTTATGGTAACAGAGGGGAAACGCTGCACTTGCAAGGTTTTTCCTATTTGGGAAGGGAATTGGGGAAATGGGAAGTGCACGGCACCAGCCCCGCCGATTGACTGCCAAAGCCTGGATCCCGAGAGACTTTTCGCCGCTTGGCGTAACCTATCTCGTCACTACCTCATCGCGCTCGTTACCTCGAATGCCCAGCGCATCGCTTCGTTATAAGTCTTATCCACAAAATAGAGCGACAGATTCAGCTGTTTCCCAAGCCGTGTAACGGACTCCCAGTCGCCGGTTTCGCGCGCGATCATCAGATCGTAGATGGGAGACAGCGCCGTCTTCTCCCCCGACTTGCCGCAAACCAGTTGCGCCTTGGTTGCCGGATCCAGGGCGAGGGTTTCCACAACGATTCCGATGGGAACCTCAAGAATGGCGTCCATCAGCGAAAGCATGCCCATCAGGAAAAGGTCGGCTCCGTTCAGCTTTGCACGGGGCGCGATCAACTCGCAGAAGCGGGCACGCACCAGCGACGATAGAAGCAGGTCGGAAGGTTTGGCCTGGGACATGGCGAGCGTCGTGGCCATGCCGATCCAGCGCACCAATTCGCGCTCTCCAAGGAGATTCAGCGCATGGCGGATCGAAGTAACCGGCGTGGCCCGGCAAAGAAGTGGGGAATTCAAATAGCGCAGCAGGCGATAACAGAGCGAGGGCTCGTGCTTGATGAGCTCTTCGATCTCGAGAAAATCGGTTTGCGGCCGGGAGACGGCCTGGAGCAGTTGAAGATAAATAGCCTGCTTGCCTTGAATCTGGCGGGCGCGCATGCGTTCGGGGCGCCGGAAGAAGTATCCCTGGAATTGCCGGAAGCCGTTCTTCTGCGCCGTCGCGTAACTCTGCGAGGTCTCGACCTTGACCGCCACCATTTGCCGGTTCTGCTTGCCGTAGCGAAGCGCGAGAGCGGCAGCGGATTCGGGCGGAACGTGCTTGATGTCGACTTTGATGAAGTCGGCATACGACACCAGCGGTTCGCGTGGGTCGTCGGGCACGAAATTGTCGAGGGCGATGGCATAGCCCCTCTGCTTGAGGTTATGGCAAGCCCCCTGCACCGACGCATCGACGGGAATATTCGGCTGGAGTTCAAGTACGATTTCACCCGCCGGGAGGAGCAGAAACGATTCCTTCATCAACATCTGGTGGGTGAAGTTGACGAAGGCCAGTTTGCCGTCGCAGAGCACGTCGAGGCCGACTACATGCAAGGTCTCAATGGCGGTGCTGGTCGCCCACTCCACATCGGAGGCGAAGTGAACCTGCTCGGAGTTTTCGCGGAACAGGAGTTCATAGCCGGTGACTTGCTGGTCCGCCGAAAGGATGGGCTGCCGGGCGATACACGGGGCTGACTTTTCATCGCTGGCCGCATGCGCCGGGCTGCTCATGATCTCTCTCATCCATCATCGGCGGCGCGCGCGAGAGACTTTAGTGCGACATGAGCAGCAGACAGGCGCGACGTATCCGCCCCCCGCAAAGGTCAAATCACAAATTTATTTGTTCGCGAAGTGTCCCGAACAAAGAGGCGCGGCTACTCGTCGTCCTCTTCGTCAAGCTTGATGCGCAGCGACTTCAGAAACTTCAGATCCTGGTCGCTGATCTTAAGTTCTGGGTTCGTGCTTAGCGTGGAAACGAGAGAGGTCTTGTCGCTGGATTGTTCGCCTTGCTTGCTGACGCCGATGGTTGCTTCAAGGACCAGAAAGATATCGTAGCCGCCCTCTTTGATACGGGAGACGACTTCGGCGATCTGCTCGGAATCGGAGAGCGAGCCGTTGATAGCTTCGCCGAGTTCCTTCATAAGCTGCTTCAGTTGCTGATCCACGCCTTCCCCCTGCTTTGGCAAAGTCGCCGCCGCGTGTAGTGGGCGTCACATGTCGTTGTGACGTTAACCATCGATATTGTACGCTCGCGCGCTGCTAAAATCGACAGATGGCTTTGGCGCAAAAAGCAAGAAAGATCGCGCTGATTGCGCGTGTAGCCGCCCAGCAAGCCGCGCGGAGCCGCACGGGCGCGGCTGTTCTCAAGGGTGTGCGCGCCGCGGCGAGTTCGACGGGCGCGGTAGCTGCACCAGCTCTGGCTGGAGGTCACCGGGTTTACTTTTCTGGCTATTGCCGGCTTTGGGGCCATCGCCGGATTTCACGAGTATGGCGAGTATCACGCCGGTCGCGAGCCGGGCCCGGGGCGACTGATTCTCGCAGTGTGCTTCACGATTTCATTTGCCTGGTTCGGCCTGACTTCGTTTGTACGGATAAGAGCGAAGAAGAAAACGTAGGAGATTGCGCGGTGACCGGTGACCGGTCACCGAGCTGCGATTTGAGGTTCCTTATGAGCAACACCACGAAAGCCGTCGATCCTCCCGCTGGAGCGAAACCGGCCCTTCCCGAGCAGCAGACATCTTCCCACATTCCCGTCAGCCCGCTCTACACGCCCGCCGATCTCGAAGGGCGCGACTACGACCGCGACCTTGGCTATCCCGGGGAGTTTCCCTTCACGCGCGGCGTGCAGGCCACCATGTATCGCGGCCGCCTCTGGACCATGCGCCAGTACGCCGGCATGGGCGATGCCGAAGAGTCAAACAAGCGTTACAAGTATCTGCTCGCCAATGGCACCACGGGTTTGTCGGTCGCGTTCGATCTGCCCACGCAAATCGGCCTCGACTCCGACAACCCGCTGGCCATGGGCGAAGTCGGAAAGGTCGGCGTGGCCATCGATTCCATCGAAGACATGCAGCGCCTTTTCGACGGCATCGACCTGACCGCAATTTCGACATCGATGACCATCAATGCGACGGCGTCGATTCTGCTGGCGCTGTACGTCGCGGTGGCTCGCCGCGAAGGGCGCGATGTTCGCAAGCTCTCCGGCACGGTGCAGAACGACGTGCTCAAGGAATACATCGCGCGCGGAACTTATATTTATCCGCCGCAGCAGGCCATGCGCATCATCACCGACCTGTTTGCCTGGACCAACGAAAACGTGCCCGACTGGAACACGATTTCGATCTCGGGCTATCACATGCGCGAGGCGGGATCGACCGCCGTGCAGGAAGTGGCATTTACGCTCGGCAACGGCATCGCCTACGTCGAAGCGGCGATCAAGGCCGGGCTCGATGTCGACAAATTCGCGCCGCGGCTCTCCTTCTTCTTCAACGCCCACAGCAATTTTCTGGAAGAGGTCGCGAAATTCCGCGCCGCGCGCCGCATGTGGGCGAAGATCATGCGCGACCACTTCAAGGCGAAGAATCCGAAGTCGTGGATGCTGCGCTTCCATACCCAGACCGCCGGTTCGACCCTGACGGCGCAGCAACCGGAGAACAACATCGTCCGCACGGCGATTCAGGCGATGGCGGCGGTGCTTGGCGGCACGCAGTCTCTGCATACAAATTCGTTCGACGAGGCGCTGGCGCTGCCGACCGAGGCCTCGGCCCGCATCGCGCTGCGCACGCAGCAGGTGATCGCCTACGAATCGGGCGCGCCGCAGACGGTCGATCCGCTGGCCGGTTCGTATTATGTCGAGGCGCTGACCAACGAAATCGAAAAGCGCGCCGACGATTATCTTGAAAAAATCAGCGCCATGGGCGGAATGCTGAAAGCCATCGAGCGCGGATACGTGCAGCAGGAAATTCAGAACGCCGCGTACGAGTATCAGCAGGCGGTCGATCACCAGCAGGCCATCGTGGTCGGAGTAAACCGCTTCCAGATCGGGGAAGAGAAGTCAGTTCCGATTCAGCGCATCGATCCAGCGCTCGAACCGAAGCAGGTCGAGCGGGTGCGGGCGTTGCGGGCCAAACGCAGTCCTGAAACCTGGCAGGCGGCAATTCGCGCCGTCGAAGACACGGCACGCACCGGTGAGAATCTTATGCCGCGCATTCTGACTGCAGTTGAAGCGTATGCGACGGTGGGAGAGATCTCCGATGCCATGCGCAGGGTTTATGGGGAGTATCGGGAAGCGGTGGTGATCTGAGGTTGCTGTAATGGCGGTCGATGCTGAATTAGTATGCAGGTATGTGCTTGGGCTACCACTCAAGGTAGTATTTCGGCTCGAAGCCCGAAACAGCCACCTAGGATCACTTCCCCGCGTTGGGCACGCTCCACGGTTTCGCGAGTTGGCAAGCCCATCACTAGCGGAACGAGTCGGGGACGTTGCTGGCCTCTTGGAAAAGGCAGGAAATCAATTGGAGAAAAGCTCAGCACGAGCCAGAGCGCCCATGCGAAAACAGACGGACGGAGGTCGCTACCTCCGAAAGTGAAGAACGAGGTCCAGGCAAGAACTAGGAATGGGAGGCTGACGAATCGGAAGGCGAGTAGGCCGAAGAAACTTGATAAGAGCAGGACAGGTATTCCGACGCAACGAATTACAGTTTGTAAGTGACCATTCAAAGTCGCAAGCCTTCGGCACTCTTGACATTGAGAGACAGAGACGTTTGCTCCCTGAATCTTCCTGAGGGGAACGAAATCGAAGATTACTTCTTGCAGTGGAAATTATCGTCGAATCGCTAATCTGCCGTCTTGTAGTCGCACGCCGAGCGGCAGGGGTCGCAGTAGAAAAGGCCGTCCACACACAGTCGGATATCGATCTGCGATTGGCAGAGGACGCAGTATTTCTCGCACTGGCAGCGCGCCTCACTCTGTTCACACTGCATGCAAACAACGCGGCTGGTTCCGGGCTTGGCGGACATGGAGCCAGTGTAGAGCGCGGCCGGGTAGCGGGGAATGTCACCGAGGTAATGTGAAGTCAGAAGTAAGAAGTCAGATTGCAGAAGTGAAAATCCGCAGGCAGAGGCCTCTGACTTTTGACTTCTGCCCTCTGACTTTCGCCTTGCCTTCCTTGCCGCTGTTCCCGCGCAGGTGTTACCTTAAACAGTTCTAGATTACCGGCAGTTTGCCCCTGTCGGATTGAGGTTGTCTTGTCTGCTGCGCCCGTGATTCCGCCCGAGGTCCCGAAAACCGTGCGCAAAACCGCGCTCAACGCCGTCCATCGCCAGATGGGTGCGAAGATGGTGGAATTCAACGGCTGGGACATGCCGGTGGAATATCCGGCGTCGATTGGCTGCGGCATCGTCAATGAGCACATGGCGGTGCGCACTGGCGTTGGCCTGTTTGACGTCAGCCACATGGGCGACATTCGCCTCGCCGGCCCGGGCGCGCTCGACGCCGTGCAGCACATCTCGATGAACGACGCCTCGAAGCTGGCCATCGGCCAGGCGCAGTATTCGGCGCTGCTTTATCCGGAAGGCACGTTCGTGGACGACGTCATCGTGCACCGCCTCGGCGTCGACGAATACCTGCTCGTCATCAATGCCGGCACGCGCGAAAAGGATTTCAGTTGGGTGCGCGACAACACCCGCCAGTTCGATTGCCTCGTCGAGAATCTCTCCGACGACTACACGCAGATTGCCATCCAGGGGCCGAAGGCCATCGATCTGATGGAGAAGCTGAACGGCAACTACATCGATGTCCCAGACAAGGGCTTGAACTCGCCGTTTCAGAAGCTGCGCATCGACGCGGATTACAAGTCGCTGAAATTTTATTGGATCACCGAAGGGCGCACGATGGCGGTGCGCACCGGCGCCGACCGCCTGTTTGATTCGAAGACGCTGATTGGCCGGACCGGCTACACGGCCGAAGACGGATTCGAGATTTACATTCCGTCCGACGAGGCCGATCAGCGCGCACGTCTGGTATGGATTGTTGGAGGCTGGCAAGGAATTTGGAGCTGTGCCCTGCGGCCTGGGCGCGCGCAACACGCTGCGGCTCGAAGGCAAACTGCCGCTCTACGGCCATGAGATTTCAGACACGATCAATGTGTGGGAAGCCGGGCTCGACCGCTGGTGCAAGATGGAGAAGGCGGAATTCATCGGCCGCGGGGCGCTGGAAAAAGCTCGCGCCGAAGGCTTGAAACGAACGCTGGTCGGGCTGGAAATGATCGATCGCGGAATCGCGCGCGATGGCTATAAAGTTCTCGATAGCGACGGTCGTGAGATTGGCTATGTAACCAGCGGATCGCCCGCGCCGTTTCTTGAAGAAGAATATTGCGCTCGCCTATGTTCCGCCGACGCATGCCGGAATCGGCAGCACCGTGCAGGTCGAGATTCGCGGCCAAGGCGTGAAGGCCCAGGTAATACCGACACCGTTTTATAAGCGTCCGAAGAAAGCGTGATGGGCGCAAGCCGCAACGAAAGATTCTGATCTACTAGAAGCTAGTAGCTAGAAGCCAGGAGCTAGAAGCTAAATGTCCTACCCCACCGACCGCAAATATACAAAAGAGCATGAATGGATCTCAGCCGACGGCAAGGTCGGCATCACCGCGCACGCCCAGGATTCACTCGGCGACATCGTTTTCGTCGAATTGCCCAAAGTCGGCACCGAACTCACTGCCGGCAAAACGTTTGGCACGGTTGAGTCGGTGAAGGCCGTCTCAGACTTGTATGCGCCGGCCTCCGGCAGCGTCGCCGAGGTGAATGGCGAACTGGCGACCTCGCCCGAGAAAGTCAACAAAGATGCGCACGCGGCCTGGATGGTCAAGATCGCGCTCAAGAATCCGTCTGAACTGGACGGGCTGCTCTCGGCCGCCGACTACGAAAAATTCGTGAGCGAAGAGGCAGGACACTGAAAAGCATCGGTCATAGGGTGATGGCCATCTGGTCATGAAAGGCGCTATCGCAGTCGAGCTTGCGATGTTGCGATCAATCGCGAGGACCATCCGAAGCGATTTGGCTTGCAAGATTTTCAATCACCCGATGGCCCAATCACCGATGACCCGATGTCATCAATCGTTTCACCCACTACCGTCATCAAATGTAGGTTCCTATGAGATATCTGCCTAAATCACCTACCGACCGCCAGGCCATGCTGAAGGCCATCGGCGTCCGATCCGTGGACGATCTTTTCTCTCCCATTCCGGCTGAGCTTCGCCTTAATCGTGATCTTTGCGTGCCGCGCCAGATGGCGGAGTCCGAGATCGTCGACTGGTTCAAGCAGCGCGCGCAGGAAAATGGCGAAGGCTACACCAGCTTCCTCGGAGCCGGCGCCTACTCGCATTACCGGCCCGTCGTCATCGATGCGCTGGTGCAGCGCGGCGAGTTCCTCACTTCTTACACGCCCTATCAGGCGGAGTATGCGCAGGGCACGCTCCAGGCGATCTTTGAATTTCAAACCATGGTCAGTGAACTGACCGGCATGGACCTGGCGAACGCCTCGATGTATGACGGCTCGACCGGCGCCGCCGAGGCCGTGATGATGGCTGTCCGCATTACCGGACGCCAGGGCGCGGTCATCGCGCGCACGCTGCATCCGGAATATCGCGAGGTCATCGAAACCTACGCGACGCACCAGGGCATCCCACTGACGACCGTTGAATATACCGACTCCGGCCGTATCGACCTGCAAGCGCTCGAAGCCGCGGTGGGAGATGACACCGCCTGCGTCCTGATCCAGTCGCCGAATTTCTTCGGCACCATCGAAGACATCGAAGCCGTCGCCGACATCGCGCACAAGCGAGGAGCATTGCTCGCGGTCTCGATCGCTGAAGCCGTCTCGCTCGGCATCGTCGAGCCGCCGCGCGCCGCCGATATCGTCGCCATGGAGGCACAGTCGTTCGGGGTTCCGGTCGGCTTCGGCGGGCCATATTGCGGCGTGCTCGCCACGAAAGACAAATTCGTCCGCCAGATGCCTGGTCGTCTTGCCGGACAGACCGTTGACAAGAATGGCAAGCGCGGCTTCGTGCTGACGCTGGCCACCCGCGAGCAGCATATTCGCCGCGAGAAAGCGACCTCGAACATCTGTACGAACCAGGCCCTGGTCGCGCTGATGGTCAACATTTTTATGACGATTTATGGCAAGGTCGGCCTGCGCGAGCTGGCGAAGCAGAATCTGGCTAAGACCGCCTATGCCGCATCCCAGTTCGCGAAACACGCGAAAGTCGAGTTCACCTCCGCGCCGCGCTTCAACGAATTCGTCGTCGAGACGAGCGAAGATCCTTACGCCATCAACTCGCGCCTGCTCGGCCACAAGATCGTCGGCGGGCCTGCCGCTCAAGAAGTTTTATCCCGAACTCGGCAATGCCGCGCTCTGGTGCTGCACCGAGTTGACCACGCGCTCCATGATCGATACCGCCGTCGGCCTCGTCGCCGACAGCGAACGCGGTATGCGAAGTATGAAGGAAGTCGAAGAGGAGGTGGCGCGATGAAACACGCGACCCGCAAAGCCACACGCCACATCAGCCAGAATGAAGGGCTGATCTTCGAGAAGTCGTCACCCGGCAAGGCTGCCTGGAAGCTTCCGCCGCTCGATGTGCCGGAAGTAGACACCGCGAAACTCCTCGGCAAGCAGGAGCGCAAAGACCTCGGTACGATGCCCGAAGTCAGCGAGATCGAAATCATTCGCCACTTCACTCGACTCTCGACCTGGAACTACGCCATCGACCTCGGCATGTTTCCGCTCGGCTCCTGCACCATGAAGTACAACCCGCGCGTCAACGAATTCGTCTCGCGCGTGGAAGGCATCGCCAACGGCCATCCCTACCAGCCGGAGAAGATTTCGCAGGGCGCGCTGCGCATTCTGAAGACGCTCAGCGATTGCCTGATCGAAATCACCGGCATGGACGCGATTACGCTCCAGCCCGCCGCCGGCGCTCATGGCGAACTCACCGGCCTCCTGATGGTGCGCGCTTATCACCACTCCAAGGGCCGCCCGCGCAAGAAAGTTCTGATTCCCGATTCCGCGCACGGCACAAACCCCGCTACGGCAGCCATGGTCGGCTATGCGGTTGAAAATCTGAAATCAAATGATCGCGGTATGGTCGACGTGGCCGCGCTCGCCGCCCAGATGAATGAGGACGTGGCCGCGCTCATGGTCACGAATCCGAATACGCTGGGTGTGTTCGAACAAGACATCCACCAGATCGCCGAGATCATGCACGCCAAAGGCGGTCTGCTCTACATGGACGGCGCGAACATGAATGCGCTGGTCGGCAAGGCGAGGCCCGGAGATTTCGGCGTCGACCTGATGCACCTCAACCTGCACAAGACTTTTTCCACTCCGCATGGCGGAGGCGGCCCGGGCTCCGGTCCGGTGGCAATCAAGAAAATTCTCGAGCCGTTTCTGCCGAAGCCCGTTCTTATTACCAAGGCCGACGGCACGCTCGGCTTCGAATACAACCGGCCGCAGTCAGTCGGCCGCGTGCGCGCCTTTTACGGCAATTTCGGAATGTTCGTCCGCGCCCTCGCTTACATTTTTGCCAATGGCCCAGACGGCCTCCGCCAGACCACCGAAGACGCTGTGCTCAACGCCAACTACATTCGCAAGGGACTGGAAGGTGTTTACGACCTGCCCTACTCAACGCCCTCGATGCACGAGGTTGTCTTCAGCGACAAAGTGCAGTCGAAAAAGGGCGTGCGTACGATGGACCTTGCGAAGCGCCTGATCGATTACGGATTCCATCCCTATACGACGGCCTTTCCGCTGATCGTGCCGGGCGCGCTGATGATCGAGCCCACCGAGAGCGAACCGAAGGAAGAACTCGATCTATTCATCGAGGCAATGAAGTCAATCGCGGAGGAAGTCGAAGAAGATCCGCAGTTCGTACTTGAAGCCCCGCACAATACGCGCATCTCGCGCCTCGACGAAGTTGCCGCCGCGCGCAAGCCAGTGCTGCGCTGGAAGCCGGAGAACGCGTAAAAAGAGCTCTCGTCTGACCCCAAGATATTGAATTCACGCCTCTCCACGATTTGAAGAACTCGTCTGCCTTGTTGCTATGCCCTCATCTGGCGTTGCGCTCGCAGATAATCTCAATCACAACAAAGTCCGTGTCGATTAGACAAGGCCGAGATAGAATTACGTGCGGTTGGCTATCCCTTTGGAGTAACCGTTCAAGGATTGTCGTTATGTGTAAGAGGAAACAGATCGCGACCGTATGCCTCGCTAGCATCCTGTCCGCGTTCGCAGCGTGCGGAGGAGGGGCATCTGATGGCACGGGCGGCGGCGGGGGCGGTGGCGGTGGGGGCGGCGGCGGTGGCGGTGGGGGCGGTAATGGACCGACAATTACGCTATTGTCTCCTTCCAGCATCATGGTCGGGATACCACTTGGGTTATTGACGGTTTACGGAAAGGACTTTTCCGCGGGCGCTCAGGTCTTGATCGACGGTCAGCCTGTCCCTACCCTCGGAGGAAGCAATCCCAACTCCCTCGAAGCCCAAGTGGATCTCAATCTGGATTACACGGTCGCTGACCATCAGGTCACAGTGCAGCAGGGAACCGCCACTTCAAACGCACTTCCTTTCTCGGTTTATGCTCCACAGGCGGGTCCTTTTGTCATGAACTCTGTTTCCGGTTTTTCGGTGGGATATGAATCAGACGCGCCGTGGATCGTCGTTGCAGACATAAACGGGGATCGGTGTTGCGGACGTACTGCTAAACGCTCCAAGTGGTTCCTCTGGAGTCGCGGTACTGAACGGAAAGAAGGAGGGTTCGCTATCGAGTCCAACGTTCTTGCCCATTTCCCCACCTTACGCCCTGGCCGTTGGTGACGTAGATGGCGATGGCATTCCAGATTTGGTTTGCATGAATACAGACTTCGGAAATGAAGTGACCACCGTGAGCGTAATGCGCGGAGACGGGAAGGGTGGATTTCAACCAATAGGAACACCATAGACATTCAGCGGAATTTACCCGAGCACTCCTCAACTTGTTGATCTGGACGGGGACGGCAAGCCGGACTTAATTGTTGCCGCCGAGCCTCCTGCAGGAGGTGGTTACAACATCCTCTGGCTCGCGAATCAGGAAGGAGGAGATTTTTCCCCGGCGGTGACGCTCGCGTCTATTGTGGCAGGGGGAGCAGCTTTTTCTGTTGGGGATCTGAATGGAGACGGCGAGCCGGACATCGTCTATGCGGTTCCAGGCGGCCCGGGGGGAACGTGGGTGGACCACACCCTCACGAACCTGGGTGAAGGGCAGTTCTCGGACGGAATCACCCCTGGGTTAAGTGGTATCGGCGGCGTAACGAACGTGATTGACTTCAATCTGGATGGCATTCCAGATCTTGTCGTGCAATGGGTCAAGGGCTCGACCGCTAAACTCTACTCCTTCGAAGGCAAGGGAGACGGTTCCTTTCGACAGGTCTCGAGCGTTTCGTTGCCGGGGTCGTTCCAAATGGTAACTGGGGACTTCGATCAGGACGGGTTTCCGGATCTGGCTGGGCCGATTGGTCTCGAGCCTTCCGAGATTGTCTATCTTTTCGGGGATGGACATGGCAATTTTCTCCTCAATCCGTGGTGGGCTCCGAGGGGCAATACGTGGCAGTTGGGGACATCAACGGGGACGGATTTCCCGATGTTGTGGTTCCGGACAGATTCAATTTTGTTTCCGTCTCCCTCGGCCGAAAAGGCCGCGTCTTTCCGTCAGCCTTTTCGCTGACGCCGCAGTGGGCGGGGTGGTCATCGGTCGGCGACATCAATGGCGACGGATTGCTGGAGATCTTTGTCGGAGCGACTGTCTACCGGAATTTGGGAAATGGGAATTTTGAGTGGGCAGCCTACACCGATCCAAATGGTTACATGATCGCTGACCTGACAGGAAAAGGCGTTGTGGACCTGCTTGCTTCTGATGGTACAAATCAATACGTTTTACCAAACGACGGGACGTTCGGATTTTCGACATCCTCTCCTATTGCCCTGCCATCAATGACGGCGCCGGGAATCGTCAAGGACATGGATGGGGACGGCAATCCAGATATAGTCTGCAACGGTCAAATCCTGTTCGGAATTGGGCAATATCAGTTCACGGCCGTGGCGTTGCCCGGCATTCAAGCGCCTTTTGTGGTCGGAGACTTCAACGGTACGTAACCCAGGATGGTCGTTGGATATGTCCTGAGTGTTTTCAGGAACTGAAAGAGATACTGGACAGTCATGCAAACAGGCGCCAGGCAATCGTGACATCTTGATGCTAGGTCGATGTCCATTCAAATTTTCGGTTCGCGAGGTTCCAACAGCCCACTACGCGTGTTGGCCCCGCGCCTTCTGTTTCTGTTGATACATCGCGGCGTCAGCGTGTTCGACGACCTCCTTCAGCGTTTGCCCATTTTGCCACTGCGTCACCCCAATTGATGCATCCACGTGTACCTTCACTTCTCCAGTGCCTTTGCCGGGCCGGATCGTGTAGTCCCCAAACACCCACTTATGTATGCGCTCCAGTTGCGCTTTCGCACCGGCCATGTCGCAATCCATGATGATCATGAATTCGTCGCCGCCCCAGCGTCCGATTACGTCGCTGGAACGCAGGGCGGACCGCAGTTCCTGAGCAAACTGCTGGAGCAGGCTGTCCCCCGCCAGGTGTCCGTGCTGGTCGTTGATGCGCTTCAGTTTGTTCACGTCAAGCATGGCGGCACAGAAGGTCTGCTTGCTCGCGATGCGATGCTCGATCCGCTCTTCCACGTTCCGCCGGTTTGCGAGGCCGGTTAGTCCGTCCCGTAACGCCAGTTCCTCAACCTCTTTAAGCTTCGTCTCGTAGGTTGAAACCTCGGTTTTGAGTTCCTTTACGAGCTTGCTGCTGTCCTGCTCCATCTTGTCGACGTAGCTCTTCAGTTCGCGCGCCTCCTCTACCAGCGACGCGCGAACCTTGGTCAGGTCCTCAAGGTTGGAAATTGTTTTCAGGCGGCTCGTAAACTGGCCGAAGTGATCGGTGTAACGGTGGTCGCGTTCGCCGACGGACTCGGCGGTGCGCGCCAGCATGAGCAGAAGTTCCTTCACTTCCGCCGTCCGTGCCTGATAGAACTTCTTGGTGCGGTCTTCCCACAGGTGAAGTTGTTCGCCCACCTCGCGCTCGGCCTCCTGCATGGCGGAGACAGTGAGCGCACCATCCAGGCGCTTTTCCACCTGGGCCAGATTGGACTGAAGTTCTCCGCCGACCGGCGGACAGGCTTGCGCGGCGCTGGTTCCCGCCGACTTGAGTGCGGAGCGGTAGGCCTTGAGAGTGGCTGGGAGCAGCTTGCCGGGCTCGTCGCCCTCGGTGGCAGTATTTTCTGGATTCATTTCCAGATATTTTTTTAACGAGATCAAGATTTTAGTTCTCCCGCAAAAATAGTTATTAAACGTTGCCACGGCGAGCCGAGATCCGGCGAACTACACACCCAGCCATGTTCAAGGGGGAGCTCCGTCCCACTCCACTCCCGTGGTTAATCAGAGCCTATCGACTTATCGGCAATAGGGGAGAAACCTGTAGTAACTTCCGCTGGTCAAAGGGCCATTGATCTTGCGGTTCTCGGCCCATGACTGCCGGGCAGGTCCGAATCGTGCTGCGCAATATCCTAGCTGGCAGAATTAGGCTTGCATGTTATATAGGTACAATGGTACATTAGTACCATGATTGATAAAGTAACAGAATCCAATCCCAAACTTGTCATCGAGCGCGTGCAGACCGGCGTTCGCATGGAGAAACGTATCCTCAAGGTGCTGAAAGCCTTCGCCGAGTATCACGACATGTCGCTCGGCGACCTGCTCGAAGGCATCGTCCTGCATGCCTTCGACGGCAAAACTCCGTTCAGTGCCGCTTCTCTGGCGCGTATTCGCGATCTCAAGAAGTTCTACGATCTCGATCTCGATTCGGGTGCCAGCCATCATCTGGTCGAGGGCCGCCGCCGGGTCTCCGGTAAGATCGACCAGGAGAAAAAGAAATGATGGACAAGAGAGCTATGCTTGCCCTGGCGATGCTGCGGTGGGCGCTCGGTTTGGTGATTCTCGTCGAGTCTGCACGGTTCGCCCTTTCGCATGCGGCGGCACAGACATTTGCTAAGACGGGATTGCCCGGCGTTGTCCGACTGGGTTTGGCCGGCTGCGAGATCGCAGCCGCCGTGCTTTTTCTCCTGCCCGGGCGGGCGATCGCGGGTGGACGATTTTTGATTGCGGTGCTGGCGGTCGCGATTGTCATTCACCTCCTTCACGGATGGTTCGACGTCGGGGGCCTCGTTGTCTATATCGCCGCGGCTTGGGCCGTAATGGAGGCGAGCTAGGAGGCCATGATGGAACAGGAAACGATTGAACAGGCAACCACCGAACAAGCTGCCACGGACCAATTCCTGATTTCCGAATTCGAGCATGGCCGCGCTCCGGGAGAATTTCATCACGTCGATCATGTACGGGTTGCCTTCGCCTACGTATGCGAATTTCCCATGCCCGAGGCGCTTGCCAGATTTTCCGCCGCGCTTAAGCGCTTCGCCGCATTGAAAGGCAAGCCGAATCTGTATCACGAGACGATTACCTGGGCTTACCTGCTGCTGATCGGAGAGCGGCTGGCGCGGGCCGGGAAGCCGCAGTCGTGGAAGGAGTTTTCCGAGGAGAACGGGGACTTACAGGTCTGGAGGGGAGGAATTATCGAGAGATATTACCGGCCTGAAACCCTGGCCTCCGACCTGGCGCGGCGAACGTTTGTGTTTCCGGAACTGTAATCATCGACGGCCGTGCGATGGAAAGCCAGCAGCCTGGCTTTCCTTTACAGCTACAGCATGTACGTTAACGGCACATGGGTGTCTAGCTCGTTTAGTGCAGGGTCAATTGAACGTTGTCGATCCATTCATGAAATGCAGTCGGCTTGGACGCCGTATCCAGTTGCCATTGCACACCGAGGGAGTGGCTCCACCCTTTTGGAAGCGGTCCCGCTGGCTCTGTCATGTTGATCGCATTCACCTGGCCGTCCACCGCAAGGGAATCGAAATGCATGTAGCCCGATGTCCGATGAACATTCCATACAATGTGGTGCCAGACGTCCGGAGTGAAACGCTTGCACGCCAGGGCCGTTTGCACCCAATGCCCGGTCTGCTGGTTCCACACATCCCAGTGACCGCTGCCATAGGCGCATTGCGAGCCGAACATGTACTCTTGTCCGTTCACAAATTGAAACAGGTCATACTCCAGGTTTTGTGCGTCCGCAGCATCGCTGTCCACATACACCCAGAAGTCCCAGATAAAGCTCGTAGCCCAGTCTTGGGCCCCTAACTTATTCCAGAATAGAACATTCGAATATGGCTTCGTGGCCGAGACGTAAAAGTCTGCGCTGCTCTTGTCGCGCGCGGGAGACGATTGATATTTCGCCATCCAGTACGCACTCGCTTCATTCTTCCCGCCGGCGCACTTCGTGCACGAGCCCCATCCCGAGGAGTTATTGTTGATGTTGCTGAAGACTTTGGTTTCACCGGCCGCATTGCAGCGACAAACACACACTCAGCAGAAGACCGACCAATCCGCATCTAAATCTCGTTTTCACTTTCACTTTCAATCTCCTTACGGGGTTTCGGACCAAGAGAATTCGCCGACCGCCTCTTAGGGCGCACAAACGGAAGAGAATTTATGGCCAATGTCGGGCAGCGTAACACAGGTCAAAATGAGGTCAAGTGCTCTAGCTCACAATCTGCACTTCCGGGTATCGAAGAGTTGTTTAAGAGAGAACCTGCTAGCACGGTGCCGAAAAATCGCACCAAATAAAAGAACCCGGATCGCTCCGGGTTCTCTTCTAAAGTATCGCTGTATTGTTTGCCCTACTTGCTCTCACTTTCGAGCGCGCAGCTTATTCCGTGCTCCCCGCCGCCGCGCTCATAGGCTCGCCATCCGGCTGTAGCACCACGCCGTCAAAGGGCGTTGCGCCGACAAACCGGCCGCCCATCACGCTGACCCGGCGCAGCGGATAGCCGCTGTCGGGACCGCGCTGCCAGCTGCGTCCGCCGTCGGTGCTCACGAAGATCACGCTGGTGGCGTCGCTCGTGGCGAGCATTCGCTTGTGCGTCGCGTCGTAGCTGACAGAGGTGATGTCCTTGGCCGGCAAGCCGTTGGTGGCGTGCTCCCAGGTGATTCCGTCTTCGCTACGATAGACGCCTTCGCGCGAGGCGACGAAGAACTGTCCCTCCGGCGAAATAGTTGCGCCGCGAATCCCGGTCATGTACGAAGGCAGACCGGCCTGTTTCCAGGTCGCGCCGTCATCGTTGGAGACCAGGGCGTTCGTGCGCGTCGCTGCGAAGACCGCATTACCTTGCGAGCGAACGGCAACGAAATCCTGCCGCCCCAGGCCAGGCTCGACCTTCCAGATCTTGCCGTCGTCCTTGCTTGAATAAACGCCCTCGGTTGTTGCCGCAAACCAGCGGTGGGAGCCGAGTTCGACGTCATTCACGCGCGCCGTGAGTTCTGACTTCTTCCACAGCGTCATGGTCGTCGGCTTCTTCGAGCCCTTCTTGTAAACCTTCTTCGTCTGCTCCTCCGCGACCTGGTTCATCGCTTTCCATTCGGTCGCGTTGCGATCGAGATAGAACATGCCCTTGTTGGTGCCGGCGACGAGCGTGCCGCTGGCAGTCTGCTTGAGCGCGAAGACGTCGCGCCCGCCGAGGCCCGCCGCTTTCTGGCTCCAGTGCTGGCCATTGTCGTGCGAATAGAAGACGCCGCCGTACTCGCGGTCGTTTACAACGCCCACGTACATCGTCGAAGCATTCTGATTGTCGGCTACCAGAGATGAGATGTAGCGGTGCGCGTAGCCGTGGTTGGAAGTTTCCCAGGTGGCCGCGCCATTGGTCGAAGCCATGACGCCGCTGCGGTCGGTGGCGATTAGCACGTGGTTGGCATCCCGCGGATCGATGAAGACGTCGTTCACGACGACTTCGGGAGCGGAGACGCGCTTCCATGATTTGCCGAGGTCCATCGTCTTCCAGAGGCCTTCGGTGGTTCCGGCATAAACGGTATTTTCGTTGGTGGGATCCTGCTTCAGCACGCGCGTGCGGCGCGCGGTGAATGGGATGCCCTGAATCTTCGAGAACTGGTTGCCGCCGGTCTCGCTCTTGTAGATGCCCGAGCAAGCGCTGGCGAAAACGATCTGCGGATTATCGTGGTCGACGATGACCGAGAACACGTCGGAGTCGTCGATCATTCCTTTATTAATGTGCTGCCAGTTGGCGCCGCCATCGGAGGTCTTCCAGGCCAGGTGCCAGGTTCCGGCATAAACGGTATTCGGATCTTTCGGATCGACCGCGATCGATTCGATGTTCTTCACTTCGCCGGAATTGGTGGCGAAGTGTTCCCAGGTATTGCCGCCGTCGCTCGTGCGATAGACGCCGTCGAGCGCGCCTGCTACCAGTACGCTGGAGTTGCCGCGGAACATCGCCATGGCACGAATCGATTTGCCGTGCATAGCGGGCAGCGTCTGCCAGGTACGTCCGCCATCACTGGTGCGGAAGATTTCGCCGAGTTGCTGGCTGGAGGTGCTCCACGCCGAAACATAGACGCGGTCAGAATTCTGCGGATCGACCACGATGTGATCGAGAACGTAATCGTCGCCGCCGAGGTGCGCCAGCCGCGACCAGTTGTGGCCGCCATCGTTCGATACGAACATCTGTCCCGTGCTGGTGCCGAGATAAACGTGATCTGGGTTATGCGCATCGTACGCCAGGCTGCGCGCGTCGCCGCCATCAGGTCCTAAAACTTGCCAGGGCCCGGAAGCGAGCAGTGCCGAGCTCATAAAAACAACCGCCAGTAGCAGCCAACCGAGCTGACAACCGGCGCGGAGAACGTGTTTGTCCCTCATACGCGGAAATTGACCCCTGCGAACAGTATTCGCCTGCGCCCCAGAGTGACAGGCTACCACGGATGCTACAAGGTTACCGAAGCCGGAAAAATAGAAAGGCCAGTAGGGAGAACCCTACCGGCCTTTCGTGTACCGGATAAACGATGGGAGACGGAGGTGTGCCCCGTCTCGCCCGTTATTCAGCTTTTTTTGCCTTCTTTTTGGCGGCCGGTTTCGGATGATCCAGGATGGGTTTCACCTTGGTCTCGTCTACCGGAGTGGTCGAACTGGCGTTCGGGAAGCTGGCGCCCGCCGGAATGATCCACTGTTCCGACGTTGCCGTGCCCTCGTTGCCGGTGCGCGTCTCGATCCGGGTGGCATCGATGTGCTGCTGCGCTTCGCCTTCCGTGAGGTAGTACTTCACGTCGACGGCGCGCTCGGCGGCCAGGTTCTTGTGGTGCGACTTTTTCGCTTCCGCCGGATCAGCATTGCCGACCACGACCAGCTTGGCATCCGGATCCTGCTGCAGCTTGCCGGCAACGTCATCCAGCATGGCCTTGCAGGTGTTATCCACGCGCCACGGCTTCTTGGCGTTCGGATAGTCGCACTGATTCAACTTGGTCGCTTGCGGCGGTGGCGGCGGAGGATTCTCCACCGTAACCGTGCTCGAACTCGACGCCGTCAAACCGCGTGAATCGGTGCAGGTTGCGTTGATGGTAATCGGACCGGATGCGGCGCCCGCGGTGCTCAGCGTGGCCGTATTGCCGCTTCCAGAGAGGCTGCCACCGCTCGCGCTCCACCCGGCTACCGTGACCGGCACGTTATCGGGGCTGGTGCAGGAGCAGGTGATCGTCGCCGAAGTTCCGGCTTGGACCTGAGACGGATTGGCCGAGCAGGACATCTGGGGCGGGTTCTTCGGCGGTTCTTTCACCGTGAAGTTTGCCGTGCAACTCGCCGTGTTGTTCTTCTTCGACTTTGCGTCGGTGACGGTTGCGGTCGCGGTGTAGCTTCCGCCGGCGATGCCATTAGTGTCAATGGTGGCGGTCGTGTCTTTTCCTTCAATCTTGCCGCCGCTCGCCGACCAGGTGTAAGCCAGTGTGTGCTTCGGGTTGAAGTTGCTGGCCGCGACCTTTACGGTCACGGGCTCGCCGACCATCACTTCCGAGCGGTCGACCGAGCAAGCGGCTGCAACCAGCGCTTCCGGAGCCCCGCCGCCGAAGTTGAAAACTAGACCAGTGGCGAGTCGCGCGCCATCGAAGTCCGATCGTCGGAGGCTGGAATCCGTCAAAGGCACGACCTGAACCGAAGTCGTGGTGCGCCCACACGAAGTCAGCTTCGAACAAGCGCAGGCTGAGGGGCTTCCATACTCTGAATGTCCATACCGCCGCCAAGAATCGCGGCGATTCCATTATTCGATCCGAAACTCCGGCTGGTGAGCCGTTGAAAACCGAGCAATGTATGCGCGAAGAAGTTAATTCCATCCGGGACCGCGATAGGTCAGCCGCGGGCCGATACCGGCGGTGTTGATCGGTTGAGTATCTGTTCCCGTTCAAGCCCCAATTACCCTCAACCGAAAAATAATTATTAAAGTTCCACGCCAGACTAGAGCCGCCACCCTTGGCGCTGGCCGGCAGATGGAATGCGTTGGGCGGAACACTTTCATCGGGAATGTTCCCGCCAGGGTTTAACCACTCATAACCGACGAATAACTCGGCTTTGGGAGCTTCCTGGTTGTTTGCCTGCGCGATCATCACACCCGGGAGTGCAATCACCACTACTCCTATGACCAGCGCGACCATCGCGCTGCGGTATGTTTGTTGCCAACTTGACATAGATCCTCCGAATGGAATGCATCACAGAACTATCGAGTAAAACAAAACGAAAAAGACAGAATAACCCAGGACTTCGTACAGAAAAGGCTTGTTCAGTAAACAAAGGATCATACAGCAAAGTCCGGCGTCTTCACAACGATTCAGCCCTCAAATTAGTATTCTTCTAGCTGCTTCCGAGGCCGAATTCGATGCTGGGCGCGGGATCCGGGATGGTATCTCAAATTGATATATGCAAGCAGATATATGAATTCGTGATCCATCCGGCGAGGATCGGTTGCAGCATCCCTTCCTTCACTGAATAATGCTGTACAGACCTATGGCACAAGAACGCGTACTCATCGTCGAAGACGAAGTAAACGAGCGCACCGGGCTGGCCGAGCTGGTTTCGGGCTGGGGATACCGCACCGATACGGCTTCGGACGGCGTCGAGGCGCTCGAAAAAGTCGCCTCCTTCGCGCCCTCCATCGTAATCACCGACGTCAAGATGCCGCGCATGGGCGGCATGGAGTTGGTCGAGCGCCTGGCCGAACTCTCGCAGCCGGTTGCCGTGGTAATGGTCACCGCGCAGAAAACCACGGAAAACGCCTTTCACGCTGGGCGTCTCGGTGTACAGGATTACATCGAGAAGCCGATCGATTTCCGTCGCCTGCGCTCCATCCTCACCAATATTGGCGAAATTATTAACACGAAAGTCGAAAACGAGGCCCTCCGCCGTCGCTTGCGCGACAAAGGCGCACTCGGTTTGTTAGTAGGCTCCTCTGCTCCCATGCAGGAGATCTTTCACCTCATCGAGCAGGTTGCGCCCAGCACCGCTTCGGTGCTGATCACGGGGGCCAGCGGCACCGGCAAGGAACTGGTGGCCCGCACCATCCACGACCTCAGTCCGCGGCGCAATAAACCGTTTGTCCCCATCAATTGCGCGGCCATCCCTGAGACGCTAATTGAGAGTGAGATCTTCGGCCACGAGAAGGGCGCATTTACCGGCGCCCTGGAACGCCGCACCGGCTGCTTTGAGCTGGCCGAAGGAGGCACGCTGCTCCTCGACGAGATCGGCGAAATGCCGGTCGGAACGCAGGCCAAGCTTTTGCGCGTGCTCGAAGACCACAAGTTGCGGCGCCTCGGCAGCAAGGTAGAAACTTCGGTTGACGTTCGCGTGCTCGCCGCAACCAACAAGGTTCCCAACGAGGCGGTGGCCGCCGGCGAGCTTCGCCAGGATCTTTACTACCGCCTGAACGTCTTCAATATTCACATGCCAGCCCTGCGTGAGCACAAAGATGACATTCGCGAACTGGTGAAGAGCCTGCTCGCCGACATGAATCAGAAGCACGATCGCAAAGTCTCGGACGTGAGCGAGGCGGTGCTCAATCTGTTTCAAAGTTATTCGTGGCCGGGAAACGTGCGCGAACTGCGCAACACGCTTGAGCGCGCGGTGATCGTGTGTGAAGGTGGACTGATTGAAACCAAGCACCTGCCTCCTGGATTCGGGCAGAGTGTGCGCGTGGTAATGAACGATCCTGACGCCGTGCACCTCGGCGTCGGCACCACCGTCGAGGAGGCGGAAAAGCTCCTGATCCTGAAAACCCTCCAGTCCACCAATAACAACAAAACGCGTGCCGCCGAGATTCTCGGGATCAGTCTGAAGACGCTCCACAACAAGCTGAAAGAGTACGGTCGCCCGCAGGACGCAGTGCTGGCCGAGAGAAGAGACGTAAGAGAAGTTCTCAGTTCCCAGTTTCGAGTCTCTGTGGGCAAGCTCGATCGTGAGTGAAGATTTTGCTTTTACTGAGAACTGACAACTGAGAACTGACAACTGTTTTTCAATGACTCGCAAGTTCATCATCGTGTTCGCGCTCACCACGCTCTTCACGGCGCTGGTAATCGCGATTCTCGTGGCTGTTTCTTTCGCAGCTTCTGCACCAGCGTTTGGTGTGGGCGGATGAAACTGGCAGTCAACTCGCCGAACAGCTGGGCTATGTCGCCTCGAAGGCGGTTCCTGACTTCACCAGCACACGCGTTGATACTGCCAATCCTAAAGCGATGCGCGCTGCGATCAGCGACTACCTCTCCACCGATGCCGATCTCAACGCGATGCTGGAGTCGCTGATCGGCAATTCTCACATCATCTACGATGCCGCCATCGTCGATCCGAACGGTATTGCCATTCTCGACACTCAGCCGGACCGGAACGGCAAGCTCATCCCCACGCGTCCGCCACTCAGCTTGTTGAGCGACGCCGGATTCCGCCATCAGTTGCGTCTGCTCTATTCTGCCGGCACCGTCTATGACGTCAGCAAAGCCCTAGGTGTGGGTGGGGAGCCGTTCGGCAGCATTCATGTGGGCATCGATAGCGTATTCTTGCGCAACGAACTCACACCGTACTTGCGGAAGGCTCTGTTTTTTTCCGTTCTGGCATTTTTTTCCTCCCTCGTGCTTTCCTCAGTGGTCTCGAACGTGGCCCTCGGTCCGTTAAAGGTGATTAGCCGGAATCTTGATAGCGCCAGCGCGGGCGATCCTTTGCCCGCAGAAGAGGACTCCAGCGCCGACGAGGTCGGCCTGGTCTCACTGAAAATCGCGCACCTGGGCCGCCAGATTCGCGATACCAACGAAATTTTTTCCGCCCTCAAAGACAACGTCGAGCAGGTCATGTCTAAGCTCCAGGACGGACTTATGCTCTTTACCCGCGATTCTCGCGTCGTACTGGTGAGTGCCTCGGCCGAGAAGTTTCTGGGCCGGCCGCGCCGCGAAATTCTCGGACGTACCGCGGAAGAGATTTTTTCCGACGGCTCGGTCTTGGGCGCCGTCGTACTGCCCGCCTTCCAGAAGCAACGCCCGCTCGTGCAGTATGAGTTCGAGGCCGTCGATGGTCGCCGCGTGCAGGTTTCGCTCGACTTCATTCAGGAGAAGGGAACTTCGATCGGCGCGTTGCTTACCATGCGCGACGCGGAATCGGTGAGGCGACTGGAAGACGAAATTGAAATCTCCCGCCGTCTCTCTGCGAGTGGCCGCCTGACGCGTGGCGTGGCCCACGAGGTCAAGAATCCGATCAATGCCATCGTGCTGCATCTCCAGCTTTTGCAAAACAAGATGCAACAGGATGATCCGGAATCGCGTCGTCACGTCGATATCATCGGCAATGAGATTCGGCGGCTCGACCGTGTCGTGCAGATTCTCGTCGATTTCACTCGGCCGCGCGATCTGCGTCTCGAGGATGCTGACCTGCGCAAAATATTTGTCGAGGTCGCTGTGCTCGCCGCACCCGATGCCTCGCGCCACGGAGTCAAGATTGTCCGCGCGTTGCCGGACGAACCGCTCATGGTCCACGTCGATGCCGACCTGATGAAGCAGGCCATTTTGAACCTCGTCATCAACGGCGTGCAGTCGATGGAAAAGGGAGGAACGCTTACCCTCGTTGCCTGCCGCGAAGACGATAACATCGTCGGCGAGGTGCGCGACCAGGGGCACGGCATTCCGGAGGACGCCCGGGAAAAAATATTTGAGCTCTACTTCACCACCAAGGGCGATCAGGGCGGCAGCGGAATCGGACTGGCGCAAACCTACCAGATCATGCAGTGGCATTACGGCACTGTGGATTTCGACTCGGTGGTCGGACAGGGAACTACCTTCCGCCTGCGGCTGCCGGCGGCAGTAACAAAAACGGAGAGCGAGTCGCAGGTGCCGGCATGATGCGGGTTTGGGCGTGCGCACTCTTGATCACGCTGAGCATGGTTGGGCTGGGCATGGAACGTCCGATCGCCGAACGCACGTCAGGAAGCGACCGCCGCCTGCGAGCTCCGGTCAAGCGTCGACGCCTGACGGGTCCTACAACTCAGGCCCCGAACGACTCGCGCGCCGGTCAAAATAAAACCGGGGAAACAACCAAGTCTTCAGCCGGCCCTGCCAAAAAACGTCGCGCTCCAAAACACGCTGCCGCGCCAGCAGGTACTCCGAAAAAGATCATCGTGCGCGAAGGAGGCGTTGACGAACCGACCGCGCAAATTGTCACCGGCATGACTCCGGAAGCGGCGGCCCGCGCTCGCAACGAAGCGGAGCTGTTACTCGCCACAACTGCGGAAACACTCCAGGAGATCGCGCCCCGCCAGCTTGATCTCCAGCAGCAGGAAACGGTTTCTGCGATCCACAATTACATGACCGTTGCGCGCTCCGCGCTTAAGAGAGGGAGACATTCCCCGTGCCCATACGCTGGCCGAAAAAGCTTCGCTGCTGGCGAACGATCTCGCCGGGCACTAAAGACGCGCAGGCCGGAGCTCGAAACTCTCCCATCTCACGCGCGTGCAGCGCGGCTTGGCGGCATCCCAATTGCGGAACTGCGATATCAGGAACACAATCAGCATCAGCATCTCAGGCTCAATCGGGCTCCGATAGCGTGTGAGAATGAACGTAATGTAGTAAACCGTCGGATAAGACAGGAAGAGCAATAAATACAAGGTCGCACCCGGCAATCGTTGCCGCATCGCGAGCCCCAGCCCCCACATCGCGGACACGGTCGCCGCCAGAAATAGAAACGTCTTCGCCTCGTAAATCCCGCGATACTTTTCGGCGTGAGGTGGCTCCGTCCAAAAATAAAAGAAACGCGCAAAACTCAAATAAGCAAAGCGTCCCGGTTCCGCCCGCACGAATTGCATCGCCTGCTGAAGTTTGCTCTTCACGTAGGCGGGCTCGCCCATCTCGCGATACAGATTGAACTCCGCCCAATTCTGGCTGGGATGCAGGTAGAACTGCCAGTCGCCTTGCGCGCTGGGCGAATTGCCGAGATGAAACTCGACTCCGAAGTTGCCGCGGATGGGAATGAATTTGTGAAAGACGCGGCAATCCCGCACTACCCACGGTCCAATTGTCGCAAAGAACAAGACGGCCCCTACGGCCGCGTCGCGAAAGAAAGCCCTCCCTTGTGAGTAACGCCGCCAACAAATCCAGATGCCGGCGAAAGGCAGAAATGCGAGTTGAGCCGTGTTCGTCAGCCCCGCGATTCCCCAGAACACCCCATACATGGCCCATCTTCCCGCTCCGCCCTTCTCCGCGAGTTGTAGCGTCATCATGAAGAGCAGCGTCAAAAGCAGCGCCGAAAGCGCCGTGTCCCAGATCGAGCGGAATCCCCAATACATGGTGTAGGGAAATAGCGCCCACACCCACGCACTCTGTCGTGCGGTGCGTTCGCCAAACGAATACAGCGCAGCAAAATAAATAGGAATGCAAGTGATTGCCGATAACGCGCAATTGAGCGTCAGCGCAGCCACAATCGCCGCCCGTGAATAGATTCCGAAAACAACGAAATAACGGCTCAGGAGAAAGGGCCATGCCGGAGCGAGCCAAGCTGTCGGTCCAGAAGGCGGGCCAAAGGGGTTGCTGAATCCCTGACCGTTGGCGAGTGCAGCCGCAATGTGGCCCGACTCGTCGAAGTCAACTTAGCGCTGTAGGTATGGAACAAGACCATTCCCGCAACGCGCAACAGAAATCCGATCAAAACAACTTTCAGTAAGAAGCGCCAGGGAGAGGTCGAGTTGGAAAGTGTGCCCAAATGAAAAAGCGCGCGGGAACCAGCGAGCAAAAGCTAATCTATATCGGAGTTCAGGTCGTGACAAGCAAGAGAAAACCGGGAGTGTCCCGCCTTGGAAGCAAAAGCAACCACGTCATCCGCGTAGAAATCGCTCGATAAGGCTAAGAGAGAGCTAAGAGCTAAGAGCTGCCCCGCTCTCACTCGCTCGTAAAGTAATCCACCGTCACCGGATTCTCAAATAGCGAATAATCGCGCGTCACGACGGTGATTCCGCTTTCGGTCACGAAATAGCGTTCGCGGTCGGCCTGGGGATCAAAACCAATCGTCGTTCCTTCCGGCACATGCACGTCGCGATCGATAATCGCTTTTCGGATGCGGCAATTCCGCCCGACATTTACGTGCGAAAAAAGAATGGTGTCTTCAATCTCAGTGAATGAATTCACGCGCACATCCGGAGAGACCACGCAATTCTTCACCGTGCCGCCGGAAATGATGCAGCCCCCGGAAACCAGCGAATCGAGAGCGTGCCCCATGCGCGCGGTTTCGGCAAACACGAACTTGGCCGGCGGGTACTGCCGCTGGTGGGTACGAATCGGCCAGCGTTCGTCATACAGATTGAACACCGGCGAGACCGAAACCAGGTCCATGTTCGCTTCGTAATACGCTTCCAGCGTGCCCACGTCGCGCCAGTAGAGCGCTTCTTTCTTGTTTTCATCGACGAAATTAAAGGAGAACACGTCGTAGTCGCTCAGCATGGCCGGCAAAATGTCCTTGCCGAAGTCGTGGCTGGAATCGGGATTCTCGGCGTCCTTCAGCAGCACCGGAATCAGTACATCCGTATTAAAAATATAGATGCCCATCGATGCCGAAATCTTGCTCGGATCGTAGGGCGAGCGTAACGCCGTTTTCTTTGGCTTCTCAACAAAGCCGGTAATCCGGCTCTTCGAATCGATGTCCACCACCCCGAAATGGCGGCACTCCTCGGGTTCTGTCAGCAGCGTCGCGACCGTCACATGCGCGCCTGAGTCGGTGTGCTGCCTCAACATGCGCTCGTAATTCATCTTGTAGATGTGGTCGCCGGAGAGAATCAGCACATACTTCGGCTGTTCCGAGCCGATCGAATAGATGTTCTGATAGACCGCGTCGGCCGTTCCCATATACCAGTTCGCGCTGACCCGCTGCATGGGCGGCAGGATTTCGATGAACTCGCCGATTTCGCGCCCCAGAATATTCCAGCCTTCACGAATCTGCCGGTTCAGGGAAAGCGCCTTGTACTGCGTGAGGATATAAATCCGGCGCAGCCCGGAGTTCACGCAATTGGAAAGGGTGATGTCAATGATGCGGTAAATCCCGCCGAAGGTCACGGCGGGCTTGGCGCGGTCGCGCGTGAGTGGATAAAGGCGCTCGCCCGCGCCTCCGGCCAGCAGAACCCCGAGCGTATCTTTCATCATGGCACTGTTCCGATGCAGCGCCGTCGGCGCACGCTGCCCCAGTCCAACGCGAAATACTAGCACAGCCCGAGTTAATCAACGGTGGCGCAAGACACAACACGACAGCCGGACGCGGGTCCAGGATCAGCCTGGGTTTTTGCGATTCGACTCCTGGATGAAAGGTGCCTTGCTCAGACAACCCGCGTCAATTCAGCCGGAGTCCTTACCAGAAGCTTGCATTGTGCCGAGATCAGTTCCGCCTCGTCGCCATACCCCCACAACACGCCCACCGGCACAACACCGTTGGCGCGCGCACCGACCGCGTCATGCAAACGGTCGCCGACCATTACCGTGTCGGAAGGCGCCAGCTTTTCCTGCTCCATCAGATGCGCAATCAGTTCGCCTTTGTCGGCGCGGGTGCCGTCCAGTTCGCAGCCCCGGATTCTCCGGAAATGGCCAGCCAGGCCAAAGTGTTCGAGAATCTGATGCGCATAGATCTCCGGCTTGGAAGTTGCCACAAACAAGTATCTCCGCGGGCGCAGAGCTCCGTAAGCGCTTTCGGAATCCCCGCATAGACCTGGTTTTCAAGGAGGCCGACGGTCGAGTAGCGCTCGCGGTAGACGCCAACTGGCACGGTCGATCGCCGCACCATCGGAGGTATTCAGCAGTTCGCCAAACGACTCGCGCAGCGGCGGCCCGATGTAGTGGAGAAGTTCCGCTTCCGAGCGCTGCGGCAGGCCCAGTCTTTCAAGCGCATATTGAATGCAGCGAACAATACCGTCGCGAGGATCGGTGAGGGTGCCGTCGAGGTCAAAAAGAATGTTCACCGAAAAAACGCCCACCGATGGGGATTGAACCCCAAAACGAAGACGCGGACAAGCGTCTCCGCCGCACCCAGGCTAGCAGTGCACGATCTTGTCGCTCTTAATGCCGCGCGTCGCGTTGCGCGAATCCACCACCAGCTTCGACTCACTCACAATCTTCTTGTAGTCGTAGTCGGAGTGGTCGGTCACGATCAGCACGCAGTCATACTGGCCCAGATTGTCGAGCGGCGCGCACTTCATCTGGAGGTCGTACTTGCGTCCCCGTCCGACGAACGGGAAATAAGGATCGTTGTAGCTGACCGTCGCGCCTTCTTTTTGCAGCAATTCGATAATGGTCAGCGCCGGCGACTCGCGCAGATCGTCAATGTCTTTTTTGTAGGCCACGCCCAACACCAGCACCTTCGATCCGTTGATGGCCTTCTTGTGCTTATTGAGCGCGCCGATGGTCGCCGCAATTACGTGGTACGGCATCGCCACGTTGACCTCGCCGGCCAGTTCGATAAAGCGCGTGTGGAAGTCGAACTCCTTGGCCTTCCACGAGAGATAAAACGGATCGACCGGAATGCAGTGACCGCCCAGGCCCGGCCCGGGATAAAACGCGTGAAATCCGAACGGCTTGGTCTTTGCCGCGTCAATGATCTCCCAGATGTTGAGGTTCATGCGCAGGCAAAGCATCTTCAGTTCATTCACCAGTGCGATGTTCACGCAGCGGTAAATATTCTCCAGCAGTTTCGTCATCTCGGCCGCAGCCGGCGACGATACCGGCACAGTCCGCCGGAAAATTGATCCATAGAGCGCTCCGGCAATCTCGCTGGCCTGCGCGTCCAGCCCGCCAATCACCTTGGGAATATCGTGGCGCGCGACCTCGGTGTTGCCCGGATCTTCGCGCTCGGGAGAAAACGCGACCCAGAATTCCTTGTCGCCCGCCGCGCCTTTATGCGAAGCCTTGAGGCCGAGTTTGTTGCCCTTCTCCAGAATCGGAATCAGCACCTCTTCCGTCGTGCCTGGGTAGGTCGTGCTCTCCAGAATCACGATCTGCCCGGCGCGCAGGTGCGGTGCCACTGCCTCCGCGGTGTTGGTGATGTAGCTCATGTCCGGTTCGTGATATTCGTTCAGCGGGGTCGGCACGCAGATGATGATCGCGTCCATTTCGCTGATCTGCGCATAATTCGCGGTCGGCTTGAACCCGTTGGCCATGGCCGCCGCAATCTCTTCCAGGCGTGATGCGGAAAATATAGGTCCCGCCGCTGTTGATCGTGTCCACTTTTTTCTGATCGATATCGAAGCCGGTGACTTTGAACTTCTGCTCGCTGTAAAGAAGGGCGAGGGGCAATCCAACATAGCCCAGTCCGATGATTCCCACGCGAGCCTGGCGGGTTTCGATGCGATTTTTCAGCCCGGCAAATAACGAAGGCGCAGCCATTTGAGTAGTCATAAGGTCAGAAGAATTCTAACATCCGGATATTGCGCGAATATTTCACGAAGGTGTGCCTTGGAGCGCGTGTTTCAAATGCTCGGCGTATCTTGATCTCCGCGCAGATCCATTTTCCCACGTGGTTCCCGCCGCCCACGATTACGACGGTAATTGAATTTGCCGCAATCCCGTTGTAGTAACATGCGCTGAAATGCGCCGTCTCCGACTCGTTCTTGTCCCTCTGATCGTTGCCCTCGTCGTCGCCAGCCAGGCCGCCCGATTCCTCACGGTCGACAATCCGCAAAAGTCGGACGTGATCGTCGTTCTTGCGGGCGAGACAATCGCGCGGCCGGAGCACGGTCTCGAGCTTCTCCGCCAGGGCATGGCGTCGCGCCTTTTCTTCGACGCTGAAACCGGAAGAATCTTTAACGTCTACCTGACCGATATCGCCCAGAAATATGCGGAAAGCCAGCCGGACGCCAGCAAACTCGCCGTCTGCGGCATTTTGGGGCGCTCCACCGTCGCAGAAACCATCGACGTCCAGCGCTGCATCGCGCCGTTTCATCCGCAACGCGTTCTCATCGTCACCTCCGACTATCACACCCGCCGCGCTCTATCGATCTTTTCGCAGCGCCTGCCGCAATACCAATGGAGCATCGCCGCCGCCCGCAATCCCGCGCAATTCGGAATGGCCTGGTGGACCAGTCGCGAGTGGGCAAAGGCCACCTTCGATGAGTCGGCAAAGCTTATTTGGTGGGAGGCGGTCGATCGCTGGAAGAAGAAATAAAGCTCCAACGCTCCAGGCTCCAAGGCCCAGGTGAACAACTTCTTGGCCACGGATCAGCGCTGATTCTTGCGGATAGCGAATTTCAGTCGAATATCCGCCTAAATCAGTATTGATCCGCTGAGAAGAAGTTCTCTGAGTTATCATCCTCTCCGGAGGTTTCATGGCCCAAGTCACAATTACTGTCAAGAAGAACGGTTCGTTGCGCATCGACGATCCGAATAGCGTCGTCGAAATGGTGGACGCCGACGGCAACAAGTACGATCTCACCGGCAAGACCGCCTTCTCGCTCTGCCGCTGCGGTGCGTCCGCTAACCGTCCCTTTTGCGACGGCAGCCATAATCGCATCGGCTTCCAGGCCCCCGATTGCGCCATCAAACCCGATCAGCAGCCGAGCTAGTGACAAACTCGGAAACCATTACGGTGGTAACTCTATTTCCTGTTTCTCCCGATCTAGGATAATGAGAGCTATCTCTTTTGAGTGAGCGAAGTTCACTCCGGTCGTTCGCCTTTCGGCCAGAGAAGCGCGCTCCCAACTTATGAGTCCTACGGAGAACGCGCAGCACGCAATTCGCCGCAGCACGCGCTTGCCGCTGGAAGTCCCGGTGCAGGTCACGAGCCTCGATCCGAATTTTGTTTTTTCGGAGCGCTGCAACACGACGCTCGTCAACGCGCACGGCTGCGGCCTGATCTCTCCGCGCGCCCTGCAAATGAACCTGCCCGGTGCGCCTCGAAATCATCTCCGCCAAGCGCCACACCACGGCGCAGGTTTCCGAAGTCGTCCCGCTCGGCGGCGAGCCTGAGACCTGGCTGATCGGCCTCGAATTGCAAAGCCCCGGCAACTTCTGGGGAATCGAATATGCTCCATCGGATTGGGCCGTCGAGGAACTGATCGAGCAGGCGCCCAGTTCGAACCGGCCGCTGCCCCGTGCAGTGCCTGCTAAAACGGTAACGCCTCCGCGACGCTGGCGCCTGACCGATGTCAGCGCAGGCGCGTGTTATATCGAGTCCGCGTCTCCCTTTTCCGTCGGCACGCCCGTGCTTCTGAGCGTCCGCGCCAGCGGCAAAAGAATACATATTTGATGGCGTCGTCCGCGTCTCGCATCCCGAAACCGGAATGGGGATCGAGTTTTCGGGCCCGCAAAATGACGGCCAGCCCGTCGAAGACCTGATCGAGCACCTGGCAGGCACGCGCGAAGCGCCTCGCGTTTTTGTCGGGCGCAAGGAAAAAGAGAGAGAGCTTGCCACCGCCACGCCGCCGCGCCCTCGCGAAACGCCCGACCTGCTTCTGGACCTCGTGCTCTCCGGCCCGTCGCTTACCCACGAGCAGTTCTTAAGCGATCTGCGTGCGCAACGACTCGGCAAGCGCCGCGATCCCCGCGTCGATGTCGCTCTGCCCGTCCTGCTCACCGGCGTCGACACCAACGGGCGTCCGCTTAGCCAGCGCGTGCTGACCGTCAACATCAGCCGTCGTGGCGCGCTGCTGGAAGGAATTCACGGCGAGCTTAAGTTCGGCGACAAGATCTCGCTCGGCCGCAGCGGTAAGAAAGAAGAATTCCGGGTCGCATGGGTCAGGGACGCGGACACGCCCGAAGGCGCCCGGATTGGCGTAGCGGCGGTCGATCAGAATACGACTTTTTGGGATGAATCGCTGGCCGCCATCGAACAGGCGGAAACCCAGGAAACTGGCGTGCGCGAAAAAGGCGCCGGACAATAGGGACAAACTCCTCTGATCGCCGGCCACAGCCCGCCCGGCAGATTCGCGGGATTTCTGAGATCGACCTCACCCTCACTCTCTCATCGCGAGCCGCACCTCTCCAGCGCTAGAATGTCCGTCATGCCGAAACCTCGCCCCGCATCCAGATCCTCTTCGCGCAAGCTCTGCGACCCCCACACCGGGTCCCAAAGCCGACCGTCCCTTTGCTCCCGGCTACGGAATTGTCGGCCCTGAAGATGGCGACGGGCTTCTGACCTGGAAATGGGTTGCGCGCAAACTGAATCAGTGCCGCACCTTCTGGCTGGCCACTATCTATCCCGCCGGGGAACATTCCGTGCCGCGCCCGCACGTCATGCCGGTCTGGGGAGTTTGGCTCGATGACGCTTTCTACTTTTCAACCGGCCGCAAGTCGCGCAAGGGCCAGAACCTTGCTGCCAACGCCGCTTGCACTGTGACCAACGACGATGGCATGGAAGCGGTCATTCTGGAAGGAGAGGCGAAGGAGATTCGCGCCGCGGCGACCCTCGATCGGATAGCTGCGGCCTACAAGAAAAAATACAAGATGGACCCGCGCGGAATGAACGAGCCGATCTTCGAAGTCCGCCCCGCCAAAGTCTTCGGGTTTATCGAGAAGAGTTTCCCGAAATCAGCAACGCGATGGAAACCATGATTTCCGCAGGGACGATCCAGAGTTAGCGAGGCGGTGGATTGCAATTGAGCCCGCACTCGTCGTTCGCGCATCCAACAAAGCGATGATCAATCAGATTGAAGCCCCTATTCGAAAGGGAACTGTCCGCAAAGCCGCAGCCTCCGATCTCGTAGTCGGATTGATCTGCGCCGATCGCGATGGCAATCGCGTTCGCATCGATCGCGTCGATCCCGCGGCCTCTACCCTCTCCTACCATTTCCTGAATGACGAACTGCGCGTGCAGGAAGGAATTCAGGAGCGCTCCGTCGCGGATTTTGTCTCCGAAGGCTGGTATATCTCGACGGCTGCTCCGCTCTAGGTTCTAAGTCCCGAACCGTTCCGCCGCTCGAGCTTTGGCCTTAGCCGCTTCCTCTTCACGGATTTTCGGAGGCGCAGTCGTCTCTAGAGAACGCAACACCTTCATCGAGACTTCGGCCACATCTTCGACAGCGGCCAGAAAGGCCGCCTCGTTTGCCTTCGAAGGCTTGGTGAATCCACAGATCTTTCGCACGAACTGGAGCGACGCCGCCCGCACCTCGTCCTCGGTCACGGGCGGATCGAAATTAAACAGAGTCTTGATATTTCTGCACATGAAGTTCCTCCGAGAGCCCACTGCCCTTGATGTAAGTATAGTGACTCCCTCGCGCCCGGAGCACCATGCCGGGCCGCTTCGCTGATATCCTTTTGCGGTCAGGAGAGCTTATTCATGTTCGATGATTTGAAAGGGAAGACGGCGGTCGTTTTTGGCGTGGCCAATAAGCGTTCGATCGCCTGGGCCATCGCTCAGGGACTGCATGCCGCGGGCGCGAACCTCGCCATCACCTACCAGAACGAGCGCATGGAAATGGAAGCGAAAGACCTGATTCTCTCGCTCCCCGGCGCCGAGGCCTTCATGTGCGATGTATCGAACGACGCCGCAATCGCCGGCCTGTTCGAAAAGCTGAAGCAGCGCTACGGAAAGCTGCACGCCATCGTGCACAGCGTCGCCTTCGCACCGCCGGACGAACTAAAGGGAGACTTCGTCAATACGACCCGCGAGGGTTTTCGCATTGCGCACGACGTCAGCGTGTATTCCCTGATCGCCGTCTGCCGCGTCGCGGCTCCGCTGATGGAAGATGGCGGCAGCGTGATTACCATGAGCTACTACGGCGCGGAAAAAGTCGTACCGAACTACAACGTGATGGGCGTGGCCAAGGCCGCGCTCGAATGCACGGTTCGCTATCTGGCGTATGACCTTGGCCGGAAGAAGATCCGCGTGAATGCCATCTCCGCCGGGCCAATCAAAACCCTCGCCGCGCGCGGCATCTCGGGCTTGGGAGACATGTTGAAGGGCCACGCCGAACGGGCTCCCCTTCAGCGCAATGTCGAAGTCGCGGAAGTTGGCAGCGCGGGAGTCTTTCTCGCTTCCGACGCAAGTTCTGGAATCACCGGCGAAGTCATCTACGTCGATTGCGGCTACAACATCATGGGATTCTAGTCGATCCGCTGACGATGTGTGCGCGGACACTCTTGTCCGCGCGATTCGTGGTTGGCGGAGACGTCTATTACCATTCCATGGAACTCAACATGGCGTTTACCGCGCTGGTTCGGCATATGCCTTTTGACAAATTTTTGACCCGGATTCCCGTGCCCTCTCACGTTAGCCTGAAGGCGTGTTGGTGACGAGGGGTGGGTCGAATGAGATGGAGTCGTAGTGCGCTCTTTGCTTCCGCAGTTCTTGTGTCCTCAACTTTTCTGGTAACGCCATGCCTGGCGCATCACATGGCGGTTATTGTCGACAAAGATAATAAGACGGCGAATATCACCTCGGCGCACCTCGTAAGAATATTCAAGGGCGAAGTGAAGAAGTGGCCGGACGGGAAGAGCATCGTCTTTGTTGTGCGTGACACTTCCGACGAGATCGGCACGCTGGCACACCTTACGAAAATGACGTCGGCGGATGTGAAGGCGATGATCGAAGAGCGGAAGGATTCGATCCTGCGCAAGGCGTCAGACGCCGAGGTGATCGATGCGGTGGCCTCAACTCCAGGAGCGATCGGAATGGTCGAAGAGCACTCCATCAACGGCCGCGTGAGCGTCATTAAAGTCGACGGAAAGTTGCCACTCGAAGCGGGCTATTTACCCCATTGACCGCGGGCACCTTTCACCCTGGAAGCCGCCATCGCGGCGAGTGTGCCCCAGGTTCGCGCGCGTTTGGTGCGCGCTAACCTGGGCTCTAGCGGCGTCGAATTCTAGTTTTCGCTCTCCGCGGGCTTTGCCTTCGGCGCTGGCAGCACCTTGGCCGGTCCCTTTGGCGTAGCAGGAGGAGTTGGCGGCGCGGGCGGCGCTACCGCTACCGTTCCTTTGCGAATTTCAATCGTGCCTTTTTCGCAATTGATGGCCAGTTTCGGCCCGTTGCTTCCGATCGAACCGTTCGCGCTCGCCGACCGGTGCTCGTTCTCGACCTTGATCTCATCAAAGTCGCTCTCGATCTCGCCTTCGCGCGTTCTGGCTTCCACCTTGATGGCCGTGGCCGGAGGAATCGTGACCTGCACGTCGCCCTTGCGATTATCGATCTGTATATTACCCGGCTTGTAAACGCCAACGTCAACCGAGCCGTTCGTATCCTCGAGCCGCAGATCTCCGGTCAGTCCCTCGAGCGCGATGTCTTTCGAGCGCGTCGTCAAGTGCATCGGTCCAAACAAAGAGTCGGCGCGCAGGTCGCCCGAATCGAGATCGAGTCGGCCGTCGAGGTGCGCAAACTGCATATCGGTACGCGACGAGTGGAAGTCCACCGTCTTGGCAACCCGCACCAGGCGCACTGTCTCCGAGAACTCGCCATTCAATCGCACCGCGCCATTGATGTCCTCGACATCCACTTCCTTGGCGTGGCCGGAAATCGTCACATCGCCTTTCACATGTTGAATCCGCGCCGCGCTCGATTCGATACTGAGCGTGGCATTGCCGGTCTGGTCGTTGATATCGACCTCGCCGTGCTGGTTGCTCACCTGCACCGACCCGTTCATTCCGGTGATGCTGACATCGCCGCGCCGTGAGGTGATTTCCAGATCGATATTACGCGGAACGTAAACATCCATATCCGTGTTCACACCCCGGTCCCCGCTCGCCTGAATATTCGCGTTCAGGGTCACGACTTTGTCCGCCGGCGTGATCGTGACATCCGTCCGGTGGTTGATGTCGTCGGCTTTTTGCTGGCTATCGGCGTGAACCTTCTTCCGCCACGACACTCTGATTTTCTTGTCATCCGTCACATTGACGGTTACCGCGCCGTGATCGTCATTGATGCGCAGCGCAGTCATGCCAGTTGGCGCATCGGCGCTGAGGTCGCCACTGTAATCGTAAGACTGGCCGCCAAAAATCTCATCGTAATCGTTGTCGTCGATCTGGAGATTGTCGCGAATGTTTCCCCAATTTACGCGCGATACGCCGGTAGCAATCAAGCCCGCGCAGATCACGAAGAGAATCAGGAATACGCCGCCAACTCCAATGCCCCGGCTCGGCAACCCGGCGCGCTTGTATTGCTCATGTTCGAGCAACTTGATGATGCCCCACAGGATCAGCAGCGCGGGCCAGTAGCGACCGAAGAGGGTAACGATGGCGTGCGCATCCAACACGCCCATGGTGCCGAGCAGAAACAGCACGCCGATCATGATCAGCACGATCGCGCCGGCCATGGAGCGGGGCGGACGCGGCGGCCGTACATAGGGCGGTACCGGCGGCACAGGAGGAACAAATCCTTGATTCGACATTCCCGGGTTCGGAACTCCTGCATTTGGCGATGAAGGGCTAGCCATGATTCACCTCACTAGGCGCACTCGGCGTCTCAGGTGGAGCTGGTGGAGGCGGTGGCACATCCCGCGGAGGCATCACGCCTCCCCCAACGGGATTTGGCGGCAAGCCATCCATGCCCGATCGCTCAAACAGCTTCACCGCTCCCACTGCCAGCAGGATGACTGGCCAAGTCCGGTGGAATCCGGCAACGTCCAAGCTCGACAGCAGCAGCAGGAAGCCGATGGTGAAGAGCATGACCGGACCCATGAGCCTGCGGCGGCAGTTGACCGGATCAACCGAGCCGCCGAGCATGCCGTAGTTGCGCGCGAAAATCCATGCGCCAAGGGCCATCAGCAGCAACGGCCAGAAGCGATCGAATCCATACTCAAAAACTCCAGCCGTATGCAGCAGAAAAAGCACGCCCAGTCCGATCAGCACAAATGCTCCCATCGGCACCTTGGTCGTATCGGTCTTCATGCCTCCGCCGAATGTCGCTCCCAAGCCGTAAGGATCGGGTGCCGGCAGGCCCGCCTGAATGGCGCGCGCCGAGCGCACGGCGTCGATGATCTGATAAACGACGAAAAATGCGATGCCGATGCCGCAAATCGGCGGCAGCAAGTCGCCGCTGGTGTTGCAACCGGCCACCAGCAGCGCAAAGATCGCGAGATGAGCGAGACCCTTGGCATACTGGCCGGTATAAACCGCGCCCACTCCGAAAGGAAAAATGCCTCCCAGAATTCCAGCCACTGTCGGGTTCGGTCCGCTGCCACCAGGCGCGGGAGCCATAGGCGCCATCGGCGGCACAGCTCCGGGTGGCGGAACGGCCGCGCCAACCGGCGGAACAAACGCCGCCGCAGGCGCTCCGACGCCCATGCGCGCTCCCAGGCAATCTTCGCAGTAGATCACGCCCCGCACGGGACGCTCACAACCAGCGCACAGCGCTTTCCCGCAGGTGCGGCAATAGGCCACCGCTGACTGATCAGCATGATAGGCGCAGTTCATACAAACCTCCTGTTCGTGGTCAACTTCACGGCCGGGAAGCCGCCGCGACCTTCTCGGGCTGAGCTCCGAGTCCAACATCGGTTCGCTCGTCACTCGCGGCTCGAAGCTCGCGGCTTCTTGTGTGCAAATTCCATTGGCCCCGTGAAACGCAGCTAATATCGTCTGCCCTTGTTCCATCGAATAGTTTCGATCCTGTCTCTGATCCGGTTGTCCACTGGTATCGTTCTTCCGGTCTTTCGGTTGTTCCTGCGGAGCGGTCTCGGCGGGCGTGGTCGCACGCTTGAGCTCGCGCACCTTCGATTCGATCTCGTACACGAACCGGATATTGTCGTAATACTTCACCACTTTGATCTGCGCGTCATTGTACGCATGCCGCAGCGCCGAGGGCCGCAGATCGATCTTCGCCACATCCGCTGCCTTCACCCCCGCCGCATTTAATCCCAGCGAGAGCGAGAAGAAGATCATGCCAAACGACATGGCAAAGCGCGGCTGGCGCACAAAGGTCGCGACCGGTGTAAACCACGAATCCCACCACTCGCGCAGCCGTTCGCGCCGCGGCGTGACGCTCACCCCGGCCGCTGTCGCCACCCGCGTGCTTACCACGCCGCTCGTCGCGACCAGAATGTTGTGCACCAGGTAAGCCGGAGGCTCTACCGGTTCCAGCGAGCGCAAAAAATCGCGTCCAGCGGCGGCCTCGGCGAACAGCGGCCCACATACGGCGCAGGTGCGCCGGTGGGCGTCAAAGCTTTCCTGTCGGGCACCCGTCAACTGTCCTTCAATGGCGTCCGACAGCAGGGCTTCGAACTCTGTGCAGCTAGCCCCGTGTTTTGTGTCGTCTGGCATCAGATCACCTGTTTATATGTACGTTGAAGAAGGCGCGCAAGTTCCGCCCGCCCCCGGTTAATTCTTGACTTGACGGTCCCCTCGGGAACCCTCAGAGCCGTGGCAATTTCCCTGTAGTCCATGTCCTGGAGATCACGCAAAATCACCGCCTCCCGCAGTTCCGGAGACAGCTTTTGCAGCGCCGAATGCACCATTTCCCGCGTTTCGCGCCCCTGCACCGCATGATCAGGCGCCGGCCCGCGGTCGGCAATCTGGTCGCTCAAAACCTGCGCATCCTCGTGCTCGGATGTCGGCGCATCCAGCGAATCCGTCATCCGGTCGCCCTTGGTCTTGCGGAAATGGTCGACCAGAAGATTCCGGGTAATGGTGGTGACCCAGGTCATAAACGCACCCTTACTGGAGTCATAGGTATTCAGGGTGCGATACATCTTGATGAAGACTTCCTGGGTCAGGTCCTGCGCTGAATCAGCGTCGCCCGCGAAACGGTAGCAGACGTTGTAAATGCGCCGGTGATGGCGCTGCACAATCTCCTCCCAGGCCGCGGCATCGCCACCCACGCAGCGACGGACGAGTAATTGAATGACTTGGGTTTCTTCCAAAAAAGCTACTCCGGAGAATGCTCCTCAAAACTATCCCCCGCCATTGTCATCCTGAGCGAAGCGAAGGATCTATGCATCTTCCCGCATGAAGCACAAACCTGCACAGCACACGACAGATACGTCTATGTGGGACCAGAAGTTCCCTCGAATCAGGGAGCTAGCGATTGTAGCAGGAGCGTGTAGGGCGGACACTCCTGTCCGCCGCCGTTGGGGTTGGTGCTGGTTTTGCTTTTGACTTTGGCCCTTACTCAGACGCTCTCTTCGCCGTCCGCTTTAACGGGCGCTCGTGAAGTTCTGCTCGCGTCCAAGTTATCTCTCCCATTTTGAGCCGCAAATCCTTAAAGCTCCGTTCGAGCGCTTCGATCTGCCTGCGTTGTTCGGCTGATTTCGCGCGCTCGCCGACAAGCTCCTCAAGGTGAGTGCGTATCAGTGCGGCCACGGTGATTCCGCGCTCGGCCGCTATCTTGCAGATTTTCCCCGCCAAATTCTTGTCGATGGGAAGGGTTATCTTCAGCAAATCATAGTAGCGCTAACCTGCTCTGTGTAAGTACCGCCAAACTCGATCCGTGAGGAATCACAACTGTGCACCCTTAACCACCACGTCCGCTAGGTCATAATGAATGCCGAATGGCCTCCGCCTGCACCGTAGCCGACTACCTCACCGACCTGCGCGCCATTCGCTCCACCGCCACCGCCACCGCCGAAACCTCCTAATTACCCTCTCCTCGACCGCCTGCTCAACACGTGAATTTCAGCTCCTCGGCCGTCCTCTCCACTCCGAGGACGCCAACTATTTCGCCCAAGTCGCTCGCCGCATCGCCGCCATCCTGCTACTCGGCCCCGCCCTCGATGCCAGCTACCAGGCCATTCCTCCACCGCCACGGACTGACCACGTCCTAGCCAGATTCTGCTTGCGTTGAAACTAGCAAGCGCACACACTTGTGATGACCATGGCAAGAGCTTCAGGCTCGTCTCCAGAGACGAGCCGCCTTCCAACCGCTACGCTCTTTGAAAATTCAACCAGCGGAGCCGCCGTCCGAGGCGCATAAGCGAGGTTTGCCGAAAGTAAGTTTCCTGTAATCAATACTTTGCCTCTAAGTATTGTTCGCTCAATACTTTGGCGGTAATTTTCCGCTAAACAATAGATTTTAATAGTCAAGGCTAGGGAGGGGGGCACCTCTCTCATTCTCTCAGCGCAACCCAATCTTTCCCCGAACCGGCCCATTGCGCAAGATGCGCAAATGACTTCTATTCTCTTCCAAAATTGACCAAAGTCCGCGCTGCGCGTACCATTCCGGGTCTCGAAGTTCTCCATTTATTTTTTGGGGCAGTCGGGCCAGGAGATAGTTATGAAGACGAAGTTGGTTTCGCTAGTGGTCCTTTTAGCGTGCGTATGCATAATGACGGGTCAATCTGCATGGGCGCAGTGGTCTTCCAATCCAGCAGTCAACCTTCCGCTGTCGGACGAGGTCGGCTCCGATCAGGTGCAGCCCAAGGTCAAACCTCTTCCCAACGGCCAGTGGTATGTAAGCTGGTTCGATGCGGATCCGAACAGTCCGCCTCCGGTTGGTTATAGCGTCTTCTACCAACTGCTGAGTGCTGGTGGCGTCGAACAATTTCCTCACGATGGCGTCATGGTCGCCGATCTCAGCAACAGTTCCACCGAAGATTACGGTCTCGATGTCGACAATTTCGGTAACGCCCTGCTCGCCTTCCTCGACACGCGCGAAGGCAAGAATCAGCAGGTGACCGCCGCCAAAATGGACCCCAACGGCAATCCACTCTGGGGACCGACCGGCGTGCAGCTCACCAACGATGGCGCGCAGCACTACGATCCAAAAATTGCCGGCACCAGCGATGGCGGCGTGGTCGTCGCCTGGACCGAGGGTTTCGGCTCGAAAGCAAATGTCAAGGTTCAGAAACTTGATCCCTACGGCAATCCGGTTTGGAAGCAGCCGGTTGTCTTTCATCAATCCGGCTATCAATACTTCCTCTCCGATATGCACGCCGCTGACAACGGCAGCGTGATCCTTTCCTACGTAATCGAAGCCGGTTTTTTCAGCAACCACCAGCTCCGCGCCAATAAGATTTCCGCGACCGGCAAAAAAATGTGGGGAAAAAGCGACGTCGTGATCTTCGATCAGGGTTCGCTGCAATTCGGCAACTTCCCTTACTTCATTCTCGACGGCAGCGGAGGCGCGATTTTTGCCTGGTACACCAGCAGTCCCAGCCCTGCAGTGTTTCGCGCAACACATTCGCGCCGATGGCAGCGAGGCTTTCCCGCACAACGGTTCCGCCGGTTCCACCAACACCAATAACATTCGAGTCGATCCGTCGGTATCCTATCGGGCAAAAACCGATGAGACCTTCATGTTCTGGACTGAAGAAGACAGCAACCAGTTTTACAACGGAGTCGCCGGCCAGAAATTCGATGGTCAAGGCAACTCGCTCTGGAAGCCGACTGGATTGGTGCTGATTCCCCTCGGCACCGACACCCAGACATTTGTCAGGAACGTGCAGAGCGGCACTGGAGCTCTGGTGTTCTGGGTCGATTCGCCCGGCTACGGAATGTCAACGATGCAGGCGGCCAAACTCGCCGGAAGCGGCAAGGTCACGTGCGCGCCGTTCGCCGTCTCGTCAGCCCCGTCCGATAAATATGGCTTGTCGCTCAACACCGCCCCATCAGGTCTCGCGGCCGTTGCATGGACGGACGACCGCATCGGCAACAATGCCATTTACATTCAGAACGTGAACCCAGATTGCTCGCTCGGGCAGGAATAGAAATTTCCGGCGTGCGGTAAAAACGAACCCCGTCCAAGTTCGCTTGGACGGGGTTTCGTTTTGCCGTGCCTGTTAGTGGCGACCAGCAGTCTCCACGAATGCCGACGGTTTTCCTGAGAGCTAAGAGCTAAGCAGCTAAGAGCTGTCCTATGAGAACCGAACCTTCACATCTGGTCCTTTATCCAAATGGATGCTGTCGACGAATCGCGCCAGCCCGGTTTTCAAGCGTCAGAATGACGGATGAAGTTCGCGTTCCTTCGCCGAAGAAGCGCACGCCTTTCATCAGCGCGCCGTCGGTCACGCCTGTCGCGGCGAAGATCAACTGTTTTCCTGGCGCCAGATCTTCCGCCTCGTAGATTCGCTTGCCGTCTTTAATACCCATCTTCGCGATGCGCTCGGCGAGTTCAGGTTTATCGATCACAAGCCGCCCTTGCATGTAACCGTTCAGGCAGCGAATCGCGGCCGCCGTGATCACGCCTTCCGGCGCGCCGCCCGAGCCCATGACCGCGTGCACGCCAGTGCCAATGACTGCCGCTGCGATGCCCGCGGAAAGGTCGCCGTCGCCGATCAGCTTGATGCGCGCTCCAGCCGCGCGAATGTCGCTGATGAGCTTCTCGTGCCGCGGACGGTCGAGCACCATGACCACCAGATCCTCGACGCCACGATGCAGTCGCCGCGCAATGTTCTTGAGATTGACGTGAACCGGAGCATCCAACTCAACCGCATTCTTGCAGGAAGGCCCGACGACGATCTTCTCCATGTAGCAATCGGGCGCGTTCAGCAACCCACCTTTTTCCGACGCCGCCAGCACCGTGATTGCGCCCGGCGAACCGGTCGCGCAGAGATTCGTTCCTTCCAGCGGATCGACCGCAATATCGACGTGCGGAACCTCCTGTCCGTCGGAGAACGTACCACCGACCTGCTCGCCGATGTAGAGCATCGGAGCGTCGTCGCGTTCGCCTTCGCCGATAACGATCGTGCCATGCATGGGAACCGTATCCATCGTTTTGCGCATGGCTTCGGTCGCAACCTGATCGCTCAGGTGGCGATCGCCCTGACCCATGGTGCGCGCCGACTCGATGGCCGCGACCTCAACGACGCGCAGGAATTCAAGCGCGAGATCCGATTCGATGTTCTGCCCGAAACTCTTGGCGTGCGGTTCGTGATGCGGTCGAGTTTCGGTATGGGTCTGGGTTGTCATGATTGCCTCCGGTGAATAATGACGCGTAAAGCACGTTGTGAAGCGCGACTTGGAAATATACCCCTTCAGGCGAAGGGATGGAAGTGATCGCCAACCTCCTTCGTACATGAACTCGATCACAGCCCGCCCGCATCAGCGGTGTTTCGGCGAAGGCCCCATATCTCGATAGAAGAGCGAGACACCCGTTCGGCAACCGCTGGGGCCGTCATATCTGCTACCCTTCGGCCATGAACACTGAAAGGAAAGAGCCGACATACGTCTTCACCGAGAAACAGGTCGCCGATAAGAGTGAAATTGCGCGTCGCTTTCTCGATGCGCGCACGCGGCTGAACGCCAACGTCGACAAGGCCGACAACTTTCTCGTCAAGCGCTTCTACAATCTCGACCACAACGCCTACCTCGAAGGCGCAGTGCCCGCCAAGTACAAGGAACTGATGGGCCTGACGGCATCGACCTGCCTGCGGTGTGACGACTGCATCAGTTATCACCTGGTTCAGGCCTACCGCCTGGGCGTGACGCGCGCGGAGCAGGAGGATGCTCTCAACGTGGCCCTGATCGTCGGCGGAAGCATTGTGATTCCGCACCTGCGGCGGGCGTATGAATTGCTGACGGAACTCTACGCTTGAGGAAGTGCTGGCGGCTTTAGCTGCTTGATCGTTCTTTCCAGTCAGCGGCCAGCATTCCGTACATCTCGAGATCCAGGAACTTTCCCCACTTCAGAATGTGGGCGCGGTGGCAACCTTCATAGCGCATGCCGATTTTTTGCAGGACTTTTCCCGAGGCAATGTTTTCGGTGACATGGCTGGCGAAGATCCGTTGCAGTTCGAGAGTCTCGAACCCGTATTGCACGGCCGCGAATGCAGCTTCGGTGGCATATCCGTTTCCCCAGTGCGGCACGCCGATCCAGTAGCCCAGTTCCGCGCGGCGATGCTCGGCCTCGATCTGCAATCCCACGCCGCCGCACAGAGCGCCGCTCTCGCGCAGGAAAATGCCAAACCGCGCGCACCGGCCGCTTTCCTGATCTCTCTCCGAGAGCGCGATGAACTCGCGCGCAATTTCCTCGGTGTAAGGATGAGGAATGCGCAACGTTGTGGCAGCGACCTCCCGTGCTCCTATCAGTGGTACTAGAGCCGGAATGTCAGACGGGGTATAAGGTCGCAGCGTTAGGCGCACTGTTTGAAGTGTCGTGGAGTCCATCTTTATGTACTCTAACCCGCTCCGGCCCTTTTTTGCTGCGCCGGAGGTGGGCCAGTCGCATGAGTCGTGGTTTCCATTGATTCGGTTTGGCACTATACTTTTGACAAAGCTCAGGGTGCGCGGACGGAAAGACAGACCGTCCTCAACCCTCGTGGTAGAAAGCCGCATCTAACACCGCAAACTAGGATTCGAGCGCGCCACGCTGCGACAGGCGGGGATTCGATGCCCCGATAAGGAATAGTCCATGAACCTTCCTCGACTGCTATCGATCTGTCTGCTCGCCCTCGCATGCGCGGGGGCGCTCCCAGCACAGGAAAATTCCGGGGCGCAGCCGCAAGAGCCGCCGATGCCGCACCTTTCGCCGGGCTCCGAACACAGGCCGGGCGCCTCCAAAGCACTCCCCATCGCTGCTCCCCAATTCATCCCCCTGACCGTGCCGAAACAAACATCTTTGCAAGTTGCGCTCGAAAAAGAGGTGCGCGTGAGGAAGGTTGGGCAGACCGTCACTGCGCGCCTTGTGGATCCCATCTATGCATTCGACCGCCTCGTTGTGCCCGCCGGATCGGAGATTCGCGGCGAGGTTACGAAGATCGAGCCAATCTCAGGCGCCAAGCGCACGCTCGCGGGACTGGATGCGGACTTTACTCCCGCCCACCGCGTCGAAGTTACGTTCACGGATCTGACCTTGCCCGATGGAAAGCATCTGGCGCTGCACACGAGCGTTACTCCGGGTTCGGGGCAGGTCATGCAGTTTGTAACGGCTCCGGACAAGGATTCGAAAAAGACCGTCAAGGAACTGGCTTCGGAGAAGACGAGTCAGGCCAAGCAGCAGGCGCGCGATGATTGGAACAGCGCCATGAAGCAACTTAAGGCGCCGGGCCGCATTCATCGTCTGGAGCGCTATGCGGAAGCGCAGTTGCCCGTGCATGCGCAGTACCTTGCCGCAGGAACGACTTATTTCGCGGAACTTGAAGATCCGCTCGACTTCGGTAGTGAAACCCTGCCGCCGGAAAAAGCCGGAGCGATCGGCGGAGATTTGCCGGCGGGTAGCGTCGTCCACGCACGTCTGCTCACGGCGTTGTCCTCGGCGACCTCCCAGAAGGGCGAGGAGGTCGAAGCAGTGCTCGCGCGACCGCTCTTCGATGGCGACCGATTGCTTTATCCGCAAGGGAGCCGGCTAGTCGGCACCGTCAGCCAAGTGCAGCCCGCGCGCCGATTGAAAAAGAACGGGCAGCTTCGCATTGCTTTTCATCAGGTCGTCTTGCCTGATGGGATCGAGCAGAAGGTTGAGGCCGCGCTGGTGGGTGTGCAGGCCGGCCAGGATGCGAATGTAAAGCTCGACTCGGAAGGCGGAGCCGAGGCCTCAACACCAAAATCGCGGTATTTCAACACCACGGTTTCTCTCGGGTTGGCGGCCATTGCGGGGCGCGGCGATCCGGATGGCCGAGGCCCGGACACTTCAGGAACGGCGGGAGGTCGCGCTGCTGGCGGAGCGGGAGGGTTCAAACTAGTCGGCATGGTTGCAGGAGCGCTGATTCAATCTCGCGCCTTTGGCTATACCATGGGCGCTTATGGCGCGGGCCGCTCCATCTATCAGAACTTTCTTACGCGCGGTCACGAGGTTGTGTTCCCGAAGAATACAGCGATGGACGTAGCGATCGGAACACGGACGATCGCCGAGCAAAGCACACTTCCTCCGACCCAAGACACGGAGCTTGCGGCCATGAATCACGAATGATGTTGTCGGGGCGTCACCGGCAGGGAAGGATTCCGCCGGTGGCGCCCCGGTCGGCCCGGAGGGCGGGTCTACTTCAATCCAACTCCATAGAGATATCCGTATCCCGATACTAGACGTTCAGAAGATATGCCGCCTAAAACGCATCTACTCCAGTAACGCTAGCCCCGATAATGAGCGTGTGGATATCATGCGTCCCCTCATAAGTCTTCACCGACTCAAGATTCATCAAGTGCCGCATGATCGGGTAGTCGTCCGCGACGCCGTTCGCCCCCAGGATGTCGCGGGACATGCGGGCGCATTCGAGCGCCATCCAGACATTGTTGCGCTTCGCCATTGAGATGTGCTGGTGCTCGACCTTGCCTGCATCCTTCAGACGTCCAACTTGCAGTATCAGCAGCTGCGCCTTGGTGATCTCGCTGATCATCCATGCCAGCTTTTCCTGCACGAGTTGGTGCGAGGCAATCGGCTGGTCGCGGAATTGTTTGCGCAGCAGCGAATATTGCAGCGCGCAGTCGTAACAGGCCATGGCCGCGCCCACCGCTCCCCATGCGATGCCGTAGCGTGCCTGGTTCAAACACATCAACGGAGATTTAAGCCCGCCCGACTTTGGGCAGCAGATTCGATTCGGGAATGCGTACATCTTGCAATGACAATCCCGACGTCACGGAGGCGCGCAGCGACCACTTGCCATGGATATCATCGGCCTTAAAGCCGGGCCGATCCGTCTCCACGAGAAAGCCCCGAATCTTGTCGCCTTCGTCTTCGACCCTTCGCCCAGATCACGGCGACATCGGCGATCGTGCCCGAAGTGATCCACATCTTCTCGCCGTTGAGCACATATTCCTTACCGACTTTTTTCGCACGCGTTCGCATGCCACCTGGATTGGAACCGAAGCCGGGCTCGGTCAATCCAAAGCAGCCCAGCTTTTCGCCTTTCTGTAGTGCGGGCAGCCAGGTATTTTTCTGTTCGTCGGATCCGAAGGTGTAAATCGGATACATCACCAACGCCGACTGCACGCTGACAAACGAACGCACGCCCGAGTCGCCGCGCTCTAGTTCCTGCGTGACCAGTCCGTATTCGACATTCGACATTCCCGCGCAGCCATAGCCTTGCAGCGACGCGCCAAAGAAGCCGAGGTCGGCCATCGGCTTGACCAGTTCGCGTGGAAAGCGCCCGGCGCGATTGCACTCTTCAATGATCGGAACGAGGTTGTCTTCGATGAACTTGCGCGCCGTGTCGCGCACCAGACGCTCGTCGTCGTTCAGCAGGGAATCGAACTGAATGAAGTCCACACCGCGAAATTTGATGGCTGGCATTTGCGTATCACCCCGCAAACTCAAACGACAGGAATGGAAAACTCTTCAAAGTAGCAGATGGCGCGGGTTTGGCGCTAGCGACGGCTAGGTTTTGGGCGGGACCTTCGGAATCCACCGCGGCACCCGCGCCCGATAGCTCTCATATTCTTTCCCAAATTGCCGCTTCAGCGTCGGCTCCTCATAAAACATCACAAAGAAGTTTACGATCACCAGCACGCACAACAGATAAATCGCAATGTGCCAGGAATGAAACAACCACGCCTGTCCCGCAATGACGAGCGTAACACCGATGTACATTGGATTGCGAACGTACCGGTGCAGCCCCCTCACCACCAGGAGCTTTGGTCGGAGCGACCGGCGCCGGGGTGCCTCCACCAATTATCGCGAAGCCCCAGAACGCGGTGGAAAGGTAAATGGCGATTCCGATCGCGATCACGGCGACGGCCGCCCACTCCTCCACGCCGGTTATCGGAGCCGCATTCTGCCGCAGTTGCCACGGAATGTAACCCGGCAACAGTTCCCGGCACAAAGATCGTGAAGAGCGCGGTGCTCAGGAGCGGCCCGAGATTTCTCACGCAGCCATTGTTCTCCGGAGGGAGGCGAGAGTCAATTTCGTGTCGGCTAGCCTCGTGGTCCTCCGTGCTAGCATTTGCGGCATGCGATTCCGGATGCTTGCGATCTTCTATCTAGTGGTGGTTGGCTTCTCCTGCGCCCTGCTTGCTCAGCCCGCGCCTTCGAACCTCTATCCCCTGCAAGAGGGCTTCGTCGACAGTCACGGCGCGCTCATCTACTACAAGGTTGTCGGACACGGTGCGCCTCTGGTGATCGTCCACGGCGGCCCGGGCGCATCGCACGACTATTTCCTCCCCTATCTCCTTCCGCTGATGCGCTCGAACAAGCTCGTCTTCATCGACGAGCGCGGCGGCGGTAAATCGTCGAAGTGTATCGATTCGAAGGACTACACCGTCGCCAATATGGTCGAGGACATTGAAACCGTGCGCCAGACGCTCGGCCTCGGCAAGATCAGCCTGCTCGGCCATTCCTTCGGCGGCGTGCTCGTCGAGGCATATGCGCTCAAGTATCAGGAGAATCTCTCGCATCTGATCCTCGGCAGCACTTTCGCCAGCACGCGCGAGATCAACGAGGCTCTCGCCCGCATGAGGGCCGCTATGGACCCGAAGGATCGCGATCGCATCAACGCGCTCGAAGCTGCGGGCCTGTACGGCAAGGGTGAGACTTGGGAACACGGCCGCTACTCGGAGGAGTACGCCAAGCTGGCATGGGGCAAAGGATATTTTCCTTTCATCTACGTTAACCAGCCCGATCCCAACTACGATCCGCTGGCAGGCAATACGAGCAATGCTTGGGATGTCTATCGCGAGATGTGGGGCTCGGATGGAGAGTTCATCGTCGACGGAAATCTCAAGGAGGTCGAGTATGTCGATCGTCTCGCCGAGATCAAGATTCCCACGCTGATCATCGTGGGTGACCACGACGAGAGCGATCCGAAAATGTCGAAAGAAATGCACGAAAAGATCGCGGGATCACAACTCGTCATTCTTCCCAGGAGCGGACACATGACATTTGTCGATCAGCCGGAGATGTTCTTGAAGTTAGTGCAGGATTTCGTGGCGCATTGATTTTGCAATGACTGGCTGCTCCGCGCTTTAGCATCGCCAACGGCTAACAGCGGTTGTCGCCTGCCCGCAACGGCCTTTCTCCCTTTTGTGCTTCTTGGGGGGCACGTTCGCGCTATCCTAACCAGTGATGCCGGAAAAGCTCCATGAATGACATTGCGCGCCTCTTTCAAGCCTTCCTGGCTCCTGCCATTTTTATCTCCGCAGCATCGCTTCTGATTCTTTCGATCAATGTGCGCATGATGGGCATCGTCAGCCGCCTGCGTGAGTTCGTCCACGCGCGCCACGACGCCGTCGCGCAACGAGCGACATCAGGAGGCCGAAGCCTACGCCCGGCAGATCGAATCGATCGAACATCGTGCGGCCATCATCCAGCGTAGCTTTCTGCTCTCTCTCATTTCTCTTGCCTTAACGATCGCCTCCTGCCTGCTGCTCGGTCTCGGTGTTTACGTGAAGAGTGCGGCCTTTGCCGCCGCCATCGTCTTTGTGATGGCGATGGTTTGCCTCCTCATCGGCGTCCTTTACTACATTCGCGAGTTAATGGTTGCGCTTAGTTCGGTGCGCGACGAAGCCCGCGACCTGGGCTTTATGGATATCGGGTCGCGTCCGGAGTCGCGACAACGGGATCCTTTGTAATCGGTGGAATTGCCGCTCTCCTCAGCCCACGCGCCATCGAACGATGCGCTTGCTGTGCGCATTAAGGTCCGTCGCATTACCTTTCTTGTGCAAACAAGTTCATCTTTTTGTAAAAAATGACTTTGCTCTTTGTTTCTTCGTGCTTTCTCCTGTAAACCCAGCTATAAACTATGAACGCTAGTACTGCCTCACGTCGCCCCCTCTCGACGTTTTAAAGAATGGCGTTAAAGCAAGTTGTGCTGTGGCGGGCTAATGGTTATCCCGAAGCGGGACGGCTTTCGGCGCTTTCAGTTCGGCACGGGAGGGTCACGTTAAGGGATGCGATCACCTGCGGAAGAAAATCTCACCACCGGAAAGATATTTCACGAGGAAAAACCTATGGTTCGTCCAGGAGCTGTGGTTCGCGGTCTCGTTGTATGTGGCTTGGCGCTAACAACGCTGGCCTTCGCCAAAACCAATAAAACAATAGTGACGTATCCGACTTTCGCGGTTTCGGGCCCGGTAGCGGACATGCCCGTCGAGTATTCAATGTTCCCGTTTCAGGTTATGCCGGAACCAAGGCCGGATCCGAACGTGGGGCCGCAGCGGCCTTACCAGATCGAAGACCCCGTTTGGCAGAAGGAAGCAGGACGGAACCCCGACATTGCCATTGGCATCAACTTTGACGGAATCGGTTCGCCCGGTTACGCTCCATCCGATTCCAACATGGCGGTTGGCCCCAAGGACATCGTGGAGGTCGTGAACGTGGATTACCAGGTCTTCAACAAGACCGGCGGGACGATCGCTGGGCCAACCAGCATCACCAATATCTTCGCGAGTCTTCCCGGAGATTGCTCGTCAGGCACATACGGCGACCCTGTGGTGCTTTACGATCGCGCTGCTGACCGCTGGCTTCTCAGCATGATCGGCTCCGGCAAGCACCACTTCGGAATGTATCGCGGTTTCCAAGACGAACGATCCGACTGGCGCTTACTATCTTTACGGTTATTCGTTCGGTTCGAATTTGAACGACTATCCGAAATTGGGCACTTGGGCTACGGCTAGCAACAGCGCGTACCTGGCGACCTATGACATCTTCATCAATTTGTCAAACTTCGGCGGTTCGGACCTCTGCGGTCTCGATCGCACCAAGATGCTGGCCGGCAATTCCTCCGCCGCACAGCTCTGCCAGATGACGCCGAGCACCGAATTCAGCTACCTGCCATCCGACATGGATGGTCCCACTCCTCCGGTCGATGGCACGCCGGGGCTTTTCATTCACCCGCAGAAATCCAACCAGTTGTTCCTGCGCACGCTTACATTGGACTTCGCGAACGGCACAGCCACCATGTCTGCGGCGAACGTAATCACGGTCCCCAGCTTCAACAGAAGCATGTCACAGCAGCTGCGTTCCGCAGGCCGGAACCACGCAAAAGCTCGACGCCCTCGGCGATCTCACGATGTACCGTTTCCCCGTCCGGCACTTCGCCGATCATGACCGGGCGCTGGTGAACGACTCGGTTATCGTAAGTGGCAGCCAGGTCGGCGTTCGCTGGTATGAACTCTACGATCCGGCCGGTGCAGTCACGCTCAATCAGTCGGGAACCTACGCTCCGGATTCCAGCACTCGCTGGATGGCCAGCGCCGCGGAAGACAAAGTCGGCGATATTGCCATCGGTTATAGCGCTTCCAGCAGTTCCATCCATCCTGCCAATCGTTTTGCCGGCCGCGTTCCCACCGATCCGCTTGGATCCCTGGAGAGCGAAGTCAGCATCATTGAAGGCGGTGGATCGCAATCGAGCGGCTTGTCACGTTGGGGTGATTACAGCGCCCTGCAAGTCGATCCAACCGATGACTGCACATTCTGGTATGTCGCTCAATACGAGGCTGCCAGCGGCACGTTTAACTGGCACACTCGCATTGCATCCTGGTCTTTCCCCGGCTGCAGCGGCAGCGGCGGCGGTCCGGCCGTAAGCCTCGATCCCACTTCGCTCAAGTGTGGCAAGGTTGCGGTAGGCCAGACGGTCGGGTCAGAAGAAAGTGATCCTGACAAACACCGGGAATGCCACCCTCAACATCAGCACCATCGCCACCACTGGCGATTTCGCGCTGGTTCCCGTGAAGCAGACCAAGAAGGTCACGCCTTGCGTTAACGGCAGCGCGATCGCCGCGGGCGCAACCTGCGAGATCAAGGTCAGCTTTACTCCTACTCAGACCGGAACCCGGACTGGCTCAGTCAACTTCACCGACAACGCTTCTGACAGTCCGCAGTCCGTCTCGCTGACGGGCACGGGCAAATAAGAGACGTCATTTGTTATTTCTTCGGGGCTGCGCGAGCAGCCCCGTTTTTTTATCCTCGCTGGTTCAAGTTGCCGTCGCGTTTTCCCTCCATCCCGCCCCCATCGTGTAAAATTAGTTTGGCGAGTAAACAGTAACGCTTCCACGCGTTTTGATCCTGCCGGGCATCAGTGTTCCGACCGGCATTTCTCGACCCCAATACCAGGTAGAACCGCGGTCCTATGCTTACTAGCAAACGGCCGGCGGCACATTCCTGTCAGGAGAGGTTGCATGGCGAAGATTGCAAAGACGGCTGACCGTAAGAAGGTAATGGACACAACGAAATCAACCAATTGCCCGAAGTGCGGCAAGGAGACGCGAATCGTGAAGCGAATGAAAGATCGCGAGCGCGGCGTGCCCGGCGGCATCTACATTTCGTGCTCGGCCTGCGAATTTTTCGAGAAGTTGTAAGTCTATCGAAGAGTTGTCTAGCTGCTGGCTTCTCGCGTGCTCAAGGCGTGCGGAGCCGGGAGCAAAGCGCCTTCCCACTCGAACATTCATCAGACAAAAGAGGCATTGAATCATTCAACGTCAATCCCCAGGTTCATCCGCTTCCAGTCGGATGACCCATTGACGCAATGATTCAATGCCTCGATTTTTGGTCCGCTGAAGTTTCAGCGGATTCCGTTCAATTACTCGTCCTACATCGACACCATCAGCGCGATCTGCATTCCAGGATGCGCCAGATCGAAGAGAAAGTACTCGCCATCGATGTAATCGATATAGCAATCGTCAGAATAGGCCCAATCGGCCGGCCACGGATCGACCATGATGAAGGAATAGCCGCCATAGACAAAGGTCGGCCGGCCTCCGACTACTGTGGGTCGGCTGGGATGGAAGGTGTGGCTCCGGCCAAAGCTAGAACGGAATTTGTCGTCCGGAATATGGCCGCCCTTGCCGGCAGCGCGCGCGTTGTCATGGTTCTCGTTGCGCATGTTGTCCATGTCTTTTCCGGATTTCTTGTCTGCCTTCTTGTCCTGCTTATCCCGATCCTTATTTTCCTTCTCTTCCTGTTTGTCCGCGTTCTTGTCCTGTTTTTCCTGTTCGTTCTTTTCCGGCTTCATCTCATCCGGCTTTTGTTCCTGCGATTCAGGTTTAGCCTCAGGCTTGCCCTCGGGACGCTCCATCGCTGGAGATGCTTCCTTGGATTTGGGCTCTTCCTGCTGTCGGGGCGAGGCGAAGGCTAACGCCGCGAAGATCAGGGAGAAAAGAACTGTACTGGCAATTCTCATCCGCTTCATCTTTCTTCTCCTTCGGCGCCCGGTATCGTCCTAGCTGCACTCCAGACGCACGTCGAGTTTTGCGTCTATCCGATGAGGCTTGGCCTGCCGGGGATGCCGGGACCGTAGTGGATCAGGCAATGCGGATGCGGGAACTACTGCATAAACCGTAGCGAGAGGGAGCGCGGTGGTGAAGACAGCGGCATGAGCATCTATGCAGGCAAGGCCCCATGCAAGAGAGTCTAATTTCAGGAAAAAAGTGAAAGGTGGGTGGGCTAGCTGGAAATCGGCTGGTGGCTTTCCGCCGCGATTTGCCCGAGAATCGCGCGCGCTTCCGCCGCCGGATTTGCAGCTTCGGTGATCGGCCGTCCCACCACGATGTGCGACGCGCCGGCGGCAATCGCTTCGGCTGGCGTCACCACGCGGGCTTGGTCGTCGTGTCCGCTGCCCGCGGGACGCACGCCCGGTGTCACAATCACGAAGTCGTTTCCGAACTCCTGGCGCAGCGCGGCGCACTCCTGAGCCGACGAAACCAGGCCTTTGTATCCGTTTCCTAGCGCCAGCGCCGCCAGCCGCAGAACCTGGTCGGATACTCCACCCCGTATGCCGAGCGTCTCCAGATCTCCGCCGTCGAGACTCGTCAAGACAGTTACGGCCAGAACGAGCGTTTTCGGATTCACCTTCTCCGCAGCCTCCCGGGCCGCGCGCAGCATTTTGCCGCCTCCCGCCGCATGGACCGTTAACATACTCACGCCCAGACGCGCCGCCTCGCGCACAGCAGCGCCGGCCGTGTTAGGAATATCGTGATACTTCATGTCGAGGAAGACCCGCCGCCCCGAGGAAATGAGATCGCGCACAATGCTCGGCCCTTCGGCCGTATAGAGTTGCATTCCGATCTTGTAGGTCGAAGCCGAATCGCCGACGGCCGCCACAATCTTTCGGGCGGCCTCGCCGGTCGAAACATCCAGTGCAACGATCAGTCGCTCGCGCGGGTCAATCTGTTCGCCCATCGCTAGCGAGTGTAACGGGTTTTAGTTGAGATTGGCTACTGGTTCCAGCTTGGCGATCGTCTGCGGGTGATAGATGTCCAGACGGACTCTTTGCAGACCACGCTCTTTGAATCCCAGCGCCCGCGCCGCATTGTAGGAAACGTCAATGATCCGGCCATCCACGACGGGACCCCGGTCATTGACTCGCACTACGACAGCCTTGCCGTTCCTCAAGTTCGTTACCTTGACGAAACTTCCCAATGGCAGAGTAGGATGGGCGGCTGTGAGATCGTTCATATCGTAGGGTTCACCGCTGGCCGTCTGTTTACCCTGGAAATAGTCTCCGTACCAGGATGCGGTACCCACTTGATATGCTGGCGGTTTCTTGGTTGAACTGCTCGCGTGACCACTGGTCTCCTTGGGTGTGACCGTGACCCACGGCTTAGTGACCTTGGCGGCTTCCAGGCTTGGCCCGGATGCGGCTCCTGCCCCCAGACTGGCCACCGATAACAGCACGGCCAGGCTTTCGGCGAAACGTCGTCGCATTCGATTACCTCCGTTTGAAAGTCGTTTTTGGTCGTTTGCTCCTTTGCCAAACGATTGAGTGATGCTACGGGGGATGAGGGTTTAAGTCAATCAGAAAAATCCCTAATGGAATTAACTAAGTGGTAATTAATCATTGACTTAGCCCAATGAAACTACGTATTTTAAGCGCTATGTGATTGAATCTAGTGACAAGCTAGTGCTAACTAAACAGTAAATTAGTAAAAAGTAGAGGGTGCACTAATTCTTGCAACTCGTTTAGAGTGATAAACTTAACCAGTTTAGTCTATAAACTATTGATAACAATAAACTTGTTGACATGGTCCTTTACTCAATGGTAAATAGGATGCGTCACTTTCAGTGCACAGCTTGGCAGGGTGTTGCACCGCAAAGCCCATTCGCCATGGGACCAAAAATGGGGACATGCCAAAAAGTGGCATACTTCTCGCCTCATCTTTCGGGTAGAGTATGTCGGTGCCCTCCCCGCTCCCCCCTGTTGTTTTGACCGTTGCGGGCTTCGACCCCTCATCCGGAGCGGGCATCACCGCCGATATCAAGACAATAGCGGCCCATGAGTGTTACGGCGTGGCTTGCATTACGGCCCTGACAGTCCAATCGACCCAGGGAGTGCGACAGCTTGAGGCGGTTAATCCCGCCGTCATTGCCGGTACTTTGGATGAACTCGCATCCGACTTTAATATCCAAGGCGTCCATATTGGCATGCTGGCAACGGAGTCGGTGGTTCTGGCGGTCGCCAACTTTCTCGAGAAAACCCGGCTGCCGCATATAGTGCTCGATCCTATCCTTAAGTCAAGCTCGGGAGCTGATCTACTGGACGCCGCCGGAAGGCGTTTGATGATCGAGCGCCTGTTTCCGCTGGCTGAGGTAGTGACGCCTAACCTCGACGAGGCCCGAGCCATCTGCGCCCCGTCGCTTGCAGCGGCCGCTGATGCGTCCTCTTCGCAAGGTGACCCGGCAGGGAATGGGACGGTTTCTTTGGGTGCCGCAGTCGATTCCATGCGCCAAGCCGCCCGGCGCTTGCACGCGCTGGGAGCCACTAACGTGGTGATCACCGGCGGCCACCTCGAGAAGGCGATCGATCTCCTTAGCTTCACGACCGAAAAGGGCATTGAGCAGGAACTCTTTAAGGCGGACCGTCAGAAATCCACGTCAACTCATGGCACCGGCTGCGCTTTCGCCACCGCCGTGGCCTGCCACCTTGCTCACGGACGCGGCCTGCCAGAAGCAGTTCTGCTATCGAAGGCATACATCTCGGCAGCAATTATCAACGCCCAACCGCTGGGACATGGTGCGGGACCGCTCCACCACCTCTATCGCATGACCCAGCAACGCAGGCCAAGCCAGCCTGTGACCGAACCCGAACCTGCGCACTCCCGGAGCTGATTTGAAAGTATCGGCATTCGGTCAGCTGTCCGATGAACGTCGCGCCAGCTCGCGGCCTGCCTGCAACTTCACACAGGGTTAGACACCCACGCGAAAACTAAGGTAGGGAATTGGGATCGAACGAAGTGTCTACGCCGCTTTTTTCAGCAGTAGCCCAGCGCCAAAGCTGGCGATTGCCGCTAGCAGCCATTCGATCCGCCACATCTGGATCGCCTGCCAGTCGAGGGTCGTGCGGGCGGTGAAAACGATGCCCACCGCCAATGCGCCTATCAGGCAGAGCATTCCGAAAAGGAAGGCGCCCAAACAGACTTTCGAAAGGCCAATGCGCTTGCCCAGTGCAGCAAACTCGGTCAGCCCCGGAATCTCTACTGTGGGCAGTACCCCGGCTTGGAGCCGAGTCGCTTCCGGACGGCTCGTCCCGCAACTATGGCAAAAGCGCGAGCCGACGATGAATTCGGTCCCGCATTCATTGCAGGTCTCACTGCGGTCCTGGGTAACCGCCACTTCCGCCTTCGCGGGTGGGCGCCAAAACTCATGCTGAGCCTGTTCCAGTGCTTCTGCCATGCCGGAGTTCCTTTTGTGTCCGCTTCTTACTCGCAAGCGGATCACCAAAACCCTTGACTATAAAGACAGCATTTACGGGCTCGCCGATGGGGGTAGGCGACCGATGGGAGGGCAAGAATTACGCGATAAGCCCAAATTTCCTCTATATTTTGCACAATCTCACCCCGCCTAGCACGTACTTGCCTTGGTTCTCCCCGAAGTAACCATGCGCCAGCCCGACTTCTGTGTACATAGCACCGGCGGGCGATCAGTTAAACTGAACGGGCTTGCCTTACCGCATGCCCAGGTTCGAATTGTCCAGATTCTGCTTGCCAAGGTCCCGTGTCTCCGCGGTTGCTTTGTCCGCGTTGCTTCTGCTCGGGACATTGCTGACACCGTTCCCCGCCCGAGCCGCTGGCCCTGCGGCTCCCGGCACCATCCGTCCCGCTCGATCCCCTCAACCAGGCCGCCATCGACCACTTCTACAACCTCGACCACGACGCCGCTATCCACGACTTCGAAACCATCATCGCCCGCCATCCCGGCGACCCCTTTGCCATCAACCACCTGCTCTCCGCTCTCCTCGTGCGTGAGCTCTACCGTATGGGAGCCATCAATACCGGCGAATACACCAGCGACAGCTTCATCGGACAACCGCATCGCCCCGGCGATCCTGCGCAAAAGCAACGTATCAAGGAACTCGTCCAGCAAGCCGAAAAGATCGAAGACGCTGAACTCAGCCGGAACCCGAGCAACATAGACATGCTCTACGCCCGCGGCGTCACCCGCGCCCAGTTCGCGCTCTACACCGGACTCATCGAACGCGCGTGGTTTTCTGCCCTGCGAAACGCTGTCGGTGCCCGACATGATCACGAACGTGTCCTCGAGTTAGACCCCCACTACACCGACGCCAAGCTCGTCGTCGGCACCCACAATTACGTGATGGGAAGCTTGTCGTTTGCCGTCAAAGTAGCCGTCGCGCTCGTCGGTCTCAGCGGCGACAAGCAAAAGGGCATTCAGTATTTGTATGATGCCTACCACGCCAACGAAGAAACCAGCGTCGACGCAGGCATGGTGCTACTGGTATTTTTGCGCCGCGAGCATCGTTACAGTGATGCGCTCGACATCGCGAACGCTCTTACTCCGCGCTTCCCGCGCAACTACCTCCTCCCCATAGAGAAGGGAAACCTGCTGCGCGCCTCCGGCAAACTCGACCAGGCCGAAGAGCAATATCGCCTCGTGTGGCAGAACGGCCGTGAAGGCAAATACGGTAGCCTGCACTACGAATTGGCAGGCGTCGCACTGGGCGATGTCTTGCGCACCCAAAAGAAATATTCGGCCGCTGCCGCTGCCTACGAGCAGGTTACCGAGATGAAGGATGCCGATCCTGAGTTAGCGCAAAAGGCCGACTTGGGTGCCGGTGAGATGTATGACCAGATGCAGAATCGCGATGCCGCCTTAAAGAAATATCAGGCGGTGGTAAACATCAATTCCGGAAATGTGGAAGCCGACAAGGCGCGCAAACGGATGAGGGAAGCGTACCGCGAGTAGCCGATGGGGCAGTTTTGGCGTGGAACCTTCCTGCTTAATCCCTCGTATAATCACTCAGGGGGCGAACCATATGAACTCCGGCACCATGTACTGCAATGCCTGTGGCACCGGCCTTTCCGATCAAGCTCGCTATTGCTCCAATTGCGGACGCGCCGTTGCTTACCCTCATTGCACCTCGAAGCTGATGCGCCCGCGCTTCAATCGGAAAATCGCGGGAGTGTGCTCGGGCCTCTCCGAACACCTTGGTCTAGACACCTCGCTGGTCCGCATTCTGTGGGTCTTCCTGACTTTCGCCTCGGGATTCTTCCCCGGCCTGATCGCTTACGTCCTCGCTTGGATCATCATCCCGGAGGAGTACGCGCTGCCTCCGGTAGTCGTTCACCAGCAGACGGTCGCTGGCTAGACAGAACTTTGTGGGCATCAAGGCTCTCAGGCAGAGGTCATCGAAAACTGAGGGCTGATACCTGACGGCAGACGGCTGATTCTTTGATACCCTAATTCGCGATGCCCACGGTGCGAAGCGATGACGCCGAAATTTTCTACGAAATTCAGGGCGACGGCCCACCTGTCGTCCTGCTTCACCCTTTTCCTTCGCATCATGAATTCTGGCTGCCCGTCGTTCCCGCACTTCTGTCGCGCTACCGCCTGATCCTCCCAGACCTCCGCGGCCATGGCCAATCCGAAATCGGTCAGGGTCCTGCAGTTATGGCCAAACATGCCGCCGATATTGCCCGCATCATGGATGCGTGCGATATAGGCAAGGCCGCTTTCATCGTCTGTTCTATCGGTGGCTACATCATCTTCGAATTCCTGCGTCGCTATCGTTCCCGAGTCTCGGCCCTGGCGATCTGTGACACGCGGCCGCAGTCTGACACCGCCGAAGCCCGAGCAAATCGCCTCAAAAATGCCGATCTGGTCCTCGAGCAGGGAACCGAACAATTTCTTCAGGGCATGATTCCGAAGCTGCTGGGAGCGACCACTGTTTCATCCCGACCAGATCTCGTGGAAGTCGCTCTCCGCATGATGCGCAAAATGTCGCCTGAAGACATCAGCCTTGTGCTGCGCGGCATGGCCGAACGTCCCGACTCGACCCCCGATCTCAAGCACATCAACCTGCCCACGCTGATCGTCATCGGCGAAGAAGACACGCTCTCCACCGCCGCCGACGGCGAACTCATGCGCCAGAACATTCCCGGCAGTCGCCTGAATATGATCCCCAAAGCCGGCCACTACGCGCCGTGGGAGCGCCCGGAAGCGGTAGCTCCGCTGCTCCGTCAATTCCTGGATTTCGTCCCGCTGATCTAGGGTCTAATTCAGAAGCGGTGACCGAAGCCCGGTTACCGATAACCTCGCACCCGACAATCGCAGCATGCCCGACCCTGGCGGCCATCTGTTAAACTTGCCTGTCATGATCGAAGCCTTCCTCGTCCCCGAAAAGACCGTTGCCACCGCCAAGGGAGACGGTCCCGCTCTTGACGTCAGCTCCGGCACAACCCGCGTCTTTTTGCTTAACTTCGCCATCACCGATATCATCGAGCAGGAGTCCATCGACGTGAGCGTGCAAGGATCAGCCGACGGCACCACCTTCGATCCCAAGCCGCTGGCAGCCTTCGAGCAAAAATTTTACCGCGGTGAAAACCCGCTGCTGGTCGATCTCACAGCCACGCCCCATGTGAAGTCGATCCGCGCGCATTGGGAGGTCAATCGCTGGGGTCGCGGCACGGAAACGCCCATGTTCGAGTTCTGCGTAACCATCCGCGAAGTGCCGCACGAGATCCTGGCAGCGGCTGGCCCTCGAAACTAAGCCGCAAGTCGCAGTTCAAGCCCGAAGTGCGCAGCTCCTGGCTGTTCACCTCTTCAATCTAACCTCCGCAATTCGCCCTCTTCTTGCTATAGTTACACCGCATGTCCCGCAAACATTCTCCCAATTCCACGCGCCGCGCCTTTCTCCAAACAGCCACGCTCGGAGGAGTCGTTGCTTTGACGCCTGCTCTAGCAGGAGCGCGAGAACTCTCCGCTGCCAATCGCGGATCCTCCAGCAAGAGCCCGACCGCGTACCAGCCGCAGCCCTTCGACCTCGAAGAGATCACCATCTCCGATCTCCAGGACGGATTGAAATCTGGCAAGTTCACCGCCCGATCTCTCGTCGAAAAATATTGGGTCCGTGTCTCCGACGTCGACATGCGCGACGACAATGGCCGCCCGGTTCTCAACAGCGTCATCGAGATGAATCCCGACGCGCTTGCCATCGCCGAGTCCGTCGACAAAGAACGCCAGGCGGGCAAATTCCGCAGGCCCACTGCACGGCATTCCGGTCCTCATCAAAGACAACATCGCCACCGATGACCGCATGATGACCACCGCTGGTTCGCTCGCGCTCGTCGGCGCAAAAGTCGCCCAAAGATTCTTTCGTTGCGCAAAAGCTGCGCGCTGCCGGCGCCGTCATCCTCGGTAAAACCAATCTCAGCGAGTGGGCCAACATCCGTTCCAGCCACTCCACCAGCGGTTGGAGCGGTCGCGGCGGCCTCACAAAAAATCCCTACGCCCTCGACCGCAATCCCTGCGGCTCCAGTTCCGGCACCGGTGCAGCCGTCTCTGCCAATTTCGCCGCCGCCGGCATCGGCACTGAAACCGACGGCTCCATCGTCTGCCCGTCCTCGGCCAACGGCCTCGTCGGCATCAAGCCCACCGTCGGCCTCATCAGCCGCGACGGCATCATTCCCATCTCGCACTCGCAAGATACGGCCGGACCGATGTGCCGCACCGTGCGCGACGCTGCTCTTCTTCTCGGCGCGCTCGCCGGCCCAGATCCCGACGACGAAGCCACCACCGCCAGCGCCGGCAAATCGCAAGCCGACTACACGCAATTCTGCGATCCCAACGGCCTCAAAGGCGCGCGCATCGGCGTCGCCCGAAAATATTTTGGCTTCAACGACGCCGTCGACGCCCTCATGGAGCAGCTCCCTCGACGTCCTGAAAAAACAAGGCGCGACGCTGGTCGATCCCGCCGACCTCGATTCCTTCGGCAAATTCGACGACACCGAATTGCTCGTCATGCTCTACGAACTTAAAGCCGACCTCAACGCCTATCTCGCGCGCCTCGCCAACTCGCCCGTGCATACCCTTAAAGACATCATCGATTTCAACCAGCGCAATCGCGAAAAAGAGATGCCGTACTTCGGCCAGGATCTATTCATCAAAGCCGAAGCCAAGGGTCCGCTGACCGAAAAAGAGTATCTCGATGCCCTGGCGAAAAATCATCAACTCGCCCGCACCGACGGCATCGACGCGCTCATGGACAAGCACCAACTCGATGCCATCGTCGCCCCCACCGGCGGTCCCGCCTGGATCACCGACCTCATCAACGGCGATCACGTAGCCGGAGGCAGTTCAAGCGCCGCTGCCGTCGCGGGCTATCCCAACATCAATGTCATCGCCGGATTCATCTCCGGATTGCCAGTAGGAATTTCCTTCTTCGGCCGCGCCTGGAGCGAGCCAGTCCTAATCAAGTTAGCCTATGCCTTCGAGCGGGCCACCAAGGCCAGGCAAGCGCCGAAGTTCTTGCCGACAGTTAAGCTGAGTTAGATTACGTGGCCCATTTGCGGCCTTGGGATTAACTTGCATTCACCCGGAAATCGCAGTTTACTGATTCCGATATGCGAATCGTGCGTTTCGTCCTCATGCCGAACCCAGCGCGAATGATGGTCATTTGTGGGCTGTTAGCTGCGTGGACTGCTGCCTTAGTCATGGCTCAAGATGCGACTTACCCTTCGCCGAAGCCATCGCCCCCTAAGATCGAGCCCCAGATTGTTGCCCTTGCTGAAGCCGTGGTCGACAGGCAATGGACGCATACGTTGCCATTAGTGAATGCTCCGCAGAACGTCACTTTGCTCAACCCCGGCCAGTGTATTCGCGTCGGAATATATTCCACGGGGGACAATCGAGACGAGTACCTGAAAAGACAAAATTGTCGTTCCGCGTGCAGTTTGCAGGTCATGCCGATAGCCATTCGTCCATGCTGCTTTCCGCGTTCAAGCAAATCAAGCCGGAGGGATTAGACTTTGCGAACCAGGCACTGGCTGTAGCAGGCGTGAAGATGCCGGATCGAATTAAGACGATGGCCAGCCTTGGCGCCTCGGCCGACCATTGGTGCGCGCCCGCGGATGCCAACGACGGTACCGCAACTCTAGAAGCGCAGGTCGAATCTCCCAAGGGTCACCAGGTATTGAGTTCCTCGACCATTCAAATCGAGAGCTTCGAAACGGGGAGTGAGAAAATTTTCAAGGAAGCTAAAGAGTATGGTGAGTTTCTACAAACATACTACCGCCAGCCAAATCCGGCGCGGCTGCTTCCGGCTCTGCAGTTCATGGTTGCGGATCAGATGCAAAATTCGCGCCCAGGTCAGGCCGAAATGCTGGGTGCTTTCTTGAGTGCAGCGCTTGGTCGAGATCCGGTGGCAGCGACGCCACAACCCGTAACGATTATCAGCGGTGAAGAAAGGACTCGATTCCGGCACCGCACTCTCTCCCGTCTCCGTGCGCCTTCATCTCATTGCTTACGGCTGCCCATTCTTCCCCGCCCGCTTCGGCGTGAGTTTCTTCACAATAAATTCCTGAAACAAATTCTGGATCGCGGTCGCCCCAATCCCGATTGCCGCATTCTCTACCGTCAAGCCCGCCCCATTCCGGTCCTGGTCGGGATAATACAAATTCGACATCCCGCCCGCCGCCAGGTTTCCCAGCATGTTCGAGTAGTTCGGCTGCCACTTGCCATTGTCGCCCTTGCAGATGAACGCGCTCGCAATCGCATACATCCCCCGCGACGGCACCGACCCCGTTCCCTTGTAGAAGTACCGCGGATCCTGCCTCAGCACCGTTGGCAGAATCGCACCGCCAATCAGCGTCCCGGTCACCGTGTCGGCGTATGTCGCGCCAAATCGCTTGCCATATCCCTGTGCGCCCTGGCCGTACTCGGCAAAATGATTTTGGCCCTGCTCGATCGCTGCCGTCGCCGCCACTACAAAAAATGTAAAGGGGTCGATAATCGTCCGGAACGCCAGCTGAAATTTCTGCTTCGCGTCCAGTGGCGCTGCGTCCGCCACATAACTCACATAGAAATTCGGAACCACCCCCAAGACGCGCTGCTTCTCTTCGACCTTGATCTCCTCCGTCGCGATGTCTACCTGGCTCAATCCAACCTGCACCTCGGTGCGCGATTCGGCCACCACCATCGCAATTTGCGGCAAGGTCTCAATCTCGCCTGGATGCAACGTTCCAGACAAAGTGCTAGTCTCGAAGCCCGCCGACGTGATCGTGAGCTGAAAGCTTCCCGGACCGACCTTCGGGAAAAAGAATTGGCCATCGGTCCCGGATTGAGCGGATAGAGCGTTTTTGTCGCCCGTTCTGGTGAGCTTCACCTGCGCCCCGGCTACCACTGCTCCGCTCTGATCGACCACCGTGCCGATGATACTTCCGGGCGCGGACGGAACGCTCTCGCCGGCGGAAGGCGCGTTCGGCGGATTCGGATCGGCAGCCGCTGGCCCCACGCCCTGTGCCAAAACAAAAGACGCGCATAACAGAATCACATACGCAAAAGCGGCAAGCCGGAACGTCACAGAAACAACCATGAGTGGCTAAACACTATCCTCTCTGCGGTTTCCATCCAAGACACAAAGGTGATGCTCCGCCCTCTGGCCTAATGAAGATATAAGCGGAGCCGCGCACAAGGCAGATTCCCACGTGTGATCTGAATCCCATTTTAGAAGTTTGATGCTGGTTGCAGCGATGGCTTGTAAGATTTTGTCCGAAAATGCGAAAGGAAGCCGTAACCTCTTCGGTGAGCGGTGACCCAGACCGGTGACCCGTGCTTTATGATGAAATTCCATGCCATCCGTGACCATCCGCCCGGCGCGCACAGTCCACGGCGTCGTACATATTCCTGGCGACAAATCCGTGTCTCATCGCTACGCCATGCTCGCGGCCATCGCTCGCGGCACCAGCCGTTTTCACAATTTTTCCGCCGCGCGTGATTGCGCCAGCACTCTCGCCTGCATGCAGCAGCTCGGCGCGCCGCACCACCGCACCGACGACGGCGCCATCGAAGTGATCGGGATCGGCCCAATTCTAGACGCGCCGGCAGCTCCACTCGACTGCGGCAACTCGGGTTCGACCATGCGCATGCTGAGCGGCATCCTCGCCGGCCAGCACTTTACCAGCGAACTTTTCGGTGATGAATCCCTCTCTCGCCGTCCCATGTCCCGCATCATCAAGCCACTCTCCGAAATGGGCGCGAAAATCGATTGCAGCGAAGCCGGACGCCCTCCGCTTAAAATTCAAGGCGGCCCCCTCAAAGCAATTCACTACAAGCCCGAAATCGCAAGCGCCCAGGTCAAGTCCTGCGTTCTCTTCGCCGGACTGTTTGCTGACGGCGAAACGACAGTCGAAGAACCCATCCGCACCCGCGACCACGGCGAACTCGCCCTCCGCGCCTTCGGAGCCGAAGTCGATCACCATGCCAACGTCGCCACCATTCGTGGAGGCCAAACGCTAACCGCCATCGAAGCCCACGTTCCCGGCGATCTCTCTAGCGCCGCATTTTTTCTCTGCGCCGCCGCGCTCTTTCCCGGCTCCCAGCTTTCCCTCCCGGGCATTCTCATGAATCCTACGCGCGCCCGTCTCCTCGACATCCTCATTCAGATGGGTCTGAAAATCACGGTCGGCCAGATCGAACAGCAGCACGGCGAACTGGTCGGAGCCATCGAGGCCCAAGGCTCAACTTGGAGAGCCGGAACGATCGCTGGTGCCGATACTGCCGCGCTAATCGACGAGATCCCCGTCTTGGCCGCAATTGCACCGTATTCGGAAAATGGCCTGGAAGTAAGCGACGGCAGGGAACTGCGTGTCAAGGAATCCGATCGCATTACTGCCGTCGCCACGAACCTTAGAAAGATGGGCGCCGAGTTCGAAGAACGCCCCGACGGCTTGCGCATTCCCGGCCAACAAAAACTTTACGGTGCCGAACTCGATTCCTTCGGCGACCACCGCATCGCCATGGCCTTCGCCGTAGCGGCACTGCGCGCCGAAGGCGAAACCGTGATCCACGGCTCCGACGCCGCCGGGGTTTCCTATCCTACTTTTTTCGAAGATCTCCACTCTGTTGCCGGCGAGTAGCCGCGAAGCGGCAAAGAAGACGTTCTTCAATGTGCCCTTGCCCGCATGTCCGCTGCATCCAATCTCTCCTCGCAACATCTATACTCTCTGATCAACTGCCGGCTTCGCCCAGGAAAATCATATGTCCACATGGCCCGCACCCAGCATCCTTGACCCGAAAACGCAAGCCTTCCCCACCCTCACTGAAGCCCAGATCCATCGCATTTGTCCCGTCGGCAAGCGCCGCAAAGTAGAGACGGGCGAAATTCTTTTTGAGCCGAACGACACTAACATCCCATTCTTCGTCCTCCTTTCCGGCGCCATGGAAATCGTTCAGCCCACCGTTAAAGGCGGACGCGACATCGAGCGCTACATCGTCGGTCACGCGGCCCACGAATTCACCGGAGAGATGTCCATGATCACCGGCGCGCGCTCCTTGGTGCGCGGCCGCATCACCGAAGCCGGAGAAGTGCTCGAAGTCCCTCCCGACGGCCTCCGCTCTCTCGTTGCCAAAGATGCCGAACTCGGCGAGATCTTCATGCGCGCCTTCATCCTGCGCCGTCTCGCCTTGATCCGCGAAGGTTACGGCAATGTTATTGTCCTCGGTTCGCGCCATTGTTCCGGTACACTGCGCGTGCGTGAGTTCCTCGGCCGCAACGCCTACCCCTACACTTACATCGATCTCGACACTGACAGAGACTCCCAGGCGATTCTTGATCGTTTCGACGTAAAGCTCTCCGAGGTTCCGGTCGTCATCTGCAACCTTCGCACTGTATTGAAAAATCCTAGCGTGCAGGAACTCGCTGACTGCCTTGGCTTCAACGTCAGCATCGATGGCTCGCAGGTGCGCGACGTGATCATCGTGGGCGCAGGCCCATCCGGTCTCGCCGCCGCTGTTTATGCGGCTTCCGAAGGCCTTGATGCCCTCGTCGTCGAAGCCGAATCCCCAGGCGGCCAAGCCGGCTCCAGCTCAAAAATCGAAAACTATCTCGGCTTTCCCACTGGCGTCTCCGGCATGGAACTCGCCAACCGCGCTATCGCACAGGCGCAAAAATTCGGCGCGAAAATGATGATTGGTCATGGCGTCGCCCGGCTAGATTGCAGCAAGCGGCCCTACGAAATCGTGCTCGACAATAACGAACGCATTGCCGCGCGTTCGATCGTTATTTCGACCGGCGCACAATATAACAAGCCGCAGATCGCCAATCTCAAAGAGTTCGAAGGCCGAGGTATCTACTACGGCGCGACCTACATTGAAGCGCAACTTTGCGTTGGTGAGGATGTCGTAGTCGTGGGCGGAGCCAACTCCGCCGGTCAGGCTGCCGTCTATCTGGCGCAAACTGCCCGCAAGGTCCACATGCTGGTGCGCCGCGGCGGACTCGCCGAGACCATGTCTCGCTACCTCATCCAGCGCATCACCGAAAACCCCGCTATCGAACTTCACTCCAACACTGAAATCACAGACATGGACGGCGACCGCAATGGCGGTGCCAACCGACAACTCCGCTCTGTCACTTGGCGCAACAAGAAGACCGGCGAAATCTCGACACACGACATCCGCCACCTCTTCCTCATGACCGGAGCTTCCCCGCGCACCGAATGGCTGCAAGGCTGCGTGGCGCTCGACGAAAAGGGCTTCATCCTGACTGGGCGCGATATCCCTACTGCGCATAATGGATCGGCCACATCCCAGGTTTCATCAGCGCTAGTTTCATCGCCAGAGATCGCATCGCCTCCTGCCGCGTATGGCCTCTGGAGTCTCAACTCGCCCGCCGCAGATGTTCGAGACCAGTCTCCCCTCGGTCTTCGCCGTCGGCGATGTTCGCGCCGGCAACGTAAAGCGAGTAGCCTCCGCGGTGGGTGAAGGCGCCATTGCCATTTACATGGTCCATCGGGCGCTGGCCGAGCACTAAGCAATCTGCATTGCTGACCGCCCCGCGCCAAGGTCTCCCATTTTGGTGGTGACAAGGTTTCCCCCTGAGTGACCGTGGTAATTGGCATGACACCTGTGCGAAGATGTATTCATGCCTAAGCGGTCAAGCGTCAAAAGAGACGATTTTCAGAATGCCTTACGGACGGTCGAAGAGGCCATAGGTAGCTCGTTAGGGAAGAATCCGGCGGCAGTGGCGCTAGGCCGTCAGGGTGGGCTAAAGGGCGGCAATGCCAGAGCTAATAAGCTATCAGCAGCCCGTAGAAAGGCAATAGCCCAGCAGGCCGCGCAGGCCCGCTGGGCTAAAGATAAGGGTGTATAATCCGATGTCCGGTGGTTCATGAGGCCACCGAACGGCAGCAGCGTGGCTTATTGGATTATCGGTACTTCGATCACTAGGGTGTCATCTCCGCTGGTCACGGTAATAATCACCTTCGTGGTCTGAACCGAAATCGTTACTGTTCTCACATAGCATCGCCTTTCTAGGCTGTCCGGTCTGCTACCGGACGGCCTTTTGTTTTAGCAGAATCCTTCGCTGGCTTCTCCTCCAAAGTTAATTCGCTCACTGGAAGCCCAGTGTGGTTACCTTCCACGAAAGCGAACGCGCCGTCGTCTGAGATTTTCACGATCCGCTTTGGCTCCATAAACTGTAAAATCCCCTTCGGTTCCCACTGCACGTAGTCGCCTACTTTCGGGATGTATACGGTGCCGTCATCTTCATCAACCTCAACCGGCTCGTTAATCCCCTCTGCCCGAATCATTTTCTTCGCAGCAGCCTTCTTGAGAAAGTCGGAATCGTACCAGGATTTCAATCCGAAGCTGCCATTCTTTAGCCGATGGAACTTGGCTACGTTCTTCGCCAATGACATTGAAAGGCTACGGACTCGATCCGCCTCCTTCCACCCGATCACATCAAAGTCAAATCCTCCGGCAAGCAGCCCGCGTAAGATTTCTTCTGGCTGGCACGCCTGTTTTCGCATCGTGAGATATTCCTGAGCAGCGGTCGCCAGACCCTTCCCGTAATACTGGTCGGCGCGGATGATGCCGCTGGGCTCATCTTCGTCGTCACGATATGCGGGGTCTTGCCCCATCATCTTCAGGAGCATGTTTATCGTTTTCTTTGTTTCGCTCACCGCCTTTTGCTGTTCCCCCAACTTAATTTGGAGGGCGGCAACGGCAGGAGCCAATTCATCTGGCATAGTTAACCTCCAAGCCTATGGGAGAGTGTACCATAAAGTTCCAAGACTAAGCGTGGACATGACGAATTGTTCCAAGACCAGTCAGGAGCATACGCCCGCGCGCACGCCGTTTTATATAGAAATTGAGAGGTTAATGTCGGGGAAGGGCATTGGTAATCAAGTCTAGCGACCTAAACTGTCTTGGACGGGTTTAAGCGGTCATGACCGATTGATAATCCAGTGGACGGGGGTCGCGAGAACTGGTAGGATTCACTGAAATTGAATGTGGGCCTGTAGCTCAGCGTAGAGCACCCGACCTTGACTCGGGAGTGCGTAGGATCGACCCCTACCAGGCCCACCGCCACGGAATATATCACATTCTACGCCGCCCGCAGCGCAGTTTTGGCATCCAGAAGCGTTACCAATTCCTCAACCGACCAGACGTGATCCGCGATTCCAGCTTCCATCGCGGGCGTCACTCTGAGGGTTTGATGCACGCGGCAGAAATTGTAGTAAGCGAAGTAGATCGCGACGGCATGGCAGTGATTCTCGAATTTCTTCGAGAAGGCATTCGTCAGCCGTGTGAATCGTCGTAGACCCATTCGCAGGTTCAGGTTCATTCGTTCTACATAGGACGTAGAGATGTGCCGAGGATCGGGTGAGCCGCTGAGTACGCCGGTGCGCGTACCGATGCAGGCGGCAGGGCTGTAGCGCGTCTCGGGATTGTCAGAAGGTGCGCCATACAGCTTTATCAGCATCGCGTAGTCCACTTCCATTCCGAAGGCACCTTCGACGGCCTCAGCGTAGCACCTGTGACCGTCCGTGGTGATCTGGATTCTGGAAGCAACACGCGAAGCTAAATCCTCCATGAATCTGATTGGCCCATGCTGCATCACGCCCACCGCATAGGTACGACAGCAGGAGTTTAGAATCGGCATCAATCGCTGTCCATAGCCAAACGCTGCCAGTGCCAATCCCTTGCTTCTCTACAGGCACGTTCTTTTCCTTGGCATAGCAGAATGACCATACTTCATCGCACTGGACTCGGCGAGAGCGAACCCTTCTGACAGTGCTATTGTGATGTTCAGCGCAGGCTTTGCCGAGATCGCAGAGCAGTTTCAGAATGGCCTCTTGGCAAACGCCAGTCATACGGGTGATGGAGCGGACGCTGTTTCCTTCCACTATCATTCCGGTGATCTGTGCGCGTTTCGCTGTGCTGAGGCGGTTCATGATGAGATTATTATGCATGACCGCTCAAGCATAGTCAAGACGAAAATACAATAGGCTGTGGAAAACAAACCTTGTCACTACCCCCATTTTTCCCGGGTTGCAATCGCGCCCGAGCTGTGATATTTCCCCACGATACCCTTTGTTCGGTCACCCCTTAGGAAAACTGAATTTCACAGTGCGGATCGGAGCCGCATGCCACCGGTCCGACCTTTGAGTCAGGTCAGGGCGCAGGAGGAAAGGACATCGCAAGCCTAATCAACTCCAGCGTGAACAAGAAATTCCGCAAACTACCAGAAAGGAGAACACTATGAATACCAATACCGCTAACTCACAGCGCAGCCAGCCGGCATCTGAAAAGAACGCTATCCGCCCGTTTCATGCGAATGTTCCGGAGGAGGAACTTACCGAATTGCGCAGACGCATCAACGCCACGCGGTGGCCGGAAGGGGAAACAGTCACAGATGCGACCCAAGGCGTACAGATTGCGACGACCCAAGCGCTCGCGCGCTATTGGGGCACGGAATACGATTGGCGCAGAGCGGAAGCAAGACTGAACGCTCTGCCGCAATTCATCACCGAGATTGATGGGTTAGACATTCACTTCATCCACGTCCGTTCGAAGCATGAAAATGCGCTGCCGCTCATCGTCACGCACGGGTGGCCGGGCTCGATCATCGAACAGATGAAGATCATCGATCCACTCACCAATCCCACGGCTCATGGCGGAAGCGCATCCGACGCATTCGATGTCGTGATTCCGTCGATACCGGGCTATGGATTTTCCGGTAAACCGACTGCACCCGGGTGGGATCCCGACCACATTGCGCGCGCCTGGGTCACTCTGATGAAGCGCCTTGGATACGCGAAATTCGTGGCGCAGGGCGGCGACTGGGGTGCGGTCATCGTAGATCTGATGGGTGTGCAAGCGGCTCCCGAATTGCTCGCCATTCACACCAATATGCCCGGAATTTTTCCGGCCGAGATTGACCAGGCGGCTGCTTCCGGGAAGCCGGCGCCGTCGGATCTCTCAGCCGATGAAAAGGTCGCTTACGAGCGCCTGCAGTTTGTTTATCAAAAGGGAATCGCCTACGGGTACCAAATGGGGCTGCGCCCTCAGACGCTTTACGGAATCGCAGATTCTCCTGTCGGACTGGCAGCTTATTTCCTTGATCACGACGCACGCAGCTACGAGCTGATCACACGCGTCTTTGAGGGGAAATCCGAAGGCCTCACTCGCGACGACATTCTCGACAACATCACAATCACATGGCTGACGAACACGGCTCTTTCCGGCGCTCGTCTCTATTGGGAATATTGGGGCAAGGGAGGGTACTTCAATGCCAAAGGCGTCACTATCCCGGTGGCGGTAAGCGTCTTCCCCGACGAACTTTATCCGGCCCCGCAGAGCTGGACAGAGAAGGCGTATCCCAAGCTCATTCACTTCAACAAGCTCCCCAAGGGCGGTCACTTTGCAGCATGGGAACAGCCGAAGCTCTTTTCAGAAGAGCTTCGCGCGGGCTTCCGATCATTACGTTCGGGCGCGGCAGCGTCTGCTGCATAACTTGATCGAGGCGAAGACTGGCCTTGTGTGCACATTGCCCCAGGGGAGTGCAGATGACTGCGCTCTCCTGTCTTCGCCTCAACGGGATAGCGAAAGAGCAGATGCAACACAAATTGACGGAAGCACATGGCAAATCCGGCGTATTAGGTCCACGGCAACGACGCCTCCAGCGAGGCGAGCATAGAGCAGTTCAACATCCAGCGCACCCATCCGGGCCGGTGGACGATCACCCCGAGCACCCCGTTCGTCATCGATCGTCGAAATGAACGCAGCTTTCGACCTCAACATTCATAACTTCCCGAAAGCCGCTCTGGCGACGAATGAAATTCGTCGGGCTCTTTCATTTCAAGATCAGCTCCCACAGAGCGCTTAGAATGGCGCCCTGAAAACAGTAAACCATCCGGTAAACTGCTCCAGTCATTCCCATTTCGGCGCTATTCACGTAGACTGCCGCTGAGCATTTCCAATCGAGACATCTTGCTGCTTAGGTATCCGCTCCAATGACTCGTTGCAACTCCTGTGGCACTCAGGTTCCAGCGCTCGCGCGCTTCTGTTCGACTTGCGGCAAGCTCATCTCGACCGACGATGTCTCTACTCAGCTCGCCTCGCTGCTGCTTGAAGACGAGACGCTTCCGGCCGCCGGAGACACGCCCGCACTCGCCCCCGATCAAGCGTCAACGCTAATCTCGTCCGAGTTGCCTCCAACACCGCGCTCGCCGCGTCCCACCTCCAAGTCCAGCCATTTAAGCTCGTCGTCGAGTGCGCTGCTTAACTACGGAAGGTTCTTGCCTGGAGCATTGCTCGCCGATCGCTATCGCGTAGTTGCGCTCCTCGGTCGCGGCGGGATGGGAGAGGTTTATCGCGCCGACGATCTAATACTCGGCCAGCCCGTTGCGCTCAAGTTCCTGCCCGAAGAAGCCGCCGAGGATTCCGCCCTCCTGGATCGCTTCAAGGCCGAAGTCCGCATCGCGCGCAAGGTCTCGCATCCCAACGTCTGCCGCGTTTACGACGTTGGCGAAGTCGACAGCCACACCTATCTCTCCATGGAGTACGTCGACGGCGAGGATCTGGGCTCGCTCCTGCGCCGCATCGGTCGTCTGCCCAACGACAAGGCGCTCGACATCGCCCGCCAGCTCTGCGCCGGACTGGCCGCCGCGCACGCCAAAGGTGTTCTCCATCGCGACCTCAAGCCCGCCAACATCATGCTCGACGGTCGAGGACAAGCCATCATCACCGACTTCGGCCTCGCCGCTCTCGCCGATCAGGCCAAAGGCGCGGAAGTGCGTAGTGGAACGCCTGCCTATATGGCGCCCGAACAGCTCTCCGGTAAAGAGGTCACCGAGAAGAGCGATATCTACGCGCTTGGCCTCGTACTCTACGAATTGTTCACTGGTAAACGCGCCTTCAGCGCCGACAACATTGCCGACTTGGTTCGCTCGCGCGCCGCAGGCGACATCAGTCGACCGTCGTCCTTCGTCAAGGACCTCGATCCGCTGGTCGAGCGCGTCATCCTGCGTTGCCTTGAACCCGAGCCCTCAAATCGCCCAGCCAATGCACTCTCCGTAGCAGCCGCGCTCCCAGGAGGCGATCCGCTGGCCGCCGCGCTCGCCGCCGGAGAAACGCCATCGCCGCAGATGGTTGCGGCAGCAGGCGCGAATGAGGGCATGCAGCCCAAACTCGCCGTCCTTTGCATGGCCGCTTGCCTCCTTGTACTGATTGCCGGCGTTTACCTCATCACGCGCATCGACGGCCTGGCGCGCATGCAACTGGATCAGCCTCCCGATGTGCTCACCCATCGCGCTCATGAGATCGTGGCCCAACTCGGTTACGACGCCAAGCCGGTCGATTCTGCCGTCGACTTCGACCACGACTTCGACTACGTGCACTGGGTCGAGAACAATGACAAGCATCCTGATTGGAACAAAACACTCGCGGAACAGCCGCCAATCCTGCGATTCACGTACCGCCAAAGTCCGCGCTATTTGATTCCCCTCGACCTCCAACGTTCGCTTACTCCAGGGAACGTGACTTTCACCGATCCGCCACTCACGCAATCCGGCATGATCAATCTCATGCTCGACCCGCAAGGGAAGCTCGTGTACTTCGAAGCGCTGCCGCCAGAGGTTGAGGAGAACGCCCCTCCGGCGAAGCCCATCGATTGGAATCCGCTTTTCGCGCTAGCTGGCCTCGATCCTGCGCAGTTCCAATCGGCAACTCCGCAATGGGCTTCTCTTTCCAGCACCGACACCCGCGCCGCCTGGACAGGGAAGTGGCCCGGCAGCGGCCTTCCCCTTCGCATTGAAGCGGGCGCGTGGCGCGGCAAGCCCGTGTTCTTCCGCGCTATCGGGCCTTGGACACGCCCTGCGCGCATGCGCCCATTCGAGGAAACTTTTGGCAGAAAGATCAGTCAGATCATCAGCATGTTGCTGTTCTTTTTCGTTTTGGTGGGAGCCGCGGTTCTCGCTCGCTACCAATACAAACGCGGCAAGAGCGATCGCCAGGGCGCATTCCGTCTCGGCACCTTTGTCTTCATCATGCAGATTGCCATCTGGTTGTGCTTCGGGCACATGGTCCTGGATACCAATGTCGTCGGGTTCTTTGTGGTCGCCTTCAGTACCGCCCTGTTTATGTCTTTACTGTCCTGGACACTCTATCTCGCGCTGGAACCCTTTGTGCGTAAACTCTGGCCGCAGACCATCATTTCCTGGACTCGTCTGGTGAGTGGGCGTATTCGCGACCCGCTGGTCGGACGCGATGTGCTCTTTGGCGTGATCCTGGGCTTGACCTGGGTGGTGATTATCGAGATCCGCTTCCTGATCGGAATTACGCGGCTGAACTCGGCACCGCAACTGCTCACGACCGACTATCTGCTGGGCTTGCGCAGCACTCTCGGATCCGCCATCGTGCAGGTGCCCGGCGGAATTCAAGGCACCTTATTCTTCTTCGTCATTCTCGTCGTTTTGCGCTATCTGCTGCGCAATCGGTGGGCTGCGGCAGCCGGTTTCGTCGTGATCTTCACGACCCTGAATGCCCTGCAAAGCTCCCATCCGTGGGTAGCCGCAACTAGCGGCACACTCGTCTATGCAATTGCGGCATTCGCGCTGGTCCGCTTCGGACTCATCACCCTCACGGTTGCGGTCTTTGTCGCCAACAACATGCTGAACGTTCCCGTCACCTTCGACTTCATCCGCTGGTACGCTCCCTACGCCTTGGCCGTCCCGCTCTTCATCCTCGCGATCGCGATCTGGGGTTTCTACACAGCACTCGCTGGTCAGAGCCTCTTCAAACTCGAGGCGCCGGAGTGAAGCAGCGTTGTAGTACCACAGCCAACCTCTCAGCTGGTCCGGCAACCGGGAAGGTTCTGGTGCTCGGATTTTCTTACAAGGCTGCGGGCACAAGTTCTGGCTGAGAGCCTGGAGCTGAGAGGTTGGAGCTTGCGTTGGGAGCTAGTGCTGAGCCCTACTTGTTCCCTTCAAATACCGGTCAAACCACTCAATCGTCCGCCGGATCGCGTCCACCTGGTTTTCCCGCTTGGCAAAACCATGCCCTTCGTTTGAATAGTAGTGAGCATCCACGGTCTTGCCCGCGTCCTGGAGGATCTTGACGACCTGCTCCGCCTCTTCTTTGGGCACGCGAATGTCGTTATCACCTTGAAGGACGAGAAGCGGCGCCTTCTCGTTCCGGATATAAGCCAGCGGCGAGTCGGCCTCATAGACCTTGCGGTCTTTCTCCGGATCACCCAGTAGCGTCTTCTCATACTGCTGTAGCATGGGATCTTCATGTTGCAGCATGGTCAGCCAGTTGATGATGCCGTATTCCTCGACCGCAGCCGCCCAAACATCGGGAGTCTTGCCGATCGCCATCAAGGTCATGTAGCCGCCGTAAGATCCGCCGGTGATGCCGATCTTCTTTGCATCCACGTAACCAGTCGCTTCGAGGAACTTCGCCGCATACACCTCATCCTGCAAGTCGCCGCCACCAAGGTCCTGAAAGTTCGCCTTCTGAAATTCCATCCCGAACCCGGTCGACCCGCGCACATTCGGCGCGATACAGATATAGCCGCGCGTCACCAGAGCGATCACCGTGCGGTTGAAGTAGTCTGTCGTTTGCCCGGTGGGTCCGCCATGCGGCAGCACAATCGCCGGATTCGATCCATCGCGCTTCAGGTTGAATGGCACCCACACAAATGCGCTGATGATCTTTCCGTCGAAGCTGCGATAGTGCACGAGTTGCGACGCGGGAACCTTCGCCGCGGTGAGACTGGCAATCGCGGAATACGTCAGGCGATGCGGTTCGCGCTGTGAGATGTCGTACACCCAATAATCGCCCGGTTGCGTGGAACTCTGGTGATTGACGAGCAGCCGGCGCCCGTCGGGCGAAAACGAGCTGGGATTCCCCCCATAGCTATTCAAGCCCGCGGGAATGTTCAGTCTCGTCGCCTTAAGTGTTGCCTTGTCGACGAGGAAGATGTCGGAACGTCCGTCCGCGTTTATCTCATAAGTGAATTGCTTTCCGTCCGGAGAGAAGTCGCCTGAACGGCCTGCCATTTGACGTCCGTCACCCAGGTCAATTTCTTCGTCGCCACATCGAGCAACGCGACGTTGGGATAACCGCCGGGCTTGTCGGAGGTTAGGAGTAACGTGCGCCCGTCCGGCGAGATCGAACTTACCGTGTTGCGTGCTTCACCATCGTGCTTTGTGAGATTTTCACGGGCGCCGCTGGCAACCTCGATTCGAAATACGTCGGAATCAGTGAACGAAACGGTTGTGCGCGTGGCGTAAATGAACTTATCGTCGCGAGACCAGAACGGCTCGTTCCAGATATGGTCTGGCGTCTTTTCCTGCGTCAGGTTGCGGACAGTCCGCGTCGTCCAATCTAGGATCGCGATGTCTGTAGCAGAAGCGGTTTTCGGCTTATAGCTGATCGCAAGAAATTTGCCGTCGTGCGACCAGACCGCGCTCGTCTCCGATATGTCGGAGGTATTTGTCAGGTTGATCAATTCGCCGCCGTCGCTCGGGGTCGCGTAGAGATCGTAAATCTCCCCGCCACCTTTGTCGGACTGGAAGACGATCCACTTTCCGTCCGGCGACCAGACCGCGCCCGACTGCCGATCGTCCGACTGGCTCAACTGAATGGGCCAGCCGCCATCCGCGCTCACCTTCCAGAGATTGTTGCGGCCTGTGAAATTGGAGGTAAACACAATTTGCTTGCCATCCGGAGACCACGCACCCCCGCCGACCGAGCGCGTGAAGAAAAGATCGTCAATAGGAACCGGTGTTACTCCCTGCGCGGCCGCCGACGTGATCGTTTTAGGATCGGTGATCTCGCGGGTATCAGGAGAATCAGCGGCAAAAGCGGGAAGCAGGAAGGCGAGAACGATAGCAGGTATGCAGACTTTCACGAAGACCTCCGGTGTTCAACCGACCGCGCGATGATAAGTGGCGGCTTTGCCACGAGTCAAATAGAACGACCTGTCATCTCGCCCAAAGATTTTCTCGAACTTGATACGATGAATTGAGATTGTTTTTTGAGAGCCGAGAACGCCATGCCAACCGAAAAATCCCCGTCCCCCGACGAACGCCTGCAACAGGAATTCAACCGCTGGGCCGAGCAAGGCGAAGGCCCGAAGATGGAGAACCATCATCTCGACATCACCGAGAAGACTCTCCGCCGCATGGACCTGCGCCCGGGCGAACGCGTCCTCGATCTCGGCTGCGGATCGGGCTGGGCCACGCGCCTGCTTGCGCGCCTGGTAGGCGAAGGGCCGCAGGGGTTCGGTCAGGTGGTCGGGATCGACATTGCCGACGAGATGATTCGCCACGCCCGCGCCGCGTCAAAGGACTTTGAAAACGTGATGTTCGTCGAAGGTTCGGCCGCGAAAATTCCGTGGGAAGAAAATTTCTTCGACAAGGTGCTATCGGTCGAGTCGTTTTACTACTATCCGGACCAGGACCGAGCACTGGCAGAACTCTTTCGCGTGATGGCGCCGCACGGCCGCCTCTTCATCCTCATCAATCTTTTCAAAGACAATCCGTATTCTCTTCAGTGGGTGCCGAAGCTGAAGGTCCCCGTGCACGTTCGCTCGGCGGAAGAATACGTGACCTTGCTGAAGGCGCACGCCTTCGAAAAGGTCGAATACGCGCTCATTCCCGACGACACACCCACGCCCGAAAACTACCAGACCACATCCTTCCATTCGCTCGACGATCTGAAGGCGATTTAAGCGCATTGGCGCGTTGTTGCTAATGGCCTCGAAGCCAGACGTCCGCAATCCCGCCCCGGGCTATACGATTTACTAAACGGAGCAAGCCCTGCGATTCACGACCGCAGCGGAGTCGTTCCGCGGGCTTAGTCATCATCATCGTCATCGCGATCATCGTCCCGATCGTGATCCCGAGCCGCCCACGCTCCAAATTCGTAGCCGGACTCAGCGGCCGGCCATCACTGGCGTGGCTGATCTCGATCGCGCCATTCACATTCGAGAGCGTCACCAGCGCTCCTCCCCCGCCCAACTGGCCGTGCAGATTGTGGCCTACATACTGGTGGCGAATCGCGGTCAGTCCAAAATCATTGCGGATACTTCCCGAAACTGTGCTCGCCTCAACCTCGGCGCTGATGTCCGAGGGCAAAGTCACGTGCAGCCGGCCATTTACCGACGAGAGCTTAAGGCCCGACGATGGCAGTTGTGCCACACTGGCATCCAGCGTTCCATTAACCGTGTTGAGTTCAGTTCGGCCCTGTAGGTTCTGCACCTCCATGCGCCCGTTCACGCATGACGCCCGCACCTCTCCGGCCACATCTTTGATATCAAGCCGGCCATTCACCAGATTGATCTCATCGAGCGTCGCCTGCCGCGGCACCGAAATCGTGTACTCTACGCGAGCCGGATTGTTACGTTCGCCATCGTCCCCAAAATTGAAGTTGTGATCGTGATTCGGATATTCGGTGCGAATCGAAATCCGGTCTCCCGTTGACTCGATTTCAATCCGCGCCTCCGCCAGCCGCTCTTTGCTCCAGGCGCTCTTCACGGCGTCGACCTTCACCTCGGCGCGGTCCCATCCGACGATGTGGACCGGGCCGTTAATGTTCTTCAGCTCAATGCGTCCCTGCGCGGAAAGTGGGAAAACCTTATGAAGCTCCTCGGTAAAGCTGCCCTGTCGGCCTGAATCGTCCGAAGCCCACGCTGGTGTGGCTATAAGGGAGATGGCCACGATCGCCGCTAGCCCGGACCACAAAATCACCTGTCTTTTATGTCTGGTCATAGTGCCTCCGTCGTCAATTAGACGAGGCGGCAGGAAATAGGTGAGTGGGCCAGCCAACCGGCGCCTGACACACTAGCAACTAGCAGCCAGGATCTAGCAACTCCCTGTGATCTTCATCACCCCGAGGCGTATGATGTTCGCTATATTCTGTAGGGCAGAACTACTGTTCGCACGAGGCCCCATGAGCTGGCTCCAGAACAAATTCGAAAAGAACTTCATGATCTCGACGGTCGACTACGTCTTCAACTGGGCGCGCAAGTCGGCGCTCTGGCCGATGACCTTTGGCCTGGCGTGCTGCGCCATCGAGATGATCGCGTCTTCGACCGCGCGCTTCGATATCGCGCGCTTCGGCTCGGAGGTCTTCCGCCCCAGCCCGCGCCAGTCCGACCTGATGATCGTCTCCGGCACGGTCACGCTGAAGATGGCGCCCATAGTGAAGCGCATCTACGACCAGATGCCGGAGCCGAAGTGGGTCATCTCCATGGGAGCCTGCTCATCCGTCGGCGGCCCATTCAATACCTATGCAGTTTTGCAAGGGGTCGACCGCATCGTTCCAGTAGACGTCTACGTGATCGGCTGCCCACCGCGCCCGGAAAATTTGTTCTACGCGCTGCTCCGCCTGCAAGACAAAATCGACACCATGACGCTGGCAAAGAAGCCGACGGAAGTTCGCCTCGACGAAACCATGATGGAAAACTTCAAGCGCCAGGTAATGGTGGCGCAGACGATGCAGCCGAAAGCTTAACCGGTCGCGCATCAGCTGCAGTCGGCTGTACGGCCGAGCAAAACTCGGCAGTGCCGTCAGGTTAGTTGCGGATCCTATATACTCTGTCATCCTGAGCGAAGCGAAGGATCTCGTTCTCAACTGCGCTCGATACGTTATGGCATTCACAAAACTCGCCCCCAAGTCCGACCTTCCCGCCCTCAACGAAGTCAAAGAACTCCCCTGCAATGGCAAGCAAGTCTGCGTCGTCAACCTGAATGGCGAAATCCATGCCATGGAAAACACCTGCCTCCACATGGGCGGCCCGCTCGGCCAAGGCGTAATCGAAAAAGGCAAGGTCATCTGCCCGTGGCACGGCTGGGCCTGGGACCCAATCACAGGCCAGGGTCCAGGCCCGACGGCGAAGATTGCGGTGTATCCAGTGAAGCTCGAAGGCGACGATGTGCTGATCGAGACTTGAGAGCGTGAGCCCTGTCACGCATTTCCTGACCGGCTGGGTACTCGCCAACTCAGCGGCGCTGGACAGGAGAGATCGCGCGATCCTTACACTGGCCTGTGTCGTACCTGACGTTGACGGTCTTGGCATCGTCATCGATATTGCCACGCGACATTCACAACAACCAACCGAGTGGTTCTAATCCTTTCATCATTCTTTGCATACGCTGTTGTTTGCGCTCGTGGTGACTGTGATTTCGGTTGTGGTTGCTCGGCAGCGAGTGAAGGTCGCTGTCCTCGTGTTCGTCAGCTTTCACCTGCATCTCCTGGAAGACCTGTTGGGCAGCCGAGGGCCGGACGGCTATCAGTGGCCGATCCCGTACCTAATACCGTTCTCCCACATAGCCGATTTGAGTTGGAGGGGGCAATGGGCACTGAATCCTGGCCCAACTTTGCAATGACGATCGCGTTGCTGCTCGTGACCTTATATCTTGCTTGGACGAGAGGATGTTCGCCGCTCGAGATGGTTTCGCAGAAAGCAGACGCCGCCTTCATAGCAGCGATACATAAACGATTTCCCTATTCTTCAGTTTCGGCGAACGGGACGTAGAGAAATCCGGGGAACCCCTTCGTGAGTGGCGATAGGATTTACCCCAACACCTTTAAGAATTGCCCTGCCTCGAATCCCGGAAACACGTCTTCAAATCCCGATTTCCCAAATACTGCGAAACCGCCTCGCTAAGCACCAAGCCGGAAATCGGTAGTCACGGCCAAGTCGCGCCCCTCATACAACTGCGACTGATCCAATCCCGGCCAGCGTCCATAAACGCGCCCGCCGCGCACCGGTCCGCCCAGCACGAACATGACGTTGGCGTGTCCGTGATCCGTTCCGCGATTGCCATTCTCGCGCGCTGTGCGCCCGAATTCCGACATCGTGACGACCACCGTATCTTCCCCAAGATCGCCCAGGTCATTCCAGAACGCGGCAATCGATTGCGAAAATTCGCCAAGCACATTCGCAATCTGCCCCTGCGTGCTGCCTTCGTTCACGTGATGGTCCCAGCCGCCGATGTCGGCGAAAGCCACCTGCACGCCGACGTTCGCTTTGATGAGTTGCGCCAGTTGCCGCAGGCTGTCGCCAAATCGCCCCTTCGGATAATTCGCGCCCGCAGCCGGCGCGTACTTCGACGGATCTGCCGCCCGCAGCATCTTGACCGCGTCAAACGTCTCCTGCCCGGTGCCATGCATCACGGCATCAACCGAATTCGCATACATCGCTTCAAACGTGTTGGAAATCGGTACAGCCTTCGGATTTTTCCCGCCGATTGAAAAATCATTCAGGTTGTTCAGTGCGACTGCCGGCTCCTTGCCCGAAAGAATGCGCGGCAGCGACGGTCCAAGCGCGATGGCGCGGAAAGCGGAAGGATCCGCCGCGGAATTTCCCGACTCCGATCTCGCGGGCAACTCATGCAGGCAGCGATTCAGCCAACCGTCATCTGTAGCCTTGATCCCGGGCGTCCCCGATTCCATGAAATCCTGCGCGTCAAAGTGCGAGCGCGTCGGATCGGGCGATCCCGAAGCATGCACGATGGCGAGATGTTTCTGCTTCCATAGCGGTTCAAACGACGACATCGCCGGATGCAATCCAAAGAAACCGTCGAGATCAAGCACGGACTTCCGCGGGATATTGATCGTCGGCCGCATCGAGTAGTAGGCCGCCTCGCCGTGAGGCACAACAATGTTGAGCCCGTCCGCCGCTCCGCGCTGAAAGATGACGACCAGCCGCTTGTTGCGGTTTCCGGGATCAGTGGCCCCGTAAGCTGCACGCGTAAGAAACCCAGGCAGCGCCGCGGTGCCAACGACAGCCAACGCGCCATTGCGAAGAAAAATGCGACGAGTAATGGACATAAAGCTAGCTCCTGCTCTTAGCCGTTAGCTTTTGGCTAAGGGCTAAGAGCTAAAAGCCAGAGCCAAAAGCCTAGAGCCGTCCGCACCTATCTTTTCTGAAACTCCGGCGACCCCAAAATCAATCCCGCAATCGCGCCCACATTCGGCGGGCGTCCCGGATCATCCAGTCGCCGCTGGGTGATCTTCGGGTCTTCAAGTTGCTTGATAATCGTGTCATGCGTCTGGCGAGAGACGTCGCCCCCGAGCAGTGAAGCCTCTAACTGCGCCAGCGCCTGTCCCGCGTCCGCGGTCTTCGGAGCCAACTGCGCCGCATCGATCGCGACGCCGCGCACTTTCCCGCTCGCTAGCCCCAGGGCAAAATTCATGCGCGCCAGTAGCGCCGATGAATTCACCCACGTCTCCGCTTTCATCGAATAGCCGGTCGGCGGTATCATGCCATAGAGCGGCATGCCCATATTGTTCAGCGTGCCGACAAGCTGCCGCGCGTCGTCCACCTGCGCCCCACTCGCGCGCACCGCCGACACCACGAACTCGAACGGCGTTTTCACTTTGGCCCGATATGTTTCCGGCGCCCAGAATTCCGGCGAATTGAACATCGTGCGCAGCACTTCGCGAATGTCCCCATTCTTCTTCAAGAACGTTTTCGTCATGCGATCCACCAGCGCCGCCGGCGGATCGTCCGATACAAATCGCATGGCCAGCTTCTGCGAAATAAAGTGCGCCGTCTGCGGATTCCGCGCCAGCAGATGCAGCACCTCGAGCCCTTCTTTTTCGCCCTTCTGCTTGATGCGATGGCCGAGCACGATTTTGTCGCCGGGTTCGTGCATCTTCGGCTCGAACTTGAATCCTCCACCTTTGTTCGGCTGATCGATCGTCCAGCCCGTGAATACCTTCGCGACCTCGGTCACATCCGCCTGCGAGTAGCCCCCATTCACGCTGAGCGTGTGCAGTTCCATCAGTTCGCGGCCATAGTTTTCATTCAGCCCGCTCGACTTGCCGGGCTTGCCCTTGATTCTCCCTTGCGGCGGGTGCTTCGGGATCGCGCGCCCGCGTCGGGGCCTTCCGCGGTCTTCCGGCGGCGGTCCGATTGCCGCCTCGGAGTGTGGCCCGATGCTCAGCCAGTTGTCGAGATAGAACAGCATCGCCGGACTCTTGGCGGTCGCGACCAGCAGGTCCTCAAATTTTCCCAGTACATGCGGCCGAATCGCATCGCGCTCGTAGCTGGTCACAAGAAAGCGGTCGGCTCCCTTGTTGATGAAGACGTTGAAATGATTGAACCAGAAGTCGGTCATGACTTCTTCGAGTTGGCGGTCGCTATAAATCGCCCGCAAGAGCTTGGCCTTCCGTCACTTCGTCGACCACGACCTGTTCGGGATTATTCAGCGCGTATACCGTCTCCCTCTGCTCGCCATTCATATCTCCGACGAGTTCGGGCTTCTGGTATTTGGCGCGGTTGGCAAGGATATGTTGCTCATCGGGTGTGAGCTTGAGAATCTCGCGAAAACGCTCATTCGGGAGGCAGCGCGAGAAGTTCCCGCGCCTTGGCGTTTGCCTGCATTTCTTCGCGATGATGCGCGCTCTCGGCATCGGACTGCATGGCCGCCGGCTGTATCCGTGGCAGCAACCTGCTCGCCCGTCGCGTTGTTCTTCACCGCCGCCGTCTGCGACGTCGCCTTGCGATCCTGCTTGTCTTCGTACTTTTCGATCTGTGACTCATAGATCGCATGCCGCTCCGGGTCCGTCGGCATGGCCGATTTGCCATCGGCAACCGCCTTAATGATCTCGTTGTTCGGGAAGTTCTCGACGATCTCACGTGTGCTCATGCGCAAAGTCCGCATCGCAGCCAGCCGTGTGTCCAGGCGGGAATCGTCGATTTTGTCGGGATGAAGCTGCAGGTCGATCCACTTATCGACGCCGAGTTGCTGCGACCCGTTCGGCATCACCCGGCCGCGCTCCGAAAGTCAGGCGGTTCAGCGCATGCATCACCCGCTTCGGCTCGTCCATTCCGCCCGTGGTGGCCTTTTTCTTCCCCACCGCGAACTGGGTAGTCGCGATCCCCGCCACCAGCAGAACCGTAACGATCAGGGAACAACGCGCACGAGCAGGCATTGCCATCCGGATGTGCCTCATTCAGAATGAACCCCGAGCCAAGGAAAAGTTGCAGGAATCTGCGGTGAGAGAGAAGGGAATTATGCCTTGAGCTTGGCCACGTAACTGTTCTCGCTCTGTAACTTCCGCGCTTCGCCCTCGACAAACTTGAGGAATTCGCGCAGGTGTTCCTTCTCGGACAGCTCTGCCCGCGAGAACTGCACCCGCACCTTGGATGACGATGGCGTGGTGCTGCTCGATACCCCAGTCAGAACTACACCTTTCACCCAGATCTTGCCGCTGGAGACCCACAGTCCGATCTCAAGCGCCTTGTTCGCCGGCACCCCGTGGGCAGTTTCGACCAGACAGCCTCCCCGGCCCACATTCACCAGGTTTCCCCACACCGGAGTGTAGATTCCCTCAACTCGAATCTCCACCGCCACATGGCACTTCATCCGGTTAAAGCGGCGGCGGTCCGAGTGCATGGTCGGCGCAAAAAAGTCCGGCTCAAAGGGAGGTGTTTCCTTGATAGGTTCGGGGGCAGGAAGGGAAGTGGCCATCGTCGGTTCGGCTTCGTCGCCTGTCTTCCTTTCGCGGCCCTGGGCCGCTTGTTCCTTGATCTGGCGCATCGCCTCCAGCAGCGCCTGCGAGCGCTTTTCCGGAGAAACTTCGCGGTAAGTCTGGAGCAGTACGGAAAGATGGCTCACCAGGTCCGGATCGGTGAGCAGGCGTGTCCAATCGGACCCTTCGGGCAATGGTTTCGTCGATTTGCTCATGCGCACCACTTCCCCCGGTTTCAAACCGCTGGGAAGTCGCTATTAGTCCATGCCTAGATTCGACTCTCAGGCCTTATTCCACAAGATGACCAAGGTCATGCGCCCGCCGCGACCTGCCGGTTTTCCGTCACAGCGTGACCCTTCGTCATTACTCTATGATGAAACGTTTCAGGTATTTGCATCACTAACGCGCAAAAGCGAATCCAAAAGACTTATTATCTTGGGTTTCGTCTTTTCTGATTTGAGGAGTGAGTCCACCTTTCATGGTTTTTTCCTATTCCGCAAAGGTAGTGAGCCGCCAGCCACAAGCCGCGGAAAATCCTAAAGTATTAGGCTGCGAGCCCCGCGCTTTGAAATATCGGACGCCCCGTCCGCTCGATTTTGGTTTTCGTGTACCCCCCCTCGCAAATCGGGGCGTTTTCCTATTGCTGATCGCCATGATCGCATTCGGCGTAGAAGCCGTCCTCGCTCAAGGTGCTCCGTCCATGCCCAACCAGGTTCCGACCTCCGCCCAGAATCCTGTGTACGGCAGCGTTGCGGACGCCAAACCTACGCCGGGCGTTCTCTCGCTCACCTTCGTCGACGCCATCGAGCGTGCTTTGCGCCAGAACCTCGCCGGGCTCCTCTCCGAGTACAACACGGTTCAGGCGCGGGGCCAGAAGTGGCAGCAGCTCAGCGAACTGCTCCCCAATATCAACGGCGACGTTCAATCCACTGAACAAAAGGTGAGCCTTGAGGCACTGGGCTTCGGCAAATTTCCCAAAGGCGGCGCATTCGGAAATATTCCGCCGACCGTCGGACCCTTTTCTTACTTCGATGTTCGCGCTGCCGGCACCCAGCGCGTCTTCGACTGGAAAGCGATCCAGAAATATCGTTCGTCTGTGATTGGCGAAAGTATCGCTCGCTTCAACCTTCAAGATGCCCGCGACCTGGTCGTGCTGGCCACCGGCAACGCCTATCTGCAAGCGATCGCCGGAGCCGCCCGCGTCGAGACGGCTCAAGCCCAGGTCGATTCCGCTAAGGCGCTTTATGACAAAGCGGTAGCGCAGCAGCAAGCCGGGGTCGCCCCGGCCATCGATACGTTGCGCGCGCAGGTTGAGTATCAGGCGCGTCAGCAGCAACTTATTGCCGCCACCAACGATTTCGCCAAGCAGAAGCTCTCGCTCGCCCGCCTCATCGGCCTCGCCTCTGGCCAGGAATTCGCTCTCGCCGACAAAGCTCCGTATGAGCCCTTTCCGATCCCCGACGTCGAAACCAGCATTCAGCGCGCCTACACCCTGCGCTCCGATTACAAGGCGGCGCGTGATCGTCTGGCCGCCGCGCAGATCGAGCACAGTGCCGCCATCGCCGGTTATTTTCCCACCCTCGACATTACCGGCAACTACGGCGAGATCGGGCCCGCTCCCGGCAGCGTGCTGCCGACTTACCAGATCGTCGGAACCCTCAGCATTCCAATCTTCCAGGGCGGCAAGGTTCACGGCGACGCGCTCAAAGCCGAGGCCAGTTTGCGCCAGGCGCAAGCCCAGTTTTCCGACGTCAAAGGGCAGATCGATCAGGATATCCGCAACGCCATCCTCGATCTCAAATCCTCTGCCGACCAAGTCGAGGTTGCGCAGAGTTCGGTGAATCTCGCCGATCAGGCGCTCATGCAGTCGCGCGATCGCTTTTCAGCCGGCGTTGCCGACAATCTGGAAGTCGTCCAGGCGCAGGAGGCCGTTGCCTCCGCGCATGAGAATCTGATCTCCAGTCTTTATCTTCATAACCTGGCCAAAGTTTCTTATGCCCGCGCCCTCGGTCGTGCCGAACAGGGCGTTCTCGAATACCTGAAAGGGAAGAGATAATAATTTTATGGACGAGCCCAGCACTGTCGTCGCAGAACGAAAGCCTGCCGAGCCCAAGTCTCCCGCGCCTCCCTCGCAACCCATTTCTCCGGACGTTGAGGCCCGCTACCGGCGCAAGGCGCTCCTCGGAAGCAAGCGCGCCAAACTCGTGATCGGGCTCGTTGTGCTGTTGCTCATCGTGGTCGGCCTTTTCGCATGGCGCTATTTCACCAGCTACGAATCCACCGATGACGCGCAGATTGACGGTCACATTAACTCGGTCAGCGCCCGCGTTAGCGGTCACGTCATCAAGCTCAACGTGGAAGACAATCAATTTGTGCAGCAGGGAACCGTGCTGGTTGAGATCGATCCCGCCGACTACCAGGTAGCGGTCGCGCAGGCGCAAGCCCAATACAACGACGCGGTAGCTCAAGCCGAGGCTGCTGGCATCAACGTTCCCGTGACAAGCGTGAATACTTCCAGCCAAGTTGCCAGCGCTCAGGCCGGAGTCGCTAATGCAAAGGCTGCAATCGCCGCTGCCCGCCAGCAATTCGAAGCCGCCAAGGCGCAAGTCGTCCAGGCCGAGGCGAATAATGCCAAAGCGCAGGACGATCTCGTGCGCTACAAGCAACTCATCGACAAGCAGGAGATTTCTGCCCAGCAGTACGATCAGGCCGTAAACGCTGCCAAATCGAGCGCGGCTTCGGTTGACTCGGCGCGTGCCGGCGCCGATGCGGCCAGCGCCCAAATCGAGCAGGCGCAAGGAAAGCTGTTGCAGGCCAGTGCCGACCTTCGGACGGCACAGACGGCGCCGCAGATGATGCAAGCCACGCGCTCTCGCGCGCAGTCCGCCGAGGCCAACGCGCAACAGCGGAAGGCACAGCTCGACCAGGCGCAACTTAACCTGCAATACACAAAAATCGTCGCGCCCGTAACAGGCGTGGTTAGCAATCGCACGGTCGAGGTTGGACAGAACGTAAGCATCGGGCAGGAGATGATGAAAGTCGTCCCGCTCGAAGACCTGTGGGTGACCGCAAACTTCAAGGAAACGCAACTCAAGCGCATGAAGCCGGGCCAACAAGCCGATATCGAAGTCGATGCCAACGGCAAAACCTACAAAGGTCACGTCGACTCCATCGCCGGCGCTAGTGGCGCCCTCTTCAGCCTGCTGCCTCCAGAAAATGCGACGGGCAATTACGTGAAGGTTGTCCAGCGCATTCCGGTAAAAATCGTCTTCGAGAAGGATGAACTGAAAGGACACGAACTGCGTCCCGGAATGTCAGTCGAACCAAAGGTGTGGATTAAATAGCTCTTGGCCATTGGCTCTTAGCCTTTATCTTTTCGCGTCAAGCGCCGGTGGAGAAACTCGCGATTCACCAGAAAAGTTTTCCCTCGCTAAGAGCTAAAAGCCAATAGCCAAGATGCTGACTTCCCATGTCCGCCGCCACCATCACGATGAACGACGCCGAGGCTTGGCAGCCCGCTGTCAACCCATGGATCATTGCTCTCGCTGTCACCCTCGCTACGTTCATGGAGGTGCTCGACACCAGCATTGCCAACGTCGCGCTCCCCCACATTGCCGGAAGTCTTTCCGCGGGAACCGACGAGAGCACCTGGATCCTTACCTCCTACCTCGTTTCGAACGCCATCGTCCTCCCGCTCAGTGGTTGGCTCTCTTCCATCATTGGCCGCAAGCGCTTCTATATGAGCTGTGTCGCGCTTTTCACGATCAGTTCCTGTCTCTGCGGTTTCGCTCCGAATCTTCCCATGCTTATCTTCTTCCGCGTTCTCCAGGGAATCGGCGGAGGTGGTTTGCAGCCAAGCGAGCAGGCCATCCTCGCCGACACTTTTCCTCCGGCTAAACGTGGCATGGCGTTCGCCGTTTACGGTATCGCCGTCGTCATGGCGCCAGCGATCGGCCCCACGCTTGGCGGATGGATCACCGACAACTTCAGCTGGCGCTGGATTTTCTTCGTCAACATTCCCGTTGGCATTCTCTCGCTGCTGCTGACCTCGCGCCTCATTCAGGATCCGCCTTACTTTCGTCGCCGCAAACTCAGCGAGACGCACATCGACTACATCGGCCTCGGCCTCGTCGCCCTCGGCCTGGGTACGCTCCAAGTCGTCCTCGACAAAGGCCAGCGCGATGACTGGTTTGAATCGAATTTCATCGTGATCCTGACCGCTATCTCGGTCGCATCGCTCATCTGGGTCGTCATTTGGGAGTGGTACCAGAAGGACCCGATTATCGATCTGCACCTGTTCCGCGCGCGCAGCTTCGCCACCGCCAACTTTCTGATGTTCATGCTAGGCTTCGCTCTACTCGGCAGTACCCTGATGCTGCCGCTCTTCATGCAGACTCTGCTCGGCTATACGGCTGAGCGCGCCGGCCTCGCGCTTATGCCCGGTGGCTTCACCATTATGTTGTGCATGCCGCTTGTCGGCTTCCTGCTCTCGCGCTACAGCCCGCGCTGGCTCCTGATGTTCGGGCTAATGATGCTCTCGTTCTCGCTTTTTAACATGACCAAGTTCGATCTCAACGTCGACTTCAAGACAATGACCATGGCGCGCGTCTTCCAGGCCGTGGGTATGGCCTTCCTGTTCGTGCCCATCAACACCGCCGCCTATGCCTTCCTGCCGCGGGACAAGAACAATGCTGCATCCGGTCTGATGAACCTGGCGCGCAACATTGGTGGCAGCGTCGGCATCTCATTCGTGACCACTATGCTGTCGCGGCGGGCCCAGTTCCACCAGGTGCGCCTGTCGGAGAACCTGAGTGCGGCCAACCCGGAATTTCGTTCCGCGCTCGCTGGCCTGACGAACCGCATGAGCGCGGGTGGCATGGGCGGCGGCACCGGAGCAGGCACCGCGTCGCAGCACGCTTATGCCATGCTGCAAGGGAATGTCATTCGCCAGTCGACCATGCTCGCCTACATCGATAATTTCTGGCTGCTGGGGGTAGTAATTTTTTGCTTGATTCCTTTCGTGTTTCTGATTAAAAAGTCCAAGCCGGGTGGCGGCATGGTGGCCCACTAGACCAGGGGTGAATGGCGACCCGAGCAAAGAGAGAAATAGGAAATTAAAATCCGTGTTCATCCGCGAAATCCGCGGGAAAAGAAGTTAAACAATGTTCCGGATCATCGCCCTCGAACGCGAATTCGGCTGTGGAGGCGGCGGTATCGCCGCGCAACTTGCCCGCCAACTCGGCTGGAAGCTCTGGGACCAGCAACTGACCAGCGAGATCGCCCGCCGCGCCCAGGTCTCCGAACATGCCGTGGCGCTCTGTGATGAGCGCGTCGACAGCCGACTCTACCGCCTCGCAAAAGCCTTCTGGCGTGGCAGTTATGAGCGCAGCCTGCCCCTAGCCGACTCCCACGCCTTCGACACCGATCGCATGATGGCGATGATGGAACAGATCACCCAGGGCATCGCCGCCGAAGGCAATGCCGTCATCGTTGGCCGCGGTGCTCCGTTTTTCCTGCGCGAGCGCGACGACACCTTCAGCGTCTTTTGCTACGCTCCGCGCGACGAAAAAATCCGCCGCCTGCTCGCCCTCGGCAAAACTCACGCAGACAGCGAAGAACTCGTCGACAATGTGGACAAAGATCGCGTCGCCTACATCAAGCACTACTTCAATGCCGAGTGGCCCACTCGTAGTCTTTATCACATGATGATCAACACGGCGATCGGCGACGAGAACGTACTCTCACAAATCCGGCACGCGATGGAAACCTTAGCCGCGCATCGTGCCGAGCCTGCCTTGCCTCGTTGAGGTTGCACCAACTCTAACAACCTGCCTGTGATGAATTTGCTGGCTTCCGGTGTCATACTGAACTTTCCTCGGTTCGGCGCTGCCTGTCGAAGTGACGCGTTGGGGCGCCGTAGGTCCACGATGACTGAGCCAAGGGCATCGACGACGAAGGCTCTTCTCCATGCGATTTGCCGGTCCAAGATTCTGTTTAATTCCATAGGTGACTTGTGAAGCAGGCAGGTATTTCCACACCACATCGTGTTTGTTTTGCTTCTGCAGTTCTTCTGATGGGTTTCGTGATTACGCCTGCTTGGGGGCAAACGGACAAGTTCCCCTTTGGCGGCATCGTCGATGACTGGACCCATCATCGCCTCATCTTCTCCAACCCTGGAAGCGAGCGCGATGCAATCAGGACTGGCAGGCACCAGCAGTGGCTGCGCATTGTAACGGACGATCGCTATCGCATGCAGTGGGTCAAACGCTATGGTGCCCTCGAAGAGGTGGAGAGTGCCACTCCCGTTACGGGCTTGCCAGAACCGGCCCAGGACGACCTCTTGTTATCGATCACGAACCTCCCGAGGGAGAAGATCACAGGGGATTGGACCATAACGCTTGCGGGAGGATCGGATTTTGGCCCCGCGCCTGACACCTATCCGGCGAAGTACACCTTTGCCCCGATTGGCAATCCGAGCTGCGCCAACGATTTCGTAGTTTTCCAGGTAAACGCACCCGGCGCCAGCAATCAGGCCAATCTCATCGGCGTTAACAATTTGTACAAAACCACCTGCACAGGATCGGTGCCGGGTACGCTCTTTTACTACAACGTCGGCAGCGGAGCGATCGACACCTCGCCCGTTCTCTCCACCGACGGTACAAAAGTGGCCTTTGTCGAGACGGTCACCAATGGGTCCGTTTTTCACGTGCTCACCATAGGCACGACGGGAAACAATGGAAGCTCTTTTAACAGCCCCGCGGTCCCGGGCTCCGGGAATAACGCGGTCAACCAGACAATCAAGTTGAACGGCAACGTCACGGTGACGCGCTCGTCTCCTTTTGTCGACTACGCAAATGACATCGCGTATGTGGGCGACGATGCCGGAAAGCTGCACAAGTTCCACCCCGTGTTCAGCGGAACGCCGGCTGAGATCACCACGGCACCCTGGCCATTCACCGTTGCGAGTGGTGTCATCCTTACCGGCCCGGTCTACGACAGTGGGACCAGCCATAACATTTTCGCGGGCGGTAGCGACGGCAATCTTTACTGTGTTACGTCCGCCGGCGCGCATTGCGCCACCTCCAGCATCTCCGTAGCATCGGGTACGAGCCCGGGAGCCGTTCTGGACGCGCCCATTGTTGACAGCACCAGACAAACCGTTTTCGCCACCGCTAGCAACGCCTCGAATTCAGTGCTGATGCAGGTAACCACGTCGTTGGGTTCCCCGGTAAGAGCAACCATGGGAGCCAATGGCACCGATTTATACGACGGATCCTTCGACAACGCCTATTTCGTCAGCGTGGGCACCGGACACATGTACTTCTGTGGCAATCTGGCGGGCGCTGCGACCCCGACGCTCTACCGCGTCACATTCAACAGCAGCGGCGTGATGAGCGGTTCGAATGATGGCAACTCCTTCCAGTTGGTGATTAGCGGCTCCACTGGGCCGACTGTCGACTGTACCCCGCTTACCGAAGTCCGTAATGGCAGCACAGACTACCTTTTTCTGGGCGTGTTTTATCACGGATTCATGTCCGGTTCACCCAACTGCAGCAACCAGGCCTGCATCATGAGCTTTGTCATCACCTCCTCGTTCCCAGCCGCCGCGGCCGCAACCACAAACAACAATCTTGGCAGCCTCGGGATGAGCGGCATCATTATCGACAACGTCTCAGCCTTGCCCGGAACATCACAGGTGTACTTTGGAAGTCTGCAGACCAATGTGGGGGTCCAGGCCTCGCAATCGGCGCTACAATGAGCAGCCATGAGTCAAGGGGTGGAAAAAGAGGGCAGTGTGCCCCCATCGAAAACACTGGTTCCTGCGAAGAAACCATATCGCAAGCCGGAGTTTAGCTTCGAGCGCGTTTTCGAGACTCGGGCGCTTGCCTGTGGAAAGGTGTCGTACACCCAAGGGCAGTGCCGGCACAACTTGCAGAGTTCTTGATCCACGCAGGCGGAACGAATCGAGCCGGCTCTCCGCGGTTAAGACAATGGCTCCAGTTTCAATTTGGGAATCGAGTCGGTAAATATAAGTAGTAAGGAGTCTAGCTCTCTCGGCCACTCGAGAGCATAATCAAAGGCAGATGCTGCCCGAGTACCCACCGTACCCGCCGCCAGGATGGCTAGCACTCCAAAAGAAGGCCCGCTCCGCAACAACGTCCCAGGAACTTAGCTCCGTCATCGATGCGATGAACAAATTGCTCACTGCCTATGGGCGTGAAGCTGACTCGTCGCAAGGTCCCGTTAGTGGCAACGAAGATATCCCGATCAGGCAGGACAAAATATGAAAAAGACCACGAGTTCCGCTGCAGGGTTCCTAATCCGAACCTGTGAAGAAACGCAGTCCATGGCCAGCCTGATGGCGCGTGCCGAAATGGCCGCGTCGAACCTCCGGGCAGCGCGTTGTCAGCTTCGAGTGTCCGTGTTTCAGACCAAGGAACTCCGTGTTCAAACGCGAGAGCAAATGCGGAGACTAAGGCACGCCGGGATGAGACACTGGGTCCTGATGGCGGAGATCAAGAGGAACAGCCTGCTCGGCGAAGAGTTGTTCTGCGAAGGTGCTTGGCCCGAAACCACCGCGAACAGAAGAGCTGGCGTACTGATGGTGCAGTGATCCGGCGTTCTGATTGAAGGAGTGGTGTGCTTGCGTGTCCGCAGATTATGATGACGCCTGGAACGCCGATCCTGCACCGCGACCGACAACGGTGATCGGCCTTAACACTTGTTCGGAAACTGCATTGGGTAACTGCGGAATCGGGTAAATCTACTTAGAACGCGCCAATAACTCTGACCGCAAGAAAATCAGAGCCGAAGCCCGCGAGTCATTCCGCCCGTTGTCGTGTTACCAGGAGTTGAAGATCGAGGGTGTCTTGTACCCCTCGCCCGTAAGTTCACCTCGTCACCCGCCCAACTCCGCAAGAACGAGAGCCATTATGAAGTCCATCCCCTGGGCTGGCGGGCGCTGCGACCCAAACGCTCAGCTTTTACTGAGCGATTACTACACGTCAAGATGTGACCTGTTTCACTGACGAAAATCTGTCCTTTCTGATACAAAAAAGGTTTTCGACGAACGTACCATTTCGGGGGCCAATGCCCTTAGGGTGGCCCGGTTCGGGGTAGAATTGCTGTGCCTTACCAGCAGTAAATACGTAAAGCTGCACGGATGACGAGGGGGAAGTCCGGCGCTATGGGCGAAGTCACTGCAGGGAGAGGCCTGCGTCTAACCAGGGGGGGATATGTCCTCACCGCCGTGGTGATGATATCGGCGGCGCTTGCGCTTGATTATCTTCCCATCCTGACACCCGAACAGCGACAAACGTTTGCCATCTACTACGCTCAGCTACCGATGGCTTGGCTGGCTGTGCTGGCGACCGCCCTCGTTCTCCGCCGTAGTGTGGGCAAGCAGCAAAAGCTGTTTTGGTCCTGGCTGCTCTTAGGTTTTTCCTGCTTTCTCGCGGCTCTCATTGGCTTCGCCATCTTTCGGGACGCCCCCCATTTCGTTTTACCGAACCTGCTCGTTGGAGCATTCGGACCAGCCACCATTCTGTGCGTTCTCATCGCGGCTACCCAGGATCCCCATCTTCAAGAGGATCCCAGCGGACAAGCCTATCTTCGGCGCAACCGCGCGGTGGGATACTTGACGCTCGGGTTCGCACTGTTCTTCTACTTCGCCTTGATTCCCGCCAGACTTTATCCGGAGCATTATTCGATATGGGCTCCAGAATCGTTGCCTTATCTTTTGCTCGAGTCCGTTGCCCTTGGGCGCTTTCTCCTGCTGTGGCTCGGCTGTTCTTCGCAACGCTGGAGAGCCGTCTACGGTTGGATGGCTGCTTGCTTCGCCCTATGGGCCCTCGGCGACGTGCTTTTTCTCCTGGAAGATGCACACGTTTGGAAAATCAGGTACGCCACCCTAGAGGACCTCTGGTTCTACTTGCCTTATGTTGCACTCCTCCTGGCGATCCAGTCTGGGCAAAGGCCGGCCACAACCGCGACGGAAGAGTCTGATCCGTTTCGCCCCTCCAGATTCGCGATGATGGTCAGTCGGATTCCTAGCAGCGCTTTCCTTTTCCTGCTACCAACGATGCACATCGCCCTGACCTCGGTCACGCCCATGCCCCCTAAACTGCAGCTGTTTCGCGGGATCCTCGTTTTGGCACTCCTGCCCTTCCTCTTCCGCTTGGCTTGGAGAGAACAATTTGCATTGCAGGAGCAGAACATTCAAGCCAATGCACGGCGGGAAAAGGCCGAACTGCTGTTCGAAAATATCTTTGAGCGCGCTCCCGAGGCTTATTATCTAGTCGATCTCCAGGGGCGATTTGTTTCAGGAAACCGTGCGGCAGAGAAGATGATCGGGTATTCCCGCGAAGAATTGATTGGGAAGCACATCGCTACCTGCGGCTTAGTATCAGGGACTTATCAGTGCAAAGCACTCGCAGCGCTGACCAAAAACCTGATTGGCATTGAGGTAGACAATGTAGAACTTTTTCTCAACCACAAGAATGGAAGCCAGGTCCCAGTCGAGATCCGAGCGTTTCCCATTGAATATTCCGGGCGCATGCTCGTGCTGGGCATGGCTTGCGACATCAGTGAGCGTAAGCGGGCGGAAGAACAGTTGCAGGCGCGATTGGACGAGCGCACGGCAGAATTGCGCGAGGCCAACGCGCGCTATCGCCAGGTCGTCGACCAGGTCCCAGCGGTCACCTACATTTGCGAAGTTGGCTGCGACGGGAAGTGGCAGTACGTCAGCAAACAGACAGAGTCCATGTTCGGATTCACGCCCCAAGAGTGGATGGCTGCACCCTCTTTCTGGATCGAGCATGTTCATCCTGACGATCGCAATCGGGTTCGGGTCGAGGAAGAGTTGTGCCAGCACGGCAGCTTTTACCGGCTTGAGTACCGCCTCCAGACTAAGAAATCAGATTATCGTTGGGTGCGAGACGAGGCGCAGGTCTATGCCGGCCCGGAGGGTGTTCTTCTGATGCACGGTATTCTCCTCGACATCCATGAAGCTAAGCTCCTCGAAGAGCAACTGCGACACTCTCAAAAATTAGAGGCCATCGGCCATCTCGCAGGCGGAATTGCCCATGACTTTAATAACCTCCTCAACATCATTATGGGCTATTCCGAATTGCTGCTCTCCCCCAACCGGTCCACCAGCCTGCTGCACGATGGCCTGACGAGCATCTTTGAGACCACCAAGCGCGGCGCCGCTCTCACTCAACAACTTCTGGCTTTTAGCCGAAAGCAGGTTCTGCAACCGCAAGTAATGGATTTGAACCACGCACTCTCGGAAGTACAGAAGATGCTGTCGCGCGTTATGGGGGAAGATATTGAACTGGTCACTAACTTCCATTGTTCCGAGACCTTCATTGAGGCGGATCCAAACCAGATCGAGCGCATGCTGATCAATTTGGCAATCAATGCCCGCGAGGCCATGCCTAGTGGTGGCCGCCTGGTGATAGAGACCGCTAATGTAACTCCTGAAGATTTCCTGCTGCTGCCGGAGTCGAGTCGCCACTCCTCCAAACACGTTCGTCTCATGATTACCGACACCGGCAATGGGATGGACGCCCAGACCATCGACCATATCTTCGAACCCTTCTTTACGACCAAGCAACGCGGGCAAGGGACTGGGCTGGGTCTAGCCCAGGTTTATGGCATTGTGCAGCAGAGCGACGGCAGTATCTCCGTGAGCAGTACTCCCGGAGAGGGGAGCGCGTTTCGAATTTTCTTTCCTCTGGTCGAAGGCAAACGCCCGCCCGAGACACCGCTCTCGATTGCGGGACTCAAGGGGACGGAGACGATTCTCCTGGTTGAGGACGAGAAAGAGTTACGCGCGGTCACAGCAGCTTTTCTGGAAGCGTCCGGATACAGAGTTCTAGAGGCTGGAACTCCCGCCCTGGCGTTGGACCTTTCGAACTCTGTCAATAGTCAGATCGATCTTCTCATCACCGATGTGATCATGCCGGGGATGAATGGACGACAACTGGCCGACATCCTGGTTGAGGCTCGTCCCTCCCTACGGGTGATTTTCATGTCGGGGTATACCGACGACAAGATTAGCGGAGCTGGTTTGCAGTACGCGAACATGCGATTTCTGGCAAAGCCTTTCACACAGCAAAAACTCGGTCTAATGGTTCGTCAGGCTCTGGACCAAGCCCGGAGCTAGATCGCCGCGCCGCCACCCAGCAATGCCAACCACAAGTTGCCGATGTTCCGGTCGCAAAAAAATAAATCCGCAGGCTGCGAGTCATTCCTCCCGTTGTCGGGTTACCAAGAGTTGAAGATCGAGGGTGTGTTGTACCCTTGTTCGGTAGTTCATCCCATCACCCGCCATTCCGCAAGAAGGAGATCCGCTATGAAATCCGCCTCCCGGGTTCTATCTCTCTTTGTCGCTGCGCTCGTTTCGATTTCAGCCCAAGCTCAGTATGGGAGCACTCCCATTAAGCATGTTGTTGTGATCTTTCAGGAAAATCGTACACCTGACAATCTCTTCCAGGGATTGTGCACAGCCAATGGCGGCGTGCCCGGATGTAGCGCGTCAGGTTCCGGGAAAACTTATGAGATTGTATCGACTTATGTGGATGCCGGCGGCCAGACCGTACCTCTGACTCCGGTCGGGCTGGCCACCAACTTTGATATCGACCACAGCCACGGCGGGCCGAAACTTGACGGCACAATAAGCGGCTGGAACTTCGAATACCAGAACCAGGGAGTCAAGGGCAAGCCGGCGGCGAACGCGCCAACAGGCTGCGGCGGGAATGTCTATGGCTGTGTGGTTCCGGCCATGAACTATTCCCAGTTCATGTATGTGTACAACACGCCGGTTACGAACAGCGACGGTAGTAAGGGCGGTCTGCTCGATCCCTATATCGCCTTAGCGACGACTTACGGCTGGGCGAATAGGATGTTCCAGACTAACCAAGGGCCGAGTTATCCGGCGCATCAGTTTATCTTTGGAGGTACATCGGCGCCCACCGCGGCCGACGACGCCATGGGTGTCTTCGTCGCGGAGAATGCCGGAACTGGCTACGGGTGCGCCTTCGGCAATTCGGTACAACTCATCCGCCCGAATGGCAACTCGCAGCCGCCTTATGGCACGGAGACGCCGGGTGACATAGTTACGGAATGCTTCACCCGCAATGCTCTGGATTACCTGATGAGCCAACCTAACCCCAAGATTACCTGGACTTACTACTCCTCGGGCCAGGGCGGCTTATGGGTTGCGCCCAACTCACTCTCCAACATCTGCATCGTCCAGGCTGGCGTATGCACGGGACCAGATTGGACCAAAGGTGCATCAAACGGCTTCGTCGACACTACGCCTCCCGATGTCCTCGACGACATCGCCAACTGCGCCCTCTCGCAAGTAACCTGGATCACTCCCGCCGGACAGTACTCCGATCATCCCATCAACAGCGGGCAGGGGCCGTCCTGGGTGGCAGCCGTGGTCAACGCCATTGGCAATAGCACCAATTGCGACGGTGGCGCCGGCTACTGGAAAGACACTGCCATCTTCCTCACCTGGGATGATTGGGGAGGCTGGTACGATCACGTGCGACCCATCTTCCAGACCGGGGCGAACCAGAACGACTATCAACTCGGCTTCCGGGTGCCGTTGGTCGTCGTTTCTGCCTATTCCACCGCTCCCGGCTATATCAGCAACCAGGAATTCGATTTTGGCAGCATCGTCAAGGCAATTGAGGGAATCTTTGGCCTCGGCAGTCTCGGTTTTGCCGACGCGAGAGCCGCCAACGACCTCCACGACTTCTTTAATTTCAAGCAGCCAGCGGCGGCGTACAAGACGATTCCGGCGCCGCTAACGGCAGACTTCTTCACCAAGAACAAGGAGCAAGAGAGAGATCCGCCGGATTCGGATTAAACATCCAGACGGGGGGCTAGTTCTTCTTCTTTCCGAACAACCCCCCCACTTTACCTAGCGACTTCCCGGCATTACCCAGATTCTTGATCTGGCCAGTTGCCAGGGCCTTCATGTCCGGCATAAACGTGGGACTGGAAGTTGTGCCGCCGACCTTCACCGGAATGCCGCCCGAACCCGCCACCCACTACTTTCGTCAGGCCGCCTCCGACCGCGCCGCTAAGATTCGCCATCAGCTTGAAATCGAGTTCGTTGCTGGGGCTGACCGTGCCGTCGCCCGTCACGGTTCCAATAGACGGAACCACGACGTCCAGCTTATCGAGCTTAATTCCGTCCGGCGCATAGCGCACGTCCGAGCTCAGATTCTGTATCTCGGTATCGTTGCCGCCGCCTTTGCCTCCAAGCCCGGGGATGGCCGACAGCTTCGATGTCAGATTGAACCCTTCCAGCTTGGCATTCGTCATGCGCACCGTTCCGGTCGCCACAACTTTATTGACAGGCCCGACCGCGTCGAAATTCAGGTTGAGCGTTCCGCTCTTCAGCTTCGATCCGCTCGGCAACGTCACTCCCACTGCGGGCAGCAGGGCTTCGAGGTCATCGACCGGCATCGAATCCCCTATCAGCTTCATGTGAATCGAAGTCTCTTCGCCCTTCATGTCATAGGTGCCCGAGAGTCTTAAATGCGCCTTCCCGATGGTGACGTCCCCTTCCGAGAGCTGTCCGTCTTCTTTCTGAAGATCGTGATTGACTTTGAAGACGACTTGCACCGTTTGAGATGAAGGCGAGCCCTTTGGCACGAGCTTGAGCCCACTGGCCTTCAGTGTGCCGCTGGCCTTGGCGATGTGGCCATCGGAATTCACTTTGCCGTCAAAATCGGCCGTGCCTGCGATCCCCGTCTCTGGGTTCACCAGCGCGGATCGCGACAGATCGAGCTTGGTCAACTTCACGGTCCCATCCAGCGGCGTAAGAGCGGTATCGGTGGGATTGATCGGGCCAGCATTCGCTTCGAGTTTGAGGGAACCTCCGCCCGGCAGTTCGGCCGACACTGTTACAGGAAACTGGTTGGTGAACGAGAAATCCTTGATTGAAACATTCACCTTGTCATAAACAACCGGTGCCCGCCGCGCGGGCACGGAGCCGACGGAGATCGTGCCATCACTGATCTCTAGTTTGCCGACGCTTAGATTTTGTGGCGTGGAACTGCCGCTCTTGGCCGGTGCCTTGGGCGCTTCTCCCGCTTTGTTTCCGAGCGAAGAAAAGTTCCAGGTTCCTTCGCGTGTGCGCAGCAGAGAAATTTGCGGCTTCTCGATCACCAGGTGCGTCACATTAAGCTGCTTGCTGAAGATCAGCGGCAGCAGTTCGACTCCAACCTTCAACGATTTCGCCTGAATGAATGGAGTGTTACTAAATTTGGGGTCGTCAGCGATGGAGAGCTGGTTCGCCTCCACGCTGCCCGAGAGAATGCTCAAGCTCAAATTGCCCAGCGTGACGTTACGTCCAAGCGCCCCGCTGATATTTGACTCGATCTCGGGCCGGAAACGGTTGACATCGATCACAAGCGGAAGCGCGATGGCAAGCACGATCAATAACGCGATAACAATGCCGATAATCTTGAGAATCTTTGTGTTCATGGCAAACCTCTGCGGCTGGGAGTGACGAAGAGACGAAGTGAAATTCGGCACAAGTGTACCAAACGAATTTTAACCCCGCCTTGAGGTGGAAAACAGTGAGGCTGGAAACAGCGGACCCCGATGGGGAGTAAGGCGCAGCCCAAGGCCCAAGTTGCGGGTGAAGGATGAAATCTGATACGGCGTCGAATTTGGAAGACTCGCTAAAAAGCCCCCGCCGCTATTTCCTCGCCTTCCATCGGCATCTGGATTAGCACGGGTGAGGACTCTCCCTGCAATTTTGCCTGATAAACGGCAGCCTGCGCCGAAACTCCCGTCCCGACCACGCGGGTCTTATCCTGCGACAGCGCAACCCACGACCCGGGAGGCGCGGTTCCAAGTACGCGGCTGATTCGCTGTGGATTCGCTTCAGTCAGTCGTCCTGCCGGCTTTTTTGTCGACATCGCTCCCCCGGAAATAGGCTAAAAAGTATGCTGCTGGGGAGATCTCCATTGAAAGCCACGCCCCGCAAGGCGTCAAGGGCTTAAGCGGGCTAGAACCTAAGTTCTCTTGGATGCCGCCTTCTCTCGTGCTTCGTCCCCCGTCCGTACTCGTTATAAGATAGGCAATACGCAAGTTAGAAAATCTGGAGCAAATTCTCGGTGTCAGCGCCTGAAATGTCACCCTCCATTCAGCAGGAGGTCGCCCGTTTCGCCGGCCTGCCGGAGGTCAAGGCGGCGTTTAGCCGATTCCGTCATGACGAGCCGCAGTTTGCGCGGTGGCAGATGGAGGTTTCGCGCGTGCCCGCGCCGCCCTTTGGCGAGAGCGCTCGTTCCGAATGGCTGGCTGACCGTTTCAAGGAACTCGGACTGGATAGCGTAGAGGTTGACGATGTCGGTAACGTATTCGCCGTCAGCCCGGGCTACGGACAACGGTTCGTCTCCATCAGCGCACATATCGACACGGTGTTCCCCGCGACTACTCCGCTCAACGTCCGCCAGCAGGGAAGTCGCCTCTATGGCCCGGGTGTCTCCGATAATGGCGCCGGCATCACTGCCATGCTCGCCATTGCCAGCGTGCTCCGCACGGCCGAAATCATCCACACCCTGCCTTTTGTTTTTATTGGCAACGTCGGCGAGGAGGGTGAAGGCGACCTGCGCGGCATGCGCCACGTCTTCCAAACGCCGCTCTGGGCGAATCGCATTGCCTACAGTGTCGTCGTCGACGGTGCGGGCTCCGACACCATAGTCGCCGAGGCTTTGGGCAGTCGCCGCTTCGAGGTCATCGCCCGAGGCCCAGGCGGTCATTCCTGGAGCGACTTCGGCACGCCCAACCCGATCATCGCGCTGGCTCGCGCCATTCAATCGCTCAGTGAAACGCCGGTTCCGAGCACTCCCAAGACGACCTTCAACATCGGCGTCATTCGAGGCGGAACCTCGGTTAATTCGATCCCTGAATCCGCCAGCATGCGCGTCGACCTGCGCTCCACCTCCATGGCTGAAATCGACCGATTGGAGCGCGCTCTACGTATTGCCATTGACCACGCCATCGATGCCGAAAACCTCCCCGCAACCGTGCGCAATCCCCGTCGCTCCCACACCGTGCAATGCGAGATCGTCGAGATTGGCAACCGCCCCGCCGGCGAACTCCCGCCCGATGCCCGCCTGCTTAAGGTGATTCGCGCCGTGGATGCTCAACTCGGCAACGCGGCCCAGGTACAGCGCGCCTCCACCGACGCTAACATCCCGCTTTCCCTTGGACGCGAGGCCATAGCCCTCGGTGGCGGCGGCACCGGCGGGGGCGCTCACACGTTGCAAGAATGGTTCGACTGCAACGGACGTGACCTCGGTCTGCGTCGCATTCTGCTTACAATGCTTGCATTGTCGGCGATTGGTGAATGACCAAGAGTCCGGGGAAAGATAAAGGATCCATGATAAAAACGCTGTTTCTTTTGTGCGCGATGGCTTCCTTGGCAATACCTCAAGTGTCCTCGCCCAAAACACGTCTGTGCCATCGAAGGCTGACGTAATCTTCATCCATGGCAACGTTTACACCGGCGCCGTCGGAGTGGGCTCCCTCGGCTCAACCAAACGCGCCGAGGCCATTGCCGTGCGCGGCGACCGCATCCTCGCCGTCGGCGCGCGCGAAGACATTGCCAAGTTGAAAGGTCCGCAGACGCAAGTGGTCGATCTCGGCGGCCACTTCGTCATGCCCGGATTTAACGACGCTCACATGCACCTCGCCAATGCCGGCCTCGAAAAGCTGAATGTCGACATGGTGGGCGCAAAGACGCTCGACGAATTTCGTGACCGCCTCCGTGTCAAAGTCGAGGCCGCTCCTCCTGGCGACTGGATCGTCGGCGAAGGCTGGGACGAAACCCTCTGGCCCGCCAAAGTTCCTCCCACCCGCTGGGACCTCGACGAGGTCAGCGGCGATCATCCCGTCGTTCTGTCTCGTGTGGACGGCCACATCGT
>CAWEAB010000013.1:0-103227 GCA_963806745.1 uncultured Acidobacteriaceae bacterium
CATTTCTTCTCCAACTGTTTTCGCGCCTCCGCCAGCGCTTTCTTCTGCTCCCCGGTCACTTTCGGATACTCCAGTTTCAGATCCTTCAACTCGTCCACCAGCACCTGCGCCACCACCAGCCGCGTAAACCACTTGTGATCCGCCGGAACCACATACCACGGCGCATATTTCGTCGCCGTCGCGCGGATCGCTTCCTCATACGCCTTTTGATAGTCGTCCCAAAATCCCCGCTCTTTCAAATCCGACGCCGAAAATTTCCAGTTCTTATCGGGAGTCTCCAAGCCGCTCCAGGAATCGCCGTTTCTGCTCTTTTTTCGAAACATTCAGAAAGAACTTCACCACCGCGATTCCGTTCCGCGTCACATACCGCTCGAAGTTGCTGATGTCCTCGTACCGCTCTTCCCAGATGTCCTTGGTCACCAGCTTTTTCGGCAGTTTTTCATTGGCCAGCACTTCCGGATGCACGCGAACCACCAGCACCTCTTCGTAATACGACCGGTTGAAGATCCCGATTCGTCCGCGCGCCGGCGCGTGCTGGCTGGTGCGCCACAAGTACCCATGGTTCCGCTCTTCTTCCGTCGGCACCTTGAACGAGGTCACATCCACGCCCTGCGGGTTCACGCCCGACATCACATGTTTGATCGTGCCATCCTTGCCGGCCGCATCCATGGCTTGAAGAATGATGAGCAGCCCCCAGAGATCCTGAGCCGCCAGAATCTCTTGCAGTTCGCTCAACTTCTCAACGCCGTCGGCGAGCAACTGCTTCGCTTCGTCCTTCGACTCCGAATCCAGTCCACACGTATCCGCCGGATCATAATCCTTCAGCCGGAAATGCTTTCCGTGTTCCACGCGATACTTCTTCAGCATCTTTTCAATGTCCATAAGGAGATTCTCTCTCGCAGGGACAAGGGAAGAGCCCGTAATCCTTCATCAGGCGAGCCGGGGGACTGTTAAGGGGAGAGATCTTCCTGAGCGCCGAAACTACATCTCTGCTGCTCGATACACGGAACTGTCCGGCGTAGGCTGGTCATAGTCGCGCCCGTACTTATTCTTGTGCGCCACGTGCTGCCCATTGACCTCCGGAACACGAATCACTCCGAGCGACGTCGCACCCTCCCCGATTGTGATCTCCCGCGCCAGAGGCTTTTCGTTCTCCGGGCCCATGCCTTCGCTCCAGATGTGCAGGATGTACCGTCCGTACGGAACTCCCGCGATATTCACCTGTCCATCGTCGCCCGCGATCGCATACAGCGGCGTGGCCAGCGTAATGATGACCGCGCTCATCTCCGGATGAATATTGCAGAAAATGTAACTGATCCCCGGCCGGTCAAAACGCACCGCCCGCGAACTTCCCGCCTCATACAGTCCGAGGTCAAAGCGCTTGCCTTCAAACAGCGAGAACACGTTGTGAAAGAAAGGATCGTGATTGGGAAATTCAACCATCGAGCCTGCCGGAACGACCAGAACGCGCGGCTCGAAGGTCTTGTTCTTCTGCACCAGCTTGGGATTGCCGTCTGCATTCGGCTTCGGCGCGTCGAATTCCACTCCGCTCCCCGGCGCCGGAGTCAGCCACACCACCGTTTCGGGAACCGCGCGCTTCGACTTTTTCTCTCCCGCTTTGGCTTTGCCGATTTGCGGTCGTTCGACTTTTCCGCCTTGTACGACTTCGACGCGCCCATGCACCGTTGCCGTCTGCGCGCGCAAGCCGGCCCCGCACATCCACAGCGTTACGATCATCGCCACTGCACATTTGCGCATCATGACAGATTTCTCGTAGTCGTTAATAGATTCTTGGAGCCCCGTACCTCGATCAAGCGGTGCCCCAAACTCGCGGGTCAGCGCTGGATCTCGCGGCTCGCTAGAACAATACTCCCATGCTCAAATTCAAATGTCCCGCGCTCCAGCTCGCCCGTTGTCAGTGAATCGGTCGAGATCCGCCGGTACTCCGCCGAAAACAGCAAGTCCGACCGCGGACGATAAATCACATTCGCAAATCCCGCATGATTCCTCGCGAGGCTGGCACCCAGATAGGAATAAGGATACTGAAAATACTCCAGATCCTTGGCATAGGGATTGTCCAGCCCAAACGCCGCATTGAACTCCACCTTCGTCGTCGCCCGATATTTGAACTGCGTCCACCCGCCCACCGTATTCAGGCCAAGCACTTCGGTGTCCGATTGACCCGTGTATTGATTGCTGAACAACACACTCTGTCCCAGGCCACCATACAGCCCGCCCAGCGCGCGCCCGCGATAAAATTTCCCACTCACCTCGAACTTCGATCCGAGCGGCACTGCCACATCCAACATGCCCGCCCACGCATCCACATTTCTGTCGAAGCCATAATCTTGCCGGCCATAATAGCCGCCCACTCCAATCCGCAACGGCTGGCCGGAAATGTCGTGCGTCCACGCAATCCGCGTCCCATAAGCGGGCTGCCGCGAAGCCTCTCCCGGCCCCGGTCCACGATAAGGTCCGCCCGACGGCACTTCCCCGCTCACCGGATCGAGTATCCCCCCTTGCAGCAGCAAGCTCGATCCTTCACCCACCGCAAACCTGTGCTCGACTCGAATCTGCGGCGCCCAACTCCACAAATTCCCCGCATAAGAAAGTGCCGGCTGCGCCAATGATGCAAACGATGTGGGCGAATTCGGCGAGAAGAAAAGCCCATCCTGCCCAGCCACCACCGACGTATTCTCCCAATCCATCCGCATGGTCGCAGTCCGAACCCGCATCAATCCCGCATTCACTCCGTTCGGCTCGACCGGAAATCCTCCCGCCAGATCGAGTTGCAAATCCGCCCGCGTCCTCGCCCCCGCCACCTCGGGTCCAAATACCTCAAACCCAATCTGTGATTGCCGCACCGTCGCCCCAAAGCTTCCACCCGAGTTGCCCGCCACGCGCCCATAAGCCAGTTCCGGCAAATCGATATTGTCCACCACTCCTTGATTGCTGAATGCATTCATCAGCACGATGCCCGAAATCCGCATCCTGTATTTCGAAGCGCTCTCCACTTTCGTCTGATACTGCTCGTCCACCTTGCCGCTCAACAGCTCGAACTGTTCATCGAGCGTGGCCGCGCGCGAAGATTTCTTCGGTTCGTCCTGCTCTGCGCCGCTCGCGTTCTGAGACGACGAACTTTGATAAGTCGAGCCTTCCTGCGGCGAAACGGCCACCGACGCCTCTTTGCTGACCGTACGCACCACCGCTTCCACGATTTCCGGCTTCGTGCCGGTGCTCATTGCGTTTCTCGTCCCATTGCTGGCGCCACGCAACTCTTCCAGCTCCCGCCGCAGTTCGCGAGTCTCCGCATGCGACCGCTCCGAATCCGCCCGCATCTCCGCCACCGACGAGCGCAGTTCGCGCACCTGCTCGCTCAACTCGCGCACCGCCTGCGCCAGATTCTCCTGGGAGGACGACAACGCGACGTTCTGCGCAAATGCGCCCGCGCAACACAACACCAGCGCGATCAGAACGCACCGGGCAGCGACAAAACGCCCGTGGACAGCCATTCTGGCATGCGCCGGACAGCCATTGCTCGCCTGGGGACAGCCGCCCTCGGCTGTCCAGTCGAGCGAAGCTCGACGGCGCTCTTCTCTCGCAGACTTCGGCATTGGCGCTTGATAGTCATATCCCCTCCCACAGGCACAAGAAAAGCTCTCTAATTCGAAGGATTGATCACGATCAGTAACAGACTTGAAAATTCAATGAGCAACAAATACCGAGCTCACCAAACCAGCCGCGACGCGGCGAAGAATGAGCCAACACCGGCTGATCGAACTCATACGCCAGCGATGTCAGGCAAGAACCAAAAAGCCGCGGAGCGGCGAAAGAACTGTCCCCGCCTCCCCTCTCAGCCCTTCGACAAATCTACATCTCGTGCTTGGCCAGCATATCTTCCGGCGCCGGACTCAACGGTATGCAGATCCGGAACGTTGTCCCCGCTGCCGATGTCCGCTCGAGCCCCACCTCGCCGCCATGATCCTGCACGATCTTCTGCACCACCGTCAGCCCCATCCCCGTGCCGTTCTCTTTTCCATAACTGACAAACGGAGCGAACAGTTTCTCCCGCACCACTTCCGCCACCCCGGGCCCATTATCCTCGATACGAATCTCCAGCTTTTCGCCGACCCGTCTCAGCCCCACCTCAATTTTTCCCGAATCCCCCGGCACCGCCTCGCACGCATTCAGCAGCAGATTGAGCAGCACTCTCTCCAGCTTCTTGAAATCGAACCAGCCCTCCGTCAGGCCTTCGCTCGCAATTCGAATCTTTACCCGCTGAAATTCCGGGTGCGCCTTCACCGCCTGCACCGCGCGCTCCACCGCCGATCTGACATCGCCATAGGAAGGCCGCAGCGACTCCCGTGTCCGCGAAAACTCCAGCAGTGACTCGATCAGATCCGTCATCTGACTGACCGCAACCCGTATCTCGGCATACAAATCCTCGCGCTGCGCCGGCGTCAGGTTGCTCTCGCAAAGAAATTCCGCGTTCGCCACCACCGCCGCCAGCGAATGCCGCAGGTCATGCGAAATCGAACTCGCCATCCGCCCGATGGTCGCCAGCCGTTCCGCGTCCAGCAGCTCCCGTTGCGTCTTTTGTAGATTCGTCCGCATGCGGTCGAAGGTTCCCGTCACCTCGGCGACTTCATCGCCCCCGTGCGCCTCCAGCGGAAACTCAAAATTTCCCTGCTCCAGCGCTCGCACTCCGTCCACCAGATTTTCCAGCGGCCGCGTAAAGGTGCGCGAGATCACGAACACCAGCAACGTTCCCGCCAGAACCGCGATCGCGCCCAGCGCGATCAGCAGTTCATTCAGGCTGACTCAGAAACGCCGTTGCCTGATCGAAAGATTTCAGTACCCACAAGTTCAGCCCCGACCCTCCCGACCCTCCAATCACGCCATGCAAGTCCACCGAGGTCGCCTGAAACCGCTCTTCGCCGAGCCAGATCTGAGCGCGACTCACCTACTCCAACAGTCGCCGGCCCCGGCTCGACTCGCAACAATTCCGCTTCCTGCGCCGGTTTCAACGTGCTGCGCACAATCGAATCGCCATACCGGAACGCCACTTCGCTCGCCGAAACCCGGCTCAAATCGCGCGCAAAATGGTCGTCGATTTCATATCCCACCAAGAGATATCCCAATACCTTGTGCTCGCTCTTCGGGCCAAAATAAATGTCCTGCAAAAACACTTCGTAGAGATGGCCCCTCGACGCACCACCAGTGCCGCGTCTCTTCCTCGGAAACCACCTTCGGGAAAAATGCTTGCCCCTCTCCGGCCGTGATCTCCCGCGCCGTCGCCTGGAGCGCCATCACTTTGCCCGACGCGTCGGCCAGAATCATCAAATCGCTCCCGCCCAGGTGCCACAGCTCTTCCGATGCATCCTGAATCGTCACCGCATCGTGCGTGGTCATCATCGCCCGCACATTCGGCAAGTCGGCTAGCAGCGCGGCCACGCGCTCCAGCGTCTCTTCTCTTTGCGATTGGAAATTGTGAAATGCGGAGACGGAATTTTGCAGGTCGCGCTGAATCTGCGCCCGGACCTGACGCTGCACCGTGTACCGGACCACCAGCAGCGTGGCCACCGTCAAGGTCGCCGAGACCGCCACCATGGAGAGCAAGAATTTAGTCCGGAGCCGAATCCCATTCATGAGCAAGAAATCACTTTAAGAACCAATCAGACGTAAGAAATCGGGTCATCGGGCGATCTGAAATCAAAAAACAAGTGTGATTGGGGTTGGATCTCAGATGACCCGATGGCCTGATCACCCGATGGCCCGATTCCTACGGCACAAACTTATACCCCGCGCTGTGCACCGTCCGAAAGTGTTGCGGGTTCGCCGGATCTTCCTCCAGCTTCTGCCGCAGTCGCAGAATGTGATTATCCACCGTCCGGGTGCTTGGATAATTCCTATATCCCCACACCTGATTCAGTAACTCTTCCCGCGTCAGCACGCGCTCCGCATTCTGGATCATGAACTTCAGCACCTTGAACTCCTGCGACGTCATCGGCACCAGTTCCTCTTTCCGCCGCAGCTCCATCTTCGTGAAATCCACCTTGACATCACTAAAGCTGAAAGTCTCCGCCATCGGAACCGGGGCCGCTCGCCGCCGCATCGCCGTCCGCACCCTCGCCAGAAGTTCCCGCGGACTGAATGGCTTGGTTACATAGTCATGCGCGCCCAGCTCAAGCAGCAGCACTTTATCCATCACTTCCGTGCGCGCGCTCAAAATAATAATCGGCAGCGCCGGCGCCGCCTGGCTGATCTCACGGCAAATATCCTGCCCCGGCGTTCCCGGCAAACTCAAATCCAGCACCAGCACCGACGGCGCAGACGCCCGAAACATCGCCAGTCCCTCAGTGCCATTCCCGGCAATCTCGACCGAGAATCCCTCTCCTTCAAACAAGCGCAGCAGCGCCTTCTGGACTGCCCGGTCGTCTTCAATGATCAGTATTTTCTCTCCGCCCGGCGTCGGCAGTTCCATGGTCGCCCCTTGGCCCGCAGTCTTAAGCATCGCTCACTCCTCGCGCGCCCGTTACAGGCATGCAATCATACCGCTAAACTCTAGCGTGATTTGAGCTTAGTAGCGCATTTCCGGGCAGAAAGTGACAGGGATTTTACAATTTGGAGACAATCGAAAAACCCGTAAGTTTCGTAAAAATTGAAGCCCATCCCTTTACGAAACTTCACTCAAGCTCGACAAAATTCTAGATTTCAGCTTCGGCTCGGTGCGTAAGATAAACACATAACCCAGCGTTGTTCGTCCATCCGAACATACGTCAAATCGGATGGCAAAGGAGTGGCGAATGCGCAGACTCACTTTCGTCCCAGTCATCTTTACGATTCTGCTCCTGATTTCAGCCGCGGCCGCCCAAGATAACGACACTCATCCGCTTGGGGCTCCGGCCTGCGGCGACCCGAACACCCACTTCAACGTGAAAACCGAAACAGGGCCGCACCCTACCCAACTCGAGTCAGGAAAGGCGCTGCTCTATTTCATTCAGGATGATTCTGAATATGGAACGCGTCCCCGGCCGACGACCAGGATGGGTGTCGACGGCAAATGGGCAGGAGCAACCCACGGCGATTCCTATTTCTATATCTTCGTCGATCCCGGAATCCATCATCTTTGCGCGAACTGGCAGAGCATACTGGACAGCAGAATTGCTGCCGCCCACTTCACCGCCGAGACTGGCGGCGTCTACTACTTCGCGGCTATAGATCTGGGCGGGCGTGGCGTGGGAAGTAACTTGACTCTCACCCCGTTAGACAGCGACGAGGGTCAGCTTCTCATCGGCAAGCTTTCCTTCGCCAAATCACAACCGAAGAAATAAAGGCGCGGTCCGTAGCCCCGACGCTTCAGAGCCGCTTTAAGCAGCCGTTTTTCGCGGGCTTCTCTGCGTTAAAGAGTCCTCTGTGTAAGAGGCAATGAGAAGCTAATAAGTGAATGATTGAATCTCCGTAACCCCAGAATCCGGCCCATCCACGAACCCGCTTCTGTTCGAGGGATTCAATGCAATGTGCGTGGCGATAACATTGAACTCGTTCGAAAAGTTAAACCCGTTCAGCGACTCCACCAGGTTCCCCTTCGTGTCATACACCTGAATGCTGCTGCCCGGCCCTGTCGACGACACCGACTGCGCGATGAAAAACAGCTTGTTAACGGGATCGTATTCCACATCCGACCCGCTCTGGAGCTGGCCCACATCTCCCGGCAGTGTCACGGCAAACCCGGTTTGCTTCTTCAGGTCGTAAAACTCCACCTCCGCATCGAGTTCGGTTGTCGTAACCGCGATGCCGTCCTCGGAATCCACTGCCATCCCGTTAATCGATCCCTGATGGTACGGCGGCGGCCCCAGAATTCCGGTAAACTGCTTCACCGTTCCCGTCGGTCAGATCGACTAGCGCGATCTGTGGCGCCGGACCGCCCACCTCGCCCGAAGACGCCGCCACCACGGCCTGGTTCGTCACGTAGTCATATCCAACCGCCGGCGCGTTGCTGAAAAAAAATGTCGGATCGGTCAAGGTCACATGCGGCCCCGACTTCTTCGTATTGAAGTTCGTCCCGAACACCAGCGTGTTGAAGTTGCCGCTGTTCTCGAAATACAAAATCGCGTTCGTGAACGTTCCCCCCGGCCCCTTGGTTCCGGCTCACGCCCATGATGAGGTCCTCGGTCACCAGCCCCGACTTCCACGTCCCGGTAAATTTGTTGGCGCTCACCGGGCTTAATTCCTCATAAATCCGCTTCGTAACGTAGATCTGCCCGCTTTTTTCGTGCTCATGCTCTACCAGGCCCACGCTGCTTCCCACAATCCCCAACGTCAGGAAGTCGTCGTGCGATTCCAGCTTCTTCACCACACTTAAAATTGCCCCGGTAGCCTGGTCGAATGTCTCCACCGCCGACAAAATCTTGCCCTGCGCATTTAGCGTCTGCGCTTCGCTGAGCACGCCCTCGGTCCCATTCTGGTCGATATCAAATCCAAAAATCTGCCCGCCAAACTGGCTTTGCACAATCGTTGATCCCCGGCCCTACCTCGCGGCCGGCTTTGACCACCGCGGCCGATCCAGACGCAAAGCGACAAGTCCAACCACCATCAATCCGAATGACAGAAAAATTGCTCTCAGTTTCATACGTAGCTCCCGACGCCACTTGGTCGTCAACTCGAAAGTGAAACGAAACAGGTCAGGAAGGTTACCCCGCCTCTTCCTCGACGAATGTCACTCCTTAGTCAGAACTTTGTAAACAATTTGTCTGGCGATAAAACCGCGGAAGGGTGCTTTAGGTATCGCACCTATCAAGACCCCTCTCGGTTTTGGGTGGCGCAGCGCTTTTCAGCGCTGCGATCCAATGCGAAATTCTCACTCCCGCAACAAACTGGAAAGGGTACAAGCGGGAAACGGTACGAGCGGAAAGGGTACGAGCGGGAAGGGCACGAGTTCCAGAGGTTGCTGAAAAAATCGCGAATGTCAGCGCAACCGTGGAAGAGCGGCCTTCAGGGCCGCGTAAGCCGGACGAAATCGATGGGCTTTAGCCCCGGCGGTCGTTCTGTGTATGCGAACGAGACCTTGCACGGTTCACTACCACTCCAGCCGCAAATCCAGCACAGACGGGAAGGGCACGAGCCTCGTGCCCTAAATGCGCGCCCCACGATTAGCGCGTTCCGCCGCTTTGGGGAGTCCTCCGCGTCCTATGCCCTTTTGGGTGGCGCGCTTCCAGACTGCGTCATCGATAGTAATTTACTCGAGCGCCTTCGGCCGCTGAGATGAACGGCCCTTCCATGCTAGACTTCGTTCACTATCTAACAATGTCGAACCCAATCGCGCGCTTGAACAAAACTGGATGCCCAGGGGCTCGAAGCCTGGCATTCCACCCAACACTGCTCCTGACCATAGCCGCAGCTATCTTTCTTCCAGCCTGCGGCCCGGCCGCCTACGTCGCCCCGCCCATCTCCGTTGCCTTCACCACAGGCGAGACACCTCCCACCGCGATGACGGTCAGCGAGTCATGCGGAGTGGCAGCCACTGTCACCAACGACTCCAAGAATCAGGGTGTCACCTGGAAGGTCACCTGCGGAAGTGCCGGAGTTGTGGAACCTTCACTCCCACCGACGCGTCTGCGAGCACCGTCCCAATCACCTACACCTCTCCCGCGGCCATTCCGGCGGGAAATACCGTGACGCTAACGGCGACCTCAGTGACGGACCCGACCAAGAGTGTGGCCTCAGCCCCGATCACTATCGGCACAACTAGCTCGGGCTGCACGGCGCCCTAACGCCCCGCGAAATAATTTCTTACCGAAAACTCTTGACTGAGCCGCAGGAAAAAGCAAAGCATGAAATGTGCCTGGAGGAATGTAGCGGGTGTCTCGCTCGGGGTTTCGCGAAGCGCTCCTGGCTCTGCGTGCCGTGGACAAAGAAGCCGCCAAAGTTTGACATCTTGGGTCCCGTTTCGGCAAAAGCATGCTGGTTTGTACTTAACTTACATGGAATCAATACTGTACCTGTAAGTAGCCATTTTTGAATACTTTGCGAGGAATTTCTCACTAAGACGCTGATTCTAAGAGACCGCTAAAAGGGGGGAGGGAGGGTACTCCAGCCAAGGAAGCGGGTCGGCACGAGGCCCGGCACCATAGACAGAAGCCTCAACGACGGAGACGACATCTAACGGGTGTAAGATGGTTTCAGTTCTTTGCTGGCATTCCCACAGAGATGGGGGCGTCCCGGATTCGACGGAGATGCTTGCGGCCAGGAGGCATGCCGGGGTGTAGGCACCCGTAATCGCTTGCAAAATGATAATTGCCAATCAACAGATGGCATACGCAGCCTAATTAGTTAGGCAGCCGCTCTCCACCGCTTCGCCCTTGGGCGGTGAGCGAGCGTCACACAGAGGGCTGCTCTTCCCGTCTACGTCTGGGGCGGGAGGCTAAGATCTCAGGCTAGCGGCGACTGTTTCTTGTCCGTTCTGAGCAGCCGGCGCGAACGTCTTGGGGTAATGCCCAAGGCATGAACTGGAATAAGCATGTAGTCTCCTTGCCAGTAACATTTTCGGACGCGGGTTCAACTCCCGCCGCCTCCACCAACTCTTTTTTCGACTGTCGCGCGTGACTCAAAGCCGCATGCGCTACGGTTGGTTGTTCCGGTTCCTACCTGAAAGCCAGTATTCACACAGCACTCCGTGAACTCTATCTTGCTATTGCAAGTAGGGAGGACTACACGAAATGCTCTGGACTATTTTTGTAATTCTGCTGATTCTGTGGCTCTTGGGAATGGTGAGTTCCTACACGCTCGGCGGATACATTCACATTCTTCTGGTAATCGCGCTCGTCGTCGTCATCATCCGCGTGATTCAGGGAAGAAATCCCGTATAAAACACGCTCGAACTTTTCTCACTTGGAGAACTCAATGAAGGCTTTACCAATCGTTGGAGCTGTATTGATTTTGCTCGGAATCCTGTCGTTCTTCGTCCCTGTTCCGCACAACGAAGATCATAGCGTCAAGGTTGGAGACGCGAAAATTGGCATCCAGACCGAAAACAGCCAGAAGATTCCAACCGGTGCTAGCGTCGCCATTCTGGGCGCGGGAGTTCTCGCTCTCGTGCTGGGCTCACGATCCCAATAAGTAAAGGCGTTCGCTCACTTAGGTGATTGTCGGACGCTCGCGCCTAACTAGCGCGAGCAATCGCCTCCTTGCAAACGAGCCTTTGATCTGCGTATGGTTACTTCGTGAATTTCCCTCGCAGTGGCGGAATCTTGCTTCACATCACTTCCCTTCCGGCGCGCTTCGGCATCGGCGATCTCGGACCAAGTGCCTTCGCATTCGCCGACTTCCTCGCCGATTCCGGCATCAAGCTCTGGCAAGTTCTTCCGCTCAATCCAACCGGTTATGGTGATTCGCCCTATCAATGCTTCTCCGCTTTCGCGGGAAATCCGATGTTGCTCAGCCTCGATCGTCTCGCCGAGCAAGGCTTGCTGCAACCCTCCGATCTCGCTGGCGTTCCTGCTTTTCCCCGACGAGGCTATCGATTACGGTTCGGTCATTCCGTACAAGATGTCGATTCTGCGCCGCGCCGCGCAAGTGTTCTTCGCCGATGCCTCGCGTTCCGATCGCGCAGCCTTTGACCGCTTCTCGGAGCAATCCGCATCATGGCTCGACGACTACGCGCTCTTCATGGCCGTCAAAGATGCTCACGGCGGAATCATCTTCACTCAATGGGAGCCCGCGATTCGCCGCCGCGATCCAGAAGCGCTGCGCGATTGGTCCAAACGCCTCGCGAGAGAGATTCAGGCCTTCAAGTACTGGCAGTTCGAGTTCTTCCGCCAATGGCACGAACTCAAGACCTATTGTCAGGAGCGCAACATCCGCTTCATGGGAGATATTCCCATCTACGTCGCGCACGATAGCGCCGATGTCTGGTCACATCCAGATCTCTTCTACCTGGACACGAACGGCTCTCCAATAGTTGTCTCGGGCGTTCCACCCGATTACTTCAGCGCCACCGGACAGCTCTGGGGAAATCCCATCTATCGCTGGGATGTGCTCGCCGCAAATGGATACAAGTGGTGGATCGATCGCTTCCGCGCCTCGCTCGCGCTCTTCGACATGGTTCGACTCGATCACTTCCGCGGCTTCGAAGCCTATTGGGAAGTTCCCGGCGGCGAAACCACGGCGATCAATGGAAGATGGGCGAAAGGACCCGGAGAGGAATTCCTTGCCGCTCTCCAGAATGCTTTCGGCGGATTGCCGATCGTCGCCGAGAACCTGGGAGTGATCACTCCACCGGTAGAGAAGCTCCGCCATCAATTCGGTCTTCCGGGCATGAGCCTTCTACAGTTCGCCTTCGGCAACGATCCGCAGGGACCATCGTTCCGCCCGCACAACTACACTCGCGATCTGGTCGCTTACACGGGAGGACACGATAACGACACAACGGTCGGTTGGTGGAACAGTTCAGTCGGCACTGACAGCACCCGAACTCTGGAGGACATCGAGAAGGAACACGCCTTCGCTCGCGCCTATCTCAACTTCAAGGATGACTCGGAAATCAACTGGGCCATGATCCGTGCCGTGTTTGCTTCGGTGGCCGATATCGCCATCGTTCCCTTGCAGGATGTGCTTGGCCTCGGCACCGAAGCGCGGATGAACCTTCCTGGGCGCGTCAGCGGCAATTGGAAATGGCGTTATCGCTCCGGAGCATTAACCAAGGAACTGAGCTCGCGTCTGCATTCCTTCGCGACTCTCTATGATCGTTAGTGAGAAGGCGGCTTTCCCGTAGTTCCCGTCGCAAGTTCTCCGCTTCCGAGCACGTAAGTGAGTGTCTTACCCAGCTTGATATCGGACTTCTTGGACGTGAGGACAATCGTTCCATCGTCCCGGCGCGTTGATTCGACATCCTTCATCGCAACCCGGCTTTCGGAGACTCGCGGTGGTGGCGGAAGAGCATCCGGAGGCATCCGCGGATTTGGAAAGCTGTCGGGTCGCATAATCGGGCGATCATTCGGGTCATTCACTTCAGCATCATGCCCCATCAAGATCGGGTAATACCACGCCGTTAGAAACACTTTCATCGGCTTGGATTCCTTCTTCCAGTGCACCGAATCCATGCGAATGCCGAGACGCGAAGGCTCCGTGTCCCGACTTCGCCACCGAGTCAACCACTTCTCCGGAAAAGACAGCACCTTCCGGGATGACAGTGCCCTTCACCAGAGTCGCAATCGTCAGCTTCGCCTCAACCTTGGTTCCAACCGGAGTTTTACCTGCGACTACGTTCTGGCGCATAGTCACCGGGAATTCCAGCGCAGAGGCATCGCTCGACGGTGATATTGCAGGAACGGAAGGCTTCGATTGCCCATTGGAGGATTGCGCATTCACGAGGATGGAGCCTGTCAATAAGCAACCCAGGAGCGCGATCGACAGGGCGTTCGCGAAACGAGATCTGGAATGGAGCCATTTTCGCGGACATTCGCTGCCTCCACGGTTCAGCCGGCACGCAAAGAGTAGGGCTGTAAGTTGGAGTCTACCGCAAGGGATGGAGTTGTAACGCGCGCTACTTTCCCTGAGCCGCAAAGCGAGCGTTCGCCGCTTCTTTCCCGCCCAGGCGAGCAGCTACCGAAAGCTCTTCTTCCAGGGAGGCGAAGCGACGGAATACTTCGTGCAGGCGCAGCGCCATATTGAGAATCGTCTCCGCCTGAGAGATAACGGTCGCCGACAAGCCAGGTTCGAGCGTGAGAAGTTCGACATTGCCCAGAACCGCGGTGAGTGAGTTGTTGATGTTATGCCGCATCTCGGAGATATAACGTCCCAGAGTGGCTTCAGCCTGAACTGCCTCACAAGCCGCCTCTGCCTTGCAAGCACGTTCCTCAGCCTGGCACCGGCGAAGGATTTCGCGTCCCAATAGTCCCGTAATGACTGGCCATGCCGGCTTTTCGCCGTCTTTCCGATTCACCAGGTCGGCGCGCAATTCGATAAGTGTGTTCGCGGGCTCAGACCGCTCCCGATGTGGCCAACTGGAGATGGATGGATCGCGGCCAATGAGAATCGCTGGTTTCGCCGCCCCGTTCAGCACCCGCCTCAGTTCGGCTGGGTTCTCGGAGGAAGTTCCATCTGCGATGGCCAGGTCGTAATTCCCGGCGGCAAGTTCGCGAAACAGGCGGTGCTCGAGCACCGTAAATTCCGGCGCCTCCGCATCGAGAGGCCAATCGGCCGCAATCGCCCGCGCGAATGCTGGATTGCTCGAGAGAATCAAAACGGTCGGGTGGTTCAAGCGCATGGTCACTGCTTCGTGAGCTTAGTAGTCTCGTACGTCAATGGAATTACCGCTTGCGGCGAATACAAGCCTTATTCCTCCAGGACGGAACCAGCAGTCCGAGTCTCCCGAAGCGGCGGCCGCACGGGCGGCGGGCTTTACCTCGGCTCCTCCCTGAAGCGCGTCATCGACAGAAGCTCGTAGATCGACCAGCATACGCAACGGATGGCCCGACGAATATTCGGCGTGAAACATCACCTTCCAGGACTGGCAGATCATGCGCAAACGAGACGTCGGCTCCTCCGCTGAAAATTGCGCGCGACGGCAATCGACCGTAGTGAGGCCACGGCGCTCAAGCTCGCGAAGGCCATCCTGAATGGCATTGAGGTCGTCATGCATGAGCCGGAAGAATGTGCGGCGGATCATGAAGCTGAATCGCGCAAACGCAGCCATGGCCGCGGGATCAAAGTAGTTGTCCCCGGCCTGCGATTTCAGCTTGCGTCCCTGCTCCAGCGTGCCGCTGTACAGAAGTTCGCTCAACCGGCGGCACTTGGCGGCTGACGCCATTACGTCGTCGAGGGGCGTGAGCCACTCAGGAAGGACGGGCGACTGCGATCCGAGCACTGGTTCGAGAACGTGCGCCACATACTTCAGATCGACTTCGGAATCTGCCATGCCCGCCGGGACGCAGAGAGAAAAATACTGGACGAGCAGGAAGTCGGTCTTGTCCCGGTCCGAACCCGACTTGATCGGCTTGCGCAGGTGGTGGGCGATGAGATTGCGCAGCACGACTTCGTTCGCCAGCGGCGTGGTTTGCAGGAACTGGCGCAACTGGTGCACCTGAATCTGCCGATCGACCTGCTGAAACCACTCTTCGGCCTGCGTTTGAAATTCCAGGTCATGGGTTTGTTGCTCACCGGTCGCGCCTGCCAGAGACAAAGGACAGGCCGGCACTTCGATGACAAATTCCGAGACCAGCGCCCGATAGATCGGTTGCAGAATCTCAAGTGTGGCAAGCGCATCTTGTGGCGATTGTTGAGAGGCAGTCATGATTTCACAATCCAGTTAGGAACAGGTTTAAGGAAGCGGGCCGCAACTACGGTCCGCTCCGGGTGATATTGAACGGCTACGATGGAAGCCTCGGCACAAAGAGCACCGTCGCGGCTTTCGACCAGGACGTGATCCGCAAATTCGAGGGGCTGGGCTACGACAAAGAAAATCTCCTGCGGAGTGCCAAATTCAATGACAGTCTCTTGCAGTGGACACCATGGATTTTGGGAGGTCCCCACGCCGCTGTTGCAACTGGAGTCTTCTCCGTTCCGGCCCATCGGTTCGGTACCATTACCATTCGCAGGTTCGTTAGCGCGACTTAGCCGAACCGGAATACGGACAGGCGTCGCGTTCGGAAAAAATCTCGCGAGCCGGCTTACAAAATCAAATTCGAGAGCACGAGCAGTGGCGCTGGCCTGGTTGGGCACAATTCAACCTCGTTTGGACCCTTATCTATGAGTACGAGCAGCCGAGAATTCCCTCCTCCAGTTTTGGAAGACCAACGGTCAGACTCGGTTGTGCTTTATCGCAGGAGAATGGTGCACGACGTTCGCCGAACTCTCGAAGGTCATGGCCCAACGAACAAGTACCACATAGCAATGGTAGTTACGCCGCAACTTGGGGCGCTAAAAACAGGATGACGGAGAGCCGCCAGAAAACCACGTCTCACACTGAAACAAACCGCGCGAATTGTCTCAATTCGCAAATTGCGACGGCGAATTGAGACGCTTACTGCAAAGTAGTAGCGCTAGTCATTTCCGCCCTCGCTCCGATGTTATAACGCTTCAGTTTGCGATACAGAGTGGCCCGGCTGATCCCAAGCATCTTGCCCGCACGAGCCTTGTCTCCGTTCACTTGCGAAAAGACGCGGGCAATGGTCGCGCGCTCAATGTCTTCAAGATCAGTGGCAGGGATGGAAGGCGCTTCCGCCATGGTGTGCAGTTGCGGAACGCCCCGCACCTCCGAGCACGAAATTGGGGCTGGAAGGTCATCCATCTCAAGAGTTCGTCGATCCGTCAGCGCAACGGCGCGCTCCAGACAATTCTCCAGTTCGCGAACATTGCCCGGCCAGTCATAGGCGAGCAGGGCCTTCATTGCCTCGCCCGAGATCTGTACTCCGCGTTGCGGCGCAAGTCGCTCCAGGAACCAGTGAGCGAGAATCGGAATATCAGAGCGGCGATCACGCAGCGGCGGCAAGGAAATTGTGACCACATTAAGCCGAAAGAAGAGGTCTTTTCGGAACGTACCTCTTTTGTAGTCGGACTCGAGATCGCGGTTGGTGGCCGCCATGATGCGCACATCTACCTTGACCTTCTGATTACTGCCAACCGGCCGAACTTCTTTCTCCTGCAAAAAGCGCAGGATTTTTGCCTGCATTTCGAGTGGAAGCTCACCGACCTCGTCCAGAAAAATCGTTCCCGTGTCGGCCGATTGCAGCAGTCCCTGCTTGGAGCGGAGCGCGCCGGTAAATGCACCCTTCTCGTACCCAAAGAGTTCGCTCTCGATCAACGTGGGCACCAGCGATCCGCAGTCGACGGCAACAAACGGGCGGCCAGCAAGAGCTTCCGCGAAAGTGCAGCGCGCGTGCGACCAGTTCTTTCCCGGTTCCGCTCTCTCCGTAGATCAGCACTGGCGTCCGTGTGTCCTTAAGACGCGAGATCATCCGCAGCACGTTCTGAATGCCGGGCGAGTTGCCGATGATGCCATGGATGGCCGTCTCGGTCTCCGACCGCTCCCGCAGAAAAAGATTTTCCTCTTCCAGCCGAACCTTCTCGGCCATGCGCCGCAGGAAAAGCCGCAATTCGTCAAGCGGCGCAAAGGGCTTGGAAATGTAATCGTAGGCTCCCAGTTTCATCGCCTGGACGGCCGTTTCCACCGAACCGTGTCCCGTCATGACGGCAACTTCGATGCGCGGGTGGCTGCGTTTACCTGCTCCAGAAATTCCAGGCCGCTCATGCGCGGCATGACCAGATCGGTGAGGACCATGTGCACAGGCTGCGACTCGAGTACAGCGAGGGCAGCGTCGCCGCTCTCCGCTTCCAGGCATGAAAAACCAAGCGACTCGCCCACCGTCATACAAAGACGGCGAACGGTCTGCTCGTCATCGACAATCAACAGGCGTACCCGCAGATCCTGAGTCATGACGCCGCCTTACCCATGGTTTGTTCGACCACCGAGATGAAATCGTGCACGCGAAACGGTTTTTCAACACACGGTGCGCCGGTTTTTCGCAGGGTCGCCGCCGTCTCCTCGTTGGCAATGTCGCCGGTGATGAACACTACTTTCCCGGCGAGTTGCGGACGGTTGGCAACAATCCAGGCATGCACCTGCGCGCCATCGACGCCGCCCGGCGTGCGCATGTCGGAGACCACGCCGTGAAACTCGCCGCTGGCGAGCAGCGAGAGCGCCTGCGCTCCCGACTCGGTGCAGACCACCGAGTACCCGTTGCGTTCGAGGGCGGAGCGCACAAATTCCAAAACCGCGGGCTCGTCTTCAATGAGGAGCACCGGGGCACAAGCGGACTTCGTTCCAGTTTGCGTCATGGTGGATTCACTCCCGCGGCCGCTCCAAAGGTTGCCGAGTCCGCCGCCAGCGGCAAGCGCACGATAAATGTCGCGCCGTCCGAATCAAGATTGTTATGGCAGATGATTTCACCGCCATGTTCGCGGACAATTCCGTAGCAGATGCTGAGGCCCAGTCCCGTTCCCTTGCCGACGTCTTTCGTCGTGAAAAATGGATCGAAGATCCGCGCCGGATCCGCGATTCCCGTGCCGTTATCGCGGAAGGAAATTTCGACGTAGCCGCTGGTCCGCGCGCTCATGATCTCGATGCGCGCCGGCCGTCCGCATTCCCGAACCGCGTCATAGGCATTGTTGATGATGTTGAGAAATACCTGCTGCAACTGGTGGGAGTCGCCGACAATTTCCGGCAGGGATTCGTCGAGCCGTTCAAGCACCTGAATGCCGTGGCTGATGAAGTCATACGACCGCAACTGCACCGTCCGTTGCAGAATCGCATTCAATTGCACCGGCTGCCGCCGTGGAGGCATCTGGCGGGCGAAGCTCAGCAGGTTCTGCACGATCTGCTTGGTGCGTTGCGCCTCCTGCAGGATCACGCGCAGATCGCGGCGTGCGCTCTCGGGCAGCTCCGGATTCTCCATCAGCAGGTCGGTAAAACCTAGAATTGCGGTAAGCGGGTTGTTGACCTCGTGCGCCACTCCAGAAACCAACTGTCCGACTGCAGCCATCTTTTCGGCATGGACAAGTTTCGCTCGGAGCACCGCTGAATCGGTTACATCCGTCATGACCACAACGATGTTGCTGACCTTCCCTTCTTCGTTATTGATCGGGCTGAAGTTGACAGAAAACTGTCCACTGGCGCCATCGCCGCGAATCAGGGGCAAATCGAAATTGTCGACCTGCTGGCCGCGCGCTACCGACGCCAGCGCCTGGCGCAGCGCCTCGCGCCGCGACGCCGCGCAAAAATCCGCAAAGTCGTGACCCAAAAGTTGGCTCTGCTGAAATCCAAGCTCACCCCAGCGGCGATTGGCATAACTAATGACGCCCGCCGTATCGGTTACGAGAATGAGGCTCTGTGTGTGGCTGAGAATCTTGCTCGAGAAATCCCGCTCTTTTTGAAGCTCCGTCTGCGATTGTCGCCAACCAGTAATATCGAGCATCAGGCCGCGTTGCTGTAGAACAGTGCCGCCGGCGTCGCGAACCGCATAACAGTTCATGTAGACGTGAACCGGCGACCCGTCCTTTCGCCGAAGGATCTCCTCGTGATTGTGCATCTCGCCGGTTTGCTTGAGCATATCCATCAGTTCCTGACGCCGTTGCGGCAAGTAATAGAGCTGGGACGGAATGTCGAGTTGCAGAACCTCCTCGCGGCTGTCATAGCCGAGGATGCGAACCAGCGCGTCATTGACCTCGATGAAGCGGCCCTGTGGCGTAGAGACGTAAATCCCCTCCTGAATGTTGTCGAACAACTCGCGATAGCGCCGCTCGGCATCGCGCCGGTCGCTGATGTCCTTGAGCACGTGAACCGTTTGCAGATCCGCTTCGGTCCCTGTTCCAAGCTTCGTCGAATCCCGTCGCTAGAGCCTCCGACTTCCTCGGGCTCAATCCGCGAGGTGGAGATCAGGAAAGTACGCTGGAGTCCCGGATGAAAGTATTCGTCCAATCCCTCGCCGGTGCGGCAGAAGGGGCAGGAGTGCGGCGGCGCGCCGATCGACAATGCATCGAGCGCACGCATATTGACGCCGATCAACTGGTCGGGCGCAAGGCCAACCAAGTCCGCCAGCGACGCGATTGACGCGCAGAATGTTGTGGTGTTCATCGTGCACCACGATGTAGTCGCTGATGGCATCGAAGACATCCAGCCAATGCCGGTTCGCCTGCTGCACGCGCGTAAACAAACAGACGTTTTCCAGCGCGACACTAGCATGCCCGGCGATGGCTCGGAGCAGTTGCTGGTCATCTGGGGCAGGCGCTGTGCCGCGGTCGGCAAGACAGAGCACGCCAACCAGTTCGCCCGAGGCTCCCGTCAGGCGTACAAGCGTGCAATCGGACCATCCCAGACTGGATGCCAGAGAGGATCCAATCAGATCCGCGGCGGGAACAAAGGCCACGTCCGCCGCGTGTTTCTGCACCGCGCTCCGAAAAGCACGGGCGGCATGGCGCACCAGGGATTGGTCCTGAATCTCAGCGCCGTCGCGTAACAGAACGGTTTCCAGGTTCGGATTCTGAAAAAGACTGATGGCAACCGACTTGCTCCCGAAGAGACTCGCAACTCGCCGAGCGAGATTACGCATGAATTCGGAGAGGTCAAGAATGGTATTCAAATCGAGTGCGATCGTGACGAGAGTCTCTGCGCGCCGGCGGTGCTTTTCCGACCGGTCAAGATTGCGTGTGACTTCCAGCGCGATGGCGACCTGGGCAGCGAGCGCCCGAGCCCGCCGTACATCCTGATCGCTGATGGCCCCGGGATTCACACGATCGAGAACGCCGAACATGCCGAGGATTTCGCCGTTCGAGCCAAGCAGTGGGACGGCCAGCAACTGCTTGATCTTATACGCCTCCACAAATCCGAGATTCGCACCCGGAGTCGTGGCCGCATCCTCCGTCAGGAATACATCTTTTTGCCTGAGCTTCCGAACCACGACGCCTTCTTGCAGGGGAATATCATCCGGTCGTGCCTCCCCATTTTCAAATCCCCACCGAATGTGGAAGGTGTTGTTGTCCTCAAGCAAGCCGATGAAGCAGCGCCGGAAACCAAGAAAACTGGCGGCGCGAACGACCGACATTTGCATGAACTGGTCAAGCTTGCCGGACGAACCAAGTTCGCAGGAGATCTCGAGAATATCCTGCAACTCCTGCGCCTGGGCGCGTGCCGTGGCGTAGAGTTCGGCATTGGCAGCGACCACTGCGCCGAAACCAGCCAGGGCGGAAACCAGGGTTTTCTCTTCTTCGCTGAACGGAGAGGTAGCGCGTGGATAAACGAGGATTGCGCCGTGGGATCGGGAAGTCCGAAAGGGAGCGGCTACCAGCGTGCCCGCCGGGAGGTCCGTGCCGAAGTGCGAAGCACCGTCGATGTTAACCGTGATCCGCTCACCGGCCGCCACGGCACGGGTCGCAATCTCGCTCGCCGATCGCAATTCATTTTCCTGAGCACGCGCTGCGAATCGCCTGCGCCAGTGCCGCTTCCGCCGTGGAAACCGCGAGCAATTGGAACAGGCTCTCACGTTGGACAAAGATCAGAACCGCCGGAGAACTCAACAGTTCGCGAAGCCGGTCGGCGATATTCTCCATCACCGGCGGGGTGTCTGGTGAACCATGAAGCCGGGCAGCCAAGTCGGCCAGAATAACCGCCCTCTGCCGTTCGGCTCGCGATAACTGATTCAGTCGAAGGGCTTCCAGCGCGGTGCATAATTGTTGGGCCAGGATGGTAACTCTCGATACCGAGACCTCGTTGAAGCCCGAGTTTTCCTGGTGCACATAAGCGATAGCGCCAACCACCTCTCCCGCCACAAGTAATGGCGCGGCCATGGCTGAACGCGCAGGCAGCCCGCCCCACATCGGGTAATGCGCCAAGGCAGCCTCGTTGAGAACGACCGGATGCCTGCGCTGCAACGCATCGACCGCAATCGAGGGATCGCCAATACGCTGGCGCGTGCCCTGAAAACGCTCCGCGTCTCTGGTCCATCGGCCGCAACTCCGACAAGCTCACCTTCGGAGGAGCAACTCCAGTAGTAGGCGCTGGTCGCATGGAAGAATGCGCGGGTGAGACGGCAGAAAGACAAGATCAGTTCGCTGGGATTATTTCGCTCAAGAGTGGTGCGGGACAACTCAAGTAGAAGCTGTTCGAACGCGTCAGAATGAGACGCGGCGGGGAAGCCCGGATTTCCATCGTGGCTTGTCAGCTCGCACCGCCCGCTTTATGTAAGCGGTTGAAAATAAGTGAATTATGAAAAAAGGCTACGCTCCATTCTCAAATTGAGTCAAGAAATAACGAGTGTAGGAGTGCCAACATGGGAAACCAAAGTCACGAGGCGCTTTTCTCATTCTGATAAACAGCTTTCCATCCCTCATGTCATTCGAACCCTACACAAAGAACCTAAGCGCCTCCGCCTCAGCAGTTTGCGGAAATCACCAAAGTAACGCAAGGAGCTAACTTTTGGTTTCGGGCCGGCTATCAGTGGAAGAAGATAGGGTTTACCGATAAGTGTGAAGAGAGGGTTGAGGAAGGAGGAGACTGTGTCCTTTCGGGTTTGGCGTCGCGCGCTGCTGTTCGGTCTGCTCTGGTCTGTCGTCATCTATCCAGGTTTGAGCCCCGTGCGCGAATGCACAAGAAGAGAGCGCTCGCAAAGTACAAAACAAGGTCGCGCCCGTGTATCCGGAACTCGCCCGCCGCATGAAGATCGTAGGCGTCGTGAAGGTCGAGGTCACGGTCTCGCCTAATGGCACCGTGAAAGCAACCAAGGTGGTTGGCGGCCACCCCTGCTGGCCAATGCCGTCGTGGACGCCGTCCGAAAATGGCACTACGAAACGCGCCCCAAAGAGACCACTGAGCCCGTGGAGATCCGCTTTGATCCAAACCAGTAGATCCCGCTAGCGACTGCGTGGGAAGGCTGAAATTTATGAGTATTCGAAAACAGTTGTACCTGAGCTTTGGCGTCATCCTCGCGATGGTGCTGGTGCTGCTGGCCGTAAACATGATTGCCGTGTGGCGCGAGCATGAAGCGAAAGCCGCAGCTCAACGCTCCATCGACATGACGGAAGCGGTTTCTACCGTGCGCTTCCAGATGATGCAGAACCGCCTGCACCTCCAGAACTATCTTTTGAGCGGGGATACTCGTGATGTCGAGAAGATGGTTGACGGCGAACATCTCCTCGCCAGCGACCTTCATCATGCCGAAGAACTGGTGAACTCCGATCAGCAGCGCACCGGCCTTGAAAAAGTAAAGGAACTGGAGCAGAGCTGGGCTCACGACTTCGCCGAGCCGCTCGTCGATCGCCGCCGCGCGGTCGATAGTGGCAATGCCACGGTTGCCGAACTCCAGATCTTCTACCTGCAAAAAGATCCCGGCTCTTTCGTCTCTCGATCCACCGACGTTCTCGATGAAGTCGACCGTGAGAACCACGAAGTGCTCGAGAAACGTCACTCCGACGACCAACTGGCCGCCACCGCGACCATCGTGATCGCCATCCTCAGTTCTCTGTTCGCGTTCGTCGTGGGGGCCATCATCGCCTATCGCAAAACGGATGAGATCACCGAGCCTCTGAACCGGCTGATCCTGGTTGCCGAGAAGATCGGACAGTCGGGTGAACTCGACCACAACATCGATGTGCACGGCAAAGACGAGATTGGCCAACTCGCCCGCACCTTCGACTCCATGGTGAAGTACTTGAAAGAAATGGCCGCCGTCTCCGAAGCCATCGCGGGCGGCAATCTGGGCGTCGAGGTTCATCCGCGTTCCCCCAATGACACGCTGGCGAATGCCTTCACGCGCATGGTGGAAGGATTGCGCGGTTTGATTCGTCATGGACGCGACGCGGCCTCGCAAGTCGCGAGCGCTGCCACCCAGGTCGCCAGTTCCTCGGACGAATCCGCTCAAAACAGCCTGCAAACCTCTTCCGCAATCGACGAGGTCACCAGCACCATGCACGAGATGAGCGTCAACGTGCAGAACATGGTGAAGAGTACGCAGACCCAGGCCTCCAGCGTCAGCGAGACCTCCGCCTCCATCGACCAGATGGTCACCTCGATTCAGCGCGTCGCCGATACGGCGAAGGTTCTGCTCGATATCTCCAACCGCTCGCGCGAGGAAGTCCACAGCGGGCTCGGCACGATGGAGAAAGCGACCGACGGCCTGAACCGGATCAACACCACCATCCGTTCGGCAGGCGCCATTATCGACGCGCTCGGTACTCGCGCCGACGATATCGGCAAGATCATCGAGGTGATCGACGACCTCGCCGAACAGACTAACCTTCTCGCCTTGAACGCCGCCATTGAAGCGGCGCGCGCGGGCGAGCATGGTCTCGGCTTCGCCGTAGTCGCCGACGAAGTTCGCAAGCTGGCGGAAAAGTCGGCGCAATCGACCAAGGAAATCTCCGAGCTGATCCAGAGCATCCAGCGCGAAGCCCGCAAGGCGGTCGACAACATGGAGAACAGCACCGCGATCGTCAATGAGGGCTTGAACCTCGGCCAGGATCTGAATGCGGCACTCCGCAAGATATCGAACGTGGTCACCGAGGTCTACAAATTTGCGCACGAGATCGGCGCAGCCACCAACGAGCAATCGCATGGCTCGACGCAGATCGCCCGCGCGACCTCGCGCCTCAACGAAATCACCCACGAAATCAATTCCGCGGTAGAAGAACAGGCCTCGGGAGCGCAAGCGGTCGTGCAGGCCATGGAGCGCATGCGCACGCTCGTTCAGGCTTCGACCTCAGGCTCAACCGAACTGGCAGCCTCCGCCGATCAGATGTCGAAGATGTCACGCGCCTTGCTCGATTCCATGGACCGCTTCTCGTTGCCGTCACACGATGGCAATGGCGCGACCCGCCATGCCGCCGCAGGAGCTCGCTAACTTGAACGCATCCGCAATCAGGGAGACGCAAATCGTTGGCATCCAGGTGGGCCGTGAGACTTACGGCATTCCCATCATGGCGCTGCATGAAATCGTGCGCGTCCCGGAAATCACCGCCGTCCCGGACGCTCCCGCGCACCTTGAAGGGGTCATCAACCTGCGCGGCAAGATCGTTTCTGTCGTCGACCTGCGCAAACGCTTTAACAAGCCGGCAACCGCGCTCACGCGTCACAGCCGGATTCTGGTTGTGGAACACCGAGGCCGTCTGGTGGGCATGATCGTCGACGCAGCCTCCGAGGTCCTCAAGATCGCTGAAAGTGAGATCGAACCTGCGCCTGCGATGATGAAGGAAGGGGGCCTCGATTGCGTAACCGGACTAGGCAAATATCAGAAGAGACTCATCATCCTGCTTGATATCGATAAGGTTTTGACGGTTGGTGAGCGCGGCGCGCAGCCAGCGAGCGAGGACATGCCCGGGCATGACACAAAAGTAAAAACGCCCGCACGAGCACAAGGAAAGACTGCTTCCACCGGACAGTAACCAATCACTCATGAGCACGAGCGAAGCCCAAGCACCCGCGCTGACCGAAGCCGAACTGAAACTCGTCCAGGCCCTCGTCTACCAGGAGTGCGGGATGCACTTCGATGATCGCCGCATGCCCTTTCTCCAGGATCGCGTCATTCGCCGCCTGAAAGAGAGCGGTATTGATTCTTTCTACAGCTACTATCGTCTGCTCATCAGTCAGCAAGGCAAGCAGGAATTGGCCAAGTTGCTCGAGAACCTGACCGTCAACGAAACGAGTTTCTTCCGCAACAAGGCGCAATTGGACCTGTTTCAGCGCGAGATACTCGAAGACGTTGTTGAGCGCAAACTGGAACGCCGCGACTACAGCCTGCGAATCTGGAGCGCGGGCTGCTCCACCGGTCAGGAGCCCTACACGATTGCCATGCTGGTGGCCGACACGCTTTCCTACCATGCCATGCGCAACCCGTTCCCGGCTGAGCCTCTTCTCCCCAAACCACTGGTGCCCGCACCCTGGCGCATGGAGATCCTGGCCAGCGATATCAGTTATTCCGTACTGCGCGCCGCGCAGGAGGGATCCTACACCGAGCACCAGATGTCAGGCGTGGATTACAGCTTCCGATTGCGCTACTTCGACAAGGTTGGGGCGCACTACGCGGCCAAAAAGAACATGAAGGAGCTGGTGCACTTCGACTTTCACAACCTGAAGACCGAGTATCTCCCACAGCGCAACGACATGATCTTCTGCCGCAACGTCATGATGTACTTCGATGAAGCCGAGCAGAAACGGCTGGTCGAGAAGTTCTATCGCTGTCTCAATCCAAACGGATACCTCTTCGTTGGACACGCCGAAAGTCTCCTCGGCCTCTCCGACAAATTCCAGATGGTACATCGCAACGCAGGCACTGCCTACCAGCGCATCGAGGCCAAGCCGTGAGCAATTCCCCCGACGATCGCATGAAGGACGACCGGATGAACGAAGACCGCATGAGCGATCTGCGCGAGCTCTTCTTCGAGAGCGCGGCCGAGCTCGTGGAGAAGCTGAACGAGGAAGCGCTCCACCTCGAGAAAGCTCCGGGCAACGCTGAAACCGCGCGCAGCCTGCGGCGCATCGTGCACACCCTCAAGGGCGATGCGGCAGCCTGCGGATACAAGGAACTGAGCGAACTGGCGCACGAGTTCGAGGATGTGCTGGCGCTCAAGACGAACGCTGCCGTGATTCCTGAGGTAGCCATGCGCGCGGCCGACGTGTTTGGCGCCCTGATTCATGCCTACCACGCCCATCAAAAGCTACCTGACGTCCAGCCTTTACGCCACGAGATCGCGCGCCTGGCGCATCCCCAACTCGGCGGTTCGGAGCAGAAGAGAGTGGAACCGGAAGCATGCTCCAGCGAGGTCCCGCGCTCCAAACAGACCGTTCCCTGGACCGAATACGAGCGCCTCGCGATCGCGCATGCGGCCCAAAATGGCAAGCGTCTCCATCATGTCATCGTGCAGCTTGATCCGCAGTGCGGTATGCCGATCGCGGCGCGCCAGATGATTCAGATGGCTCTCGGCAGCCTGGGAGAGATTCTCGCTGTTCATCCTCCCGATGGCTCGAATGCGCCTATCGATCGGGTGCAGATCGCGATGGCTTCCGAGAAACCAGCGGATGAAATGCGCGCGAAATGTAGTATTCCGTCGATTGCCGAGAGCGTGCAAGTGACGCCTTTGCAGATCTCCGCGCCACTGGCTGAATACAAGGATCCCTCTGGTCCCGAGGCCAAGCCGGAACTGGAGCGAGAGAGTTCGGCCGAGAACGATTCTCCCGAAACAGTCTTAGGCACCGATCCAGTACCGCAAACCGCGAGCACGTCCGACAACATCCTGCGTGTCGACGCCGAGCGCATCGACAGCGTGCTGAACCTCGTCGGCGAACTGATCCTCGCCAAGTCCATGCTCCAGCAAACCCTCGTGGAATTCGGGCAGCGTTTCCCAAAAGACAGCCTGCGCGGAAGATTCAGCGACGTGATGGCCTTCCAGTCGCGCGTACTTGGCGATCTCCAGCACTCGGTTATGAAGATCCGGATGGTTCCCGTCGATCAGTTATTCCGGCGATTTCCGCGTACTGTGCGCGACGTTGCCCGGCAGAGTGGCAAGGAAGTGGAACTGGTCATCCAGGGCGGAGACACCGATCTCGATAAGGGCATTCTCGATTCCGTCGCCGAGCCCCTCATGCATCTTCTGCGCAACGCGGTTGGACATGGCATCGAGACGCCCGAAGAGCGGACGCGCGCGGGCAAGAACCCGAAGGGAACGCTGCGCCTCACTGCCTATCACCAGGGCAATCAAGTCGTCATCGAAGTCGCCGACGATGGACACGGCATTAACGCAGAAAAGGTTCGCCAGCGTGCTATTGCCCAGGGCCTGCTGAAGCCGGACGAGGCCGCTCTGCTGAGCGAAGGCGAGACTCTGCAACTGGTCCTCCGTCCCGGCTTTTCCACGGCCGAAGAGATCACCGAACTTTCTGGACGCGGTATCGGACTGGACGTTGTCCAGACCGTGCTCACGCGCCTTAAAGGAACAGTGCAGATCGAAACCGTTGCTGGGCGAGGCACGACCTTCCGCCTGCGACTGCCGCTCACCCTGGCAATCCTGCGCGCGCTGTTGTTTCGCGTCGATCGCCGGCTCTACGCGTTGCCCCTGAATGTCGTCAAGGAGCTCACGCGGGCCACCGAATCCGATATCCATGAAGTAGAGCACTACGAGGTACTACGGTTGCGCGATGACGTGCTTCCGCTGCTGCGCCTTGGCGCTGCGCCCGAAACCGGGGCCGAAACTTCGCGGCAGAAGGTCTTTGTCCTCGTAATCCATCACGGCGAACGCAAGTTCGGCTTGATCGTCAACGAACTTGCTGGTGAAGACGAACTGGTCATCAAGGCGCTCGACGATCAATCCATCAAGACCGATCTCGTCAGCGGTGCGTCGATTCTCGGCGATGGCCGCGTCGTCCTGATCCTCAATCTCATCGCGCTGGTCGAACGCTTCACGCGCTCGCGCGTGGACATGACCAAGCCCACGTCAGGCTTGCTGTCGAACCTGAGCGGCGCCTCTCCTAACCGCGCGCCGCAGGCGCTTCACGCCTCAGGCGGTCAGGCATGACGAAGCGGGTGCGAGTGCTCGTCATCGACGACTCGGCGCTGATGCGCAAGCTGATCCCGCGCATCCTCGAGCAGGAGACTGCCATCGAGGTTGTGGGCACGGCGATGGACGGCAACTTCGGGCTCAAGAAGATCAAAGAGCTTAAGCCGCACGTCGTTACGCTCGATCTCGAAATGCCGGGACTGAACGGCATCGACACGCTCAAAGAGATCATGCGGCGCTGGAAACTGCCTGTGATCGTGGTCAGCTCCCACAGCACAGCAGGAGCGTCGATCACGCTCAAAGCCTTGGCACTCGGCGCGTTCGACTTCGTCGCCAAGCCTAACGACGTTTCCGCGCGCATGCCGGAAATCGCGGGCGAACTGATCGGCAAGATATTCGCAGCTGCACAGAATGGCGGAGCTGCACCAGTGTTTCTGCCGGAGGTGACGCCGAGCGAACTGGTACGGAAACAGGGACCAGCAGCTCCGACGCGCGTAATCGCCATCGGCGTTTCGACGGGCGGTCCGAACGCGCTGCAATATCTCTTCTCGAACCTGCCCGTGGAATTCTCAGGAACGATCCTGGTGGTGCAGCACATGCCTGATGGATTCACCGAACTCTTCGCCAAACGTCTTGACGATACATGCCCGATCCGCGTGAAGGAAGCGCAATCGGGCGATCTGCTGGTTGCTGGGCGCGCGTTAATCTGTCCGGGCAATCGGCACATGAAGGTAAAGAAGCTCCCGCTCGGCAACGTCGCGGTGCTTTCGGAGGACGATCCGGTGAATGGTCATCGTCCTTCCGCGGACGTCCTGTTTCGCAGCGTAGCGCGCGAGTTTGGTCCGCAAGCCCTTGCCGTGCTGATGACAGGAATGGGTGAAGACGGCGCCGCGGGAATGGGCGAGATTCAATCCGCGGGAGGAATCACAATCGCGCAGAGCCGCAAGACCTGCGTCGTTTATGGCATGCCGAAAGCGGCCATCGAACGCGGTTACGCGATGCAGGTCGCCGACTTGCAGGATCTGCCGAATATATTGCAGGCGCATTGCGCGGGCGATCGCAGCTCCGCGGATGAAGGAGATGTTAGTAGCAAAGCCACAAGTGCAGGTAACTAGAGTAACTGGAGTTTATCCTTTCCGTTCGTGATTAAGTGTTAGAAGTGGAGGAGTGTCATGGAACAGTTTGCGCCCGTGAAACGCAGTGGGGACGATCAACCGGTGCGCTATCTGATCGTGGATGATTCGGTATTCGCCCGCAAGAATCTGGCTAAGATGGTGGAGAGTTTTGGCGGCCAGGTAGCAGGGGAAGCGGGCGACGGAGTCACTGCGATCAGCGAATACGATCGGCTTACACCCGACATCGTGCTCATGGACATCACCATGCCGCAGATGGAAGGCATCGAGGCGGCGGAAAAAATTGTCGGCCAGCATCCCGGCGCGCGCATCGTGATGGTGTCGTCGGTCGGATACCAGGAAAACATTGTGGCCGCTTTGCAGCGCGGGGCGCGGCATTTCGTGCAAAAACCTGTAAAACCCGAAGTTCTCTACGAAATCATCAAGTACGTGATGCGCGACGACCAGACTGCGCCGCCCCAATCGGCCGGTGCGGGAGCTGGAGCTTAGCCCATGCGCATGGAACTTATTCAGCCCTTTCTGAACTCCGCTGACGCGGTGCTCGCACAGGGGCTCGAATCCGCCGTCTCCATCGAGAATCTCACGATGGACGAGCAAGCGTACCGGCGCAAGGGCATTGCCGCCGAGGTCTGCCTGACTGGGGACATTGAGGGACGAATTATTTTTGATGTTGATGAGAAGACTGCGACTTGCTTTGCCAGCCACCTGGCCGGCTCTGAACTGGAGAGCAGCGACGAATTAGTGCGCGAAGCGGTCTGCGAACTGGCTAACCAGATCATTGGAAATGCGGTTACTGTCCTTAACGATCAGGGCTTCCATTTCCGTGTGCATCCGCCTACGGTTCACACCTCCGAGCAGGGCGCCAAGAGCAGCGAAGACACAGAGGCGGTTGTGCTCTGCTTCAGCACAACGCGCGGTAACGTTTATATGAATGTTGCACTTCGATATGAACACTGCTCGCTCGAGAAAGCCGCCGCGGGCGGTAGGAGCCCCGCCTTTCTTCGTCACTTCTGAATTCTCTTTCGTCTGCGAGTCTCGTGCACCCTGAGTTCTAAGATTCTGGCGAGATCCCGGTCAAACCTCCAGATTGCAGAGAAGCATTTTAAATCCCCACTACGATAAATATGTCGGACACAATCCCTCCAGTTTTGCGCACTGCCTCTTGCTTATTAACAAACAGCTTGGCCTTGTCCCTACAGGAGACCAACGCGTTTCTGTAAATCCAGGAAACGCGGGTCATTGCGCAGCGGGTCGTAGTAGGGGTTCACCTTGATGGAAGTCAATCCATTGGAATGCTGACGATAAGCCTCCTGCAATGCGGCGATGGCCCTATCTCTATCGCCGTTTCCGATATAGGCGGGAACTAACACGATCGGATCGAGGGGTTGGCGGTGGCTGAGCTGCTGCAGTTTCTCCAGTGCATGTTTTGCTTCCTTGGAGTGACCGGTAGAGCCCTCGAAGTATGCCGTCTCCGACCAGTACCAGGGCGAGTCGTTCACCGGCCATTGTTCAATGTCGGACCGGACTTTATCGAACATTCTCAGCTGCAAGTACGCATCCTCGATCACGCGATGGTGCGAGAACGACGGATCCATCTCCTGCACCGCGGTCAATTGTGCGATCGCGCGGTCGGGTTGGTGCGAGTAGACGAAAATCACGCCCCGGTCGGCTGCAATAATCAGCGACAGGGGATCGAGCTGGCGCGCCCGATCGCTCTCGTTGAGAGCCTCATCGAAGCGGCCCAGCCACATCAAATGTTCGGCGTACCAGTGATGGGCCGTCGCATAGTTTGGATTCAGTTCGATGGCTCGCTGGAACTCCTTCTCCGAGGTCTGCCAGTCGTAATCATAATTCTGAACGATTAACGCCAGCGCGGTGTGAGCCTCGGCCGAGTTATCGTCCAACTCAACCGCTCGCAACGCCGCGGCGCGAGCCTTGGGTGCGAAGTCGGCTGGCGGCGCTCCACTATAGCCAGCCTTCAGGGCATAAGTATCGGCCAAGCCCGCATAGGCGGAGGCATAACTGGGATCTTTTTCTGTAGCCTGCAGAAAATACGGGATTGCCTGTTCGAATCCCTCGGCGGTGCGCTTGTTCAGGAAATACAGACCTCTCAAGTAAAGGTCATAAGCTTCGTAACGCTCCAGCGACAGAGTCGCAGGAACCCTCACTGCCGTCGCCTTTCGCGTCCCTAAAGCCTTCTGCGTTTCGGAGGAGATTTCCCGCGCAATGTCTCCCTCAATTACGAGAACGTCTTGCAGTCCGCGGTCATACTCCTCGGTCCAGACATTGCTCTGGTCCTTCACCTGGATCAACTGCGCGGTGACGCGCACTCGCCTCGAATCTCGCCGGACGCTGCCTTCCAGCACATATTGCGCGCCCAATTCTCGACTAATCTGAGCGAGAGGTTCGTGACTGCTTTTGTAGTGCATGACCGAGGTCCGCGCGATCACTCCCAGGTGCTGGGGATCAAGCCGTCCTAACTGCGTGATCATTTCTTCCGTAAGCCCATCGCTGAAGTAATCCTGTCCCGGATCGCCGGTGAGGTTCTCAAATGGAAGAACGGCTAGCATCAGTCGTCCGTCAGATGCCTGGGGATGAGCCGACGGGCGCGACCAGCGAAACCAGAGAGCCGCAGTCACAATCAATACCGCTGCGAGTCCGAGATAGATCGGCCAGAACCGCCGAGGCCGGAGAGTGATTTCTGGAACGGCATCGGGCCGCATTGTTGAATCTGAAGGCTCGATGTCCGCGACAGTTTCCTTTTCCTTATTTCTTGCCTCTGCCTCGGTTTCGACGATTGGCTTTTCGACCACCGAGGCGATAAAACGATATCCTCTCCCGGTTAGTGTTTGTATGAACCGGGGATTTTCGGGATCGTCTTTCAGGACGGAACGAACCTTGCGGATGGCGCCATTGATGCTATTGTCAGTGTCGAGAAAAGCGTCTTTCCCCCAAATCCTCTCGGCAATCTGCTCCCGCGTGACCAACTGCCCGCGCTGTTCGACCAGCAGGAGCAAAACTTCCATGGGAATGCGTTCTAGCTTGAGCGCCCTTCCGGTCTGGCGCAGCTCGTAAGCCCGCAAATCGAGCTCAAAATCCTCGTCAAATTTGATGATTTCTGGAACCGTCATGGGCTCGGCTGCCACTGCAACTCCTCAGGCAAGGAGTGCTTCATTCTACCTTGAGTTGGCAAATTCGCAGCATTCCATGTGTTTTCAGATGGTTGCGGCGACATAAAAAAATAAGACGTCCGACAGGAGTTCTCTATTGGCTTGTCGGACGAAGTTCGCCACCATGCAACCCGACTGCTGGACCTGAACACGATCTTCCCCAGACCACTTTGATTGCTCTGTCAAAAAAAACAGCTCTATATGGGAGAACTGCCATGAAGTTTTGGGTGAGAATCAGCAAGATGGCAGCCGGCGCGCTGCTTCTATTCGCGGTGGCGGCGCAGGCGCAACTGATTGACAACACACAAGCCCCCAACACCGCCAAGGCGGGGATCAATAAATCGCTTCTCGATGAAATCGGGGCGGGGCGCGGCGATCTGATGACCCCCGGTTCATCCATCTTCATCATCAACCGCGATCCTTTCCGCTCCGTGCGCCGGGGACGTCAGCTGTTCCAACGCAAATTCACTCGCCTGCAAGGCCAAGGTCCGAACGAGGGTGACGGCAGCGGCGACATCAATACTGACAACGCCATCGGCGCCGGCCTGTCTGACAGTTGTGCCTCGTGCCACGGACGCCCGCGTGGATCTGCCGGTTCCGGCGGAGACGTCGACACGCGCCCCGACAGCCGCGATGCCCCACATCTTTTCGGGCTTGGGCTGCGCGAAATGCTGGCTGACGAGATCACCACCGATCTACGCAATACCCGCGACCAGGCAGTTGCTCAGGCACAGAAGCTGAAGCGTTCCGTATCGCTGCTGCTTACCAGCAAAGGCGTTAACTATGGCAACATCACCGCGCGGGCTGACGGCTCCGTGGATACGTCGAAAGTTGTGGGCGTCAATTCTGATCTGCGCGTGCGCCCCTTCTTTGCCGAAGGCAGCACGATCTCGATTCGCGAATTTGTGGTCGGAGCGCTGCACAAGGAACTCGGCCTCGAAGCCTCGTCCGACCCCGACCTTCTGGCCGCAAGCGGTGGCGCGCGAGTGGTGACTCCCTCCGGCATGGTGCTGGACGGGACGAAAGACAAAATCGACCCTCCTCCGGCACCGGATCCTGAGAACGGGAACGAGGTAGATCCCGCCATCGTAGATCACATGGAGTTCTACCTTCTCAACTACTTCAAGGCGGGCCATTTACAGGCAACACCGATCACCGAGCACGGACGCAAGATCTTCAACCAGATCGGCTGCTCCTCCTGCCATATCTCCGACATGACGATCAATCATGACCGACGCGTCGCCGATGTCGACACTGTTTATGATTCCGTGCACGGCATCTTCAATTCCCTTTTCGCCACCGCGACTACGCTCTACCAGGACATCAATGACGGCAGCGGCTATCCGGACCTCAAGATACCGCAGGGAAATTCCTTTGTCGTGAAAGACATCTTCACCGATTTCAAGCGGCATGACATAGGTGCAGCGTTTTATGAACGCAACTGGGATGGCACCATCCAGACCGAGTTTTTGACTCGGCCGCTATGGGGCGCCGGCACCACTGGACCCTATGGTCACGACGGCCGCAGTATCACTCTGGACGATGTAATTCTGCGGCATGGCGGAGAATCAACGAAGTCCCGCAATGCCTATGCAGCGCTCAAGGAACAAGATCAACTGGCATTAGAGACGTTCCTCAACTCGCTGGTACTGTTTCCGCCAGACGATACGGCATCAAACCTCGACCCCGGAAATCCTCAGGCGCAAGGATTCCCACAATTCGGCCATGGCAGCATCAAGTTAACGGTGTTGTTCGACGATCCCAGCGATGTGGAGTGATTGGACTGAGATTTGGGTTTGAGCGTGGAGTTCAGTTCGCGATTATTTGTGCAAACTGAACTCCAGAAGCCGGGAGCAACAAGCAGCATAACGTCGCCAAATGGGTGGAGATATAGAGCGGATGCGCCGCAGATCGAAGCAGCGCATCCGCTCTAAGGTCGCCCCCAGCTTTAGTCAGGAAGGCGTTTGGATTCTGTGACTACTTGGTTTTCATGCCGTAGACGCCTACGGCCGCCCCTGAGTCTCCTTGAGAGGGCGTGGTCTGGTAGGCGTACCAACCGGTGCCGTCATAATATGCATTGGTGACCACGTCGACTTCGTCGGTGTCATTCATATTCCAAGCGACATACATGTCGGAATCCGATTCCGTAGAGACGACGACCCAGTACTGCTGGCCCGCGATTACCGCAACCGAACCTGTCTCCGTATAGATGGAGCAACAACTGCCCAGCAGAACACTGGTGTCGATTGTCGGAGTCCAGGTTTGAAGGGCATCTCCCGGAACGCCGCCGCTATCCGCGTTCAAGCTCACAATAACGTCAGTTGAGCTGAAAGAAAAAACATAGCCCAACGGAAGCTCGATGGTCGTCACAGTGGCGTTGAACTTCGGCGTGAAGGAGACCGCATACCACGCGGTTGAACCCCACCAGGGACCATTAATGGTCTCTCCCCCCAGGGAGAAATACAGGCCGTTCGGGTTCTTGGTTGCGAGGTTGCTGAAAATTGTTTTCAAGCCCGCGCTGCGGTTGACATAGGGGGCATGCGCCGCGGAGCGGCTCTTGACGAATGTCGTTTGGGGACCCTTGGCCAATGCGCTTAAACTGAACAGCAACATGATGAGTAGAAATCCAAAATTCTTGCAAGTTATCTTCACTTCTATTTCCTCCGTCCTATGAATTTTCATCTCTGACTACTGCCGGAATGGGCAGCCGGCACCAATCCTGCGATTCGCTGCAATCGTGCATAGTGTAGTAACACTATTGTCCGTACACGGCGAAGGCAAAGTTCATGCTGGCCTCAAACGTATACCAGGATCCCGCGTAGTAGTAGGCGTTCGGAATGGCGTCAATCTGATCGAAACTGTCAAAATTCCAGGCCCCCTGGAAGTCGGAGTCTGCCTCGGTGCCAACCACGATCCAGTACTGAGTCCCCGCGGTGACAGCGACGCCACCATTCGGCAACGAGTTGGTCTTGATCTGGCAGCAGCTTCCGAATACCGGCATCTTCTTCACTTTCCAAGTGGAGAGCACGCTGCCGGGAACGCCGCCGTCATCGGCATTGATGGTAACGATTACGTCGGTGAACGAGCCGGATTGATAGGCAACCCCTAGTTTCACCGAGGTCACGGTTATGTTTGTGGTTGGCGTGAAGGCAGTCGCCTGCCAAACCGCGGTCTGGTGTTGCTGTCCATAGGGCGAATTGGGACCAGCGAGGAGCCCGCCATAACAGCACCAGTAACGGGCCTTGGCATAGTCGAAGGCGAAGTTGTTATAGACAACCGTGCCGACGGCTGGCGCTTCGTCAGCCGTCTTCGCGGTCTGAGCGGTAGTCTTCGCCGGAGCGGTGGCCCGGATTGTGATTCCATTTTTTGCCGTTGTGATCTGGGTTTTGTCGGCAGCCAGAGCGTTCAGACAAAACGCCAGAACGGCCAGACACACTGACACCGTTAGAAGTGCTCTTAATAATGCTTTCACTCTTGTCTCCTTCAGAGAGCCCGCTGGAGTTGAGGTCCCTTTTGATTGGCTTACAAAACAACAGCGAATATTACGCTGCGACGGCGCTGTCAACAAGATGAAATGAGTTGCGATGGATGCGCAGCGGGACGGATTGCGCGGAGAATTCAGCGGCAAGCATGAAGCAGCTGACTTGGCGTTATCATTGGGCGCATGGCGTGCATCGTTCCGGGGGATCGCTTCGTTCGTCCAGGTTTTTGGGCGGCGGCCCTGAGCCTGTTTGTCTCGGCATTCTTTCTTCCTGCGGTTCGAATGCCAGCTTCGGCCGAACGTTCAGCGTCGGGGTTGGGCACCCAAAGCACAGATTTTGTTGGCTGGGAATGTGCTGAAATCACTCCAGTATTTACGCTGCGACTTGTGCAGTCCGTCATCGAGCCACAACGGCTTCCGCACGATGGGCCTCTCTGGCCGGAGCTTCCGCTGCTCGCCCTTAGCGGCTGGGTGAATCCTCTGCTGATCCCTTATCTGCTCAGCTGTGTCATGAGGAAGCTCACTTGGTGTCGTAAATTTCTCACTGGGTTGATCGTTCTTGCCCTGATTGCAACGTGGATCTTCCTCGCGAAAGAGCACTTCACGCTTCTGCTCGGGCACTATCTTTGGGTTATGGGGATTGTGCTTATGCTTGTGGCGCCGTTCGTGGGGCGGCGTAGGCTCGGCCCAACACAGAGCTAACTGGAACCTACCTTGGATGACATACGCAGCATGTAATGGGATTTTTTCGAACCGACTACGGTCCCGCGATCATGAAGACAGGATTCTGCGGCGGGTTTTCACTGGCTCCAGGAAGTGGCGGACGCGCGCTAAAGGGAGCGGGAAGATTGAAGTAGTAGGTGTCAGTAGCAGTTTGAATGATATTTACGTTTCCGCCATCGCAAGTGGAAAGATAGGCGCGAGAGCTGTCCCCGCCGGAGGCCATCATCATGCGGAAGCCATTGCCCATCGGGCCAACCTGATCGCGCGTGGTGGCACAGGTTGGGACGTAATAGGTTGGATTACCTGGATTCGCAGCATCGGGAAAACCGGGGATGGGAATAGCGGTCTTCACGGAGAAGTTCGTCGCGTCAACCACGGTCACTTGCGGGCAAACGTTGTCGGCACTGTCGATGTAATAGGATCCAATGTAGGCGCGGCTCCCGTCCGGGAGACTGGTCGCGGCGATCACGTTGAGTGTTCCGGGAGTGGTCGCGGCGCAGGGATCGGTTGAGGAGCGCAATGTAGTGGAAACGGTCGCGATGGGAACGTCGGCTAGAGTTGAGGGCGTGGACTGCGAGACATCGACAATTTTCAGTGCGCCGCCGGCAGGGATATAGAGTCGATTCAAAATCACGTCATACCACAGATAGGACGCGCCCGGAACGTTGATACTGGCGTCGATGACGGAGTCAGGGCCGGAGGTCGACGATGTATCGATCGTGCTGACGATGCCGTTGCCATTGAGCACGTAAACTCGCTGACTATCATTACGAGCGTCGATCCAGAGAGGGGCGTTGAAGGTGCCATTGATCGTGCGGGCGGTACGGTCTTGCGTATTAAACGCTCCAACCGTGTTGTCGCCGTAATTGGCTACGTAGAGTTTCTTGGAGTCGGGAGTTTCGGCGATAGCTACGGGGTTGAGGCCGACTGGAATTGTCGCTGTGATCGTGTTCTGCGCCGTGTTGACGACAGCCACGGAAGGTGGAACGTAGCCGGGTAAGGAAACGTAGACCTGATTGGCTTCCGTTGTGGCCACGAAATTGGGCGCCGAGCCGGCAGGTAAGCTAACGGTAGTGACGGTAGCGATGGCGGTGCCAGAGAAATTCAGCTTGGAAAGCGAGTCCTGCATGGTGCCGGGAGCGGCCTGGTTAGCAACGATGACCTGGGTGGCCGACTGCTGAACGGCATGGATGGGGACAAGGCCGAGATTCTTCTGACTCTCGTCCGTGTCGCCGGAGACGTCGATGACCATGGCGCTGCCGATCAGGGGACTCTCGGTGCCGGAGTTGATGGTTCCGTTATTACTGATGGTAAGTACAGAATGGGCGGCCGCGGGATTAGGGAACTTGGGCGGGTTGGGAATGATGATGGGGCGGAAAACTTGGCCGCAGCCGGAACAGATGACGTAGAGAAACAGTACCGCTCCCAGGCACAGAAACCGCTTCATTCAGACTCCAGAAAAATGGATTACACGGAAACAGGTATTGTAATGGGAAGGTGGGGAAAGGGGAAATGGTTGTAGGACATTCGCGGGCGTTCGTCGATGATCGCTGGTTCGTCCGCGGCGCGGTTGACGGGAATGTTCCGTCGCCGGGGCGGTGAAGACAGCAGCGTGTTCGAATTGCGAACGACTGCCCGCTAAACGACCGCAGATACTTTCTAGCCGCGGCTTCTCTTTTTTGCTGGCGCTTCGCGAGTCGTGCGTTTTTCGGATGCGGCCGGCTTCTTGGCGTTTTCCAGACTCTCCTTTAGCGCGGCCATGAGGTCGACTACCGGGGCTAGCTTCTTTGGTTGCTCGACGGCCTGAATCGTTCCACCTTCGAGTTTGGTCTCGATCAGCTTCTTCAGATTGTCCTGGAAGTCGTCGTGATATTTTTCCGGGTCCCACTCGTCGGCCAGCGCTTCGATGAGTTGGTGGGCGACTTTGATTTCGGCTTCTTTGATTTCTACATCGGGCGCGCCGAAGCCTTCGACCTCTCGCACCTCTTCCTTGTAGTACATGGTGTGGAGCATCATGCCACCCTTGTGCGGGCGCAGGAAAACCGTGTACTCGCGGTTGTGCATGGTGAGCTTGGCGATGGCAACATATTCGCTTTCCTCGAGCGCCTTGGTGAGGAGGGCGTAGGGGCGGCGGCCGGCTTCCTCGGGCAGCATGTAATAAGAGGACTCAAAGTAGACGGGGTCAACTTCGGCGGACTTGACGAATTCGAGGATCTCCATCGTCTTGGCGGTCTTCGGCTCGATCTTCTTGATCTCTTCGGGCTCGACGATGACGTATTCGCCCTTGCGGTATTCGAAGCCCTTGACGATATCGCTGCGATCGAGGACCTGTCCGTCGGCGGAGCAGATGAGCTGCTGCTTCACGCGCTGATGGTCGGTGCGATGGAGCTGGTTGAACGAGATGCCGGAACTGCGCGCTCCGGAAAAGAGACGCACCGGCATGGAAATCAATCCGAATGTGAGATAGCCGGACCAGACGGAAGCAGCCATAGTTTCACCCCTGAGCAGAAATCTGGTGTAACGATCTTATTTTAGAGACGAGGCAGGCCTGGTCCCGGTAGCGGCGCACACAGCGATTCTTGAGATGCCCGGATCGCGCCAAGCGTACAGAAGTGTAGCGTAAATGGTGCAAACTGGGCTGGCCAGATTACGGGGCGAATCCAAAGGCCAAGCACTATATGCTGCGGTCCGGCGCGAGTCGGGACTGAATATTGTGTTGCTGGACGGGGTACGGCATTCGCCTGCGCGACCCCAAGCTCCAAGCTCCCAAGCTCCAAGTAGAATCTCCGAGTACGTGCGGAAGGTCAAGCTATGCGAGTTGGGCTGGCATCGTTTGCCTGGAGCGTAGAGCTGAGAGCTTGGAGCCTTCTTTACTAATGGCTATTCCCTTGCAGCACGCGTGGGCTTTTACGCCGGAGCGACTGGTGGTGACCGCGGCCGTCACGGTCAGCTTCGCTTTGCTGGGGCGGGTTTTGCGAGGGGTGACGTGGTCGGGCGCGGTGGGGGGCGGACTTGTATGCCTGGCGCTTCTTGGGGGCGTGGGGCCGGGAGCGTTTGCGACTTTAATCGCTCTATTTGTGGCGACGTGGGTAAGTACGCGAATGGGTTACCGGCGAAAGCTGGAATTGGGATTGGCGGAGCGGCGTGACGGGAGGGGCGCGCGACAGGTGCTGGCGAATCTGGCGGTTGCGGCGGTGGCGGCTCTGTTTTTTGCCGTAACGTCCAATGCCGTTTATCTCGTGGCTTTAGTTGCGGCAATGGCAGAGGCGGCTACCGATACGGTCGCGAGCGAGGTTGGACAGTCACGGCGAAGGGATGCCTGGATGATTACAACCGGCAAACGGGTGCCTGCGGGGACCGACGGCGGGATTACTTTCTGGGGAACGGCGGCCGGAGCGGCAGCGGGGTTGGTGATTGCGTTGGTCGCGACGGCTTGTGGCCTCGTGGGCACACGCAGGATGTGGGTGCCGGTTGCGGCCGGGTTTCTGGGAATGATCGTCGACAGTTTGATGGGAGCCACGATTCAACGGCGAGGGTGGATCAGCAATCAAGGCGTGAATTTGGTTGCTACGCTGGCAGCGGCGGCGATTGCGTATGGGATCGTGATGGCTGGATGAAATCGAAGATCGCCGCAGAGGCGGACTGCCAGTTCGCGCGCAACAAACGCGCGCGAACCTCGGGCACATTTCTTAGTGTCAAGGGTTAAGTGCGCTGTTTGAGGCGGTCGAGGAGGGCATAAACAACAATGCCCAGCGCCGCGTTGGCTACGCCGGAGAAGATTTCGTGGGGCCAACTCCAGGACATTTGCAGGCTCACCAAGACGCGCGCGATGAAGAAGTAGACGATCTCGTGAACGACATAGAAGAGGATGGTAAGCAGGAAGCGGGCGCCGGCGTTTTCCACGTCGATCTTGATACCGAGGGACGAGGCGCCGAATCCGACAACAGTTTTTGAAATGCCGTAAAGCCCAATGGGCTGCTGCGTGAGCGCGTCCTGCACGATGCCGATGATGCCTCCGGTAAAGAGGCCGGCGAGCGGATTGCGGCGAGCGGTAGCGAAACCGATGGTGACGAGAAGCGGCAGATCGAAGATGGTGAAAAACGGAAAATGTCGCGGCAGCCACGCTTGGAGAAAAACGGCGCCGAGCGGAATGAGCACGGTGGCAAAGGGGCTGAAGCGGTAAACCTCAACCTGCTCGCCGGATGTGTAGGTGATGGCCACGTTATTGAGGAGTATCCTGCGGCTGCGGTTTGGGTGAGCGCGACCGCGTTAGGGTTTGCGGGCTTCGGCGCTGGCTTTTTCGCCGCGCCGGTTGCGGGCGGACTGCTAGAGGTCGAATGGTTCGTGGGCGATGCCGCGGGGTTGGTACCCTGCGCTCCCGCGTTGGGCGGCTTCACGGCCGGCGGTTTTGCTGTGATGGCACGGCGGCAGTTCCCGCAGTCGAGGATGCGGCTGGATTCTTCTTGACGGCCGCAGGCTGAGAGTTCGCGGTCTCACTTAGTGCCGAAGGCGCACTTGCGGCTGGACCGCTGGAATTCGGTTTTGCCGCGCCTGCTCTGACCCGTGCCGGTGGTTGCCTGGGGCGACGTTGCAGGCTTGTTTTTTGCCGGCGCCGCTGGAGAGGAGCTGGGAGCAGTTGGATTGGCGGCGGGGGACTTGGCTAGCGCGGCGGAATTCTGTGTGCTTGCGCTATGAGTGCCCGAGTTCCCAACAGCAGCCGGCGCGCCGGGTTTCGGAGTTCCGGAGTTCTGTGTTCCGGAATTCTGAGCGGGAGACGGCCCGGTGGTTGCCGCTTCCGGCTTGGGAGGAACTGTCGGGCAGGCGCTCGGCCAGGATGTCAACGGCGCGCACGGGCGAGTTCTGATCGGGCTCGTTCTGCTTCTCGTCCACTTTGGTTACGACGAGCACTTCTTCGAGGCGATTGAGATCGGCCGCCGGACGCACGCGAATGTTGAGAAAGAGATCGCTGCCGGTCGAAACCTTTGTGACGGTTCCGACTGCCAGACCTTTGGGGAAAATTCCGTCGCCGCCGCTGGTGAGCACCTGCTCGCCGACCGGAACAGTTTCGTCACTCATGACCTTTTCGAGTACGACCGTACCCGGAGGACGTTCCGCGCAGAATGCCCTGGAGGCGCGACTTTTCGAGGATGGAGCCGACGCCGCTGGTCTGATCGTCGATGAGGAGAACGAGCGATGTGGAGCGGTAGACGCGAAGCACTTTGCCGACAATGCCATCCCGGGTGACCACCGCCATGTCCGGCTTGATGCCGTCGCGCTCACCTTTATCAATGTAGATGGAGCGCGAGAGTTCGCTGCCGGTGCCGCCGATGACCTGGGCGGCGACGGTCTGCGCGATGAATTGTTCCTTGAAGCCGAGCAGGGCCTGAAGGCGGTGCGCCTGATCGGCGTCCTGCGTGATGCGGGCCTGTTCGAGGCGCATCTGCTCGATCTGGCGCTTGAGTTCGCGATTTTCGGCGCGCACGCCGCGCAGGTAGAAATAGTTGTGCCAGAGATTGCCGGTAGAGTTCTGAATCCAGGAAAGACCTTTTTCAAGAGGAGTAACTGTGCCTACGGCCCAGACGCGAATGAGGCGTGTCGGCTCGCTATCTTTATCCCTGGCGCGCCGCACCTGCACGGCGAGGCCGAGGATCTGGGCGAAGATTACGCCCACGAGCACGACCAGATTGCGATAGCGGCCGAAGACGGATTCCATAACAAACAGCTCTCAGTTGTCAGTGCTCAGGAAGAGCAGCGAGTCTCGAGCCGCGAGCTTCGAGCAAACAAAATGCAGATTCCTCGCTGCGCTCGGAATGACAACCTGGGTAGAAAGTGACAATTGTGAACCACTCTAATTTTGTCCGCGGCCGGCCTTGCTCGCGGCTCGAATAGCTCTATTCGATGGAAATCTTGCGCAGCAGCTTGAAGTCGCTGAGCATTTTGCCGGTGCCGAGGACGACGCTGCACAGCGGGTCGTCGGCGATGGAAACTGGGAGACCGGTTTCTTCGCGGATGCGCTTGTCGAGATTCTTGAGCAGCGCGCCGCCACCGGTCAGGACGATGCCGCGGTCGCTGATGTCGGCCGAGAGTTCAGGCGGCGTGCGTTCGAGGGCGACGCGGATCGCGTTCATGATGGTCGAAACGCATTCGCTGAGCGACTCGCGGATTTCGCTGTCGTCGACGGTGATCGTCTTCGGTACGCCTTCGATCAGGTTGCGGCCCTTGATCTCCATGGTGAGCGGCTTGTCGAGAGGGTAGGCCGAACCGATCTCCATCTTGATTTGTTCGGCGGTCCGCTCGCCGACTAGCAGATTATATTTCCGCTTCAGGTAGTTCATGATGGCCTCGTCCATCTGATTGCCGGCCATGCGCACGCTGCGCGAATAGACGATGCCGCTGAGAGAGATGACTGCGATGTCGGTGGTGCCGCCGCCGATGTCGACGACCATGTTGCCGCTGGGCTCGGTGATGGGCAGGCCGGCGCCGATGGCCGCGACCATCGCCTGCTCGACGAGATGCACTTCACTGGCTTTCGCGCGATAGGCCGAATCCATGACTGCGCGCTTTTCTACCTGGGTAATTTCCGAGGGCACGCCGATCACGATGCGCGGATGGACGAGCATCTTGCGGTTGTGCGCCTTCTGGATGAAATAGTTCAGCATCTTCTCGGTGACCTTGAAGTCGGCGATGACGCCGTCCTTCATCGGCTTGATGGCGACGATGTTGCCGGGGGTACGGCCTAGCATCTCTTTGGCTTCTTTGCCGACGGCCTCGACTTCATTGGTGTTCTTATTTAAGGCGACGATGGAGGGCTCGTTGACGACGATGCCTTTGCCGCGGGCGTAGACCAATGTGTTGGCGGTGCCGAGGTCGATGGCGAGGTCGCTGGAGAACATGCTGAAGAGCGAGCGCAGATTATGAGAGCGCGAGGATCCGTTGGAAAAACCGTTGTTTGACATGGGCAGAACTTCTTTCTCTCTCGGTGAATCTCCCCGTCCCGAACCCGGGCAGTTGTTGCGGAGATTGTTCTCGGTGTTCCTATTCTACTTGCTTCCGGGGAATCAGCGAGTTTTCCACTTGGGCACCCGTTCATTCCGCCATCCTGCTGGCTTTCGCCGCGCTGCCGCACCCCTAATTCGGCGCCTACTGAATCACCACTTTTGCCTGGCGGGTGTTGACGCCCGCCCTTGGAATTCTGGGCCGTTACGGTAATCGTGTTTTCCCCGGCCGGCAATGACGGGGTGAAATAGTGGAAGGTGCCGTCGTCGGCGACGTAGGGCACTTCCATTCCGTTTACCATGACGCGGGCGCCGCCTTCGGTCTTGCCCGTAACCTCGATCACGTGACCGTGCTGGATGAAGGGATCGATATCGAGCGCGATGTCGATCTTCTCCTTCGTCTTGGCAATGATGGTGAAGCGATTCTTCTCGCTCTCGACCGATTCTTTCCCAGCGCCATCGTAAGACTGGATTGACCAATAGTATGCGCCGATGGGCAGCCCCGTAACCACGACGCTTGCCGTATCGACCTTGCGATCGAGGAGCACCGACGAGAAATATGGATTGTGCGCGATACGCAGCCGATAGCCAGTGGCATTCGGCATGGGCGTCCAGGTGAACTCAACTTCTTTCGTCTTCTCGGAAGGATTGGTAAACACCGGCATCATGTTGCCGGGAGAAATTGGAGTTGGCGGACCGATCTCGGTGGCGCGCTCCATCGTCTTCGAATTGTCCTGGAAGCTGACCTTCTCCCAGCTGGCGAGGCGAACGGTTTCGCCGTTGCGCTCGATGTCGCCGCTGCCCTTCTTCACCAAAATCTCGTGCTGATCGACCTTGGGGTCGTTGTGGACCATGGCCGAGGAATCAGGAGCCAGCGACGCTTTGGCGCCGGCGACAATCACCTGCGATTTCGAACCTTGCACGTAGGTCGCGGTCGTGAGATCGACGGTTCCGGTGGTGACGGCGACGGCGACATTGGTCTGCTGCTGATCGTTGGCGGAGTTCTCTTCGATCACAATCAGCGAATCCTGTTTGACCATGTAATTCGTGCCGTCGTTGAAAACGATCTTGGCCATGCCTTCGGCGGCGGTTTGAACGACGTCACCCTTTTCGAGAGGCACGCTGTAGTCGGCGTTGATCCATGCTGGTGCCATTGCTCTTGCGCACGCGTACCGTGCCATCCAGTGCGGTGAAGTGCGCCTGTTGTGCGACGGGCGCGGACGGCGTTTTGAGCGGCGGAGCGAGGCCGGCAACTTTTTCGAGCAGATCGGTGGAGAGACGGCCCGCGGCCCTGACGGTCGAGTCGGTAAATTGCGGGAAGATGACATGCAGCAAGATGACAATAATTGCGGCCGCGCCCAGCATCATCAGCACGACGCTGCGATACGTCACGGTCTTCCACGCGACGTAGACACCCGGCTTGGTTGCGCGATTGGACAAAGGTACGCTGTCCCTGAGCTCAGCTTGCGAGAATCTGCGGATTCTCTAGCTCTAGTCATCATATCGCCGGATCGGCGCGTATTAGTTAAGGGTCACGCAAAGGACGGTTACGAAAGTGATCGCGAAGCTCGCCAATTGGCACCGACTGGTTCAGGGCAGGTACGCTAGGTTGTCGAATAGGAGTTCGGCGCCCGCTGAGAGATCGAAACTCACCTGCGGGCAGGGATGGCGCCAATTAGTTCGGAGACGCGTGATGGCGCCGGCATCGACGGAAGTCGCGATCTCTTCGTCTTCAGAGCAGCGGAGGCGCACAGTTGCAGGAGCGTCGCCCGCATTGTAGATGTCAATGCCCGCAAAGACCCGCCCGTGCAGGAGTTGAAGGGTGGACGTTGGTGTACTGGTGGCGAGGCTAAAGGTACCGAACTTTCCCGACGGGACGTGGATGCTCCAGGAGTTGCCTTCCCAATGGATGGTGCCTTTTGGATATTCTCCGCGCAAGATTGTGCCGGCTGGCTCATGCGGATCGTCGAAGGTAACAAAGAGCAACGGCGGCTTGCCACCTGCGCCTTCGATGCGAATGATTCCCGATCGCCGGTGATGAATGCGTAGGACCCGCGTGGCAGGATCGAAGACGTAGCCTTCTTTAGACAAGTCGGATCGGTCGGTTAGCTCGCGGCCTCCGGCAAAAACCTTGGTGACCCCGAAATCGACGCGCAGGACGTCGGTAGATTCGCGATCGAAGGTCGTGTAGCTCACTCTCCCACGGCCGTAGGCGATGGTAGAGACGATGGAGGTCGAGCCGAGAAAATGAGACTCTTTAGGCGGAGCCCACTCGGGAATCGCCCAGAAGGCATCCATCAAGCGTCTTGGACCGTCGGTAAATTCGTCGGTAAACCACCACTGGTCGCTGTAGGGAGCATGGGCCTTACCGGGCAGGCCCTGAAAATAGGTCACCCAATTGAAGGAACGAAATGCCTCGTCCTTATATCTCTCGTCATCGGTGCGCGAAAAATATAGGGCCTCGACGGCGGCGAGGCGGGCGGTGTGACTGTCGCAGCACTGGTTCGGTCGGTTGCAGCAGAAGGTGATGCCATCGCCCTGTTCGGTGGTCACAGTTGCGCCGTGAACGCGATACTTCGGCCATTTCGGAGTGGTCCTGACCCATTCGATCAGCTCCTTCGCATGCTGCTGCCAACGGGCGTCATACTCGGGATGCAAGAGGACGTAGCGGGCGAGTTCCAGAGGAATCACATTATTCATGTCTTCAATGTTGGGCGGAACGTCTTCAAAGTATCCGGCCCAGACATTGTTTCTGAGCGGATAGGATTCGAGCCACTGCCAGGCGGCGCGGCGAACCTTCTGGTAATCATGCACGCGGCCTTGTTTGAGGCGAATTAATTCATCGAACAAAGAGATTGGCCCGAGTACATTCGCGGAGTACGGGCCCATTCCTTTGCCTTCGATTCGTCCATCTTTGGCGAAGCAACGCACCGGCCAAGGCGAATGCGATTCATCGCCGGGCTGGTAGTTCTTGACCAGTTCGTCGGCGAAATGAATGGCGGCGCGCAGATATCTTCTCTTGCCGTCCATCTCATAAAGACGGAGGTAGGCGTAACCGTCCTCGCCGATGACGTGCGGCTCGACGTAGTCCTCGCCGTGACTGCTCCAGCCGGAATATTGCGACGCGCCGGGATTCGCCGAGGGATAAGGCACGCGCGACCAAAGGTAGTGGTCGGGCGTCAGACCGTTTTCCATTTCGTAATCGACAAAATCTTCGAGGGCCTCGATGGTGCGGCGATCGCCCGTGTAGGGGTAAAGATGCTCTACGAATCCTTCCAGCATGGCTCGCAGATAGGCCGTGGAATTGGCCCAGTTGCGGTCGGGGATCATTTCGTAGGTCTTCGGATCGATGGAGAAACAACAGTAAAAATATGGCAGGCGCTGGCGCTGGAACTGGTCGTGAAGGATCGTCCACTGGGAGAGAAAGTCGGAAGAGTAGGAATCGCCTATGGAATCGGGAAAGGGCCAAGGCAGGAGTTTCCCTTGGGCATCGAGTTGCACGGGGCGGCCTGCAATCTCGGTGGCATCGACGGTCGTGATGGCTGCGAAATGGTCTTGCGCTTGAGCCGTTGCCACGAGCAGCAAACTAGCGAGCAGCAGACGGGCTATACAGACGCAAGTCATGAACCGAAAATATCACGGGGGGTGGAGACGCCGGGCAGTTTGAGCCAGCGGAAAGTGACTGCGACCGGAAAAAGTTTAGACAAAACTGGCCTGCTGGCGTGTCTTATTGGTGGAAGGAAGAGCATGGGAATGAAAATTGCCTTTTAAATCGTTCCACTCTGCCCAGATAAAGTCTCTTTACGAGAAGCATGGCTCGGCGCTGGCGGCCTATGTTTGCTGCGGCGGGCTCGACTTCCCTTCGGCCGAGGACGTGGTGCAACAAGTCTTCCTGAAGTTACTCCAAGCCAAGGTGTCGATGCCGCAAGCGCCGGTACCTTACCTCTATCGGGCCGTGAGGAATGCAGCGCTCAATTACCGGCGCAACTCTGGGTGTGAGACGAGCCTACCTAATGACGAGCAATGGTTGGTGGTAACCGACGGGCGGCCAGATGAACTACTGGCGGTGCAAGGTGCATTGCGGGAATTACCAGAGGAGCAACGTGAGACGGTTTTCCTGAAAATCTGGGGAGGTATGACCCTGCGGGAGATCGGCGAACTGCTTGAGATTCCAACTAACACGGCGGCCTCGCGATATCGGTATGCGCTGGACAAATTGCGCGAGCGACTGAAACCGCTGCCGGAGCGATGAGGGTGGAATATGCAACTGAAGGACGAAGACGAAGAGATGGAGCAGTATCTAAGACGATTTCAGCCGCGGGCGATCGTGCCGCTAAGGGTTTCGCCGCAGCCGGGGACTGCTTGGTTGTTGCGGCTGGCCGTGGCGGCGATTGTTCTTGCGGGAGGGATCGCGCTCTGGTACGCGCCGCGAAAAACCTCGAAGTCGGAGAATTCCGTTGCGATTCGCGAAATGGAAGGCGGCGTTTTACCGACTTCTCGAGTGAACACGCTGGCGCTTACAGAGCTCGCTCTCAACGACAGTAAGGCATTCGACCGCGTGCTGACAGAGCAATCGCGAACCATGTTCCCTAGCATGAAGACGAAGGAGAGTGCATTGCAGGCGCTGGCGAAGGAGTAGAGGAGATGGTTAGAGACGGAAAGAGGAACAGATGAAACCACAATGGATTGGCGCAGGTTTTGTTGTCATGGCGCTTTTTGTTTTTGGGGTGGGAAAGCTTAACGCTGCCGCTGGCTATCCACCCGATACCAAGAATGCCGCGCTCCGCTACTGGATGGCTTTCGCCGAGATGCAGGACACTTGGGCAGATCCGCCGACACAGGAGTTGCTCGAGAAAACGGCGGCGGGCGAAGCAGCCTGGGACGAGGCAAAACTCGGTCCTATTCTCAATGCTAACGAAGATGCAATCCGCATCATGCAGCGCGCGACCAAACTTCCCGAATGCGACTGGGGGCTTGAATACAGCCGCTTATGGAAGGCTTCAATCGCTTACGCGCCGCGGGCGCGGGCGATGGCGCGACTGAACACGCTCGAGGGGATGCGTGAAATGGCGAAAGGCGATTCTGGATCTGCTGTGAACACGTGGCTCGTGGGAATTCGCTTTGCGAGGGATTTGACACGTGGCGGATCGCTGATTTTTGCACTGATGGCGAAGAGTGTTCTGCTGCCGGATTTGCGTTTACTGGCGCAGGCGGAACGCAACGGCCAATTGAGTGAGGCAGAAAAAAAGGAGATTCTCGTCGCGATCAAGGCGCTTCCGGAAGATGCCTTCGATTGGGGATCGGCATGGGAAATTGAATCCGTTGGCACCGAAAACATTCTGAATGAGCTACGGACTGCACACGAGCCGGCGAAGGTCTATGAAGGGATCATGGGAAAGCCGGCGCCCAAGCAGGGTCTGCGCCCGACCCCGCAGGAAATTGAGGGATTCCGCAAGTACATGATGGATGTAAAGCGTGCGCTGCGCGAGCCGTCGTCGAAGACGACGGGGCTTATCGCTGGCCTGCAATCGCGACAGAAAAGTCTTAGTGAAGTGGAGCAGAGCTTGATACCGAATTTGCAGAAGACAAATGCGGCGCGGGTCGAGATTACGACGGCCCGGGGGAACCTCCTTCGTGCGCTAGAGGCGAAGTAAGCTGGTTCGTGCAGGCGGCTCAGGTGAAGACAGGGCGGCTTGCGCAGCCCTGTATCTTCCGATTGCTTGCCGACTAGCGGAGACCGCCGGAGGCGAAGAGGGTTTCTCCGGTGAGCCAGCCGGATTCGGGTGAGGCCAGGAACACGGCGATCGGAGCTATGTCCTGCGGTTGGCCGATGCGGCCGAGCGGAGTGCGCGCCTCAAACTCTTTCACCAGGTCGCTTTCCGGAATTCCGGCAGCGCGGAAGCCCTCGGTTTCCACCGGTCCGGGATTGATCGAGTTGACACGGATTTTCCGCCCGCCAAGCTCTCTGGCGAGCACGTGTGTGATTGCGTCGACCGGCAGCCTTGGTCGCCGAGTAAACGGCGCTGCCGGGAACCGTTCCCTGGCTGGCGACCGAACTGATGTTGATGATGCTGCCGCCGTCCCCATTGAAAATCTTGATCGCTTCCTGCGTGGCCAGCAGCAAACCCTTCACGTTGATGTCGAACTGACGATCGAAGTGCTCTTCGGTGATCTGCTCGACCGGCGCGAATTGATACACGGCCGCATTGTTGACGAGAACGTCGAGGTGGCCAAAAGTCTTCTTCGTTTCCGAAAAAATTCGCTTCACGTCTTCCGATTTGCTGACGTCTCCCTGGATGGCGAGGGCCTTGCCACCGGATTTCACGATCTCGGCGACGACGCGATCCGCGCCTTTCTTATCGGAGGCGTAATTTACGATTACCGAGGCTCCCTCGGCGCCCAAAGCCTTGGCAATCCCGGCGCCGATTCCCTTCGAGGCGCCCGTAACCACCGCTACTTTATTGCTGAGCTTGCTCATAATGTCCTCTCTTGACCCCTGTATATCACTTCTATACTTCGACAACTATCTAATTGATGTGAGAGCGTGGAAAAGGTTTCAGGAACCGGTGCAGAAATTTCCGCTTGACTTTGGCAGCTCTTCAGATCGACTGCAGGTGATTCAGGTACGCTTCCAGCACGTCGCGCTGAAGCCGGAGGCGCATGCACTTGCCCTCGCGCGTGAGTTCCACCAGGCCGGCGTTCTCCAGTTCCTTGATGTGGTGGGAAAGCGTGGGTGCAGTTACCGAGTGGCGCTCGCGCACGTCGGCGCAGAGGACACCCCCGCTTTCCGACCCGACATGTTGGAGAATCTCGTGACGGCGCGGATCGGCCAGGGCTTTGGCGATCAGGCGGAGCTGGCGCTCGGCGAGTTTGACGGATTTCGAAGCCGAGCGTTGTTTCTGACGATTGACAGGTGCCTTCATCTATTGGTTATTGATGCCGAAGTGAATACCACTGATGCTCGCCTTTCGAGACGGCAGTCTCGACAATTCGCGTCATTATAGTCCGAAGCCTTGTTACCGTTTTTCACTTCGGCCTCACCGAGGCACAGAGAACATCTCAAGACTCGAAAACCGGCAGCGGAGATTTTTGCAAGATATTGGGTGCCTCCGTGTCTCTGTGTGGCTCGGTGGTGAACGAAATTTGGACAATATCCAAGGGCCGACTCGCCTTGCCGCTCCGCACCCCGGTTGTTAGCATGGATAAAGACATTTTGCATGGCGAGAATCGTACTCATCCAATCCTATTCACCCCAGGAGGTTTTATGGCGACCGATACTTTAACCAAGCCGGTAATCGATGGCAGCACTTTGAAGACGAGGGTTTTCAAGAACTTTATTGATGGCGAGTGGGTCGAATCCCAGAGCGGACAGACCTTTGAAGATCGCAACCCCGCGGACACGCGCGAGGTGGTGGCGATTTTCCAGCGTTCGAACAAGGCCGACGTAGACGCGGCGGTGGATGCGGCAAAGCGCGCCTATGCGAAATGGCGGCTGGTGCCTGCGCCGCGGCGCGCCGAGGTTGTTTTTCGCGCGGCCGAAATTCTGATGGAGCGCAAGGAAGAATATGCCCGCGATATGACGCGCGAGATGGGCAAGGTTCTGAAAGAGACGCGTGGCGATGTGCAGGAGGCGATCGACGCGGCTTACTACAATGCGGGCGAGGGCCGGCGATTGTTTGGTCCGACCGTGCCGTCGGAACTGCCAAACAAGTTTGCCATGGCCGTGCGGCAGCCGATCGGCGTCTGCGGCATGATTACGCCGTGGAATTTCCCGATGGCGATCTCGTCGTGGAAGCTGCTGCCGGCGGTGGTTTGCGGTAATGCTTGCGTCATCAAGCCGGCGCAGGATACTCCGCTTTCGACATTCAACCTGGTGCAGGCGCTGACCGATGCCGGATTGCCGAAGGGCGTTATTAATATTGTCACCGGATTCGGGTCCGAGGTTGGCACACCGCTAACCGAGCATCCGACAGTGCGGGCGATTTCGCTGACGGGATCGTCGGCGGTCGGCAAGATTGTGGGCGCGACGGCGGCCAAGAGCTTCAAGCATTGCTCGCTTGAACTCGGCGGCAAAAATCCGATGATTGTGCTGGACGACGCCAACCTTGATCTCGCGATTGAAGGCGGCTTGTGGGGCGCATTCGGCACTACCGGACAGCGTTGCACTGCGACCAGCCGCATTATCGTGCAGAAGGGCGTGTATCGCGAATTCATCGATCAGTTCGTGGCGCGGGCGAAAAAGATCAAGGTAGGCAATGGGCTGGATGAGACGGTTGAGATGGGTCCGGCGGTGAACGAGAGCCAATTGAAGACCGATTTGAGCTACATCGAGATCGGACGGAACGAAGGAGCGAAGCTAGTGCTAGGCGGCAACCGGCTCGACAAGGGCGAATACCAGCACGGATGGTTCATCGAGCCGACTGTGTTCGTCGACGTCGATCCCAAGATGCGCATTGCGCAGGAAGAAATCTTTGGGCCGGTGGTTTCGATCATTCCTTGCGAGAATCTCGAGGATGCCATCGAGATTGCCAATAACATCGAGTACGGGCTGTCGTCTGCGCTCTATACCAAGGATGTGAACAAGGCGTTTGCAGCGGTTCGCGACTTGAGGCCGGGATTACTTACATCAATGCTCCGACGATTGGCGCTGAAGTTCATTTGCCGTTTGGCGGCACGAAAGCCACCGGCAATGGACATCGCGAAGGCGGCATTGGCGCGATTGATTTCTATACCGAGTGGAAAGCTGTGTACGTGGATTACTCCGACAAGCTGCAGAAGGCGCAGATTGATCGGCCGGAGTAGAAATACCTACCGTCGAGACGCGAGCCCACCGAGACCGATATTAGAAAGTTCCTCGGCGATCTCTGCGTCTCGGCGGTAAACTGAGGACCTCATGCCCGTAACGCAAGCCCGCGAAATAGCCTCGGCCTCCGGTATGAAAATGTTCGCTCGCGCGGCTTTGTTCACGCCGCGCCCGTGCCAGCTCAATCGGCCGGAACTTCGTTTCCTTTGGACTCGTACTCTACCGCAGCCCCGCCAACCTGGCGTGAAAGGGAAATGCCTTGCGAATTTCATTATGCGTCGCGTTGGCGGTGATCCTGAGTGTCACCAGCCTGGCCCAGACAACCAACTCGTCCCACCCGAACCCGCAACTGAAGCTTCTTCTGGACCAGAAAGCTCCGCAGTGGCTGAAAGAATATGACGTTCCGAGCGTTGCGGTCGGCTACATTGAGGATGGCAAACTTGCCTGGACCGCGATTTATGGCGAGCAGAGTCCCGGCGTACCTGCGACTGACAAAACGCTCTATAACATCGCGTCGCTGACAAAACCCATCTCCGCGGAAATAATCCTGCGCCTCGCCTCAGAAGGGAAAGTCTCGCTGGACGAACCGATCTCTGCCTATTGGCTTGATCCCGATCTGAAGGGTAATCCTTGGCACAAACTCCTGACGCCCCGGCTGTGCCTCTCTCATCAAACCGGATTCGCGAACTGGCGTCGCATGACCAATCATGTGCTCACCATTCAGTGGGAGCCGGGTACGCGCACTGGCTACTCGGGCGAGGGATATGAATATGTCGCGCATTTTGCCGAAAAGAAGACGGGCCGTTCCTTTGAAGACCTTGCCGAGCAGTATGTCTTCAAACCGATCGGGATGCATGACACCTCCTACACCGAGCGTAGCTGGTACGCGGGAAGGGTCGCCGTTCCACACGGACCAAAAGGCGAAACTGAGCCGAAGGCGCCAATCGATTGGCGAGCCTCCGATCTGGTGCACACGACGATCGCCGACTATGCGAAGTTCGTGATCAGCGTCATGAATGACGAGGGGCTGACAAAACAAATCGCCGCTGAACGGTTGACCATGACGCGTAACCTGGTCAAGCCGGACGAGGAGAAACAGGCCTGCGCGCAGCAGAAACCAGGGTCCGGCAAATGCTCGGCCACCGCTGGCATGGGGTTGGGATGGGAAGTCTTCAAGCATAACGATGAGGCCGTCATCGATCACGACGGCTCGGACTGGGGCGCAAAATCGCAGGTTTTCTTTATGCCCCAGCGACGCATGGGCGCGGTCATTTTCACCAACGGAGAAAACGGCAAGAAGGTCATTCAAGAGATCGTGGGAATTCTTTGCCCAGATCCGGTTTATGTCGCGATGCCTTGACCCTGCAAGATGAGCTCGCGAGGTGCAACCAGGCAGACTCACGCATGACATACATTTTCATGGTATTTCTGTAAAATCGGGCAGAGGCTTGAACGATGCCGTTGACCCAAACCCGCGAAATTAGCTGCGCCAGCCGCCTTGAGCACGTTCGTTACGCTATCCGCGACCTGGCCTGCATCGCCGACGAGGTCGCCAAGCAGGGTCACAAGATTCTGCCGCTGAACATCGGCGACCCGAACGTTTTTGATTTCGTCACGCCCCCGCATATGATCGAGGCCGTGTACAAGGCTATGCGCGACGGTAAGAACGGATACTCGCCATCCTCCGGCATCAAGCCCGCGCTCGACGCCATTCGCGGCGAGGCGGTGCGCAAGGGCATTACCACCATTCAGGACATTTTCATCACCTCTGGCGTGAGCGAGACGGTCGACATCTGCCTCGCCGCTCTGCTCAATCCGGGCGACAATCTGCTCACGCCCTGCCCGGACTATCCCCTCTACTCTGCCGTTTTGGCGAAACTCGATATCGGCCTCAATGCTTATTACTTGAACGAAGCAGACGGCTGGCAGCCGGATCTGGACGACATCCGCCGCAAGATTACGCCTCGCACGCGTGGCATCGTACTGATCAATCCCAACAATCCCACGGGTTCGGTTTGCACGCGCGCCATGCTGGAGCAGATTGCCGAACTGGCGCGGCAGCACAACCTCGTCATCTTCGCGGACGAGATTTACGACAAGTTGATTATCGAAGATGACCCGCACATCGCCATGGCCAAAGTTGCGCCTGACGTTCCGGTCATTACGTTTGGCGGGCTCTCAAAAAACTATCTCGCGCCCGGATGGCGTATTGGATGGGGGATTGCGAGCGGCGAGGCTTCCGTCATCAAGCCGTACCTGGATGGCATCAACAAGTTGCTGCGCGCGCGCTTGTGCGCCAACCATCCCGAGCAGTATGCGATTCCGGCAGCGCTTGATGGACCGCAGGATCACCTCATCGAAGTGAAACGCAAACTGCGCAGCCGCCGCGACCTAACCGTGAAATGGTGTGACGAGACGCCGCGCGTGAGTTGCGTGGCACCGCGAGGCGCGTTCTACGCCTACCCGCGCATCGACATTCCTGAGGACGATGGCGTTTTCGTGACCGAGTTGATCCGCCAGAAACACGTGATGGTAGTTCACGGATCGGGCTTTGGGCAGCGGCCCGGCACAAAACATTTCCGCATTGTTTTTCTGCCGGATGAAAAGACGCTGGGCGCTGCGTACTCCGCTATCGGCAGCTTCATGCGCGAGCGCTACCGATAGCAGAGCTACAGCCGCTCCCAGCCTTCAGAAGCGGAACGTGGGTCCGAACGTGACGCGTAAGTTGTTCTGCGCGCCATTGTCGAAATAAATATCGTCACCCACCTCAAGCCGGAGGCCGATAGGACCAAGAAATCCCTCCAGCCCTCCTCCTGGATATACGGCAAATTTCGCATTGCCATTGCCGACCGCGCCCAGCGAACTCTGGAAACCCGTCGGTGCGTCCTGGTTGTTGGTGGTGAAGCTGATGATCCCAGCTTTGCCAGTCACAAAGAAGCGAACCGGGCCCGAGCCGGTCTGGAACTTCGGACCAAACAGTCCATGAAGGATGTGGGTCTTGGCGGGGGTGTAGCTTCCCGTCACTCCGTTATCGAAGTTCACAAACGTGCGGTCGAAATCGTAAGCCATCTCGGCTTCGATCTCGACATATCGACTTAACACCGAAACCAATGCGGCCTCCAAGGCCGGCGAAATTCAGAGTTGGATTTGTGCGGTCGAGACGAAAATAATCGGCGAAGGCGCCGATCTCGACATGATCCATGGCGCTTTGCGCCATCAGCAGGCTTGGGCCTGAGACAACAGTGGCCAGAATCAGTGACAGGACTAGACATTTCAATTGCGAGTGCCGCCTCATTTCGTAACTCCCTCCGGGTCGTTGGATGGTCGATCAAAGATCCGCAGCGCAAAGGCGAGAATTGCGTGCTGAATTTTGCGTCTAGGATGCTGATGTTCCGAGCGAGGTTGGTTTTCTGGCTCATGCGAAAAGAGACTTGCGCATAGTCCTCGCGCTCCCGCGCGAATGTCGTTCGAGCGACTGAATTCAGTACAAGATACCTGGTAAGTAGTCCGCTTGGAGCTCGCGGCTCAGCACCGGTCTGCGCGCCGTCGTCGCCCCTGATCCTCGTCGGATTCCTCAATCCGCCGGCTTTATAATGGTCGCTCACACATGGCAAGCGCGCAGCAGGCTCCTCCACCGCCGGGGATTAAAGTCAAGGCCGAGCATTTTTGGCATCGGGTCAGCGAAGGGTTGGAGCTTCACCAACTCTGGTCGCAGTTCGAAAAAGATGCGCGCTCCAGCTACCGGCTGTACTCGGCCGGAGTGGGAGAGCGACAGGCGGGCCAGTCTCGTGGCCAGCGCGCCTGGTTCATGATCAAGGCGCTGTTCTGGGCCATCATCGAAAAACTTTCGCCCGCGCGGCGTGTGCTCCTGCTGTTCGGCCTGATTTTGGTGTTTTTCCCGGCGTTCGGCGGCGACTACGACATCGGTCACAATCACTTCGAGATCCGTGAACTGGATTTGCACGTCTGGGGAGCGCTGCTAATCCTGGTTGTCCTGCTGCTGGAACTGGCGGACCGGGTGGTCATGAAGCACGACCTGGAGATCGCCAAAGACATTCAGAGCTGGCTCCTGCCAGGAGCGCCGCTGCAAATTCCAGGTTACGGGATTGCATACGCAACCCGGCCAGCCAACACGGTGGCGGGCGACTACTACGATGTGATTCTGCGACCGGGAGAGGTGCCTGGGGAAGGCCGAGTGCTGTTCGCCGTAGCCGACGTGGCGGGTAAGAGTATTCCGGCAGCGATGCTGATGGCAACCTTCCAGGCAAGCCTGCGGACGCTGGCCAGCAGCCGCCAGCCGCTCGATCAACTGGCGTGCGAAATCAATCGCTACGCCTGTTCCAACAGCCAGGAGGGCCGGCGTTTCACCACGGCATTTCTGGCGGAACTCGATCCGGCGACGGGCGAGATTTCTTATGTGAATGCCGGGCACAACGTGCCCATCCTCCGGCGCAAGTCGGGAGTGATCGAGCGACCGGAGGTGGGTGGGATTCCGATCGGGGTTTTACCGGAGTCGGCCTATCAGGTAGGAAAGACCCGACTGGAGCCCGGAGACTGGCTGATCATCTTTACCGATGGCGTGGTGGAGGCAGTCAATGCTGCTGGAGAGGAATATGACGAACCTAGGCTCGTGCGAATAATCGATCGCGGAGCGGGCTCGACGCCGGCCGAGCTTTTGCGGAGTTTGCTGGGCGACTTGGACCAGTTTGTGGGCAACGCGCCGCAGCACGACGACATAACCTGTTTGCTGTTGAAGAGGGGTTAAAAGAGCTGCAGAGGTCTGTTTCCTTTGGTTTTCTCGGCAGCACGCGTCCCGATGACGTTTTCCCTGATTTACCCTCCGACAATTAATCATCCTCTAACATTCGACGGGGAATAAGTGTGCAAGGAAGGCATACAATAAACGTTCATGAATGGGATGGCTCAGGCTACTTCGGGCTCCCAGCAGGCGGTTTGGTAGGCCGGGAGAAAATGGCAAAATTTGTCAATCGCGATTCCCGAAAGTGTCATACTGGGAACCAGCCAGTGCGGGCGCAGGTGACCATCAGCCGAAAGTACATTGAAATGAAAGGCGTTTGGCACGAATGGACATCTGACTTCAGTCACTTGGGTCTGTGGCAACAAGAGTGCGATAGTAGCAGCGAGTTGGTCATCCAACCAATCAGTCAACGGAGACGAGGAAAATATCGATGCGGAAACAAAAGGGCTTCTCACTTATCGAACTGCTGATCGTGGTCGCGATTATTCTTATCATCGCGGCGATCGCAATTCCGAACTTGCTGCGCGCACGCATTGCGGCCAATGAATCGTCGGCGGTTTCTTCGGTTCGTACGGTTAACACGGCGCAGATCACTTACAACTCGACCTATTCGACGGTCGGCTTCGCGAATACTCTGGCGAACCTTGGCGGCACGAGCTGTGCACCGCCGAACTCGACCAGCGCTTGCCTGATCGACACTATGCTGGCTGGTGGCAGCAAGAGCGGTTACTCGTTCGGTATCTCGGGCGCGACCGGCACACCGGTGAGCACCTATCAGATGATCGCCGCCCCGCTGCAGCCGAACCAGAGCGGTGTGAAGTACTTCTGTTCGTTCGCGGACGCTGTTGTGCGCGTCAGTCCGACGGCCGCGATTACCACTTGCGACTACACAGTCTCCCCTCTGAACTAAGTCTTGAGTTGGCAAAGTACCTGGGGGAGGGTACAAGCCTAAAAGAAGCAGGAGAGAAATCTCCTGCTTTTTTGTTTTTTTCTAAGAATCACCGAGCCAATTGCCGAGGACTCCAGCAGCGCGAAGCCCGCGATCCGGCTACTGCGATGCCATGGAGTGCCGTGACAAAATTTGGCAAGAGTCTTTGTCGGCCTGACAAATTCTGTCACTTCAACACTCGCCCGGAATGACATAGGTTTCCTGGACCAGCCTGGTAAGCGCCTTCTTCGGCTCGAAAAATACCGACATAAGAAGCTGGCTTTACTTACATTAGTAACGGTCGAGGGAACGTGGCGCGTGAAATGCCCCAGTGTTCGTCGTACATCTAACTTTGCCTTGCCCCTCAGGATGGAGAAAATGAAATCAAGATGCGAAAACAAAGAGGTTTTTCACTGATTGAACTCCTGATCGTCGTAGCGATCATCCTGATCATTGCAGCGATTGCGATTCCCAACTTGCTGCGGGCGCGGATTGCGGCCAATGAAGCGTCGGCTGTGGGCTCGCTCCGCTCGCTGAATACAGCCCAGATTTCCTACAGTTCCAGCTTTCCCACCGTGGGCTTTGCCACTGCGCTGAGTTCGCTGGCAGGTACCAACTGCGCGCCGCCGGGATCAACCGGGGCGTGCCTGATCGACACACTGCTTGCAAGCGGCAAGAAGAGCGGCTATTCGTTCACGGAGTCGGGCACATCAGGCACTCCGAATGCGGCTTACCAGTTCCGTGCCGACCCGATCTCGCCAAATACTAGCGGGGTTCGCTACTTCTGCACCTTCGGCGATGCGGTAATCCGCACCGGCAGCGCTACGCTCACCACGTGTGACTATAGCGTCGGACCGCTCAACTAAGTCATTCATACGGGAAGCAGAGGATGCACTCCTCTGCTTCCTCTCCTTCTCCGGCACTTCTGACAAAAATTGTCATTCCCGACGCTCTGGATTGGCAGAATCCAGCCCTTGCGGCTTGCTCTCTAAGTTCGCCCTGTGTTCACAGGCGGTTAGGAAGTCCGTTTGGCGGTAGCGTCCGGCATGCAAAGTGCATGACACGATAGTGGCATTCAAGGTCTTGGACAGTCGCTTTGGGGAGCTTCGGATGAGAAGGGCGCTAGGTTTTTCACTGATTGAATTGCTGATCGTGGTGGCGATCATTCTGATCATCGCCGCAATTGCGGTACCCAGCTACTTGCGCGCCCGGATGGAGGCCAACGAGGCAGCGGCAGTAAGCGGGCTTCGGACCATCAACACGGCGCAGGTTACTTACAGTTCATCGTACTCAACCGTCGGATTTGCGGCTACGCTGACCGCCCTGGGGGGCAGCAGTTGCAATCCCCCGAGTGCGACCAGCGCGTGCATTATCGACACCGTACTGGCGGGTGGATCGAAAACCGGGTACAGCTTTGGTCTGACGAACGTGGTCGGCACCCCCGCCGCGGCTTACCAGTTATTCGGCACACCGCTTTCGTGGAACGTATCGGGTAGCCGATACTTCTGTTCGTACCAGGACGCCGTGGTGCGTTTCAGTCTGACGAGCATCACAACTTGCGATGCCACGGTCCCGTCGTTGAACTAGGTGCTGACAGTACTAGCTTCCGAAAAATGCAAAGGCGCGGCCCGGGGCCGCGCCTTTTGCTTTCACCAAAATCCGGCCGAGTTCTAGTTTCCGAATACCGCGAAACCGAGCTGCACGTAGCTGTAGGGAACCCACACTCCACTGTTGGATCCGCAGTACGTACTCGACCCCAGGCACCAGGAAGCAGCTGGTTGGGCGGTCATGTTGGTGCTGTTAAAGGCCCACGCATAGATGTCAGGATCTTGCGAGGTCGTGCTCACCACCACCCAGTACTGGGTGCCGGCTGTAACCTGCACCCCGGTAGTAAAGTTGGCGGTCGAGACGTCGCAGCATTGGCCGTATTGCGGGAGGTTGGAAACGTGGACGGTCTGAAGAACGGTTCCCGGCACGCCCGCCGCGTCAGTGTAAAGTCCGATTTCAAAGCCGCCATTCCCTGAGCTTTGCCGGCCGGCCGAAGTTTCAATCTTGGTCACGGTAGCATTCGCAGTCGGCGTAAAGGCTTCCGCAACCCAGGTTTGAAACGGAAACTCTGATCCGCCCTGGGCAATAGTGTTTCCCCAAATGCTGAAGTAGGTGGCCAGCTTGTAGCGACTGAAGTTGCTGAAAATCTTCTTGGTCTTCGCATCCGGCTCGGGGCCGGGCATGATGCTCGCGGGAGGACTGGTGGCCCTCACGAACCGGCCATCTGCGCTGAACTCATAGTTGATGTTCTTTTTGCCGGAAGCCAGAACGGTAAACGTGGCGGACGCGAACAAAGCGAAACAGGCTAACGAAAGACCGATCATTTTCTTCACTGGGATCCCTCCATGGGAGATTGGGTTGGCGAGCATGGAAATGCTTTCGAACGGCAGCCTATCGAGGTGGGGTCGGGGCAGGATAAGGCCGGGCCGATCAATTTAGACGCCGGCCAGTATACGAGCGGGAAATGCCAGGCGCAACTGAAGGAAGCACGTCTTTTCCGGCTGACTCCCATTCCTCGAGAGAGCCGCACTCCCTTATTTTGCGACCTTTACCTAAGTAACCGTGCGGCTGGCGTTCGACCGCAAGAAGGGTGGTCATTGAATATAATTTTGTTATGGCACTTCACCCAATGGGACTGCTCCCGCACGTATAACCATGGCAGCGATTGAAATCCTGGATCTGGAAAAAACCTATTACGTTGGCTTCTGGCGGAAACAGTCCGAAGCTGGCGCTGCGTCCCTTGCGTTTGACGATCGAGGAGGGCGAGGTGTTCGGCTTCCTCGGCCCCAATGGCGCCGGCAAGACGACCACACTCAAGCTCTTGATGGGCCTTGCCACTCCCACGGCGGGAACTGCGCGGATCTTACGAATGGACTATGACGATCCGCAGGTCAAGGCGCAGATTGGCTTCCTGCCGGAGCAACCGTATTTCTATGACTACCTCACGGCGCAGGAACTGTTGACTTATTATGCCGAGCTTTCGGGCGTACCGGCCAAAGACCGAGCCAAACGCGTGGCGGAGATGCTGGAACGGTTTGGGCTGGCGGACGCAGCACGTCTGCAACTAAGAAAATTTTCGAAAGGCATGTTACAACGCGTCGGGCTCGCGCAGGCAATCCTGCACGATCCCAAGATCGTATTTCTCGACGAGCCCATGTCCGGTCTCGATCCCATGGGGCGGCGCGAGGTGCGCGAGATGATTCAGCGCATGCGAAGCGAGGGGAAGACGGTCTTCTTCTCGACCCACATCCTGTCCGACGCCGAGGCGCTGTGCGATCGGGTGGCGATCATCTATCAGGGAGAATTGCGCGGAGTGGGCGCGGTGGCGCAGCTGACCTCCCAGGCGCGGCGAAGAGTGGAGATTATTTTTTGCTCTCCAACGCGTGCCGGCTGCGCTGGCGAATCTCGGAGTTGAGGCCCACGTCAGCGGGGACATGGTCAACGCGGAGGTTGATGAGGAGAAGCAGGATGAGGCGCTGGAGATTTTGCGGCGCGAGCATATTCGCCTGATCTCGCTGACGCCGGTGCGCGGCTCGCTTGAAGAGTACTACGTGGAGAAACTGAAGCCGCGTGAAAACGGCAAGGGGGCGAGCGCATGAATTCACGCATCGGCTATGTGGCGTTCAACACTTTCCGCGAGGCTGTCCGCGATCATGTTCTCTATAACCTGATCGCGTTTGCAGTGCTGCTCTCGGGAGCGGCCGTATTGGTGGGCGAGATCTCGATCGACATTGAGCGCCTGGTGGTCGTGAATCTCGGGCTGACAGCAGTTTCTCTCTTCGGCGTCGTAATCGCCATCTTCATGGGTATCGGCCTGGTCTCGAAAGAGATCGAGAAGAAGACGCTCTACACCATTCTTTCGCGGCCGGTGCGGCGCTGGGAATTCGTGGTCGGCAAATTTTTCGGACTGACAGGGACGCTGGTCGTCAATACGTTTTTCATGGCGATTGGCGTATTTCTCGCGCTGCTTTACGTGGCCCACAAGTTCGATAAAGCTGACGTCTGGGTACTGGCGGCGCTCTACTTTATCGTGCTGGAGTTCTTCGTCGTATGCGCGCTGGCGCTGCTTTTCTCATCGTTCTCGACTCCGATCATGTCCGCGGTGTTTACGTTCGCGCTGTTCGTGATCGGCAGCCTGGCTGACGACCTGCGCGGTTTTGCCCGCATCACGCATGGACTGACGGGCGCAATCGCGACAGGGATCGCCTACCTTGTTCCCAATTTTTCGGCCTTCAACATCATCAACCAGGCGGCGCATGGCGATGCCGTGCCGGGCCAGTTGATTCTCTACAACTCGCTCTACGCTCTGCTCTATTCAGCGACAGCCATCGCGGGAGCCGTGCTGATCTTCCAGCGCAGGAACTTGAAATGAACCGGACGCGGCGAGTCCAGTTAGTTGCGGCCAGCGGTGCTGCTGCTGTCTCTGGCTGGCGGCATTGCGCTGCTGGTCGCGATTGACCGCCTGCAAACGAAGCAGGAAGCGCAGCAGACTCTTTACATTCGGTCGGCAAAGACGTTGCGCCGTTTGAGCCTTGGATACACCGGGTTGGTCGCCGATATTTACTGGACCCGCGCCGTGCAATACTTTGGAGCGCAGCACCACAAGGGTTCGGGCGATTTCCGACTCCTGGCGCCGCTGCTCCAGGTAACTGTAGAACTCGACCCTGAGATGATGCCGCCCTATCAGTTTGGTGCAAATTTTCTCGGACCGCAGCCGCCGAATGGCGCGGGTAGACCAGGCGATGCGCTGGTCCTGCTGAAGTACGGAATCGCGCACAATCCCGACAAGTGGCGTCTCTATTACAACCTGGGATTTTTGTACTTCACCGAATTCAAGGACTACAAGAAAGCGGCGGACGCCTTTGCCATGGGAGCGCAGTTACCCATCACCAACGGGTTCATGCCCATCTTGGCGGCACGCATGGCGCAGCAGGGCGGCGAGTTCGAGACCGCGCGTATCCTGTGGTATTCGACCTACGAAAGTACGCATGAAGCATCGATAAAGCAGAACGCCGTCGACCATCTCCGTGCGCTCCAGGTGGATGAAGAGATTACGCAACTCGAAGGGCTGGTCGCAAAATACCATGATCAGACAGGCCACTTCCCTAACACCATGGCCGATCTGGAACGCGCCGGGTTCATTCATGGCACGCCGCTCGATCCGAATGGACATGCGTACAAACTGATGCCGGATGGACGCGTCGAAGTGCAGGATCCAGAGAGCATTCTCTACATCACGAAGGGCCTTCCGCCGGGGATGGCCACGCCGATGCCGAAGCCGGCGGCGAAATAGTTCTCTGCTTTCGGTCCGGCAGGCAACTGCAAATTCCTTGTCCACTCGCTGCCGCTCGGGCTCGGACTGACAATCCGAAGGTGGAAGAATTGATTGGAAAGGAGTGGCTTAGATCTCGCCGCTTCTTTTGCTAGCATCGAAGAGTGCCTTCGGATTTTTCCGCACAATTCAACTCGTCGCTGCGCGCCTGGTGGCGTGAGCAGGCATCGGCTCGCGGTTCGCTTGGCGCGGCTTCCCTGCTGGCGCGCGAGTTGTGGGAATTCATCCGGGATTCGACTCCGGAGCAACGCCGCTCGCGCTACGGGGACATGGACTACGATTGGGAGCAGCGCGTCAACACGACTGCCGGCACACTCGACTGGCGGACGCGTTTGCTGGGCGTACTTCACTCTCCGTACCAGCCAACCGACCCAGTGCTATTTCGGGAAATGATGGCGGCGCTACCAATCGACTTCCGGCAGTTTACGTTCGTTGATATCGGCTCGGGCAAAGGCAGAACGCTGCTGCTGGCGGCGGAGTATCCGTTCAAGAGGATCGTCGGAGTGGAGCTGATTGCGGAGTTGCAGCGCGCGGCGGAAGAAAATATCTCAGCCTGGCGAACGCAGTCGCCGGCGAGGGTCGCGCCGTTTTCGATGGAGTCCCTGCATATGGATGCGCGCGACTTCGTTTTTCCCGGCACGCCGCTGGTCGTTTATCTGTTCAATCCGTTGCCGGAGTCAGGATTGCGCCGCGTCCTTCACAACCTCGAGGAGTCGTGGAGGGAGACACCGCGACAGATTTGGATTGTCTATCACAATCCCTTGCTGGAGAGCATTCTGGCGGCATCCCAAACTTTCACAAAAGACAGAGGCTTTTTGGAGTATTCGGTGTTCAAAACAGGGTAGGGTTGGTTTGATCGAAGGGAAAGAGTTTGTCTTATGAGGCGACTAACGGCCACTTGCATTCTCGCCATGGGGTTGTTCGCGACATCCGCGGATGCCGCGGACAAGCCGACCAGCCTTTCCGACGCGCGCGCGGCCGTCGAAGCCAACATGAGGACATCCGAAGGAAAAGCCTTTGACGAGAAATTCGGAAAGGACTTCGGAGCAAACCACCGCGGTCCGTTGCGCCAGTGCAAAAAGACTTCCGGCGATGACCTGCGCAGCTTCTGGATTCTGATGAAGCTTGACAGGGAGGGCGCGGCGAAGGAACTGCTGCTCTATCCGGAGACGAAGTTGGGGACGTGCGCGCGGGAACCGTTGCTGAAGGACAAGTTCTCGGCTCCCCCGCGGCCGGATTATTGGGTGAGCGTGAATATGAAGCTCGCTAATTAGTCGTGCGCCCGTCATCCGCCCCCGTGGCCCAGGATTCCAGGATCCGAACTCGGAGTAAAATACCGCCAAGGGGACGGCGGCAATCGTGAAAAATGCATGCTTTAACTGGCTGATAGTTGCGGGGATGGTGTGGCTATGCTCTGCCCCAATGGTCAGCCAGCAAAATGTAATTCAGCCGACCGTTCACGAACTGGCTCGCGCCGTCGACGAGCATTACAACCACCTCCGCAGTCTCGAAGGCGAATTTACCGAAACCTACAGCGGCAATGGGGCCCAGCGCGAAGAATCGGGTACGCTGTGGCTGAAAAAGCCGCGCAAGATGCGCTGGGAATACCGTTCTCCCAAGGAGAAGCTGTTTTTGAGCGACGGCCAGAGTGTGTGGTTTTATATTCCGGCCGAACGACAGGCCAGGAAGACTGACTTTAGGAGGTTGGACGACCTGCGGTCACCGATGGCATTCCTGCTTGGCAAGACCAAGCTGGAGAATGAATTACAGGGACTTTCGAAAGTTGTAGATCAGCCTCCGGCGGTTCCGGGCGACATCCTGTTGCGAGGCGTACCGAAGTCGTCGGTTGGACAGGTCAGCGAAGTGCAACTGGAGATTTCGGTGTCTAACCAGATAGTCCGGATTGTTCTGATGGAACAGGACGGAGGCACGACGGAATTCCGGTTCAAGGATTGGAAGGAGAACGTCGAGTTAAGTGACAGCCGTTTCCACTTCACTCCTCCCCCGGGAGTGGAGACGGTAGAGGGAGCTCTTGGGCCTTGACGCTCCGGGGACAAGGAATTACTTCCGTACCACCCGGCTCAACAGGTTGCGGTAAGGGCTTGGCGGACAGGATGTTACACTTTTCCTATCGCCCCCCGAAGATGAGGCTTTAAGGAACCTGAACGTCGCTTAACACGGTAGTGCGATAACCCCATGGCAGAATTTCTGGTCAAAGTAGCCGACGAGCAGGGCCACCTGCGGCAGCAGGTCGAACATGGCTATTCCGAGGCCGAGGTTCATGATCGCTTTGCGCAGCAGGGGTACCTCGTCTATTGGGTGAAGCCGCGGACTATTTTTACCGGCGGCACCAAGCAGTTCGGCAAGCGCGGCAAACTTAAGCAAAGCAACTTCCTGATCTTCAACCAGCAGTTTCTGACGCTGATTAAGGCTGGGCTGCCGATCCTGACCGCGCTCGATCTTCTGATCAAGCGGCAGCGGGACAAGTCACTGCTGCACCTGCTGGAAAACGTTCGCGAGCGGGTCAAGGGCGGCGAGTTGCTCTCCGACGCGTTTGCCGCGCAGGGCATGTTCCCGAAGATGTATACCACTACGCTAATGGCCGGCGAGAAGAGCGGCAACATGGAAGAGGTCCTGGGCCGCTTTATCCAATATCAGCGCATGGTCCAGACCTTCCGCAAAAAGCTGATGGTCTCGCTGGTCTATCCGGCGTTGCTGATTTCAGTGGTCACTGTGATGGTGACCTTCCTGATCACTTACGTGGTGCCGAAATTTGCCGACCTGTTCAACAATCTTGGAGCACAACTGCCAACGATCACTGTCATCATGCTGGCGCTCGGCTTGCATGCGCAGAAGTATGGCTGGATCGTCGCGCTCGCCCTGGTGCTGATTGGCGTTCTGTTGTGGCGCTGGAAGCAGAGCGACCGCGGCGCGCAGGCAATCGATAAATTCTTGTTGTCTCTGCCGTTGATTGGTGAGATCCGCCTCAAATATCAGGTGGCAAATTTCTCCCGAATTCTGGCCACGCTTCTCCAAGGGGGGCTGCCGCTGGTGCCCGCGATGGAGACGGCGGGCGCATCCATGAGCAGCCGGCAGATGCTGATCGGGGTTACCGCCGCGGCACAACGCGTGCGCGAAGGCCAAAGCCTGGCCAAGAGCATGGAGTCCCAAAACCTATTTCCCGACCTTGCGGTCGAGATGCTCGAAGTCGGCGAATCGACGGGCGCTCTTCCGGCCATGCTGGCATCGGTCGCGGAGTTTTACGAAGAAGATGTGCAGACGGCTTTGGGCGCGGCGATGGCGCTGATCGAGCCGCTCATTTTAATTGTGATGGCAGTATTTGTTGGCGGCGTTTTGATTTCTCTTTATATGCCGATCTTTACCCTGGGAGCGAACGTGCATTAGTCGCGTTCACGTTGAAGAGGCGTCAGGACGCCTCTTCCTTCGTACAAAACGTTAAGCAAGAGGCTGTAGACTGGACATGGCGATGGCGGACAAGAAATCAGCATTGGTCAATGGCAGCAAACTGCCGGAACCGACGGCGGTAATTCCGGACGAACTCGAACGCGCGCGCGATATTGCGCGTCGCTATCGCTGCGAATTTATTGATCTCAGCGATTTTCAACTGCACCACGATCTGTTCGAGAAAATTCCCGTCCACCTCATGTTCCGCTACAAGTTCGTGCCGCTCGATGAGACACCCGACGGCCGTCTTGCCATTGCCATCGCCGATCCCAGCCAGTTGATGATGATCGACGAAATCAGTCTGCTGCTCGGCAAGCGCATCGTCACCAAGGTATCGACGCTCAAACAGATTTCAGACATCCTGCAAAAAACCGAGCAGTCCAAGCGCGTGCTGGAAGACGCCAGCGAAGGCTTTACGCTCGACGTCATCCGCGAGGACGAAGCCGGCAACGACGAAACGATTTCCATCGACAAGCTGACGGCGACGGCAGGCGCGGACATGAGCCCAATCATCCGGCTCGTCGATACGACGCTCTTCACCGCGCTCCAGCGCCGCGCCAGTGACATTCACATCGAGACGCGCGACGACTCGGTCGTCATCAAGTTCCGTATCGACGGCGTGCTCACCAATGCCATGCCGCCCATCGGCAAAGAGCATCACTCGACCATCATCTCGCGCATCAAGGTCATGAGCGAGCTCGATATTTCTGAGCGCCGCGTGCCGCAGGACGGCCGCTTCCGCGTCAAATACAGCGGGCGCGCCATCGACTTCCGTGTCTCCATCATGCCGTCGATTCACGGCGAAGACGCCGTGCTCCGCGTGCTCGACAAAGAGTCGATGAGCGAGAAGTTCAAAAAGCTCACGCTCGACGTCGTTGGCTTCGACGAGACCGATCTGCGGCGCTTCCGTCGCTACATCAAAGAGCCATACGGCATGGTGCTCGTCACCGGGCCGACTGGTAGCGGCAAAACGACCACACTCTACGCCGCCGTCAACGAGATCAAGACCGACGAGGACAAGATCATCACCATCGAAGACCCGGTCGAATATCAACTTCGCGGCATCACGCAGATTCCGGTCAACGAGAAAAAGGGCCTCACCTTCGCGCGCGGCTTGCGCTCGATTCTGCGTCACGACCCGGACAAGATCATGGTCGGCGAAATCCGCGACACCGAAACGGCCCAGATCGCCATCCAATCCGCCCTTACGGGCCACCTGGTGTTCACGACCGTCCACGCCAACAATGTGGTTGACGTGCTCGGGCGCTTCCTGAACATGGGCGTCGAGCCGTACAACTTCGTTTCAGCGTTGAACTGTATTCTGGCGCAGCGACTGGTGCGCTTGATCTGCGAGTCATGCCGCACGGCGGTGCATTATCCGCCCGAAGTGCTGGAGGCCAGCGGACTCGATCCGGCGCACTGGGCGCAGGTTCCGTTATATGAGGGCCAGGGTTGCATCGAATGCGCGGGCACGGGCTTCCGCGGCCGAACCGCGATTCACGAACTTCTGGACTTAACCGACCGCATCCGCGAGATGATTCTCGAAAAGAAGCCCACTTCCGAGATCCGGCGGGCGGCGCGCGAGGAAGGCATGCGCTTCCTGCGCGAGTCGGCGCTCGACAAGGTGCGCACGGGAGCAACCACGCTGAAGGAAATCAACAAGGTCACGTTTATCGAGACGATGCGGTAACGGTTACTCGGCGACGATGCACGTGAGTACAATCCACGCACCCGCTGAGGTAACTGTTGTGTCCTTATTGCACACGGTAAAATTGATGTTAACCGTCAGTTTTGTTGAGGAATAATGGCATCCACCAAACATGAGCGTCGCCCCACGCTAGCCTGTGAGATCGCAGCCGATCGTGTTCTTGCGGCACGATCCTCGGATCATGGGCGCATGGTCGAGATGTCTTCCGCACGCGAATTGGCTCCCGGCACAGTAGTTCCCGATCTGATGGAAGCCAACCTGCGCGATGGTGGCGCGCTTCGGCAGGCAATTGAAAGCGCGCTCGGCAGCGTCGGCGCGCGCTCGCGCGACGTGATTGCCGTTCTCCCTGATAACGCGGTGCGTGTCGTACTCCTTGATTTCGAAACGCTTCCGGCCAAGCAGGAAGAGGCGGACGCGGTGGTTCAATTCCGCCTGAAGAAATCGCTGCCCTTCGACCCGGCGGAAGCGAAGATTTCCTATCACGCGCAAACCACGAGCAAGGGAACGCAGGTGATCGCCGCCGTGGTGCTGAAAAAAGTTCTCGAAGAGTACGAAGCCGCCTTTCGTGACGTAGGCTACAACCCGGGCGTGGTGATGCCGTCGATGCTCGCCGCCATCGGCGCGGCTGACGCAGAGCGGCCGACACTCGTCGTCAAGGTTGATGCCCGCACCATCGGCCTCGCCATTCTTGACCAGGAGCACATGCTCCTCATCCGCACGCTGGAAAATACGCGCGGCGTGACTATCACCGGAGACCAATTGGCGGAGGAGGTCTATCCTTCCGTCGTCTTCTTTCAGGACACGTATAACCTCAATATCGAGCGCGTGTATCTCTCGGGCCTTCCGGAAACAACGGTTGCATCCACCGCCCTGAAGAGCCAGACCGGAGCGCAGGTTGAAGAACTCGTCACCACATCGCAGATCGGTTCGACCACCGGTACGGTCCCGCGCTGGCGGATGGCGGGAGTTGTAGGAGCTTTGATTTCGTGATGTTTAATTGCAGTCTGAAATTATTTATCTGGATTAACTGAAATGCGTCTTGGCATCAATCTCGCGACTCAGCCCTACGAGGATCCGCGCGAATTCTGGTCGCGCTGGGGACTGGCGATCGCCCTGCTCGCGATCTTCACGCTGGCTTTGATTGGATGGACGGTGCGCAGCTGGACCAATGCCGGCCGGGACCGGCATTACATCGCCGAACTGCAACAGAAAATTGCCCAGCGCGATCAGGAACGCACCGAGGCACAGGCTTTCCTTGACATGGCCTCGAACCGGAGCACGCGCGATCAATCGCAGTTCTTGAACGGGCTAATTCAGCGCAAGGCATTTTCGTGGACGCGCGTATTCGAAGACCTCGAACAGGTCATGCCGCCCAACTTGCACGTCGCATCACTGCGGCCGGAGATAAACGAGCAGGGCGAGATGCTGCTCGACATGAGGGTTGCCGGCGACAGTCGCGCTGCTGCAGTCGAACTTGTGCATCGCATGGAAGGCTCCAAACATTTTCAGGGCGCACAGCTCGTATCCGAGACGTTAAGCGGGGACACCGGCAACGGCGTGTCCGCCAATGTGATTTCGACTTATATTCCGGACGAAGCCGTCCGCAACGCAAAGTAACGGTAAAAAGAAATGCCCGATCTTGGAAAAACCCGGCGGAAATTGACGGTTGCCATCGCGGCCATGGTGGTGGTCGATATTGTGGCGGCAGGCATTCTGTTTTCTCCACTGGTCGGTTCGGCCGAGTCGCGGCGCGGGCAAATCCTGCAACTGACAGCCGAACTCGCGAAAAAAACGCATGACGTGCAGCCGCTGCGCAATGTGGACAAAAAGCTCGTGGTCGCTAAGGACCAGATCAGCGATTTCTACAAGAGCCGCTTCGCCGAGAAGGATTCTGAGCTGACCACCGAACTCGGCAAGCTGGCAGCGGAGAACGGCATCCGCATCCAGCAGGCGAGATATAAGGAAGAGGACGCCGAGACCTCTGGCATTGTGCCGGTTGAGATCGAGGGAAGTTTTTCCGGAGACTACCTCCAGCTTGTCCGTTTCATCAATACGCTGGAACGTTCCAAGATGTTTTTCACGGTGGACAGCGTCGATCTGGCCGGCGAAGGCACCGGGACGGTGCGTCTACAGATTGGCCTGCACAGCTATTTGCGAGGAGCCTGAGTGAAGCTGGGGACCGAAAATCGGAAAGAAGTGATCGCCCTGGCGGTGCTGGGATCGCTTGCGGTGCTGCTGCTGGCGTATGAGTTCTGGCCGGCATCGACGGCAACTCCTGTCGCGGCCACGCAGGTCGCGGCCGCTGGACCCGGCCGTCCCGCCACGCGGCGCACGAAATCGGGCAAGGTCATCTCGGTCGCGGAACCTCGGCTCGATCCTACGCTTGACCTGAGTTTGCTCAAGCAGAGCGAAGAGATCAAATACGCCGGCAATGGACGGAATATTTTTGTGGCTGGCTCGGTGGCAACCATCGAAAAGGTCCGGGGCAATCCTGTGTACCGATCGCGAACGCCAGCAGGCACAATTGTTTCAGCATCCGCAAGTCCAGGCGCCTCCGCCCATCATGCTGAAGTTCTTCGGCTTTACCAACGAACCCGGCGAGCCGAGAAAGGTATTTCTCTCGCAGGGCGAAGACGTTTTTATTGCCGGCGAAGGCGAGATCGTGGACCGCCGCTATCGCGTGCTTCGCATCGGGCCAAATTCCGTAGAGATGGAAGATGTGCTCTACAATAACCGCCAGAGCATTCCCCTGACCCAGGGATAAAGGCATTCTTAGATTGAGTAATCGGGTACTTTTGGAATTGGGTAATTTGGGGCAAACGAGTGGCGGGTTTATGAGACGCGGTTTGAAATTTCGCAATCCCTCAATCACCCGATCACCCAATCCTCGCAGTGGCCAGTCCGGCTACATGCTCATCACGCTGATGCTGATGGTGGCGCTCGCCGCGCTCGCACTGCTCGCGGTTCTTCCTGACATGGCGCAGCAGATCAAGCGCGATCAAGAAGAAGAGATGTGCAATCGCGGCACGCAGTACATGCGAGCGATCCAGCACTTCTACAAGAAAGTTTGGGCGCTATCCGACGCGCGTCGAGGAACTGGAAAATACCAACAACATGCGCTTCCTCCGCAAGCGCTACAAAGATCCCCTGATGCACGATCAGCAGGGCAAAGACAAAGATTTCAAACTGCTGCACATGCAGGACATCAGCATGAATAACGGTCCGGCGCTGGGCGGGCTCATGGGAGGGCAGCAGCCAGGCCTGGGACAGATTCCCGGCCTCAATTCTCCGACGGGACAGAATCCCAATAGTCCTCTCGGTGGAGCAGCGGGAGCGGTGCAGCAGATCGTGAATCAGGCAGAACAACAACAACAGGGCGCAACGGGCGCAGTTCAGAACAAGGAGAACGACGACGAATCCGACTCTCCAACTCCGCAGCCCGGTTCGCCTTCGAGTCCGGGCACAAGCTCACCCTTCAACAGCGGTTCTACGACGGGCAATGGCCAGAGCAATACTGTATTTGGCGGAGGCCCGATTCTCGGCGTTGCCAGTTTGAGCAAGGCCACGACGATCCGCGAGTACAACAAGAAGAATCACTATAACGATTGGATCTTCATCTACGATCCCACATCGGATCGTGGCGGTCTGCTCGTCGGGCCATGGCAGACTCCAAACACCACGACGATTCCGGGCGCGACTCCGGCAGGACAAATGCCGGGAGCGCAACCGCAATCGGGATTCGGGCAGTCTTTCGGCGGACAATCATTCGGCGGACAATCGCAGGGACTGCAGGCGCCGCAGCAGCAACCTCAGGCTCCGCAGAATCAGGACACGCCGAACCAGCAGTAATCTCCACCACAGTCACCTGCAATGAAAAAGCCTCGCGTATGCGAGGCTTTTTAACGCTTCCGAAAATTCTTGCCGATAAGTTAGACGTTGAACGACGAGCCGCAGCCGCAGGTGCTCTTCACGTTGGGATTTTCGAACTTGAAGCCGGCACCTTCGACTGTTTCGACATAGTCCACGCGCGCGCCGCCCAGGTACATCAGCGAAGTGGCATCCACGTATACTTTCAGGCCTTCGAAGTCGAACACTTTATCCATCATTCCGGCGCCGTTCTCGAACGCCATGGAATACTGGAAGCCCGAACATCCGCCGCCTACGACGGAAAGCCGCAATCCTGTCGGCACCGGGTTCTGCTGCGCCATGATCTCTTTCACCTTGGACACGGCGGCGGGCGTCAGATTCGGACCTGCCGTTTTCGGCGGAGCCGCGACATTGGGTTGAACGGGCGTGGTGGTAGTTGCCATCTTTATGATCTCCTTGGTTATTGATTATAACAAACGGCGCAAGCGCCCAGATAAAGGTTTTGCGGGCGGCGAACCTTCCCGAAAACCGGGTTTAGCGGCGTTTTCACACTGCTTCCCCAACTACCTATTCGATGCACTGATTTGGCATGCGGTCGCTGGAATCGGTTTGGGTCCAAACCGAACGTGATAAACGAATTCGCCCCGGTTCTTGCTAATAGGGCTATAATCGTGCGCAGCAGGGGCCCGGAACCGAACCCGTCTGCGCGAGGCAGTTTGCCGCCCAGAGCAGGCACGGCTGGATAGCCCGATTTCAGAGCCGAGGTGGCGTATGTCTCCCATGTACATGCTTCTCGTTGCCTGGGGTGTACTGACCGCGATCCTGATCGTCCTTCTCATCTACAAGAGCACGCTTTCCATGCACGAGGACGATTCGATCATGCTCAATGACACCGGATCGCAGATGCAGAAGGACCAGGCCGAAGTACTCGCCAAAATGAAGAAGTTGACGCCGATCGTGCAAGTCCTCGGCGCGCTCTCCGGCCTCATGATCCTGGTCATCGCGGGGATGTTCATTTACCAGGGCCTGAACGCGTCTTCGTTACCTCAGTAAAATCCCGTGCGTGACGGGCGGACACCGCTGTCCGCCCGTCTGCTGTCCGCAAGCCTGCGCTCAACTCGCTGCCGGCGCGCGGACAAGGGAGTCCGCGCCGTAGAGTTTATGCTGCTTTGGATTGCAGGCTCTTGATATCGGCGAGTAGCACCTGCTCGTGTCCGTTTGGATCGACCTTCTCGTAGACCTTCTGGATTACACCTTTGGGATCGACAACGAACGTGGTGCGCTCCCAGAACTTCATTCCCTTCCATTCTGCCTCGCCGATTCCCAGAGTCTTCATCAACTTCGAATCGGCATCGGACAGCAGGTCGATCTTGAAGGCGAACTTGTGATGGAAATTTTTGTGCGAGGTAACGTCATCGGCGCTCACGCCGACGACTTTGATTCCGGCATTGTCGAAGTCAGCTTTAGTCGCGGTGAAAGATTTGCCCTGGATCGTACATCCGGGCGTGTCGTCTTTGGGGTAAAAGTAGACGACGAGCCAGTGGCCTGCAAAATCGGCGAGGGTGGTGATCTTGCCATCCTGATTGGGAAGAGAAAAATCCGGGAATCGATTGCCGGCTGAAAGCATAGGGGAATCCTTTCTTTTATGTTTCTCGTTTCGATCTGCGTCTGATTAGAGATTACATCAGGCTGCTGGCTTCATCTTCTTCATACGTTCTTCCATCTCTTGCGGCGAGACATCTTCCTTGTGCGTCGCTACGCCCCAGAGATGGCCGAACGGATCCTGAATGAATCCGGAGCGGTCGCCATAGAACTGGTCCTGAACCGGCTTGAGAATTTTTGCTCCGGCAGCGACGGCGCGATCCACGATGGCGTCCACGTCTTCGACATATACGAGGATGCTCACGGGCGAACTGCCGAGCGCCAGCGGACTGCGGTGGTCCATTTCGGGGAATTCGTCGGCGAGCATGATGTGCGAATTTCCGATCTTGAGTTCCGCATGGCCGATGCGTCCGTCGGGCTGAGCCATGCGCATGATTTCGGTGGCTCCGAAGACGTTCTTGTAATAGTCGATCGCGTCGGCTGCGCCCTTGACGACCAGATACGGAGTGATGGAGTTGTAGCCCTCGGGAATGTAGTGGACTGGCCTATGGCCTGTCATGGTATCTGGCATGGAAGATCTCCTGGGGTGCCCCGGATTGGGGCGGGGATTTCGTTGTCCTTATGAGAACACAAGTCAGAGGGCGACTCAAATGGCGGCGGCGCGCTCAGGAACGGGAGGGGGGTACCCCCCCTTCACCGGTCTATTGGAATCAAGACTTTAGGGGAAATTTCCCGCCAAAATATTGAGCCGATGGGGGTTAGAGGCAAAATCTTGAGCGCGTGGGAGTTAGCTGCGGAATGCGATCTATTCTTCCCATTTTGGTTCGGTTCGGGGCGGCAAATTTGAGCGCCTGGCGTCTCGCATTCCTGGCGCCGGGCTCTTCTGTGTTCTAGTCTCGGCCTTAGCGCCGGTCAGCAGCGAATCGAAGTTTGTCAAAGAGCGAATCGGACAAAGCACTTTGTGTGCCTGCTTCTATCGTTGTGATAGTTGGCGGCTAAGTCAAGAGAATTTCGTGGAGCTGCGCGGGTGTCGCGTTCTTCCGTTGATGCGCAGCCGGGCGGGCAAAAACTGTGCGCGGGCAACGGGGTTTCTTGCGCGTATCGCGGATGGATTTCGCAATCGGCGTTGGGAAGGTACCGTTTCAGCCGCTTGGAGGAGCGATAGGACTCTGTACGAAGCTCGGTCGTCCTTCCAGGACTTGAATCATTTCCCTACCTTACCCAGCGCTGGAAGCGCTGGGCTAAGGTAGATGGCCCCTCCGGGGCTGGGGTATGGGCGCTGCGTTGCTTTCGGCTCGCAGACCAAGTGAGTTTCGCAGCCGCCTTATGCCGCTCGCTGCATCTTCTTCATGCGCTCTTCCATCTGCTGCGGCGTCACATCCTCTTTGTGGGTGGCGATGCCCCAGAGATGGCCAAAGGGATCGCGCAGGAAGCCGGAGCGGTCTCCGTAGAATTGGTCTTCGACCGGCTTCAGGATCTTCGCGCCTCCGGCGACTGCTTTTTCGAATGCTTTGTCAACGTCGGGTAGGTAGACGTAGAGGCTGACCGGCGAGGCTCCGATGCTCTCGGCGCTGCGATTGCCCATAGCGACATTTTCGTCGGCGAGCATGACGATGGAGTCGCCGATTTTCAGTTCGGCGTGGCCGATTTTGCCGTCGGGTCCGGGCATGCGCATCAGTTCGGTGGCTCCGAAGACGTTCTTGTAATAGTCGATCGCTCGGGCCGCGTTGTTGACGATCAGGTACGGCGTAACGGAGTTGCGCCCTTCGGGAATGAAATGGACGTTGCTCTTGCTATCGTTCTTGCTCATGATTTTCTCCTTCAGATGAGATGGATTGAAGGTTGAGGTTTCGGCGCGCAACTGGAGATGGAGAACGGACGGAGGGTCCGTCGGTCCACGATTGTTTTTTTCTCTAGTCTCACTGTAAACCCGGTGGCAGGGGTTGGAACATAGGGTCTTCTCCCCATCGAAGCCTGGCGGGCTGGGAGCGTCGAACTTTGGCCTTGTCGGCACGGCTAAAGCCGTGCCCTTCCACAGAAACCATACCATTACAATCCGAGCGGCAAGTCCAAGGCGCATCGAGCCACAACGAACCCGGCAGCTGCTAAACTCGTCTAATTTCAAAGCGAGCATTTGGTCATGCCTGAACTGCCGGACATTACGGTGCACATCGAGGCGCTCGAAAAGCGCATTCTCGGTAAGCGCCTCGAGCAATTCGCATTGCCAGCCCGTTCCTCTTGCGGACGACGACTCCTCCGCTGGCGAGCGCGGAGGGGAAGACGGTTGCAGAGTTGCGGCGGGTGGGTAAGCGAATCTGCATTGGCCTTGGCGATGAGCGCGGGAAAGGCAGCCTCTGGCTGGTGGTGCACCTGATGATCGCGGGCCGTCTGCACTGGAAGAAGCGTGACGCCAAACTTTCGCCGCCGCGCGGGTTGGCGGCATTTGATTTTGAAAATGGCACACTGCTCTGGACCGAAGCAGGTTCGAAGAAGCGCGCTTCCCTGCACGTGGTGGCGGGCGAAGCGGGGCTGGGGGCGCTCGATCCCGGCGGTCTGGAGGTTCTCGATGCGACCCTGGACCAGTTTGCGGCGGCGCTTACGTCGGCGAACCATACTCTAAAGCGCGCGCTGACCGATCCGCGGTTATTCAGCGGAATTGGAAACGCGTATTCGGACGAGATTCTGTTTGAGGCGCGCCTCTCGCCGCTGGCGCTGACGCAGAAGTTGAAACGCGAAGAAGTTGAACGGCTATTTGCGGCTACGCAGGCGAGTTTGCGTTCGTGGACGGAGCGGTTGCGGGAGGAAGCGGGCGACGAGTTTCCGGAAAAGGTCACAGCGTTTCGTGAAGGCATGGCGGTCCATGGACGATACAAGGAGGCGTGTCCACGTTGCGGGGTGAAGATCCAGCGGATTCGTTATGCGTCGAATGAAACAAATTATTGCCCGAATTGCCAGACCGGCGGGCGACTGTTGGCGGACCGGTCTCTGTCGCGTTTGCTTCGCGAGGATTGGCCGAAGACGCCGGAAGATCTTGAGTTACTCACGCGCGAGCGGAGATGAGTTCTGCGTTATTAGTGTGCTGTTCCTGCGGTTGGTTCTTAGGTTATACGTCGTGATTCATCGTATGGTGTCGTCTACCGGCTTGGGGTAAAAGTACTCCAGGCAGACAGGGCACAAACTGTGAGTGACGTTGAAGACGCCGCGCTCCAAATGGGCGGGAACGAAGTCCCATTGCATGGAATCTTCGCCGCGGCGCGAGCGACGGCAATGACTGCACATTGTGATATCTGAATTGGAATTCAGGTAGTTATTGAGGCTGCCAGTTGCGGATGCGGTATGGCGATGCTCGATCACGAGGGCATTGGTAAAGAGGAACCACTTCTTTGGCGACGAGATGGAATGGACTCGCATATGGAACTTGCGAAAAACTTCCGGCGTTGAGCACTCATACAGCCAATCCCACACTCGGCCGCTTTTCTCGACTCCTTCCAAGGCCTGAGTGTAAAAAGAACGCAAGTCTTTGCCGAGGACGCTTCGCAGGTCCAAACCCAGCACGCTGGTGCGAATCAGTTCCGGAGCGTCATTTTCCAGAGCGAAGCGGTCCCAAGCAGGATTACAGTAGTTGATTTGATAGTCGCCGTCGACGATGTAGCTGACCATCGAGCTTTGTTCTAATGCATCAATGAGATCCGTCATTGTTGGCGCGAGAGATAGCTCGAAACACGGCATGACCACGAATAATCGGCGATTCTCGCGGAAAACTTCAGCGGTGATTTTCGCTCTCTTCTTTAGCCACTGCTAGATTGCACGGTGGTTTGACATTAAACCATATTCGACGTGCGCTCACCTTTTCCTAATCATGGCACTACCCTGAACACCGCACCCAATCCATCTGCGCCACCCTGATAGGCATTGCCGTAGAGATTTCCTTTCGCATCAAGGATCACGCCACCAATCGGATTGGCGCCGTCGCTTCCCCCGCTGAAGGCGTAAAGATTTTTGTTTGCCGGCTGCGGTGATCTCGAAGACAGTACCCTGGCTGGCCCCAGCGATCGGGGTTGTTCCATAGAGGTTGCCGGCCTTGTCACGGGCCAGCACGCAGAGTGGATTGCCGCCATCCGCGCCGCCGGTGAAGCGATACAAGACGGTCTCGTCGCCGGAGGGCGTTACTTTGAAGACGGTGCCGCAACTTCCATCACAACCCGGTGGAGCCGCCACCGGTGAGTGTCGTGCCATAGAGGTTCCCGTCGGAATCACGCACTAATCCGGCTTGCGGAAATTCGCCGTCGCTGCCGCCGGCAAAGCTGTAGAGAACGATTTCGCTTCCCGACTTACTTACCTCGAAAACGGTTCCGGCATAAAGCGCGCCCATTTCCTGAGCAGTACCGTAGAGGTTTCCCTTCGAATCGCGGACCAGAGATCCATAAGGAAATCCACCGTCGAGGTTCCCCGTGAAAGCGTAAAGTGTCGTCAAAACACCGGCCGGCGAAAGCCTGAACACGGTGCCCCAAAAGAAGTCTCCGCCCTCGGAGGCGGTGCCGTAGAGGTTGCCCTTGGCGTCGCGGATCAGTGCCGATTGCGGCTTCGACCCATCGCGAGGCTCCCGTAAAGCGGTAGAGAAAATTTTCGGTGCCTGAGGGTGTGATCTGGAAGATGGTGCCGCAGCCGTTGGTGCAAGCAGCATGCGCCTCCGCCGAAGGAGGTCGTGCCGTAGAGATCGCCGGCTTTATCGAGCACGAGAGAGCCATTTGGATAGGAGCCATCGCTTCCGCCCTGAAAGCTGTAGAGAACTTTCTCCACGCCTCTCTTGGAGACGACGAAGACCGCACCATGGTTGAACGCGCCTCCGCTAGTCGTTGTACCGAAGAGGTTGCCCTTTTCCATCACGCACCAGGCCCGCGAAGGGATAGGCGCCGTCCGGTTGGCCGGTAAAGTTGTAGAGTACGGTCTCGGTTTGGGCGTGGACCAGGGAGACGATGGAAATAAATATAGCTAGAAAGGCACAATCAGCGGTTGAAGCCATGCGGGGAAGATACTGAGTGGAGTCGTCAACATATAGTCGGTCCTGCGGCTCAATGCTTGCTGGCGAGCCAGCTTAGGCCGGGGGGCTTAGGCTGTCAAGCGGATCGGCCTCTTTTTCCGGCGCGAATCAGCCCCTGACGGCCGACGACGAGGCCGGTCCAAAGAAATTTCTCATTTGTCGATCCGGGCCGCGCCCGTTCGACGTCCAATCAGAGGTCAAACACTGCAAGAATAAAAAGGGAGACATAACAATGAGAGTCATGGTCATCGTCAAAGCCAGCAAGGAATCAGAGGCGGGCGTCATGCCGAAGCGGGAGCTTCTGGAGGAGATGGGGAAATTCAACGAGGAATTGGTAAAGGCCGGGGTGTTGCTGGCGGCCGATGGGCTGAAGCCGAGTTCTAAGGGCAAGCGCGTTCGCTTCTCCGGAGAAAAGCGGACGGTTATTGATGGGCCGTTCACCGAGACTAAAGAACTGATAGGCGGATACTGGCTGTGGCAGGTGCGGTCCATCGAGGAGGCCGTGGAGTGGCTGAAGCGCTGTCCGTGTCCGCACGAAGGGGAGTCGGAAGTTGAGATTCGCCCGGTGTTTGAAATGGAAGACTTTGGCGCGGAAATGACGCCAGAGCTCAGGGAGAAACAGGAACGCATGGCGGCGGATATTGGCGGAAAAAGGCGTTAGGCTGGTTTTTCGAGATAAATTCGATTTTCCGTGTCGAATTTGCGGCGAGCTGTTCGACGCATGAATAGAGGCCGGGTGGGGACGGCAGAGACGTTTAAGTACTCGACTCACAATCAACATATAAGGAGATTCAGAATGCGATACATGATGATCGTCAAACACTCCGAGAAACAAGGCCCTCCTCCGAAGGAATTGATGGATGCCGTGATGAAACTGGGGGAAGAGGAAACCAAGGCGGGGAAGATGATCGGCAATGGCGGCCTGCTGCCGACAGCGCAAGGCTCGACCGTCCGTATGACAGGCGGCAAGATCACGGTGACCGATGGCCCGTTCACAGAGGCCAAGGAAATAATCGGCGGCTATGCGCAGTTTGAAATGAAATCGAAACAGGAGGCGATCGACGCCGCGGTGCGCTTCATGGAGCTCCACAAAAAGTACTGGCCCGGATGGGAAGGCGTGACGGAAGTTCGTCCCATGTTCGATCCGAAAAGCGGGCCGCAAGCTTGCGGGCCTTGAGTCACGACAGCGCTGCGATTTTGTGCAGTCCTGCGCGGCGGAAAGGCTGCTTGGCACGCAGGCCGTTCCGCTTGCGCAGACTGGGGCAAAAATGGTGTGATCGATAACGGTGACTCCCGATAGCCATCGCAACGAGATTGATCGCGACCGTTGTCAATCGCAGCGTTATCGACAAAACCATCGAGGCGGTGTGGAAGATCGAATCGCCTCGGCTGATTGGTGCGCTCGACGCGCATGGTGCGGGATGTCGGCATCGCGGAAGATCTGGCGCAGGATGCGCTGGTTGCGGCTCTTCAGCAGTGGCCGGAATCGGGCGTGCCCGACAATCCCGCCGCCTGGCTGATGGCGGCTGCCAAGCATCGCGCCATCGATCATTTCCGCCGTGCCACACGCCTGGAACGCAAGCATGAGGAGTTGGGCCGCGAGTTTGCCGAAAAAGAGTTGGCCGTGCCAGATTTTGAGTCCGCTCTCGATGACAGTGTGGGCGACGACCTGCTTCGTCTGCTCTTCATCTCCTGTCATCCGCTGCTCTCGACCGAGGCGCAGGTGGCACTCACGTTGCGCCTGCTTGGCGGCTTAACTACCGGCGAAATTGCACGGGCATTTCTGGTACCCGAAGCGACGGTCGCGCAACGAATCGTGCGCTCGAAGCGCACACTCTCGGAAAAACATGTGCCGTTCGAAGTGCCGCGCGGCGAAGAATTAGCCGCACGCCTGTCTTCGGTGCTCTCGGTGATCTATCTGATCTTTAACGAAGGCTATTCGGCAACGGCGGGCGACGATTGGATGAGGCCCACGTTGTGTGAAGAGGCGTTGCGACTGGGCCGGATTCTGGCGGAACTTGCACCGTCGGAGCCCGAGGTCCACGGACTGGTCGCTCTGATGGAAATTCAGGCATCGCGTTCCAAAGCGCGCGTTGGCCCTGCCGGAGAACCTGTTTTGCTGTTCGATCAGAACCGCACAGCATTGGGATCAGCTTGCTGATCCGGCGGGGACTCGCCGCGCTCGAACGGTCGGAAACATTGCGCTCGGGTAAGATGGCGCCGCGAGCGCAGGCTGGTATGAGTTACAAGCTGCGATCGCCGCTTGCCATGCGCGAGCGCGCACCCCGGAGGAAACAGATTGGCCGCAGATTGTGCAGGCTTTATGAAACATTGGCCGAAGTTGCGCCATCTCCGGTGGTGGAATTGAATCGCGCCGTAGCTGTGTCGATGGCCTCGGGAGCAGGCGGCCGGTCTTGAACTGGTTGATGCTTTGAAGACGGAACGATCGCTTGAAAATTATCATCTTCTGCCGAGCGTGCGTGGCGATCTGCTCAAGAAGCTCAATCGATTTGCAGAAGCCCGCGCCGAGTTTGAGCGAGCCGCGTCGATGACCGCGAATGTGCGCGAACGGACGCTGCTCTTCGAACGTGCCCGGGAGTGCGCGGAACTGGGGTCGGGCGCTTAGGTTCCACGTCGGAAAGCCGATAACACAGGAAGGGCAAGGTGTGTTCCTGTGCGCCACAAATTGGTATCCTACGGCATTTTGGCAGCGGGTACTCTTCTCGGCTCCCTGCTGTTTGGGACGCTGCGGGATCTTGCAATGCGCGCCAGCCCCGCCTCGCGAAGCTTACTGGCGGCACATTGGAGCAGTTGGATACCGCTTCTTTGTGGTGTCCTGTTCAGCGCGCTGCTGGTCTCGCACCTGGCAGGACGCAAACGGTCCGAGCAGGTTCTAGAAGCGTCGGAAGAGCGCTACCGGTCGCTGGTTGGCAACATGCCCGACGTAATTTGGACGGCCGACGCGCACGGCCACTTCGCCTACATCAGTCCGAACGTCGAGCGTCTGAGTGGCTTCTCCGTTGACGAGATTACGTCCCTCGGAATTCGTCTCTTTTTTGCATGTGTTCATCCGGAAGATCTCGACAAGGTCAAGCATGGCCTTCATGAACTGTATTTCAATGGCAAGCCCTACGATGTCGAATGCAGGGTACGTCGCAAAAGTGGAGAGTGGATCTGGGTCCGTGATCGGGCGATGACAACCTATGAGCGAGATGGCATCGTTTACGCGGACGGAATTATCTCCGACGTAACCGCACGCAAGCGGGTGGAGGAGGGTCTGCGGGTGCAATCCAAGACCGCGCAGGCGCTTGCCGAATGCAACTCTCTGGAGGAGGCAGCTCCGAAAATTTTACGCGCCCTATGCGACATGCTGGGATGGGATAGCGGCGTACTGTGGGGAGTGGATCGGAAGAACAATGTGTTGCACTGGATCGAAAGCTGGCATGACGATCCCGTCCTCCTGATGGGACTCGAAGCGGACCAGCGTACCCTCACGTTCGCCCCGGGAGTCGGCGTGGCAGGCGAGGTTTGGGTGAGCGGGCAACCGACGTGGATCTCGGATATATCGTCGATCGCCGGGCCCATGAAGATCGCGGCACAATGGGGCATGCGGACGGCCGTAACCTTTCCGATATGGTCTGGGGGAGCAGTGCTGAGCATCATGCAATTGTTCAGCCGCGAGATAGAGTCACGCGACGAACAGATCATGCTGATGCTGATGACGATTGCCGGGCAGATCGGCCCTCTGCTCGACCGACGGGGCGCGCAAGAGGCTCTGCAAGAGAGCGAGGAACGCGCCCGCCTGCTGTTCGCGACCATCCCCCACCCGGCTTACGTGTTCGATCGGACCACGCTAGAGTTTCTCGAAGTCAACCAGGCCGCCCTTCAGCAATATGGCTACAGCCGCGACGAGTTCCGGCGCATGAAAGTGACGGACATCCGTCCTCCGGAAGATGAGGCAAAGTTCATAGAACACCTGCTGCAACATTCCAAAGCAAAAGGCTGCGCGGGTCAATGGAAGCATCTCGCCAAGGATGGGCGGATCATCGATACCGAGATCCACTTCCATCTTTTCGACTATGACAGTCACAAGGCATGTCTCTCCATTGCGCAGGATGTGACCGAACGCAACCGACTCGAAATTGAACTCCGGCAGGCGCAAAAGCTAGAAGCGGTGGGCGGCTTGGCCTCGGGCATCGCCCATGAGATCAACACACCGATTCAGTTCGTCGGTGACAATCTCCGCTTCCTGAGCGATGCGTTCAAGGACATGGTGGTACTACTGGAGAAGTATTCGCGTCTTCGCGACCGCGTGACAGAGAGCAACGTGGCGCAAGACGCACTGGACGAAGTGATGCAGGCGGAAAAGAAAGCCGACATTGGCTATATGCTTGACGAAATTCCGAAGGCTCTCGCCCAGTCGCTGGATGGAGTGACCCGCGTGGCCACGCTGGTTCAAGCGATGAAGGTCTTCGCTCATCCAGAGGGGCCAGAGAAAACCGCCGCCAACCTTAATGAAGCGCTGCTCAGCACATTGACGGTCGCGCGTAACGAACTGAAGTACGTCGCGAATGTAGAGACTGAGTTCGGAGACCTGCCTTCGGTAATCTGCAATGTGAGTGAACTGAACCAGGTCTTTCTCAATCTGCTGGTCAACGCCGCGCACGCCATCAGCGAGGTAGAGAAAGACTCCGGCGAAAAAGGCACGATTCGAGTGCGGACCGCGCTCGAGAACGATACGGTCATCATTTCGATCTCCGATACTGGGACCGGCATCCCGGAGAAGATTCGAGGGAAGATCTTTGATCCGTTCTTCACAACCAAAGAAAGCGGCCGGGGTACGGGACAAGGGTTGGCGATTGCGCGCTCTGTGGTGGTCGACCGGCACGGTGGCACCCTAACATTTACAAGCGAAGTCGGGACAGGAACCACGTTCTATGTCCGGCTTCCGGTGAGTCAGGAAGAACGACAAAATACGCAGGTGCGGAGCGCGAAGGCCAGCAAGTAGAGGCCGAGGGGCTTATATCGTCTTTGGCGCTGAAATCCAAGCGGTCCGTTACTCAAACCAGCTAAGCGTGCATCCTGAACCCGTCAGATTTCGTTCTAGCCACTTGAAAACTCTCTGGGAGGAAGCGAACCAGGTCAGTCGCTACCAGCGAATTCTCACCCAAAGCGCGCGCAGCGAGATCGCCCGCCAAGCCGTGTAGATAAACCGCGAGCGCCGTCGCCTCGAGGGCGCAGCCGGGATGCTGCGCCAACGTTCCGGCCACGATTCCGGTCAGCACATCGCCCGTACCGCCAGTCGCCATCCCCGGATTGCCCGTAGGGTTCACCCACACCGTACCATCCGGCGAAGCGATCAGGGTGCGGTGTCCTTTGAGAACAACGATCAGGTGGTGCTCGCTCGCAAATCGCCGCGCGACGTCGAGACGTTGCGCTTGAATGTCTGCGATCGTCAATCCCGTCAGGCGCGCCATCTCTCCCGGATGTGGCGTAATCACGAACGTTCGGTCGCGCCCGTTCAACTGATCCGCCTCGCCATCGAACGCATTCAAACCATCGGCGTCAATGACGAAAGCCACATCTGACGGCACAACTCCCGGCTGGACGAGTACGCGCACAAACTCCGCAGTCTCACTATTGCGCGAAATCCCCGGCCCGATTGCGATCACGGTCTTGCGCTCGAAAAGCGCGTGGCCGGCCTCAAGTGCACGCAAGGCGATCGTCCCCTCCGAAGTTTCGGGCAGCGGATGGGTCATCAGTTCCGGATGAAAGCCGGCGACGGACGGCAACACAGACCTGGCCGTCGCGACAGTTGACAGCCCGGCTCCCGCACGCAACGCCGAAAATCCTGCCATGGCCGCCGCGCCCGCCTTGCCGACCGATCCGCCCACGACGAGGACGTGACCGTAGCTGCCTTTATTGGACTCAAAAGCGCGCGGGACAAGGAGTTCGGCAAAATCAGAAGGCGTGCTGAGGTTCAGCCCAAGCTGCGAAGAGATCGCTTCGGCAGGCGAACCAATCGGAGAAATCAGGGTAGGCCCCGCTGTGAGATCCGCGAAAATATGCGCTGGCCGCGGAGCAGTGAATGTAAAGACAGCGTCGGCCCGTGCGATGATGTCTTGTGTAGCGTGGACATTTCTGTCCACGCCACGCATTACATCTGCGTCGGCCCCGGAAGGAATGTCAACAGCGACAATCGGCACTGCAGACTCGTTCATCCTTCGAATTGCGGCTGCATAAAGATCGCTGATCGGCGGACGAAAGCCGGTACCAAGCACAGCATCGATAAGGAGGTCGGAAGCGAATATTTCGAGTGCGTCAGGCGAACCGAGCCTTGCAGCATCGTGAACGATAAGCGGTGCGACCTTCATTCTCTTAAACATCGCCGCCGCATCGCCGCGTAGTTCCGCCGGCTCGCACAGCAGTAGAACCCGCACCGTTCGCCCGTTCTCTGCAAGTTTGCGCGCTGCGACAAAACCGTCGCCGCCGTTATTTCCCTTCCCGCACACGACAGCAATGCGCTCAGCCTGCGGGTAGTCGCTCAGCACAAAGCCTGCCACCGCGGAACCGGCATTTTCCATCAGTGTGAGGGAAGGAACCCCGAAGTGCTCCGACGTAGCGCGATCGATCGCGCGCATCTCCCCCGCGGTCACGATTTTCATACTTGCGATCCAGCCGTCAGTTCCAGTTCGCGCAGTTGTTGCGGCTCGCCCATTGCAATCAAAAAATCTCCCGCTTCGATGCGATCATCCGGCGCAGGGTTGAAGTGCATCCCCTTCTCGCGTTTGATGGCCAAAATGATCACGCCGCGATCCTGCCGGATGCGGGAGGTTTCGATCGTCTTTCCCGCGAAGGCGCTGGCCACGCCAATCGGCACCTCGCCAATTTCGAGATCGATCCCGAGATGCGTTGTCGCCGTGTCCAGGAAAGTCACCACATGGGGCCGCAAAAAACTCTGCGCGATGCGCTGCCCCGCAAATGCATAGGGCGAAACAACCGAGTCCGCCCCTGCCGTCAGCAGATGTTTTTCCGCCATCTCTTCGCTTGCGCGAGCTATGATGCGCAGACTGGGATTGAGGCTGCGCGCCGTCAGCACAATATAAAGATTGGTAGCGTCGGTGGTGGTGGCGGCGACGAGCCCGCGCGCAAGTTCGATCTGCGCATCGCGCAGGACTTGCTCCTGCGTGGCATCCCCGATGAGGGTCAGCCAGTTCTCTCCGGCAAACTTCTGGGCCTTGGCCTCGTTGCTCTCGATGATCACGAATGGGGCCGGACGCCGCGCCAGTTCGCGCGCCGCGCTGCGGCCGACTCGCCCCGCGCCGCACAAGATGTAATGATCCTTCAGACGGCCGATCTCGCGCTCCATACGCCGCCTTCCAAAAAAACTCTGCAGCTCGAATTCTAGCAAAGCTTCGGTAGCCGACCCGATCGCCAGAAACACCAGAGAAACTCCGCCCAGAATGATGATGACATTGAAAATCCGACCGGCATGCGACAGCGGATGGGTCTCACCGTACCCAATGGTGGTCAGGGTGGTGATGACCATATAGAAACCGTCAAACCATGTCCATCCTTCGATGAAATGAAATCCCGCCGTTCCGATGGCCACGACGAGGAGCAATGCCCCGCCGATGAATCGAAGATTGCGAAACTTCCTCATGGTCGAAGCGTCGCGAGCAACGGCGGCATCTTAATCGCCGTGCGACAGCTGAGTATAGCGCCGGCCAACAGTTATTGCGGTAACAACAACGCCTTGCCCAGCCCGGGGCGCGGTTGTTAGGATTCTCGCCATGCCGACTTTGATTGCGCAGCCTATCCGCATCGAATCCGCCGGAAACAAACCGAAGGTCATCGAAGAATTCGTGGGCCGGGTCAACTCGTCAACAATTGACGGCAGCGTCGCCCGCATGCGCAGCCCAGAAGGTTGGGAGGAACCGGGGCAGACTCCGGAATTCGACGAGTACACGGTCGTATTGCAAGGCACGCTGCGAGTGCAGCACAAGTCCGGACAACTCGACGTGAAAACCGGACAGGCCGTCATCGCGCACCGCGGAGAATGGGTACGCTACTCGACCCCCTTCGCGGGCGGAGCGGAATACATCGCCGTGTGCCTGCCAGCATTCTCGCCCGACACGGTGCATCGTGACCAGTAAGGTTCTGTTCAGCGAGCAGCCGGACGGATCGTTGCTGCTGGCAAACTAGCCTAGCTTGTAATACCCAGGCGAAAACCCGCAGTTTACAATCGTGAAAGATTCGGGCGGAGTCTTGAACTTTGCCTGGCCAAGCCATGAAGCTCTCTGTCGTCATGCCGGTCTACAACGAGCGCAACACGCTCCGCGAAGTGATCGCCAAAGTTCTGTCTGTGCCCCTGGATATCGAACTCATCTGCGTCGACGATGGGTCCAAGGATGGCTCGCGTGAAATCCTCGCCGAACTCGCCCAGGAGCATCCGCAGGTTCGCGTCTTTCTGCAACCGCAAAACATGGGGAAGGGAGCGGCGCTGCGCCGCGGCATTCAGGAGGCAACCGGCGACTTTCTTATTATTCAGGATGCCGACCTCGAATATGATCCGGCCGAATATCCGGTAGTGCTCGAGCCGCTCCTTTTGGGAAAGGCCGACGTGGTCTATGGCTCGCGTTTTATGGGCGGGCGCCCGCACCGCGTTCTGTATTTCTGGCATTCGGTCGGCAACGCCTTTCTAACGCTGCTTTCTAATTCCCTGACCAATATCAACCTCACCGACATGGAGACCTGTTACAAGGCCTTCCGGCGCGAGATTATTCAATCAATCCCAATCGAAGAGAACCGCTTCGGCTTTGAGCCGGAGATCACGGTGAAGGTCGCGCGCAGGAAGCTACGGATTTTTGAGGTTGGCATCAGCTACTCCGGTCGAACATACGAAGAAGGAAAGAAAATCGGTTGGAAGGACGGGGTGCGCGCGCTCTACTGTCTGGTGAAATATTCGTTAAAAGAGCCGAAGGTCGTAGTTGCGCCCGTGCAATCGCCAGCGGTGCAGGATCGACAATCATCCGGATAGCGCCGTATCACGACGCCCCATTGCTCAATAAAGATGCAGCGGGACAATGGAAAAACCTACGCGTCAGTAGGATCGACAGAACTGGCGGCTATGGCGACTGGCTCGTCTTCAGAACAATTCTCTCCGCGCTGACTGGCCGCATCTCGCCAACCCACAGGATGATTCACGCACGTTCGAATCGTCCCAAGAATAGCCTCGGGAGGTCCCATTCCCAAATCCCCAACCAGACAGACCTCGCTGCTCTCAAAATTTGCAATGGGCCAATGAAACCGGTCGAAGGCGTGCCGGACCAGCGAAATCTTTTCGGGATCGTAGGCCAGAACCTGGGCAGCGACCCAATCCATAGCGGCGGCATTGTTACTGCCAAGTAGTAGTCCCAATTCCAGAGGCTCCGGCGCCAGCGGACCATTTCCCTGCCCCGCAATAATCGAGTCCGCGACATGGATCACGCGCCGCTGCATCTGTTCCGACATCGTCCCATCGGCACGGCCATATAACAGGATGCGATTCAGATCCAGGCAGGTGCGCCAGATCGTATCGTTACCTGACCATGAGCCGTCCATGCCAACGCGATCTCCACTCGCCCGCGAAGCCCGCACCAGCAGCGCAAAGAAGAGATGCCACACCATTCCGCCCGCGTATGAAGTCGTAACATTCTGCCGGTCGCTGACATATTCCAGCGCCCGCTTCACCACCCCGTCGTCGGGATAATTGTCGCCGCCCGTTTTCGGCCCGCCCACACGGTGGTGCGGCAAATATTCTTTGTTGCCATTGATGCCGATCAAATTCTTGAGCGCGCAAGTCACCCCGGCTTTTTTGTGCGTCTTGAGCTTGGGCAGATTGATGATGACGTCGGCCTCGACAACTTCCTTCGCCACCAGATACTGATGTTTGCCGGGATGATGTGTCTTCGCCATCAGGCGATGGTCATACCAGGCCACGCGAAAACGGTGATCCTCATCGCTAATCGGCTCCAGCAGACTTTCACGGCCGAGATCGAAGAGCGTAAAGTGATCTTCCGACTGCAAATTCTCCGCTGCCACGCGCACGCCGTGCACGATCACACAGGTCGTCCGGCGAAAATCGCGCACGCCTTTGAAACGCGGTTCGCGCGTTCGCAACTCATGCGCCCATTTGTCGAGGCCGGTCGTCTGGACGAGCGTCTCGAAGTCGCAACCCTGGATTGGCGCATCGCCGACCAATACTTCCGCTGCTCCCGTGCGCAACGCCGCCTCTGCTGCCGCTCGGATCAACGAGGCATGCGTCACCAGACAATCGATGCCTTCCTGCCCCTGATATCGCGGATCGTCGTTCTTGTGAAGCACCATGTTGGGCTTGATCAGCACCCGCGCACCCGCAGGGATTACCCGCCCAAAAGGTCCGCTCCCATCCGACCAGCCCAGCGAATCGGCCAAGCGAGCCAACGCCTCGGAAACCAAATTAGGCCCAGCCGCATCCACTGCCGGATACGAACAGGACGGCACGCGCGCGATTCCTACCGCAGGCGTAAAAGTCTCATTCGTAATGGAGTTTTCCGCCATGACCTAGGATCTCACCCGCGATGCATTGCCGCTCGGAACGGCTTCGCCAGCGCCCGTGCTCGCGCTCACATCCGACCGCGTGAACCGGTACTTCCCCGCTTTCGACAGCGGAATCGATTCGACCTCACGCACCTCAACCTGCACCGGATTGTCCGGCGTGACCTCATGAATCTGACGGATTGCGTCTCGAATCTTCGCTTCACGCGCCGCCGCGTCGCCTGGTCCCGGCACGATATACAAAATAATTTCGTCCACCGATGTCTGATGAAACTGAAAAGTGACGATCCCCGAGCTGCCATACATAAGGTGCGTGAAAAATTCGCCATGCACTACGCGTCCACCCGGAAAAACAAAATTGTCGCTGGTGCGCGCGATCTCCAGCCGCATCAGCGGGAAATTATTTCCGCACGTGCATTTGTCCGGTGAAAGAAAGCCGCAGTCCTCGTTGCGATAGCGTATAAACGGCATCGAATAATTCTGTAGCGAGGTCACCAGAAACGGCCGCGGCTCGTTGCCATCGGCGCTATCCTCTTCCAGCACCACGTAATCCGCATTGATGTGCATTTTCCCCAAGGTGCACTCCGCGGCGATGTTTTGCACCTCGCTCGACCCGTAGCAATCGAAAACCTTGCAGCCAAAAACGCGCTCAATCACTTCGCGCTGTGGCTTGTAAAGCTTTTCCGCCGTCGTAAATGCGCCCTTGACACCGTCGATTTTCCTGCCATGCCGCTCCAGAAAAAACGCAAAGAGCGCGATGGTCGACGCATATCCAAGAATCACACGCGGGCGAATTCGCGCAAATATGCGCTCCCACTCCTCCATGTCCTTCTCGCCAGCAAAAAAAGGATCGAACTGATACATGCGCCGAATAAACTGCCGCACCCTGAACTCCGGCTTCGACATCGCATACAGTTTGTCACTGCCGCCCCAGAAAAACGCAATCATCTCACCGGGGATCCAACCGCACTGTTCCAGGTTGCGATACGTTCCAGCGTCGCTGTTGACCATGTATTCGGGGCTGCGAAAAAATTTCAGCGGGACGCCCGTTGACCCGCCGCTGAAATGTTTCTGTAATTTTTCCACCGGCACATCTTCGCGAATCAAATTACGCTCTTCTTGGCGAATTATGTCTTTGGTCAGAATCGGCAGCCGCGAAAAATCTTCCCAGGTGCGAATGTCTCCGCTGCGGACACCCAGATTGCGGAACAGCGACCGATAGTAAGGAACCAGCGTTTCCGCGTGCGCCAATAAGGCGCGGATATCGCGCAGTTGTCGTTCGCGAATCTCTTCCTGCGAGAGGAAGGGGGCCGACTCAATCTTTTTGAGTGTGCCCAGAATATCAGCGCCACGCATGCGGCAAGTTAGGGCCAGTAGCGCGCGCCCAACGAGAGGCCCACGACCATGGGAGTATCCCATCGCCTAGCCCCTGCCAGCGCCGCGCAACGGCGTGCGCCGGCCCAAATTGTCAGTAGAAATCATGCTTTCGGCGGGGGAGCCCCTCATGGAAAAACTATAGCACGCACCTAAACTTCAGTAGAGTTACCGCAGGTGCACCGCGCTCGCGCCGCGTTTATTACGGTGACAGGTTAAGGATTCGAACTCATCCGGAAGCCAGGCGCTTCGCGACCGCGCAGTACAAGTCGATTGCCTCAGTCAATTCTTTCTTCGCGACGAACTCTCTCTCAGTGTGAGCCACATGAATCGACCCCGGTCCGATGAGGAGCGGCGCACCCCAATTCGTCAGCGACGGAACGTCGGTTGTAAACGCCGCCACCATCGTCGGGAGCCCGTCAATCGTATGCATTCGCATGAACGGAGCCTCGCGCGTGAAATCGACCTCCACCAGGTCGCCGATCGCGTTCACAATCATCCGTCGCAATTCCTCGCCCGGTCCAACCAGCCGGTAAAACAACTCCGCGCGTGCAAAGTCAGGAATCACATTTCGGGCTCGACCGCCCTCGATCGTCCCTACATTCTTCGTGCATGCACCCACGTCCGCAACCTCGGGCAATTTCATGTCGTGCAACCGGTGTAATGCCTCCACCAGTTTGTCGATCGCCGACTCGCCCAGTTCCGGATACGCCGAATGCGCCATCTTGCCGCGCGCCGTGAGCACCACGTGCAGCGAGCCCTTGCTCGCGAGCGCCAGCCGGTTGTCGGTAGGCTCTCCGTTGATCATGTAGCGCGCGCCAATGGGATGCTTGTTCGCCGTCAGGGCGCCGATTGAATTCGTCTCCTCGCCCACCAGAAAGAGTAATCCGACGAAAACGCCTGCCTCGCGCAGCTTTTCGGCCGCCACGATCTCGGCCGCAATAATTCCCTTGGCATCGCAAGACCCCCGCCCGTAGATCCGCGTGTCATCTTCCGATGAAGCGATGAACGGCGGCACGGTATCCATATGGGTCGAGAAAACAATTTCGGGCTGCGGATGCCCCGGCCAGGTAGCGAGGACATTGGCGCGCGCGCCCTCCACTGGCATCTTGCGAGCGTCAAATCCGCGACGCCCGAGCTCCACAAAAAGAAAATCCCCAACTGCCTCCTCATGAGGGGTGGTCGATTCGATATCCACCAATCGTCGCGTCAGCGTGAACAGATCCATGGCTGTTAGCTTACCAGCGGTAGCGGACTCTCGTGGAATGGGACCGGGCCGTCTTAGGCGGGGCGAAGTGGGGTGGTTCCCGGGGACGTGTTGGCTCCAGTACAAGGGTTGGGCGCTGCCGAGACGCGGCAAGCCGCGTCTCTACGACGGTTTAGAATAGGCCGACATCTTGTGACTCACGACACCGCCACTATTCGCTCCCTCTTTCTCGACGGGCCTGCCGGACGCCTCGAAGCCCTGCTCAACAATGGCTCTCCGGCGGCAACGTACGCAGCGTTAGTCTGCCATCCGCATCCGCTCTTCGGCGGCACATTGCACAACAAAGTCGTTTTTCACGCCATGAAAGCGCTTAATGGTTTCGGATTCCCCGTGCTCCGATTCAATTTCCGCGGCACCGGACTGAGCGAAGGCGAGCACGCCAGCGGCGTCGGCGAAGTCGACGACGTCCGCGCGGCCCTGGCATGGCTGGAACGCGAATTTTCACTTCCCGTAATCTTCGCGGGATTTTCTTTCGGAGCCGCCGTAGGTCTGCGCGCCGCCTACGACGATGATCACGTGCCCGCGCTCATCGCGCTCGGCCTGCCTGCCGTATCGATTCCTTCCCAACAGGGCGAAGCCCGTACCTATAGCTACGAATTCCTGCACGACAGCCCGAAGCCGAAGCTCTTCGTCAGCGGTACGCGTGATCAGTTCGCCCCGCCCGGAACGCTGGAAGCACTCGTCGATGCGTTTGCCGAACCGAAAAAGCTAGTCCGCATTGAAGCTGCCGATCACTTTTTTGAAGGACGACTGAAAGAAACGCGGGGTGCAATCGAAGGCTGGATAAAGTCTGAGGAGTTTGCTTGAGCGACGACCAACTCCGCGCCATGCGCGACACCGCCCGCGGAATCTTCGCCACGGCGCTCCGGAACGCCTCCATCGAGAGCGCCTTCGCCCGACACGTGCACTCGGAGCGCGGAATTCTCCGCATCTGCGAGGACCTTTACGATCTCAATTCTTACTCGCGTATCTTTGTCGCCTCTATCGGAAAGGCCGCTCACACGATGGCGGCCGCGCTCGAAGGTCAGGCAGGCAGCCGTCTTGAGGGCATCGTCGCCTCTTCGGTCGAGCCGGAGAACCAAATTCGCGGCTTCCGCTATTTCCGCGGAGGCCATCCCACGCCGACTGCTGAATCCATACGCGCCGCCGAGGCCATCCTGAAATCTCTTCGCGCCCTCGACGCCGCTTCGCTCGTCATCTTCATGATCTCGGGCGGCGGTTCCTCCATCGTCGAGAAGCCAGTCGTGAGTTTGGAAGATGATGATGTCTCGCTCGACGACCTCATCCGCACCTATCAGGCCCTCGTCCACTCCGGCGCGCCCATCGCCGAGATCAACGCCATCCGCAAGCATCTCTCCGCCGTCAAAGGCGGACGCCTCGCGCAAGCCGCCTACCCGGCGCAGCAGGTTTCGATCCTCGTCTCCGACGTGCCCGACTCGACGCCGGACGCCCTGGCCTCCGGCCCTACGATGCCCGACTCGACATCCATTCACGATTGCGAAATCATCGCAGCGAAATATGGATTGCTGGACCAATTTCCACCGTCGACCGCGGATCTCTTCCGGCAGCACGCGCTCGAAGAGACTCCCAAGTCCGACGATCCGACCTTTGTCCGCGCTCGCTGGTGGACGATTCTCTCGAACAAAGTGGCGCTTGACGAAGCTGCCGGAGCCGCGCGGGCCGCCGGCTTCACCGTCGAGATCGACAACTCCTGCGATGATTGGGACTACGAAAAAGCCGCCGATTATCTGGTGAATCGTCTGCGGGAACTCCGTGCAAAGGTGCCGAGCGGCAACCCGTCAAAGATATGTCTCCTCTCCGGGGGCGAGGTCACGGTCACGGTTAGCAACGAAGGCGTAGGGGGACGCAACCAGCAATTCGCCCTTGCGTGTGCGGAGAAGATCTCGGGCGACAGCATCACCATTCTCAGCGCCGGCACCGACGGCATCGACGGCAATAGCCCGGCAGCAGGAGCCGTAGTCGACGGTACGACGGTCGAACGCGCCGGGGGAGTTATGCCGGTCCGCGAAGTCCTAGCCCGCTTTGACGCCCATCCTCTGTTCTGTCGGCTCGGCGACGACATCACCACGGGCCCGACAGGCAACAATCTCCGCGATCTTCGTATTCTCCTCGCTTATTAGATCGAGATCATGGCCATTGAATTCACGGCATCGTCGCGATGTCCCATATTTTCAAGCATTTAGCCAATAACCTCTCCAGTTTTTGCTGAACCCTGGGTACATGTCGTTCAGAAATCGCAAAATCCTGTAAATCATTTATCTAGCGCAGCCGGGCGCAACTCTCGCGCATCCAACGTGTTAAATAAAAAAAACACTTGGAGGCAACGCTTGAAACGTACCTTGCACTTCGCACTGTTATTTTCGTTCGCCTGCGCGGCCATTGCCGGAATCACCTCGGATGCCCAGGCTCAACGGATGGACTTTGGCTTTGCAGTCAGTGGCATGGATGCGCCTGGAGCGCTCTCGGCCGACAGCAATCACTCTCCCGTCTCCTTGACCGGTGGTGCCTATCTCGGGTTCAATGGCGACGTGATCTTATGGCATAACCTCGGTTTCGGCGGGGAAATCAACTGGAAGGCGTCGCAGGGAAACTACGCCAATCTGGACCTTGGTTATCGTCCAATCTTCTGGAATTTCAACGCCGTCTACTCGCCGCGGTTGATGTCTCATGTCTACCTCGATCTGGTGGGTGGGATCGGTGGCGAGAGCACGCACTATTACGTCGGCCAGGCCTGCGGAATTGGCTGCACCAATTACGCCAGCGTCACCCATTTCGATGGGGACTTCGGCGCCGGCTTGAAGCTGGTCGCGCACCATGGAATCTTTATCCGCCCAGAGGTACGCGAGTACCTGATCCACAACAACCAGGAATTTAGTTCCAACCGCTCCACCCGTTACGGGGCAACCCTCGGTTTCACCTTCAGGTAGAGGCTTCCATCGAACCGGTGCCCCACGTTTCGTATTTGCGGGACGTGGGGTTTTTATCTGAATACCCCGTCTCCGTCACTCCCCGGTAGTCAATTTCCGTCCTCGCGCTTTATGATAGCGGGGCATCTAATTTCTTAATCAGAGTCGCCGGGAGCCTGAGGGATTGCTCGGCTGCGTAGAAGGTCTGGCTTGATTTTGACTTTTCCCGCGGCCCGGCCCGCCTCGCGCCATCATTCGTCGGCCACTGAAACATGACTGTGGAGGATTTGGATTGAAACCAGGACTGCGCGTTGCGCTTTTTGTGTCTTTTGCGTGGGCGGCCATCGCCATCTTTTCCAACTTTGCCTGCGCCCAGCAAATTGATGTGGCCGTCGGAGGCTCGTCCATGTTCGCTCCATCCGGTAGCCAGGCCTTCGGAGACCACGAGCCGCAATCGCTCGATGGCGGCGTCTATCCGTCTGTGAGCGCCGACTATCTGTTTTTCCATCAGCGCATCGGCGTGCAGGGCGAGATCAGTTGGCGCTGGAACAACTCGACCTACCTTCCCGGTTTTGTCAATCTTCCTTATAAGCCGCTCTTCTACGATTTCAACGCCATCTGGGTCTCGAAGCCCATCCGGCGCCGCTTCGATGTCGAAGTGCTGGGCGGGGCCGGCGTCCAGAACACGCGCTTTTACCTCGAAGGCTGCACTGGTTCCAACTGTTTTGGCACCAGCAATCACTTCATGTTCGACGTGGGCGGGGGTATCAAGTATTACGCCTGGCGCCATTTCTTCGTCCGTCCCGAGGGCCGGTTCATGATCATCCGCAAGAACGTGGAGTTCAGTTCCGACCACGCCACCCGTTATGGCTTCTCGATCGGCTACACCTTCCGATAAATCGCACGGGGACGTACCCTGAGCAAAGCCGAAGGGCCACCGCCCGTGCGAGCACGAACTTTGGCATTCGAAGCGGGAGTCTTGATTCTTGATCAGATATTGACTTAGTTTTGACCTAAGACTCCCGACTTTCAGTAGTCATCCCGCGCCCGCACCAATTATGATAGCGGCATGAATGGGTTCGGCTTCTCCGGCGAAATGATCTTCCTGTTTTTTCTGGCGCTGATTCTTTTCGGCCCCAAGAAACTACCGGAAATGGGCCGGCAGATCGGGCGCCTGATGAACGAGTTCCGCCGCGCTTCGAACGAATTCCGTTCCCAGATCGAATCCGAAATCAACGCCGTCCAATCTGATGTAAAGCCGCAGATCCTGCCGCCGTTTAAAGAGCCGCTGGGCGCTATCGCAAGCCGCATCTTCAATCCGCCGTCGGGCGCAGAGCAGCCATCAGCCGAATCGAAGCCCGCCGCCGCGACGTCAGACAAATCCAAGGTAGAGACGGGCTATGCCCCGTCTCACTCGACCACCGGCATTTCCGTCGCGGCAGCAACCGAGCGCCACTCCATCTCCCGCATCGAAAGTCGCCCCCGATGCCTGAAGCGGCCACCTCGCCATCCCTGAACGAATCCGCGAAAGAGGCCATGCCCACGATGGGCTTCCTCGATCATCTCGAGGAACTCCGCAAGCGCATCGTTTACTCCATCATCGCGGTGCTGATCGGTTTCGTGGTTTGCTGGTTCGGAGCCGGGCACCTGGTGGATTTCATGCAGCGTCCCATTACCGACGTCCTGCATCATCACAACCTGCCCGACAAGCTGGTTTACCTTAACCCGGTCGATCCTTTTAACCTTTACCTGAAAGTCGCGGGCGTGGCCGGCTTGTTCCTGACCTCGCCCTTCGTCTTGTATCAGCTCTGGCTGTTCATCGCGCCGGGCCTGTATCGCAATGAAAAGCGTTACGTCTTCCCTTTCATGGCTTCGAGCGTCGGCCTTTTTCTTCTAGGCGGATATTTCGGCTATCGCATCGTCTATCCGCGTGCGCTCGAGTTCCTGATCGACTTCGGCAAGCAGTTCGCCCCGATGATCACCATCGAGGAGTACACCCAGCTCTTCGTGACCATCATCGTTGGCATGGGCGCTATCTTCGAGATGCCGATCCTGGTCTTCTTCCTTGCGCTCATGGGAATCGTCAGCGCGGGCTGGATGTGGCGTAACATCCGGTATTCGATCATGGGGATTTTCATCGTAGCGGCCATCATTACGCCAACGCCGGACATCGTGAACATGTGCATCTTCGCCGCCCCCATGCTCGGCCTTTACGTATTAAGCATCGGAATCGCCTGGCTGGTGCATCCCAGCCAGCGTAAGAAGCGGGCGGAGAAGAAGGCCTCGTGATGGAAGGGGCAACGATTGGATAATGAGGACAAGCGAACAACCATGAAGGCAATGAAGGCCTTTCTCCGAGTCCCCCTGTGTCCCCTGTGGTTGAGGGTGTTGCTGGCGCTGCCTCTGACCGCGGCCTTGACCACAATGGCCTGCACCAAGTCCGATCCCGCGCCAACGCCCTCGAGCGCGGCCGCGGCTGCGGTCGCCAAATCCGAATCTGCCGCTGTGTCGCGAAGCCGCCTCCGACAACGGCCCCGCTCCCGCACATCGACGCCAAACGCGCCTTCGAATACACGCGCCAGGTCACAGCGTTCGGCCCGCGCTACATGGGCAACGAAGCCCACAAAAAACTCGAGCACTACATTCTCGATCACTTAAAAGGCGATCAGGTAGAAGAAGACGATTTCACCGCCGACACGGTCGAAGGCAAATTTCCCGTTCACAACATCATCGCGAAGTTCCCTGGTAAGAAAGATGGCATCATCGCCATTCTCGGCCATTACGACACCAACTACCCGCTGCGCAACATTAACTACGTCGGGGCCAATGACGGAGGCTCCTCCACCGCCATCCTCCTCGAATTCGCCAACCAATTCCGGGGCAAAGTTCGCGATGGCTACAGCGTCTGGCTGGTCTGGACGGACGGCGAAGAGGCTGTGAAAAGCTGGTCTGACGCTGACAGCCTCTATGGCACGCGTCATCTCGCCGAAAAATGGGAGAAGGACGGCACGCTGAAAAAAATCAAGGCGCTCATGGTCATGGACATGATCGCGGCCCAGGACGTCAACATTCTGCGCGACCAGAATTCCACTCCCTGGCTGTTAGACCTGATCCGCACCGCCGCCGAGCGTGGCGGCTATCAGTCGCACTTCTACGCCCTCGAAACGCCCATGGAAGACGACCATCTCCCATTCGTGAAACGGGGGGTTCCAAGCGCGGATGTCATCGACATGCCTTACGGCTACAACGACGTCTTCCACCACACCGCCCAAGACACCATGGACAAGCTGGACCCGCGAAGCCTGGAGATCGTCGGTAATACCATCCTGGAGACAGTCCACCTACTCGATCAACGCTAATCTCCGATTCAACTTTTTCCGGTTGTCATCCATTACACCGAGAGGGATCTCAGCCCGCGGCAGAGTCAGGGGCCTTGTGACAGGCAAGTCACAGTCCAATTTCTTATCCAATTCTAATTTCGAAGACTCGGGTAACTGATCCCAGTCCACCCGTAACCTGCCCAAATCTGCTCTTAAGCCTCCACTCTGCCGATATTACCGAGTTGTGCTGTCCTCTGCATTGTCAGCGTGCGGCTCGAAAGGCAGGAAGGCCGCAAGCAAGGGCGCGAGGGTTCGTAGTTCGTGGTTGCGTCGTCAATTCATAGAATGGAGCTCGAATGATGAAGAGCGTTAAAGTTTTTTTCTATGTTCTTTTTCTGGCGGCGGCGCTCTATGGAGAGGACGTTCATGCAAGTGACGCGGACGCGGCCCAGGTCATCGCCCTCGAGAAGATGTGGAATCAGGTACAGATGGCGCGGGACTGGCAAGCGCTGGACAAACTGATTGGGGACCGGTTTCTCGGAACCTATTCCAGCGGCCGCTTTGGACGCAAAGCCGACTTCATCGATCACACGAAGCATTCCAACGTCAGGCCCGCCCACGTAACAATCCACGATTTGACCGTCGAAGTTTACGGCGATACGGCCATCGTCGTCGGCGTCTATCGCACGCAGGGAACCGACAATTCCAAGTCTTTCGATGAGGTCGGACGCTTTACCGATACCTGGGTTCGCAGCGCCGGAAAATGGCAATGCGTGGCTGCTCATGCCAGCGTTCTCGAGGGTAAGTAATCGGCATGCAAACGACCTCCGGCGGGCTGACTTCGAAACGCGTGCGATTTCGAGGAACAGATTGGAGTTCCTGGGTGCGGAGAGCTGACATCTTCACTCACCTTCGCTAACATATTCCAACGATGCTCAAACACGTCTTGCCCGCCCTCACTCTGTTCGCCTCCATCACCGCCGCCGCTCAAGCGCCCGAAGCCCCCGCCAAGCCGCTTCCGCCCGGCCCGGTGCAGCCCAAAATAAAAGCGGCCTGCACGCAGTGTCATAACACCAGCCGCCTATGGGATCAGCACTTCACGCGCGCGCAATGGTCGGACGAATTGGACAAAATGGTAGGCCTCGGCGCGGTAGTCCCCGACACCGACCGCAAGGGCTTTCTGGATTATCTAACCGCGAACTTCGGCCCACAAAAGGGCGCAGGAACGAAGAAGTCGCGGAAGACTACCGACGCAAAGTAAGCTCGGGTGTAGAGCGGACGGTGGCCGGTCCACCGCGTTGGCAGCCAATGTCCCGGCTAATACTCGCCCGTCATCTCCAGCACCGCGCCGTCCCCGGTGGTGAGTTCGACTGGCGGTGCACCTGCGAGCCGAGCGCGAACCCGCGCCCCGGACCGGCTGTTGTTCGAAACCTCGAACGTCCCCGAGCAATCCGTTTTGGCATAAGGGAGGCGATGCAGCGAATTCCCGCGCCCAGAGACCTCAACGTCGATCGCGCCCGCACCCGCAGTTCCGGTAAACTCCCAGCGCAATCCTGCCGAGTCGCGCACATGCTCGCGCAAGCTCCGAAAGACATATGCGCGCCCCTCATGCCACAAGACCGCCTTGCGAAAGGTCAGCCCCAGCGGCATCTCATAAACCAGCACCTCGAGGGTGCTCATGGTGTGGTCCGGCTGTGGAAAGCAGGCATGCATCCAAGTCCAGATAATTGCGATGCCTCACGCCGCAATTGTGCCCTTGCACGCCAAAGCCGAGTGGCTCGCCGCGAGATGCGTGATCTCCAAAACGGATGGAGCCGCGCACCACCGCGTCCGAATGTGGCGTCCGCGAAAAACCGATCCATTTCTTATCGCTCAGCGTGGTCCCGAAATGCGAGCGGTACAAGAGGTCCCAGGAAATCTTCTTTCCCCGCGCCTCGATCGCGCCGCGGCAGCCATCTTCTTCGATCGAGTTGGGCCCGATCTTCAGAGAAAACGTCGAGAGCGTCCCGTCGGCGCGTTCCCTGGCCGGCGACTTCGCGCCGGCAATCGTCACCGCTTTCAAGCTAAACTCCTGAACAAAAGTCTCAGGATGCCCGTCTCGCGGAAACCAGGTAGCCCAAACCTGTGCCGGCGCGGCTCCCGGAATCTGCGGACAGCCTGAGCGTCCGGGATTGGTCAGCAAATAGCGCAACCACCACGCCCCCGAGCCATCGGCCAGCCCAAAGCGCAGGAACCACGCCTCATAGCGCCGCTGCATGTCCAGCCGCGAATACACCGTGTTCAGGGATTTCATGGTGAATCACCATTTGTGGTAGTAGCGCGGCACACTCCTGTCCGCGTGCCGGCAGAGGCACACCGCAAGAGTGGAAGGAAAGATTGCCGCTCCACACCAAGCGTATGACCAAAAAAGAACTGACGATTGTACGGGGAATTCGTCGAAGCAGAAAACGAAAAGAAAAGGTACGAAAGCTGCGAGCTAAAACTCAACGCTCGCAAATCGAACGGCAAAGCGCTACCGACCCAGCGTTCGAAGTGGCCGCTACGGTAGCGCCGCCCGAGTAGCGTAGAACTACACCAAGCATCAGCGAAATGCAGCAATCTTTAAAGTGATTGTTTAGGTGCGGGGGCGCCGCCAAGCTCAACGCACCGAGTGTGCCCATCTTAAAAACGCGTTCTGAAGCGATTTTGCGGCGAGCATCACGGAAGCCGCAGCGAAGGCGTAATCGGATGGAAGGTCTACTTCCCCTCCGTGTCCCCAGTGTCCTCTGTGGTAGTGGTTTTCTCGGGCCGCAGCAACGGAAACAGAATCACATCGCGAATCGTGTGCGAGTCCGTGAAGAGCATCGCCAGCCGATCGAGGCCGACGCCGACGCCGCCCGCCGGAGGCATGCCATACGACAGCGCCCGGATGTAGTCCTCATCCATCTGGTGGGCCTCGTCGTCTCCGCGCTCGCGCTCTTTCAACTGCGCCTCAAACCGCCGCCGCTGATCCTGCGGGATCGTTCAGTTCGCTGAAGCCGTTGGCGATCTCCATCTTTCCGGCAAACATTTCGAAGCGCTCGGTCCAGTCCGGCTCGTCCGGCTTCTGCTTGGAGAGCGGTGAGACTGCGGTCGGAAACTCGTAGATGATCGTCGGCTGGAGGAGATGCTCTTCCGCGATGGCCTCAAATAGGTTGGCAATCGTCTTCCCGGCCGGCTCGGCCGCATCGTAGCCGAGACTCACTCCCGCCCCGCGCACGCGATCCACCAGCGCCTTCACGCCGTCGTGCGTCGCAAAGTCCTCGCGCACCGGCGCCGCTCCTGCCTTCCCCGGCCAGAACTTGGTGATCGCCTCGCGCATGGTCATGCGCCGCCAATTCGCGTGCGACCAGTCAATCTCGTCTTCGCCCCACTTCGTGATCGTCCCGCCTGTCACGTCCACGACCGCCTGTTCAATCGAGGCCTGCGTGGTATCGAGAATGCCCAGGTAATCCGTGTAGGCCTGATAGGCCTCGAGCATGGTGAATTCGGGATTCCATCTCCAGCCAATCCCCTCGTTGCGGAAGTTGCGGTTGATCTCATAGACGCGATCGAATCCGCCGACCGTCAGCCGCTTCAAATAAAGCTCCGGCGCGATGCGCAAAAATAAATCCATGTCCAGCGTGTTGTGATGCGTCTTGAACGGACGAGCCACCGCTCCGCCCGCCATCGGCTGCATCATCGGCGTCTCGACTTCCACGAATCCCTGCGCGTCAAAGTACCGCCGCAGCGACTGCACCAGCTTGCTGCGCTTGAGGAAGACCTCGCGAACTTCGGGGTTCATCACCAGATCGACATAGCGCTGGCGGTAGCGCAGCTCGACATCCTGCAAGCCATGCCACTTCTCGGGAAGAGGCAGAAGATCCTTGGACAGGAACGTCAACTCCTCGGCATGAATGCTCAACTCGCCCGTCCGCGTGCGGAAAAGATACCCGCGCACGCCGATGTGATCGCCGAGATCGAGCAGCTTCCACAGTTCAAATCCCGCGTCGCCCACCGCATCCTTCTTCACGTAAATCTGAAGCCGCTGCCCATCCTGTTGAAGATGGGCAAACCCGGCCTTGCCCATCAGGCGGATGGCCATGATTCGTCCCGCCACGCGTACGGTCACGCGCGGAGATTCCAATTCCTCCGCCGTCTGCCCGCCATACTCGCTCAGAATCTGCGGCACGGTGTGGCTGAAGTTGTATTTCCGGGGATAGGCCGGCTGTCCGAGAGCCTCAATCTTCTTGAGCTTCTCGCGCCGGATCTCATAGATGTTCTCGTCGAGCGCCAATGCGACTCCTCTGGTTGGAAAATGTGGGAACGATGAATCAGTGATTATAAATGCGGAGTTGTCGATGTCAGAGCAAAACAAAAAGGCTGGCATGTTTGCCAGCCTTTCTTTGGAGCCACGGGCGCCCGGCCCGTGTGTTTCCAGTTCTAACGCGTAGCCTTACCGGCGCCCACCGTGTCCACCGCTGCTGCCGTGGTAGCCACCACCGCCGTGGCTCTCACCGCCGCGAGGCGCACCGCCATGGAAGCCGCCGCCTGAGTATCCATGTCCCCCGACGAAGCCATGTCCGCCTTCGTTGCCACGTCCGCCGGCATATCCGCGGCCTTCATAGCCGCGGCCGACATATCCATGTCCACCGTAGTACCCGCGTCCGCCATAGT
>CAWEAB010000014.1:0-71828 GCA_963806745.1 uncultured Acidobacteriaceae bacterium
GCGATTCTCAGCAAGCGGTGATGCGAAAAGCTACGGTAGTTGCGGAGTCTGTAAGTTGTTGTTTCTGCATGCCGCGATTACTTAGCGGCTGTTACGGCGAGTAACTTCCAAAAAATTGGCGATGCGTTTCTCATCAAAAAGGTGTTGAGCTTTTCAGCAAGAATTTCTGATGGCGCGAACCGCCGAACGCACAACCACTTCTCTTTTCATCCACTTGAAAGCGTGCAAGGAAATCGTCCAGAGACTCGCCGAGTTTGGCACGGCGAGTGCCTTAGCAATAGTGGCGAGCGGCCTGAAAAAGAAAGAGCCCTCGAAATAAAGGTGGGTTTATGACAGTCATCCTGGTTCTCTTCACATTCGTGAGTTTCCTACTGATCGATCACTTCCACAGCAGAAAAGCAGTCGTGGTGCAGCCCGTACTGGCCAAGGCGCCGGCAAAAACCGAAAAAGCTCGTCCGACTCCGGAACTGGTGAATGGGTTCCGAGTTCCCGAAAATCTTCGCTATCACCCCGGCCACACCTGGGCGCTGAGCGAGAGCCCGAGCCTGGTTCGCGTGGGCATGGACGATTTCGCCTCGAAGCTGGTTGGCAAAATTGAGCGCCTGACGCTGCCGCAACGCGGCCAGTGGATCCGGCAGGGACAGAAGATTGCGACGTTCTTCCGCGATGGTGTGAGCGTAGACATGGTTTCGCCGATCGAAGGCAGCATTGCCGACGTGAATGACAAGGTGTCGCAGGATCCGACGCTGGCGCAGAAGGACTCCTACGGTGAGGGCTGGCTGGTAACGGTTCAGTCTCCCGACGCGAAGACGAACTTCCGCAACCTGCTGGGCGGCGCACTGGCTCGCTGGTGGACAGAAGAGTCAGCGGGACGGTTGCAGAAGCGGATGCCGATGTTCGCAGGCGCCCTGGCGCAGGACGGTGGCGTAGCGGTCGGCAACCTGGCCGAGCAGATTCCGGACAAGGAATGGGCCACGGTCGCAAAAGAATTCTTCCTGTCCTAATCGTCAAGACGAACAGGGAATCGGACTCAAAGTAGGGCTCTCGCCAAGCAACCACCGCCCGGGATCACAACCCGGGCGGTGTTTTTTTGTCAGTGGTAGATCGAGCAGCACTGGCGCGAAGGGGCAGGGGGTGGACTGATTCACCGTATGTCTCCTTGACTCTGGAAGTGTATCCGGCTGAAGATCAGCAATTCGGCGGAACGACCCTTTCTCTCCTCATTCAATCCTCGCCGGTATCTCCCACCACGCGACCACAGCGCTCGCCAGCGCGAGGAGAGCGCAGAGGATCGAAATCAGGCGGAACCCAGATGCGAACGCGCTTGCTATGGAGGAACGAATTGCCGATGCGGTTTGTTCGTCCACGCCGGGAGGCGCATCGAGCCTACCGAGCATGGCTAGGTTGGCTTCCAGTTGGTGAACGACGCCGGCATCTAGATTCAGCATGGCAAGAGATTGTCGCAACGAGTGAGCGAAGGCTGCCGTCATAACCGCGCCCAATATTGCCACGGCTAATACGCCTGCAAGGCGAGCAACCGCATTGTTGATGCCCGACGCCATGCCGGAGCGCTCTTCCTCTACCGAACTCATCACTACGGTTGTCAAAGGGGCAACACTGATGGCCATCCCCAGCCCGAGAACGATGAAGGCTGGAAAGAAGGTGCTCCAATAGCGCGCATCTGTGTCAGGTACAGCAAACAGAAGAAATCCCACCGCAGCAATCAACGGTCCCACAATAAGCGGCAACTTTGACCCGTAGCGGGATGTGAGCCCTCCTGACCACCGCGAGAGAAAAAACATGAGCAAAATCATGGGGAGTGCGGCCGCGCCGGTTGCTGTGGCTGAGTATTTCTGAATCTGAATCAAGTTCAAAGGAAAAAGAAAAAAGAATATGCCCAACGCGGCATAGAGAAACAGCGTCAGGAGATTCGCGCCTCTGAACCGTGCCGATCGGAATAGGTGCATGGGGACCATTGGTACCCGTACATTCTTTTCCACAAATATGAAAACAGCCAATGAGGCAGCGCCAGAAATCAGACCCGCGAGTACACGGGGGTTGCGCCAGCCAAGAGTTCCTGATTCAAGAAATCCATAGACTAACGCTGCCAGCCCGAAAGTCGAGATCGATGCTCCCAACACATCGATGCGCGGTGAATCAGGATTGCGTGACTCGGGTACGTGCCGATAAGTAACGACCACAGCAAGCCCGGCGAGAGGGACATTAATAAAGAAGATCCAATGCCACGAGAAGCGCTCGATCAACCAGCCTCCAAGAACGGGGCCGAGGGCAGTCGTGATGGTTGTGAACCCAGCCCACGTTCCAATCGCTGTGCCACGAGATTTCTCATCAAAGCAGGAACTGATGATGGCCAGACTGCCGGGTACGAGGAATGCAGCAGAAATGCCTTGAACGGAGCGCCAGATTAACAGGCTCGCGATACTTGAAGAAAGGCCACAGCCTATCGAAGCAAATGCGAAGCTGACTACACCTAGTAAGAACATCGCCCGGCGGCCGAGTGAGTCCCCCAAAGCGCCGCCGACCAGAATCAGCGAGGAAAGAAACAAGCCGTAGGACTCGATAACCCATTGCACATCCACCACGGTCGCGTGAAGATTCGATTGAAGCTCGGGCAAAGCCACATTGACGATCGTGCTATCTATAAACGCCATGCTTGAGCCGAGAATCGTGGCGGCAAGCACCCAAGGGCGCGATTTCGTAGCACAAGCCGACCATGGTGACTGCGCTCGGACCATGGTCTCGATGGGTGCCAGCTTCATCTCGAGTTCCGATGCCCAAGAAGAGCGAAAGGATTCCACCTGTGCGGGAAGCTTGCATCCACCAACTTTGGTTCAACGGAAGGCGAAGCAACAGCGCCACATCGAACGATGTTCGCGGCCGAGCAGCACGGCATGATGCTCGATCCATAACTCAGAGTCAGGATTGTTCAACCTTATTTGTTCCCCTCACAACTCGCGGTGACCATCGCTTTGATTGCGGGCAGTACCTGAACATTGGAGCCGAAGGAGTCCCAACATCCTTGGAGCACCCCGTGTCGCCAAATGGCTAGCAATCTTTCCAAGATTAGAAATTCTCACCAGGAATAGTCGGGTGTTTGAAAAACCTTGAGTTTCCTTGAATCCAATCCTTGAATGTGCCGACAAATATTAATTGGGCTGGTTCCCGCCGGCTACCCCAAAGAACTTGCAGAAGCCAGCGTGCCGACTGTGGAATCGATGCCACCTCTGAAATGAGATTGGGCAGAGAGGTGCACAAGAAGGAAATCTCATGACTAGGCCTTACTCATTACCGTGTTTGGTTTTCTCCGTTAGTGTCATTCTCGCGCTCGCGACGACTACTCTCGGCCAGCAAGCCCACAAGGTGGCGATGATCAAGACTCCTCCAGCGCCTTCGCAGCTTAATCCCGCTTCAAGCGACCCTGTACACCCCTCTTTTTCTTATGAAGAAGGACTGACGAGACAAAGCCTTTTCCTCGATCCACTGCGTCCCATTGCTGCGAGTCTGGATACCCACTGGTCCGTGGAGGAAATGATTAATGCCGGCTCGAATGCCAACTCCGTTTTTCTCGAATCGTCTGCATACTCTTCCGGCGGCTATCGTGCGTCTTCTGTTGCCGTCGCTGACCTGAACGGCGATGGCCGTATGGATCTGGTCGTGGCCAACGAGTGTCAGAGCAGCAGCGATTGCCACGGCAGCATCAGTGTCTTGCTCGGCAATGGGGACGGGACTTTCCAGGCACCTGTCAATTACCTCTCGGGGGGGTATTACGCATCGTCGATCTCAATTGCGGACCTGAAAGGCGATGGCCGCGCTGATCTGATCGTGGCCAACCAGTGTCAGAGCAGCAGCAATTGTATCGGTACCATCAGCGTCTTACTCGGCAACGGCGATGGAACCTTTCAATCGCCTACCAGTTACAGTTCAGGTGGCCAATATGCGTGTTCGCTCGCGATCGGAGATTTGAATGGAGACGGCCGCGCAGATGTGGTGGTGACCAACTTCGGCGCAGCTTCGGTTTTACTTGGGAACGGTAACGGAACCTTACGGCCAGCCGTAAGCTATAGCGCGGGCGGTCAAAATGTCTATTCTGCTGTAATAGCGGATGCAAATGGCGATGGTCATCCGGATCTGATCGTCGCCAGTCAATGTCGGAGTAACGGGGACTGTACCAGTGGCGGAGTCAGCATTCTAGCAGGCAATGGCGATGGTACCTTTCAAGCGCCCATCGCTTACGGTTCAGGAGGGTATGAGGCTACTTCGCTGGCCGTAGGAGACGTGAACGGAGATGGCTACCCGGATTTGATTGTCGCCAACTGGTGTCAGAGCAACAGCAATTGCGGCAATGGAATCGTAAGCGTGCTTTTCGGCAACGGTTCAGGCTCCTTTCAGTCCCCGATTAGTTACAACACAGGCGGCTACCAGGCGCTCTCCGTCGCCATTGGGGACGTGAACGGAGATGGTCACCCCGATCTTATAGTCGCCAACCAATGCCAGAGTGGAAGCTACTGCAACGGAGTCATCAGTGTTCTGATGGGCAACGGCGACAGCACTTTTGAGTCGGCCGTCACTTACGGTTCAGGAGGCTATGAAACCAACACCATCGTACTAGGAGACGTGAACGGAGACGGCAGTAAAGATATTGTTGCCGCCAACTGGTGCGAAAGCAGCACCAATTGCACTAACGGAACAGCGACCGTGTTGCTGGGCAATGGCGATGGCACTTTTCATGCGGCCCTCAGTTATCCCGGAGGCTATCAGGCTTATGCATACGCGACCGGCGATGTGAACGGCGACGGGAGCATTGACCTGATCGTAGCCAACGGGACCAGAGGTGTGAGCGTGTTGCTCGGCAAGGGCGACGGTACCTTCCGTGCTCCCGTCACGTATGCTGCCGGGTATGAAGCGACTTCGATCGCGCTCGGAGATCTGAATGAAGACGGTTACATGGACCTGATCGTCACCAACGAGTGCCAGGGCAGTGGTCACTGCAACGGACTTGTAGACATACTGTTAGGCAACGGTGACGGCACCTTCCGGTCTCCTCTCAGCTCCAGCTCGGGAGGCATGTTTGCCTATCCGTTGCAGTTGGGGATGTGAATAAAGACGGCCACTTGGATTTGGTGGTAGCAAATGAATGCCTCAGCAGCGGCAACTGTAGCAGTGGCGTGGTTAGCGTGTTGTTGGGCAATGGTGACGGTACTTTTCAAGCCCCGTTGACTTACAGTTCCGGAGGATCTGAGACCGTTTCGGTCGCGATCGGGGATCTGAATGGAGATGGCAACCTCGATATGATTGTAGCGAACCAGTGCGACACCAACTGCCGCAGTGGCGCAGTAAGCGTGTTGTTGGGAAATGCGAATGGCACCTTCCAAACCCCTATCAGTTACGGATCGGGTGGTTATGACGCTCTATCTGTCGAGATCGGGGACATGAACGGAGATGGCCGTTTGGATCTGGTCGTTTCTAACTGGGATTCAGTGTGCGTACTGCTCGGCAACGGTGACGGTACTTCTCCAAGCCGCGACCTGTACCCCGATACCTGTATATGCTTTCGGCTCACTGGCGTTGGCTGACTTCGATGGTGATGGCAAGCTTGATGTGGCGTCAGGTGCTGGAGACTTTCTTCTTCTTGGGAACGGGGACGGCACCTTCCAGGATCCTCTTGTTCTGGGCGCTGGTGGCTCGGGTATCGCAGTCGGCGACTTCAACGGCGACGGCAGGCCAGATCTGGCAACTGGCGGGGTAATCGTCCTGCTAAACAGTACTTCGGGCGTGCGGTCCGCGACCACCACGGTGGTAATGTCGTCGAGCAACCCGTCATCCTTCGGCCAGCTTGTCAGGTTCACTGCGACGGTATCAGCATCCGGAAGAGGAACGCCAACGGGAAGCGTCACTTTCCGGGACGGAACGACGGATCTAACCACAACTCCGATCTATGGCGAAGTCGCTACTTTTTCAACATCCTCGCTGACTGCTGGGTCACATGCGATTACTGCCTGCTACGATGGCGATTCAAATTTCGCTCCCAGTTCTTCAACCCCCTTGACGCAGGTCGTGAACGCGCAGCCGGTAACAGTCGCGCTTTCTTCTTCTGTGAACCCGTCCGTCTACAACCAGCCTGTGTCTTTTACGGCGACGATTACGCCGCAGTATGGCGGTGTCGCCATGGGGACAGTTGTTTTTTATGACGGCGCAAACTTCCTGGGGACGGTAAGCGTCAGTGGCAATGTCGCAAGCCTGAGCGGGGTTCTGTTAGCGGGTGGCTTACACACGGTTACGGCCGCTTATAGTGGAAGTGACAATATGCAGGGCGCCATTTCTGGACCCCTCACGCAGACAGTGAGTCAAGCCACCACCGCGACGTCTTTGAGCTCAAGTGCAACTCCAGTCGCACCGAATCAACCCGTGACCTACACCGCGACCGTCACAAGTCAGTATGGAGGTGTAACGACGGGAACGGTAAGCTTTCAAGACAATACCTCGACCACCGTAGTGCCTGTTACCGGAGGTCTCGCCACACTCAATACAACCTACGTGAATGTCAGAAAACACTTGGTAACCGCTACATACTCAGGAGACGGAAACAACGCGACCAGCACATCTCCCACCCTGACCGAATGGGTGGCAAACCTCCCTGTCGCATCGAGAACAGTCATCACCACCTCCGGATCGCCAACTCTCATCGGCCAGACTGTGGTCTTCACGGCCACGATCGCCTCAACCTATGGACAGATACCCGACGGAGAAATGGTCTCATTCTTTGATGGCTCAACTCTGATCGGGTCAGGCGTCACCGCCAACGGAGTCGCGACTTTGTCTACGTCTTCGCTTACGGCAAAAACGCACACCGTCAAGGCTACGTATGCTGGGGATGGCACTTTTAATTCCAGTTCGGGGACGGTAACACAGATTGTGGCGCTTTACGATTCGACGACGACGATCACGTCGACTCTGAATCCTTCTGCCTTCGGCCAGTCTGTAACATTGACCGCAACAGTAAATTCCGGTGAGCCAGGTGCACCCACAGGCTCCGTGATCTTCAAAAATGGCTCAACGGCAGTCGGAACCGGTACTCTGAGCAATGGAATCGCTAGCGTGGTGATTCCTGATCTCCCAGCTGGAGCGCTCAGTCTGACTGCGGTTTACGGAGGAGATGCTGCATCTGCCGGCAGCATTTCGTCGGTTCTCATGCAAACCGTGAACCAAGCCACGACAACGACTACGGTTTCATCCTCTTTGAACCCGTCCAACAAGGGACAAAAGGTCACCTTTACAGCGATTGTGAGCTCGCCGACAACTTTGCCTACCGGCAAGGTGACATTCATGGCCGGCTCCGTAAAGCTGGGAACCGTGACGCTTTCGGGCGGGCAAGCCACTGTGACTACATCGACTTTGCCATCGGGTCAAACAACGGTCACAGCAACCTATGGCGGTACGGCTAATGTCGATGGAAGTGCCGGTTCAGTGGTCCAAGACGTGCAATGATTGGGGAGAAGTTAAGCCAATGTAAAGGTCGGGGCGGGTAAACTCATTGACTCGACCTATTGGAAAATCAAAAATCAATTTTAAGAAACGCTGACAATCGGGGAGGTGGGCCGGCAATCGATGGCGGGGCACGGCGATCTTCACGTGCGCCATCATCGCGTCAATGCTCTTTTCTCAGGTCAGCGGCGTGCCAGCATTAACTGAAGCGGCCGATAATCTAAGGTCGGGACCTACCCTTAAACCCACCCGCTCTGCCTTCAGAATGCCTCGAGAGGAACAATCAGGGTTGCCGTGACCGATAGGCTGGCTTTAACTTCTGGACGACTGACTAGAGGTGTCTAAGAGAGCCCGAGCCCGCGGAATCACGGGCTGAGCACGGGCTAGAGAATTTTGGCGATTCTCTGTATCCCTATGAAAATAATGGTAGGCCCGAATGGACTCGAACCATCGACCTCTTCCGTGTCAAGGAAGCGCTCTAACCAGACTGAGCTACGGGCCTGCTACCGGCAGCGACGAGTGCGCGCGCCTCTTGAGGATTTTATCATGCGCCCACTACCGCCGTGGTCGCCTCGCGCCGCGAAACGTGATAAAACGGCGCGATACAATACGCATCAAGGAATAACGAAACACGAGGTCGTCATGGCTCCCCACGCAAATACACTCACCGAATCCGCGCCGGTCACCGGAGAATCCGTTCCGCGAATTCTCTCCAATTTCATCGACGGGCGCTGGGTTCCGGCACAAACATCCACCCATCTCGACGTGACCAACCCCGCCAATGGCGAGGTTTTGGCACGCGTGCCGCTTTCGACAGCCGCGGATCTCGATGCCGCGGTTGCCGCGGCCAACGCCGCATTGCCCGATTGGCGCGCCCGCGCTGTCGGCGAGCGCACCGAATTCATCTTCTCCCTGCGTGAGCAGTTCCGCCGTCGTATCGACGATCTCGCTGCCTCCATTACGCGCGAAGGCGGCAAGGTTGCCTCGGATGCGCGCGCCGAGATAACCCGTGCCATCGAAGTCCTCGAAGTGGCCTGTGCCTCGCCGATGACGATGCAGGGCCGCGTGCTCGAGGGCGTCGCCCGCGCCATTAACACGGAGACCTTTCGCCAGCCCGTCGGCGTGTGCGCTGCGATCACCCCATTCAATTTCCCTGCGATGGTGCCGATGTGGTTCCTTCCGTTCGCTATCGCCTGCGGAAATACGTTCATTCTCAAGCCATCCGAGCAGGTTCCACTTACCTCGGAATTGATCTGCCACATTCTTGAAGACATTAAATTGCCGCGTGGCGTCGTCAATCTCGTGCACGGTGCGCACGACGTTGTGAACGCCATTCTCGACAGTCGCTGGATCAATGCGGTTTCATTCGTCGGATCGGTTAACACCGCGAAATACATTTATCGGCGCGCTGCCGAAAAAGGGAAACGCGTGCAAGCCCTTGGCGGAGCTAAAAATTACATGGTGGTAATGCCCGACGCGGTGGTCGATAAAACCGTTTCGAATGTTCTCGGCAGTGCCTTCGGCAATGCTGGCCAACGCTGCATGGCCGGGTCTGTGCTGGTGACGGTCGGATCCGCGCGCGGCGCCATCATGACAAAGCTGAAAGAAGAAGCTGAGAAGCTGATTGCCGGTGATGGACGCGATCCGAAATCCAGCCTTGGTCCGGTGATTTCGCCGGCCGCGTGCGACCGCATTCATGAAGCCATTGAAAACGGAATTAACGAAGGGGCGGAATTGCTCGTCGATGGGCGCCATCCGAAGAACGCACCCGCGGGCGGCAACTTCGTTGGCCCGACGATTCTCGATCACGTCAAGCCTGAGATGAGCGCCGCTCGCGACGAGATTTTCGGTCCCGTGCTCTCCGTCATGCACGTCGACTCGCTTGACGAAGCCGTTGCGCTTGTCAACAACGATCCCCGCGGCAATGGCACTTCCATCTTCACCGAAAACGGCGCCGCCGTGCGTGAGTACAGCCGCCGCGTGGAAGTCGGCATGGTGGGCGTGAACATCGGCGTTGCCGCCTCGCCCGCGTATTTCCCATTTTCCGGCTGGAAGGACTCTTTCTTCGGCGATCTGCACGTGCACGGCTGGGACGCGGTGGAGTTCTTCACACGCAAGAAGACGGTCACGTCACGATACTTCTCATCGGGAGAGACGGGGAAATTTTTTACCGAGCAGGGCGACAAACACTAGTTCTGCGGCTTAGAGGGTCTCGCCCCTCCAGCTTGCTAAGGCTGCGAGTACAGCGCTCGCTTAAGGAATTCGCCCGCCCCGGCTCGCCCGGTGAACTTGTCTCCCTCGACGACCACCTTCCCGCGCGCGAGCACTACGTCGGGCATACCCGTAACCTGAATACCTTCGAACATCGAATAATCCACGCGCATGTGATGAGTTTTGGCGCTGATGGTGTGTTTGCGCGCCGGATCGAAGACGACGACGTCGGCGTCGCTGCCGACCGCAATCGTCCCTTTGCGCGGATACAAGCCGAACAATTTTGCAGGCGTGGTTGATACGAGCTCTACAAAACGGTTCACGCTGAATCGTCCGGCTGCCACGCCTCCGGAATAAATCAGGCTCATGCGGTGTTCGATCCCCGGACCGCCATTGGGAATTTTCGTGAAATCGTCCTTGCCCAGTTCCTTCTGTTCTTTGAAGCAGAACGGGCAATGGTCGGTTGAAACCACCTGTAGATGATCGCGCTTCAATCCATTCCAGAGCTTTTCCTGATGCCACTTTTCGCGCAGCGGCGGAGTGAAAACGTACTTTGCTCCTTCGAATCCCGGCGCGTCCATATTTTCGAGAGACAAATACAGATACTGCGGACATGTCTCCGCATACACCGGTAAGCCGCGATCGCGGGCCTCGCGAACCTTCTCGAGGGCGTCATTGCAACTCAGGTGCACAATGTACACTGGCGCTCCTGCCATCTCGGCCAGTGCGATCGCACGTGAAGTCGCCTCGGCCTCCGCCGTCGTCGGACGCGTCAGCGCATGATACTTCGGAGCTTTTTTCCCCTCCGCCAACGCCTGCTGCACGATGACGTCAATGGCGCTGCCGTTCTCGGCATGCATGCAGACGAGACCGCCATTCTTCGCGGTAGTGCGGAAAGCCTTGAAGATACTCGCGTCATCGAGCATGAACACGCCGGGATAGGCCATGAACAGCTTGAAGCTGGTTACCCCTTCGCGCACCAGCGCATTCATCTCGTCAAGCTGCGCGTCGGCCAGTTCGGTGATGATGCAGTGGAACGCATAGTCGCAAACCGCGCGGCCAGAAGCCTTCTTCATCCAGGCATCGAAAGCCGTTCGCAGTGTCTGCCCCTTGTACTGGATGGCGAAATCAATCAGCGTGGTCGTTCCACCGAAGGCTGCGGCTCGCGTCCCAGTCTCGAAATCGTCGGCGCTGGTTGTTCCGCCAAACGGCATGTCGAGATGCGTGTGCACGTCGATTCCGCCGGGCAGCACATACTTTCCTGCTGCGTCGATGACCTTCGTCGCATTTTCCCGCGGCAAGTTTTGTCCCACTGCCGCGATCTTGCCGCCTTGAATTGCAACATCGGCGGAATACGTATCTGTCGCCGTCACCACGCGGCCGTTCGTGATAATAGTGTCGAAGCCCAAGGCTCGCTCCTTTAATAGCGTGGAAAGGATTTTATGCTAAACTGCCGACCTTCGCCGACGGTTTGCTGATCGCGACCAGGTGTTTAAGCGGCGGAGACACGAAGCTCCACAGGGGAAGACGCCATGAAGTTTGGAATCACCATCAAACCTGACATGACGGTCGAGCGCATCCTCGCGCTCACGCGTCAGGCGGAAGACGCGGGCTTTGAATACGGATGGATCTTCGACTCGCACGTGCTGTGGCTCGAACCTTATCCGATGCTTACGCTGATGGCGGCGAACACGAAGCGTGTGCGCCTCGGGACCTGTGTCACCAATCCCGCTACCCGCGACATCACCGTGACTGCAAGCCTGTTTGCGACACTCAATCTCATCTCCAAAGGCCGCATGCAGCTTGGCATCGGACGGGGCGACAGTTCGCGGCGCGTGCTCGGCAAACAGCCCGTCACGCCCGCCCAGCTTGAGCAGTCCGTGCGTGATTTCCGTGCGCTTACAAGTGCACAGGAGATCGACTACGAAGGCCGTCGTGCGCGCCTGACATGGGCGAATGGTGGAACTCCTCCGATCTGGATTGCTGGCTACGGCCCCAAAGTGCTCGAAATGGCAGGGCGCGTTGGCGATGGCGTTATCCTCCAGTTTGCCGATCCCGATCTGATTGATTGGTGCGTGAGTTTCGTGAAGAAGGGTGCGGACGCTGCAGGCCGCGACTTCAGCAAGATCGAAATCATGGCTGCGGCCCCGGTTTGGATTTCGGACGACATGAAGGCTGGACGCGAGCGTGTGCGGTGGTTTCCTGCGCTGGTTTCGAATCACGTCGTCGATCTCATCTCGCGCTACAAGCCTGAAGATCTTCCCGCGGCGCTGACCTCGTATGTTCGAGATCGCGAGAAGTACGATTACCTGCATCACTGCGAAGTGGGCAGCGACAATGCGGAATTCGTCTCCGATGACGTTACCGATCGCTTTTGCCTGCTCGGACCTGCCGAAGCGCACATAGAAAAACTTCGTGCGCTCGCGAAAGCGGGAGTGACTCAATTCAACATTTATCTAATGTGCGGCGATGAGGAAGATACGCTGGAAAAGTACAAGGACCAGGTTCTCGACGCATTTCGAAGTTAAGCGTTCGTCGTCAGAAGATGTAGATCAGGTTAACTGCGGTCGTGAACTGGCGTGTAGTGAAGGCATTGCCTTTCTCGAAGGTAGGGTGGTCTGAGAAATCCTGCCGGAATTCACCGCGTGTCACAAACTTGCCGTCGAAATGGCGAAACGCAGAAGCTACGCGGGAGAGCTTGGCGGGCAAAACATACTCAGGCGTGAGAGTAAAGCCGCGGAGGGTTTGCGTGGTGCCGGTGCGGCTGCCGCCGTCGTCACCGAATATCTCTCCCCGGAAGGCCAGCGAAAATTTCTTGGTGAAGCTGTATTTGGAGTAGCCGGCAAAGCCCTTCCAGATGGCGTCACTGCCGTCGGTGGCCGCGTGATCCTCATCCGCGTAGAGGCTGTCGAAGGCCAGTGTGAGCCGCGGTAAAACTTTCCACGTGCCGGTGAGTTCGTAAACGGCGCGTTGATCATGATCGTTGTGCGGGCGCTCCGGACCATGAAGGAAGTTGAAGGTGAGCGTAGTAGTTTTTGAAGTGACCGCGGCGACCTGACCTCCGAAGGTGACGCCTCCATTAAGTTCGGTGACCGCGTCGCAACCGTTGGTAATCAGCAGAGCAGAAGAAATCCGACTGTTGAACGTGTAACTGGCTTTGAGTCCGGTGTGAGTGAATGGGACACCGTAGCCGAAGATGAAACCGCGGCTGAAATCGTCGTTGTAGCCATCGTAGCCGCCGATGACCTCATATCCGAGATGAGTGACAAACTTGCCCACGTCGAAGCGAAGTCCTTTGCCGACGGGCGCAACATAACTCAGGTAGAACTCCGGTAGATCGAAGTGGTGGGCCACGCCGGTGCTGGTGTTGCGAAACAGGCCGTAAGCGGCCGTGATCTCGGGTACGCCCGAGCCCGCAATCATATTGAACCGGAAGCCCAGCCGGTCTGATTCGCCGACCGGGCGCTGGATGACGAGTTGGGCCACGTCAAGTTGCGGATCGTCGTCGTTGAAATCGAACACGCGAAACTGATTGAGCCGCGTAGCGGGAACGTTGGTGTTGTATGTATAGGAGAGCGATAAGAATCCGTCAGTAGTAATGCCTCGCCACCAGGCCTTGGCGGGAAGATCGTTGTCGGCTGCGGCCGCAGGCGGATCAGCGGGTTGCGCAAGAAGAAACCGGGGTGATGCAAGCATCACCCCGAACATTAAAAGCTCGCTAAGCAAACAGAGAACAATCCTTCTCTGAGCGGTCATTGCTTCAAGCTCTACTTATGGCCTGACTCGACCAGATCATGGATCACGTCCCGGTCCGTAAGCTGCTCGTAGGCATGTTCGCCGTGGAGCGACTCATCCAGACCGATCTCCTCTGACGTCTCACTCACCTTAACCGTGGTGAATGCGTCAATGATGCGCAGCATGGCATAGGTGAACGCGAACGCCCAGACAGACGAAAAGACCACTGCGGTGACCTGTTTCAACAGGAATATCGGGTCGCCGTAGAGCAATCCGTTGGCGCCTTCGGGATTGAACTCCTTGTTGGCGAAGATTCCGAGCATGACAATCCCGAGGAAACCACCCACTCCGTGCACTCCCCATACGTCGAGCGCGTCATCCCATTGCAGCTTGTTCTTCATTTCGACCGCGTAGTAGCAAACCACCCCGGCCGTGATGCCGATGATCACAGCGGTCGTCGGAGAGACGTAGCCAGCGGCCGGAGTAACGGTGGCCAGTCCGGCAACCGCACCCGTGAGTAAGCCGAGAAGCTTGGGCTTTTTCTCGTTCAGCCACGCCACCATCAGCCACGCAACCGCGGCGAACGAGGCTGCCACATCCGTATTCAGGAACGCGGTAGCAGTCACAGAATCGACGCGCATTTCGCTGCCCGCGTTGAATCCGTACCATCCAAACCACAGCAGACCGGTGCCCAGCGCGACCAGCGGAATGCTGTGCGGCCCGCGATCGGCGACCCGGCGTTTGCCGACGTAGATCACCGAGGCAAGTGCCGCAATGCCCGCGATATTGTGCACCACGATGCCGCCGGCAAAGTCTTTCACTCCCCACTGCTGCAGGAATCCGCCTCCCCACACCATGTGCACGAAGGGGAAGTAAACAAGGGTTAGCCAGCCGGTCAGAAACAGCATGTAGGCCTTGAAGGTGACGCGGTTGGTGAACGCTCCCGAGATCAGTGCCGGAGTGATGATGGCGAACATCATCTGATAAGCGATGAAAACGAATGCCGGGATAGTGGCGTTCGGGGAAGGCGTGTTGAGATCGATGCCGCGCAGAAAAGCGTTATGGAAATTTCCGATGACGCCGTGCCAGTCGCCGCTGAAGCACAGCGAATAGCCATAGAGGTACCAGATAACGGTGGTCCAGCCCATCGAGACGAAACTCTGAATCATGATGGCAAGGACATTTTTGCGGCCGACAAGGCCGCCATAAAAGAAGGCGAGGCCCGGCGTCATGAGCATGACCAGGCTGGTGCACAAGATCATAAAGCCGGTATTGCCGGTATCGAGGTGAAGCATGCGATCCCTCCGACGGAGATGTAGAGAAGTAGCTCGCGGATGGCGAGCGGGGGTCCGGAAAGCAATGCAAACCGCGCAGGTGGAGGGCCCGCAGACCCAGACTGCACAGAAACAGCTATTACATTCAGAGGCTGTGCCTATTAAGGAAGAAACTCAGTGCGGCATGTCACACGAGGTTGTGACGGACATCAGGCCGGAAGTGTTCGGTAACCGCCAACCGGGAACTGATTACGCGTGGCGCGGGGGGCGTGGTGAGCCAATCGTGAGCCTCATCAGCAGGTAATAAGCCACGAACGAAACCGCAAATCCCACAAACCAAGAATAGTCATAAAGCACGCGCACCGACGGCACAACCAACCCCACCAGCGCCGTTCCCGCTCCGGCGAACAGCGCGGCCAGAGCTCGCCAGTTAAAACCATGGGAATATTCATAGGCTCCGCCCCGTAGATACAGATCATCAGTCACCAGCACGCGGCGGCGAATCACGAAGTAGTCACAGATCATGATGCCCGCCACCGGACCGAGAAACGCCGCATAGCCACCAAGCCAGCCGAAGATAAACGTGCTGTAACTGGAGAGCAGTTTCCATGGCATGAGCACGATGCCCATGAGGCAGGTGATGACGCCTCCGGTCCGGAAGCTGATTTTGCGCGGCCAGAGATTGGAAAAATCGTTGGCGGGGGAGACTACGTTGGCCCCGATGTTGACGTTCAATGTAGCCAGCAGAATCGCGACCAGGGAAATGACAACCGCAACCGGTGAGTGGAAGCGGCTCAAGAGTTGCACCGGGTCCCAGATCGCTGTCCCATAGATGACGACCGTTGCCGAGGTCACGAGGATTCCGATGAGGGAATAGAGCGTCATCGTTGTGGGCAAGGCCAGCGCTTGTCCGATGGCTTGCTGCCGCTGGCTTTTTGCGAAGCGGGTGAAGTCGGGGATATTCAGCGACAGCGTCGCCCAGAATCCGACCGTGCCGTTCAGCGCGGGGATCAGAAATTTAAGGAAGTCGGGGAATGTTGTAAAGCGCGTTTGCGCCGAGAGCATGGGACCGAAGCCTCCCGCAGTCTTATAAGCCCAGCCGAGCAGCAGAAGACCGACTGCGAGAAGAACCGGCGCACTGATTCCTTGCAGCATGCGGATGTATTCGATGCCCCGCAGAATGACAGCAAGGTTGATCAGCCAGAAAGCGATAAAGCAGATGGCGGCGCCGTGCGGAACTCTGTGCCAGACGGGCGCCAGCGACAAAAGCGTGTTGATGGCTTCGCCGCCGATCCATGTCTGGATGCCGAACCATCCGCAGGCGACCAGCGCGCGCAACACTGCCGCAACATTTGCACCCAGCACTCCGAACGAGGCCCGCGCCAGCACGGGGAAGGGAACTCCATAGCGCGCGCCCGGATGGGAGTTCAGAAGCATCGGGATCAGCACAATGGTGTTGCCCAGGAAAACCGTGAAGACCGCCTGCCGCCAGTTCATGCCGCCCTGGATCAGGCTCGCCGCCAGCATGTAGGTGAGAATGTTGACTGACATTGACACCCACAGCGCGGCGTAGTTGTAGGTTCCCCAGTGGCGGCGCTCGGGTGAGGCGGGGGCGAGGTCTTCGTTGTAAAGTGGGCTCGATTCGATTCGAGTGGATGTCGACATGTCGGCTAATCCGCCGCAGCCGTGCTCACAGATTGCTCTGTCAGCGCACGGTATGTCTCAGGCCGGCGATCCCGGTAGAACTGCCACACACGCCGTACCTCCTGAATCATGTCGAAATCGACGTCGGCAACCAGCACCTCATCTTTGTTGCGGCTGGCCTGGGCGAAAATCTTGCCGCGCGGATCGCAGAAATAGCTCTTGCCGTAGAACTCGCCGATGTTCCATGGCTTTTCGCGGCCGACCCGATTGATCGCGCCGACGAAATATCCGTTCGCGGCGGCATGCGCAGGCTGTTCCAGTTCCCACAAATACTCGGAGAGCCCGGCCACTGTTGCCGAAGGGTTAAAGACTATCTCCGCGCCGTTCAGTCCCAGCACGCGCGCCCCCTCGGGAAAATGGCGGTCATAACAGATGTACACACCTACCCGTGCGTACTTGGTTGCAAATACCGGATAACCAAGATCGCCGGGAGTGAAGTAGAACTTTTCCCAGAATCCCGGATGCACGTGCGGAATATGGTGCTTGCGATATTTTCCAAGATATTTGCCATCGGCATCGATGACCGCGGCCGTGTTGAAGTAGACGCCGGGCATGTGCTCTTCGTACACCGGAACGACCATCACCATGCCATGTTTCGCCGCGATCTTCTGCATCAACTCCGTCGTCTCCCCGCCCGGCACACGCTCCGTCAGGTCGTACCAGCGCACATCCTGCTCGGCGCAAAAATAAGGTCCGTAGAAAAGTTCCTGGAGGCAGAGGATTTTGACTTTCTTCTTTGCGGCCTGATCAATCAGCTTCAGATGCTTGTCGATCATGGCCTTCTTGATTTCTTTGAGCGAGCGGCTCGTGGGTGCCGCGTTGCTCGCTTGGATCAGGCCGCAACGGACAATGCGCGACATGGTGATGACCTCCGAGGAGAGCAATATAGCAGAGTGCGAACCGCGTTATCGCAGGGCCGCGTCCAAAGCTTGCTTCCAGCGCTGGTTGTCGATCGTCCAGTAAACGCGGGCTTTACCTGCCGCCAGTACTGGCGCCCAGACCGCCCTGTTCCTTTCGTCGTCGGCCACATTCAGGCGATCCACCACCGTCATTCCGCGTGTCAATTCACTTTCCGTCTCTACATCGACGTAGTGGTCGCTGACCTCGATGGCAATCGAAGGGTCGAGCGCGAGCGCCATTGCCACCGGATCGGGCAGGCAGATCCCATCTTCGCCGGTCTGGACCTTCAGCGCGTGTCGCGCGTGACTGTTGCACTCGATGGCAAACTTCGCGCGCGGGGTATCGAAGGCGAGGATGCGTGCGATGTCCAGGTCATCGAGAATGGCGGCTCCCCGGCACAGGTGCCAGCCCACCAATTCCACGGGCAATCCGCTGCGCATGACCATGCGTGCGGCTTCGGGATCAACGTAAATGTTGTATTCGGCGGCGGGAGTGATATTGCCCTCGCAGCATGGCGCGCCGCCCATAATTACGCACCGGCTGACCTGCCGCGCGATCTCAGGCTTTCTTGCCAGAGCGAGCGCCACGTTGGTCAGCGGCCCAAGCGTAACCAGCACGATCCCGGGATTCGCCTCGACGTGCTCAATGATCGCATCGACTGCGTGCTTCTTCTGTGTCTGCTGACGCGCCGCCGGATAGTTGTGATCCCCTAATCCGTCGCGGCCGTGAAACCACGTTGCGTTCTGATAGGTGCGGAGCAGCGGCTTGGCGGCGCCCATATAAACGGGCACGTGCGAGTCACACAGTTCCACGGTGTAAAGAGCATTTCGAGTCGACTGCTCGACCGGAACATTTCCCGCGACCGTTGTGATTGCGACGACCCGTACGTCGGGCGCCCGCAATGCCATGATGAGCGCAACCGCGTCATCGGATGCGGTGTCAGTGTCAATTAGAAAGGTGCGCGGCACGCGGGATAGATTACACAAGCAGGCAGTTTCTAGCCACTATCTTCTGGCCTGCAGGCCATTCTCGCGCTGCGAAGTTGGAATGGACGGGCTCCGCGCCCGTCCCTCCAATTCATGTGCCAAACTCCAAATCTAGTGCTTGAACGAAATGTTCAGGCCGGTGGAGATTTGCAGGTCGTTCCGCTCAATCCGCGGCGAGGCGATGGGCGGCTTGCTTACGAAAACGTCGGACACCGAGTTCTGCCATCCCAGCCATTTGTTCAGCTTGGTGACCGTTCCCAGATTGAAGGTGAAGCGGTATTGTGAAGTGTCACTCAGGTCGGGATAGAACATGAAGGCCTGCGTGACATCCGTGCTCTTGCCCAGTTTGTGCGTAAAAGCGTCGCCGATTGTCAAAGCTGCCAGGCTCTGCGAATAGGAGTAGGTGTCCGGGGGCGGCGTAGGATTCGCCACGCCAGAATAGCTTTCATGCGTGTAGTTGGCGCCAGCCAGAATATCGAGCATGGTATTGGCATTCTTGATGGCGTGGAAGCCAATGCCGCCGCCGAGGATCGCGCGTAGATTCAAGTCTTGCAGCGAGTTGGCGAAGAAGTCTGCACTGCCAAAGCCGAAGGCGCGCGGCACAAAATCGCGATCGTAACGCAGTCCTCCTCCGTTGGAGTTGGCGGTTGTCTGCGGCCCGGTAGCTGGAGCCACAACTTTGTCGTTCACGGCATAGATCGAGTTCTCATACATCGTCAGTTTGTCGTGAAATCCCGTGCGCACCGCATTGAACGCGATGTTCAGGTTCTTCGTTTCGCTGTTTCCGGCCGTTATTGCAAAACCCAGGTTTACGCCGCCAACCCAGCCTTCCTGCCATCCCGGATGCAACGTCTTTTGATAGGCCGCTTCTTCCGCAGGGGTGCGCATTACCGTGACCGATGCGAGTGGAGCCTCGACCGGTCCGCCAGTCTTAGGCGTGACCACTAAGTCTGCACCATTGGTGGTGACAGGCCCAAGAGCCGTTTTACCCCCCGCCGTTACATTCAACTCGCTCGTCGAACTCAATGATTGGATCGCATCGAACTTGATGGTCAGATCACCGGCATAGTCGGTTTTCAAGACCAGAGTCTTACCGTCGGACTTCGTAATGGAGCCAGTCAGCTTGTCGCCATTCTTCAATACAATCTGGTCGGCGAATGCCATCATCGCAAACAAAAAAATAAGACCTACTGCTATATACCTGCGCACAGAATTCCTCCTGATGATTTGGAATTGCAAAAATGAGATTTCAGCTTTCTTTAAGCCCGGCAAAAACAATCGTCGCAGCCGGAGAAGTGGACACAAACTTCCGGCTGACAACGTTTAGCTAATGCAATATTGGATGCAGGGATTATATCGGGTGCTGCTGGAACCTGTCATGCAAGTTTTCACGCGAGAGTGAAAACCAAACCAAACGCAGCTCAGGCTTTACTCTCAGGTTTGGAGTCGGGTTTTTCTTCTGTCTTCGCATCGCTCTTGGCATTTTGTTCTTTCATGCCCTCTTTCAGGGCGCGAATGCCGTCACCGATTCCTTTACCAATCTCGGGCAGTCTCTTGGGGCCGAACAATAGCAGAGCAATGGCCAGAATAAGCAGCAAGTGCATCGGCTGAAACAGACCTTCACCCATATTCCCTCCAAAGCCGGCGGGCTGTCGGCATCGACCTCCAGCCTCTACCTAACCTGAGTGTAGCGCAACCGCTGCCGGCAGTCTCGCGGGCTACCTTAGGTTTGGCCACTCGGCCATCCCCCGCAATTACTTCCGTGACCTATCGAGTGTGACCCCGCCGGGATATTTTGACCAAAGGGAAGTTTGCGGCAAACGCCGCTCTGGCCGCCGGAGGTCTCCGTGAAACGTAGTTCGGTGAGATGGCTTTTGCCTCTCTTGATTAGCCCTGCCGATGGCAGGATCGCTGTGGGCCGCCCAGGGTCCTTCACCGGCAACTTCCTTCCGAGCGCCCGCCGGAATGTTGTCTGCTTTGTCCTCCGGGACGCCGTCTTCCAGTTCATCCGCGTCTGAATCCGCTCTGCCAGATTCGACGCCGGTTGCGGCATCTGCCTCCGCGGGATCTTCCACTCCCACCTGCTCGGGCCTTCAAGATATCTTTCTATGGCTCGCGGGAGGAATCTCGAGCGCTCGCATCCAGCGGCTTGCCGGTGGCGATACGACGCGGCTGGCCTGCCAGTTGACGCCGGCTTGCACGCGCGCTCTGGCGAAAAGCGGAGCCGACGCCGGCCTGATGCATTTTCTTACGGCGGCGACTCATCAACGGGGAGTTGCGAAGTCAAAGCCTGGTGCGGCGCTATCACCCTGTACTTGTTCGGGCTCGGCCTCCGAGATTGCTGCCCTCATCCACAGCCGGAATCTGAAGGCGGCTGAAGACAAACTCCACGCCCAGCTTCAGAAAGATCCGACGAACGGCTCGCTGCTCTACGTTCTGGGTACCGTCCTGCGGCGCGAAGATCGCCTCGACGAGTCCTTCGACGCCTTCTCGGACGCGGTTCGCCAAATGCCCGGCTTTGCCGAACTGCATGGCGAACTCTCCTATTACTTCTATCGCAGCAACGATTCCGATAACGCGCTCGCTGAGGCGCGCACGGCGCTCAGCATTGACCCCGCCAATGCCGAGGCTTATCGCTTCCTCGGACTCGCTCATTATGCGGATGGCCATTATGATGCCGCGATCAACGCCTACGACGAATCCTTGGAGCGCGAACCTGATAACCCGGATGTCTATTTCGACATCGGCATCACGCAGCGCGACAAAGGAGACATGCGGCGCGCTGCCATCGCTTATCGCCACGCCCTTGCGCTCTGCGCCCCGATTTCTGGGAAGCGCATAGCAATCTCGGCGTAGTGTTGCGCGACGAAGGCAAGCTCGAAGAAGCGGCAGTTGAGTTCCGGACCGCGCTCCACCTGAAGCCCGACGAGGTCAGCGTACGAAGCAACCTCGGGAACACCCTCTGCGATAAGGAAGACTTCGACAAGGCAATCGTCGAATTCAAGGCGCTCTATCAACAGTCGCCCGACTGGGAGGGCGGACACAACTGCCTGGCCCGCGCCTACATGGCGAAGCGCGATTATCCGGCGGCCATCCACGAACTGCGCGAGGCCATTACGCAGAATCCCGCGGGCGCAGCCGAATACCGCGTGCTGGGACAGGCCTTGCTCCTGACCGGGCAGGACGAAGAAGCGGTCACGATCCTTCGCAAAGCGGTCGAGCTCAATCCTGAGTCGGCGCTGGGCCACCACTATCTCGGCACCGCTCTGGTGAATACGCAGGATATGGAGGGGGCTGAAAAAGAGTTTCGCGAGGCCCTGCGACTCCAGCCAAATGGCCAGAACCATTACTCGCTGGCCGCGTGCCTGATGGCCCTGAATCGCTACGAAGAAGCGCTTGGCGAACTCGAGATCGCCTCGCGCCTCGATCCCAAAGAGAATCTCTACCGGACGCGCATGCAGGAAGCCGCCCGGATGATCACGACGACGAAGTAGTTGCAATGCAGGATGCACGACAAAACTCAGCACGACGGGGCATCTCGGACCAGGTGCACTATAGTGCATCGCCTCCGGATGTAAAAGCGCCCTAGAATAACGTTACGGCGGACGCCACCCGCCGCCGGATGGAATCATGGAAAGCACTGGAGTCAAGCAAGCTCGCCAGACCGCGGTGACTGCAAATGCCGTTCCCGCTGCGTCTCTATCGGCGGCCGGACTGAGATCCGCCGCACCAGCATTTGAGCCGGAAGGTTGTCCACAAGCGTGGGCTACGGCATGCCCTGCTCCCAATGCCGCGCTTACTATCCCTGCGGACATGGATGCCTGCCCGATCTGCAAGTCGAAGCAGCGCATGACGCCGGGGAAAGCCGTGGCGGACACCGTTTCGGCATCGGCCGCGACCGTGCATTCAGAAGAGGCGAAGCGTCTGGCTGAGGAACGGGAACGCCTGCGCGAACTGAAGTCGCAGATCTACGCCTCACAGCCCCAGGTGCCGGCGACGACCTTCCGCTGCGCGCTCGATCAGAATCATGACGGCACAGTCGAACCGGCCGCGATCTGCCATTCCTGTTACGGAGAGGCCCGCCAGCAAGCGGATCGCGCGGAAAGCGCTCTTCGCATGGATGCCAAGGAGGCAGCCAAGATCGTTTACGAAGCGGTCTGGGCTGACACCTCGGACCCCGACAAGACCTACTACAACGCGGCGGTTGCTCTGCTCGGCGAGTTGCGCAAGCGCGCGGGGATGGCGAAGTAACGTTTGGGTGAAAGGCGCGGCTTCGGCCGCGTTGAGGGTCGCAACGGATTTAGGTTTTAGCCCCTGCGGATCTGTCGCCTGAACGCAACCGGCACCCGAAATCGTCTCTCAATCAAACCGCAAATATCCAAATGCCTCCGGCACATGGAAGTTCGGCTGAGCCGTTTTGGTTGGCTGCCAGGCCGAGTAGAAGCGGGGCTCGCTCCTGCCCTCCACGCGAAAGAAGTTCGCCCGCCAAACGGCCTTGGGATCAAACTTCCGCGTGAGCGCCTCCATCGGAATCGCCACCTCCGCCGTCCAAGTATGATGCTCTTCATCCAGCCACACCGAGCGCGTCATCCCGCTCTGTAAGTCTCGCGGAGGCTCGTCGCCTGAAATGTTGCTTGGGCCGATATCCAGATCAATCCACATCCCGTTCGGACTGACCTCAAACTCCTTGTAGTGGAGTTGCCGCGCTGGGTCAGGCTGCAGGAAGGCCTCAACCACGTCGCGATCCCAGAGATGGTCACGGCGGCCATTCGGGCTCGAATCCTCGAAGACATAGAGTCTCGCGATAGCGGCACACGAAGCGCAGGTATAAGTGCGTGGGCGTCCACAGCGCGCGCACCTCGGTCTGCCGCGCCGGATCAGGGTTGCGGCCCTGCCAGTCGGCACAGAAGGTCACCGGAGTTGCCTTGGCCCACTCCGGGGCGGGATGCCGCGCGTCGAGGCGGATTTCCTGGGCAATGCGGGTGGCAGTGATGGCGTTCGTTGCCGGAGAACATGGAGTCGTCGTTTCGGCCATAAGCATTTGTGCCAATGAAAGTAACGCAATCGTGAGCAATCGCATAGTATGCCGCGAGGAAACTGACTTTGACCGCAACATTCGGATAGTCCGTGCGCCACGGTTGTCCTATGTTATCCGCATGGCAACCAATGCGATACTTTCCGAGTACGAAACCATCGAATCAACCATGAAGCCGAAGCCCCGCCAAGGTCGACGAAGCCGAGCGCTGGCAAGCCGTAGTCGAGCGCGACAGCGCGCATGACGGCGCCTTTGTCTTCGCCGTTTCGAGCACGGGTGTTTTTTGCCGGCCCTCATGTCCGGCGCGGCGGCCGAAGCGCGAGAATGTGCGTTTCTTCGAACACGCGACCGCCGCGGAGCAAGCCGGATTCCGCGCCTGCCTGCGCTGCCGTCCCAAGGCGGTTGATGGCAATCCACAATCGGCGCTGGTGCGCGAGATGTGCCGCTACATCGAGCAGAACATCGAAGACCGTCTCACGCTCGCGTTACTGGCCAGGAAATTCCGCCGCAGCACGTTTCACTTGCAGCGCATGTTCAAGTCGGTGCTTGGAGTTTCGCCGAAGGCCTATATCGACGCCTGCCGCTTGCGCCAGGTCAAGCAGAACCTGCAGGCCGGACACGACGTGACCACGTCGCTCTATGCGGCGGGATATGGCTCCAGCAGCCGCCTTTACGAGCGCACGTCGTCGCAACTCGGCATGACGCCGGAAAAGTATCGCCGGGGCGCGATGGCTGCGATAGTGCGCTTTACGATCACCTCCTCGCCGCTGGGACGCATGCTGATTGCCGCCACCGACAAAGGCATCTGCGCGATTCAGTTCGCCGATTCCGAGGCCGAGTTGCAGCAAGGCCTGATGCGCGAATTCCCATTCGCCGCGCGCAAGCGTGACGATGCGGCGCTCGCGCAATGGAGGGTGAGTCTTGCGCAGCTCATGAGTGGTCATGACGCGCATCCGTCGCTGCCGCTCGACATTCGCGCAACGGCCTTTCAGCGCCGCGTCTGGGAGCATCTGCAACGCATTCCTCGGGGAGAGACGCAGTCGTATAGCGCAGTCGCAAAAAAGCTTGGCATACCGAAAGCGACTCGCGCCGTTGCCCGGGCTTGCGCTACGAATCCGGTGGCCATTGCGATTCCGTGCCATCGTGTGGTGCGCGAAGATGGGGAATTAGGCGGTTATCGCTGGGGCATCGAGCGCAAGGAACAGTTGTTGGCGATGGAGAAAGAAGCGGGAGGATAGGACTCTCCATCCACTTGCCGTGATGTCTCCTTGCAGATTTGTACGGTGTTTCCTTCGCTGTCGCTGACCTCAAAAAATTGCGTGTCGCCACCGTCCTGAATTGGGCCGGCGAGAACACCCCGGCTGGAGAGGACTTCATGAGCCTTCTTGAGCTTGTCACAAAAAATGGTGGGAGAATCCACCTTGGAGTTGTCGAGACCTGCCTGATGTAATTCTGAACGATCATTAAGCAGGATTGTGGGCTCATCATACCCAGGAAGCTGCAAGGCAATGTCCGATGGCAGCGTGCTGTCCCATGTCTTCGGTACGGCTGTCTCCTTGCACTTAAATGCATTGATCCACCAGCGCTTTGCTTCCTGAACGTTTGTGTAACTAAGAACTAGCGAATCCGCGCGGAATTCTGGGCCAAAGAAGGACATAGCCGTTACTCACGTTGACCAACATTGTCGGAGAACCATTTTAATCTTAGTTCACTTTTGTACGGTTTCGTACTTCTTCCTCGCCGCATCCAGCATAGTGAGCACCGATTGTTTTTCGGACTCGGTATTCCACGACGCATTGCTCCGCGCGGCGGCGATCAGGCGATCTATCCACGCTACGAAATAGCTCGCGTCGGCCGGACTATGCAACGGGGCCCCTTCCACGCTCACATAAATCGGGCTGGTAGTAGCGTACGGATAAATGTCGAGAATCGGGTATTCCGCCTTGTCGCTGAAGGCCCGCAGAACGCACCAGCCGCTCGTTTCAAGGGGAATTGAGCCGCTGAGATGCGCGTGGGTGCGCTCGGAATCGAGCTTCAGTTCCTGCGCGACCTTGCCGTTACAGACAATTTGCAGGTGATCGACCGGAACAATGGAAGATAAAGAAGCCGCGAAGCGAACGGTCTCCTTCTTCTCTAGCTTAACTTCGCCGCCGATGGGCTCTCCGGCGAGCGAGAAGCGCAGCAGCGGGCCGTTCGTTGCAAATGTATGCCCAGCTTTAATGGCTCCGAGCCAGGGCCCGATCTCCAGCGGCGCGCTTGCCGGCCCGGGCACTTCTGCGTAGACGCGGTTCAGCCCAACCGGACCGCGCACCGACGCGTAGTTGCCCATGAAGTCGGTGCCCGCGGCCGTAGGCAGACGGAAACCGCAATTCAAGAGCTTGTACCAGACTTCAGCGGTCGACTTGTGGTCAGAGAAGCCGACCACCTCGATGTAATCGACCTTGCCGAGCGCCACATCGGCGGGCAGTTCGTTGGTGAGCGAGGGATCTTTCGCTGGCTCCGGAAAGCTGTCAAACGGGTGCACATATCCCACCAAGCCGCTTTGCGCATGCGCCATGTCTGCCACGTCGGCATTGGTCGGAGACAAACTCGCCGCCGCGGTGTTGGGGTAAGCGACGTATCCCGGGAGTAGGAAGTTGCGGGTCAAATTCAACAGGCCGAGATGTCCCCAATAATTCGTATGAAATTCCTGACCATGAAAGAGTAAGTGGTCTTTGGTCGAGGCGGAATCGAGTTGAGGAGAAAAGTATGCGATATCGGGGACGCGTTGCTCCTTATTAACGATGAGATTCTCGATGATCGCGAGATTCTCCGACGCCGCTTGCTCGATCAGATTTTGAGGTGTATTGCGATACGTTCCACCGTAGTTCATGTGAACGTGCACGTCCCCGCTGACCCAATGTGTTTTCGCCTCAGCCCCGTTTTCAACCGGGTGCATGGTCACGATCGTGGTTAACGTGCCATTAGGCTTGATCTGAAACTTTTTCTGGCTGAACGGGTATTCAAAACCGCGCATGACGCCTACTTCAATCTCTTCTCCGGCCGGCACCATGACGTGGGATTCGCCCGCAGTATCGAAGTAGTGCGCCTCAATCGGCCGCTCCGATCGGTCAAAACTGTCGTCGGCGTAGATCCAGGCGTCATCGGGAGCGTAAGCTCTCCCATCCGATCCAGTCACGAAAACGCGAGCGGCCACCGGCTTGCTGCCCGAATCTGTCACCTTCAAAGTGAAGAGGACCATGCGGCGTTTATACTTGCGCTCGCGCACCACAACTTCTGTCTGCTCGCCGCCGGGAATCGTCTGCACCCACAACGAAGTGTTCCCGCCGCGATTTGAGATGAAGGCGATCTTGGTCCCGTCCGGCGACCAGCGCGGATTGGTGTTGTCGTAGTCGCCATAAGAAATGGGAAAGGCATCGCCGCCGCCCGCCGGCATCACCCACAGTTGATGCCACTCCCGCCCTAGATAGGACGCGTACACCATGCGCTTGCCATCGGGAGAAAAATCGGGCCGTGCCTTCCAGTTAGTCTCTTCGTAATGAATCTCGCGTGCCTCGGCGCCGGGCTCGGCTTTCATCCGCCAGAATCCGCCCGTGCCGTGAATATGGCCGCGGTTTGAGATGAACAAAATCTCTGTTCCATCGCGCGACCACACCGGGTTTATCTCGTGATCCAGCTGGCTGTAGTAATAGCGCGGCAGATCGCTGATGCGCTCGGGAATAAGTTGCTGCATATCACTGAGTGAGCCGTCTTCGAATCTGCCGGTAAAAATGTGAAAGTGTCCTTTATAGGACGTCGAGACAAAGGCAACGCGCCTGCCGTCGGGGGAAAAGCGCGGCTCAACGTTAACTGCGCCACCGGAGGTCATCTGCCGAGTGGCACCGCTAGCCAAGTCGAGCGACCACAGTTCAACCGCATCGTGCGCATAGCGAGCGAATACAACCCAGCGGCCGTCACTCGAGCAATCAGGCTGGTAGTCGTACCCGGACTCGCCCGTCAGTTGTACCGCCGTTGCGCTGCCCAATTCCTGACGCCACAACGAGCCCGCCATCGAATAAACGAGCGACTTCGAATCCGGCGCCCAGGCCGCGGCACTTGGCCCGGTCGTCAGTTGCGGCAGATACATCTCGCGGTAGTAATAGGAATGCGGCAGATCGATTTGCTTAAGAACTGGCTGGCGCTGCGCGAAGCAGGCGGCGGAAGCAATCAGAAACAGGCAAAGCAAGCGAATCATAAAAAACTCCGAAACTGAAAGAATGCAATCTCAAGATCGGTGCTCAGCGCACAGTCGCGATGCGCTCGAAATCTCACCCAGGGACTCCAACTCGCTTAGCCCACAGCCAATTCACCAAGGCCGCCACAATCGTGACTCCCAGGATGCGCGACTTACTCAAATCTGCCTGTGTTGTAAGCGCTAGGCAGATCGCCACGCCGGCGACCGCCCAGAGCGGGCCGAAGGGTAGACGGAATCTAGAGAGCTGCCCCGACTCCTGACCTTTGTGTTTTTTCCGCAAAGCGATCACCGCGGCGCATACCACCCCGTAGTAGAACAGGCGAGCTACGACCGACAGCGTTACATTCCAGGCGAAGCTGCCGGCCAGCGCGAGTCCCCAAACGGCGGTCGCAAAGAAAAGAATCGAGAACCACGGTGTGTGAAATCTGCGGCTGACCACAGCAAACAGAGGCGGTAAGTCGCCAGCTTCCGCCAGGGCGAATGTGACGCGCGGCATCCCCAGCAATTTGGCGCTCAAAAGTCCATACACGGAGATGAGGGCGCCGATCGCCACCAGCCCCGCGCCGCGGTTCCCGATCGTGATGCGAGCCACTTCGGCAAGTGGCCGATCGCTGGTGGCGCCGGGTCCGAGCACCCCCACGACCACCCACTGCACCAGGGCGTAGAGTGCGGTGCAAGAGATGGAGGTCACGATCAACGCAAAAGCCGTGTCTCGCGTGGGATTCGTAGCTTCGCCCATAGGCGCCAGCGCCGACTCGAATCCGCCATAGGCAAAAATCAGAAGGAAGACGGCTTTCATCCATGCGTGGGCGGGGTAGTTCTGCGCCCCGCTCCAAGGCGTGGGATGAAAGAGGGTAAGTGCAGCGCCCGCCGAAATGACCAGCAGCAGCGGCAAAATCTTCGCAACCGTAAACACGTTGCTGACGATCGCTCCCTGCCGCGCGCCGCGAGCGTTAATGAGCGCGAGCAGCCCCACCAGCGCGGTCAGGATCAAGAATCGCGGCCAGGGCTGTTTCACGCGCGGCCAGAATTCCGCCAGATAGACGACAAACAAATTGGCATTGGCCGCCGGCGCCGCGGTCTGCGACAAGTAAAGCGTCCAGCCCACAAGAATTCCCACTAGCCGCCCAAACGCGGTGCGCGCGTAAAGGTATGGGCCACCCGCCGCCGAGAACTGCGAAGCCACTTCCGCAAAGCAGCCCATGATGACCGCCATGGCCGCGCCGGCAATCAGCACGGCGACGACGCTGCCCTTACCGATGTACCCTGCCACCGTGGAGGGCAGTCCGAAAATGCCGCTGCCGATCACCGAATTGATGGCCAGCGCAGCCAGGCTCCAGCGCCCGAGCGCGCGCACCAACTCAACCCGGCCCGCTTCCGTTCGGCCTGCGCCAGTTTTCGGGGTCAACATTCGCACCGTTTGTACCACACGAGCGCGTTCATGGATTACACTTCTTCATTCGGAAACTCAGGCAACTCGTGGTCACTTCGCCGAAGAAATCCAAATTCACCCTTAAGAGCGTACTGGAATCGTGCCTGGATCGATCTCTGACATTCGTCTCCTGCTAAAAGTAAACTCGTTGCCGAAGGCTGCCAACGCCCGATGTGTATTCATCACCGGCGGCACGGGCTACCTGGGCGGCAGCCTCATCCCCGTACTGGTCGAGCGCGGCCATCGCGTGCGCGCGCTGATTCGGCCAGGTTCCCAAGGCATTCTCCCGCCGGGATGCGAGGTGGTGTCCGGCAACGCACTCGACGCCACAACCTATAAGCATCTCATCCGTCCGGCCGACACTTTCGTGCACCTGGTGGGCGTGCCTCAACCCTCGCCCTCAAAAGGCGCCGAGTTTCGCAAGGTCGATCTGGTCTCCGGACGCGAGGCTATTTCGGCAGCCTCCGAACTTGGCATCCCGCACTTCGTGTATTTGAGCGTGGCCCACCCGGCCCCCATGATGAAGGACTACATCGCGGTGCGCACCGAGTGCGAGCGTCTGATTGAGCAGCGTGGCCTCAACGCGACGGTTCTACGTCCTTGGTACGTGCTCGGGCCGGAGCACCGCTGGCCCTATCTTTTGCTGCCTTTTTACAAGCTTGCCGAATGGTTTCCCTTCACGCGCGAGGGAGCCCTCCGCCTGGGCCTGGTGACGCTCCGCCAGATGGTGCTCGCGCTGGCCGCGGCCATTGAGTCGCCGGTCCAGAACATGCGTATCATGGGGGTCCCGGAGATACGCGAGGCGCACCTGAATCTCCCCTCAGAAGTAACTCGATAAGCCGAACCGCACCTATAGCGAGTAATGGGTTACTCGCGTGCGCTGCCGCACAGGGGTGTGGTGAACTAGTGAAAAGCCTTGTCCAGAGCCTCGATTTCGCCGAAGGTAACCTCAATTACCGAAGCTCATGCACACGGGGAATCTTTGCGCTTTGTGTTCCAGGTGCGATCTTGAATAGGCGATCCTGAATTGTGCGAGATCGCGCCGGGCGGGCAGAAAGGAACAAATGGATCGCGAGAACCAGGAAAGCATGGAAGAGATTCAACTGCGGATTCTGCGCGTCACCGACGACCTGCGCATCATCCAGAGCGAACTCAACTGCGCCGCCATGCAAGCCCCCACGGATCCCGAATTGCTTGAGGCTCTTTCGTCGTCCGCGCAGATGGAGTCGCTCAACGTGCTCAAATCGGTGGTCGACCAGATGCGCCATTTTCTCTGGTTCTACATGCAGGTCGTGACCAGCGACTCCGAGATGGGCGAAAAGTTCCGCCAGACGCTGCGTCTCGAAGCGCCGATGGCCCGCACCCCCGAGATGGACCAGCAATTCCAGAGCGCAACCGATTCGATCATGTTGCGCTACCTCGCCGACAGCCGCGGACGCAAACCGAACTAAGCCCGTCGCTCACCGCATTCACCCACTGTAGAATCTGGGGTCATAAATCCCTCGATGCGCTTTGGCGAACCGGTCCATGCCAAGGCTATTGCAGCACCAGTCATCGCGCCCGTCTGAGATGGTCCGCCGTGGAGAACCTGGGGCGTGACAAGGTCTTTCACGACCGGCGCGATCAGAAAGACAGGCACGTGCGGGTCATCATCCTGCGCCCGGAGAGTATTCTCCACTAAGGGGCCGCGTTGTCAGGGGCTAGTGTCGATCCCTCTTTGGTTTTGCGCCCTTTTCCTTCCGGAGCCGGCCTTCAGAATCCCAGAAAGGCACAGGCGGATGGTCTGACTTGGCGTTGGGCACCGGCCGATCGCCCGCCGAACTGACGTACGGGCCTTCTCCCTCCTGCATCTCAAACAGCCCCATCTTGGGTGTGTACATCGCTTGGCGGAATAGCGCGTTCTTGGGTGCGAGCGCTTTGGCGAACACGCCGAACGCTTTCCCGTTCATGTAGGAAGTTGAAATGTAGTCTCCCAACATGTAACCCAGGGTGGTATTGGGCAGCCATGCCATCTTCATTCCCTTGGCGAGGGTGGCAGCGGTTGACCAGGTGTTGCCGGCATCATCGAGAATAGACAAAACCGACGGCCAGCTTGCAGCTCTTGGTTGTGCAGTTGGCCAGCGGATAGTAGTAGTACGTTAGTCCGAGGTGAGTGGTCGCGCCGGAAGTTGCAGGATCGACAGCAATCGCAGGGAGAAAATGATCGACCTTAGTGGAGACAGGATCGATTGGGATGCGGGTTGGTGACGACCAGGTCTTTCCGTCTGTCGAGCTGCTGAGCAAGATGTCGTTGGAGGAGCAACCGCTACGGAACCGGCAATCCCACCAGGCGACGTAAACCGTACCGTCGCTGGCAACCTGCGCCGACGGTAGCACGTACACCGCACGTAAGCTGCCAGCCACAGCGTGGTCCGACAGGCTAGAGATGATTGCGGCACTGTTCCAACTTTTACCGCCATTCGTGGAGGTGAAAAAGTCGATTTCGTTTCCCAGGAACGGGACAACCACCGTTCCATTCGTTTGGACTACCGGCTGGCCGCCCAATCCGATCGCATTGGGCACGCTGAATGGCGAGCTCCAGGTCTGACCACCGTCGCTCGAAGTGGTCATCAGAATCTGATCTCCAATTCCGGCATCTTCCCACTCAATGTAGCAGTTGCCGTAATACTGACTGGCGGCGGTGTTGTCGCAAGTAATCCAGTCCTTGTCTGCATAGGCGCTATTGCTGTTAGCGGTAACCGGATTGTTCCAAGTGAGTCCGTCGGCGGATCTGCTGACCAGAAGGATAGTGTTCCCATTCGTGTCCGAAATGCCCAGAGAGCTGATAAGCCACACGCCATGACGAGCGTCATAGACCACCGACGGATCGCTCGCCGCCTGGTACGTCCCGCCCTGGTAGTATTCGGTCAAGCCCGGCAGGTATCCGTTCTTCCATGTTGCGCCCCCGTTCGTCGAAGTGGCGAATCCAATGTCGGAGGCGCCTCCGCCCGAGTACCGCCGGCCAACTTGGAACGCAGCCACGAACACGGAGCCAAAGGAATAAGTGTCGGGCTCGACCTCGGTTGCGTGCTGCATGTCGCTGTTGGTGAAAGTGTCCGTGCTGAGCTGCGTCAACGGGGTGTTCGACGCTCGCGCTGGATAGGCGATAACGAAGAGCATGGCCAATACTGCGAGAAACCCTGCCATGACCGCGCTAACGTGGACTTTTACTACTTCAGTTTTATGATTCATGAGAACGATCCTTTGCCCGATAAATTGCGCTCTGCGAGCACCTGAGATTACGTCGCGCTCCGACCAGAGACGCGGGATCATTTTACGCCCCACAAGCAACAAGCGTTGATGGGACGGCAGAGAAGGACGAGCGGGGGGACGCGCGGTGCTCTGGTTCGGAAGACCACTTTTGCAGGTATGACCCACCGGGTAAGTAGGGCTCCCTAGGGTGGGTGAGCGTTATGGCGGTGTTACGTCAACTGGCTACCAGTCCGCCCATACGTACCAATTTCCTTCGATGTGACGATATACAGATTTCCTGGGCTTCGGTGTTCGGTAGAAATCGTCCAAACTAACTACTTGCCTTGCAGGACTATCTTCGCGCCAGCAGACATTAACATGACGTGTGTCGCCCGCCCAGCCAGCTGCCTAAACCGATACCCCAACCTCCGGATGCTTCCCTTCCGTCCGGAATGCTGCTTTCCCACTAATTCCGCCTAGTAGCGCCAGATATTGATGGAAACGATCAAGCGAGACCGGTCCCTCAGGAGGCACCGTCGGAACCGGATACCCCGGTGCATCAACGCCCCAGCTGACGACCGCCACTATGCTGTTGTCGGAAAGAAGCATGTCTCGTAGCTGCTCGTACTGCGCCCGGTGACGGTAGAAGTTAGCAATCGTGGTGCTTTCCTTGGGTGGTTGCAATGAAAAGTAGATCCACAGTTCGAGCGCAATGAGAACAAGGCCCGCGGTAACGACTCCGGCGGCTAACAGCGCGATACTGTCCTTCAAACAGATTGGACGCTTCACAAATCGCCTAGCTTGCTTCCGCTTCAGAGAACGACAATTGGGAGCAATCTTGCGCGATGATTGCTGAAACCGGGGATAGCACAAGCGTGCGCTTTTGTTTCGCCATTTGAAGGTTAATCAGCATCCTCTCGACGTCGAACAGAAGCCACAGGAGACGTTCTCAGAGTATGTGCAGGAGATCCGGCGCCAGCACCAGCCACCAAAAAGGAGGGCGCACCGAAGTGCGCCCGAAAGCAAGGAAGAACTTCACAGCAGCAAACTGAAGCCTACTTCCCAAACCCCGCCGATTGCATCGATTGCCGTGAGATGTCGGCCGTCGACGCAATGCCCTGCATGCGCAGCTTGAATTCGTCGGCGTTCGAAGCGTTCTCGAGAGCGGTGTCGTAATGGACCAGATCGGCCTGGAACAGGTCCCAGAGCGATTGGTCGAAGGTCTGCATGCCGTACTGCGAGGTGCCGGACGAAATCGCGTCACGAATGGCGCGCGTTTTTTCGGGTACAAGAATGCACTCACGAATATAAGGCGTGTTAATCATCACCTCAACTGCCGGCACGCGGCCGTCGGCGTCCGAACGCCGTACCAGGCGCTGGCTGACGATGGCGCGCAAAACTGCCGCGAGCTGAAGCCGAATCTGCTTCTGCTCCGGTGGCGGGAAGATGGCGATGATACGGTTGATGCTTTCCACCGCGTCGAGCGTGTGCAACGTGGAGAAAACCATGTGACCAGTTTCGGCCGCGTGCAGGGCCGTGCCGATGGTTTCCAGGTCTCGCATTTCGCCGACCAGGATCACGTCCGGATCCTGACGCAAACTGGCGCGCAACGCCGCTGAAAACGACGGTGTGTCGACCTCCACCTCGCGCTGGTTCACATAGCCCTTTTTGTCGCGATGCAGGAATTCGATCGGGTCTTCGATGGTAATGATGTGCTCGGCCCGGGTTGAATTGATGCGATCGACCATGGCCGCCAGCGTAGTCGACTTACCGGAGCCGGTGACGCCCGTGACCAGCACGAGCCCGCGAGGCATATCGCAAATCTGTTCGACCACCTTCGGCAGAAATAGCTCGTCAAGGGCGCGGATCTTGGTCGGAATGACGCGAAGGACGAGGCCGACGTTGCCGCGCTGCTGGAATACGTTCACACGGAAGCGCCCGAGGCCGGCGACGCCGTAGGCCATATCAATTTCCGTGGTTTCTTTGAATTTCTGCTTCTGGCGCGCGGACATCATGCTGAACGCCATATTCAGCATGTCTTCCGCGGAAACGCGCGGCTGATCGGTCAGCGGAAAGAGCTCGCCATCAATCCGTAGGTGAGGATAATTGCCGACCTTGAGGTGCAAGTCGGAGGCGCGGCGTTCCATGGCAATACGGAGCAGATCATCAATATTCATGTGGGAGGATTCCGACGACTATAGGTATGATGACCGACGCCGGGGGCGGCGACGAGATGACGGAAGTAACGGGACTGTTGGGCGGGACCAGTTCACAGGTCATCAGTTTCTGGGCTGGGCGATAAAAAGGCCGCCCCTTTCGAGCGGCCTCTTTCGCGCTACAGAATCTTCACTGAGCACGCACTCTTCGCAGGCAGACATGCCTCGCCCTGCCACCCGTTTACGCCGCGCTGGTCGCCGTCGGCGGCTGGAAGGGCTCGTCGTAGCTGCCGCCGTAGATTTGCGGCACCTTCGATCCCATCGGCCGCAGATACGTCGCCAGCTCACCGCGATGGTGAATGCTGTGGTTGTTCTGAAATTGAAGATAGAACGCGGCCGGCAGGTTGAAGACGCCGAAGAACTCAATCGGAGTTCCCAGTTGTTCCGCCGTCATGGCGCGCACTCGATCGGAGGCTCGCGCAATATTGCTGTCGTACCATGCGACGAGTTCGGCGACATTCTTCGGCTTGTCTGTCGGCCGGATGTCATGTTGAACTTCAAATCCGCAATGCCGTCGAGAAAGTGCACGTCGGAGCTGGCGATGTGCCAAGCCAAATCCCACGCGGTGCGGGCGCAAGGCTCGGGACGGTAATCGTGCTTGGCATCGGGCACGGCGGCGAGAACTTTTCTGGTTTTGTCCGTTTCGCGGGCAAGCCCCGCAATCATCATGTCGCGATACGTAATCAGGAATTCAGGCGTGGGAGCATGCATTGGTGTTCTCCTTCGGGCTGGGGATGAACGTGAGCGCGTCGCGGTTCGCGAGCCCACTTACTGTAAAAGAGAAGCGGTAGAACAGCAAGCGAGAGGTATGAGTCCCAAGAATGGAGCGCAGCCACACGGGGAGCAGACCCCCATCGTCCTCTGCGATCGGGCTCTAAACAACCACCGGCTGTTTCGTTCCCACCGGCACCGGCGTGAGCCAGTTGTGCCGGTCCGCTTTCTGGCCGCGGACCACGCCATAGAATTCCTGCTGAATGGATTTAGTAACATCGCCGATCTTGCCATTGCCGACCGCAATCTTGTCCACCGAGCGGATCGGCGTGATTTCGGCTGCGGTGCCGGTGAAGAACACCTCGTCGGCGACGTAAAGCGATTCGCGTGGGATCTGCTGTTGGACGATCTCGATGCCGAGATCGCGCGCGATTTGCAGGACAGAATCACGTGTGATGCCCGGAAGCACCGAGTTGCCCAGCGGCGCCGTGTGCAGCACGCCATCGCGCACCACGAATATGTTCTCGCCTGAGCCCTCGCTGACGTAGCCGTTCACGTCCAGAGCGATGCCCTCGGCATAGCCGTTGACGATCGCTTCCATCTTGATGAGCTGCGAGTTCATGTAATTCGCGCCCGCCTTTGCCATCGCCGGCAGGGTATTCGGCGCAATGCGCGTCCACGAAGAGACGCAAACGTCCACGCCCTGGCTGGCATCGGCTCCCAGATATTTCCCCCAGGGATAATTGCAGATGTAAACCTCGGTGGGCGAATTAAACGGATTGACGCCCGCCTCACCGTATCCGCGCAGAATGACCGGTCGGATGTAGCACGGCCACACGCCATTCTTGCCGACCAGTTCGATCATGCCGCTCATGATTTCATCGGCCGTGAAGGGAACTTCAATGCGATAGATGCGCGCCGAATTGATCAGCCGATCCATGTGTTCCTTGGCGCGGAAAATTGCGGGACCGCTCGGCAGGGCGTAGCAGCGGATGCCTTCGAAAACGGAGGAGCCATAGTGCACGACGTGCGACATCACGTGGATCGTGGCGTCGTCCCAGTTAATGAACTTCCCGTTGTGCCAGACTTTTTCCGTTTTCTGAATGGCCATGAAAACTCCTTGTGTGTTTCAAAGCTCCGACTTAGAAAAGATGCGCGGAAGCGGCTGGGGGTTTCCGAATCTTGCAAGCCTGCATCGTCCGAATTCGGTGCCGGGGCTCCGCCACGCGGCTGGATGCCGGAGAACTCAGCAGTTCGCAGTTTAAACCAGAAACCTAAAACCACGAAGCCGAAATGGCGGCCTGCGACCTGAATTTTGAGATGGAGGCAGGGTCGCCCCGCCCGCGCAAGTACGAGCCTCGGGGAAGAGAGATACAAACAATCCAGAATTGAAAAGAGAGTTAGTGCTGTTCTAGTGCCGCCAGATCGTCGGCGACTTATGGCGCGTCGGCCGGCGCGCTTTCTGGCTGAGCGCTTCCGCTGCTGTTTTACCGGTCAGCGGCGCTGTTGAGAGCCGGGCGCTGGCGACGCGGAGCTTAGTCACCGCCGCTTCCGTCTTGACGCCCACCTCGTCTCCGCGGAAATATTCGCCCTTGGCGGCGCGCATCTCCGGCATCGCGGCGTAGGGCTTCGAGTAATCGTTGTTGGCATTCCAAAACAGAAAGCCGATGCCGCCCTTCTGCTTGGCTGTCGCAACCTGAACCTCGACATACTTTGGCGAGTAAGTCTTCGTTCGCCAGGCAAACGCCTGGAGCCAGGGACGAATCACCACCCCGCTGTCCTTGGTGATCAGCTTGAACCGGTCCATCGACTCGCCGATAAAGTGCTCCGGAGCGTCGCCCGGTTTCGCGTAGCCGTCCATGCCAAAAAAGTGCGAGGGATAGATCATCGGCGAGAGCACGTCACAGTGCTTGGCCATGGCCACGATGTCTTGCCCGGTATGCGAAAGGTCGACCTGCCGCTGCCAGGCCATTACTCCGAACACGTCGAGCGAGAGCAACACGCCCGTCGGATGAATCTCGGCATAGGCCCGCTTCAGAAACTCGGCGATTACAGTCGAGCGCTGCCAATCAGGATGGTCCATCTGAAAACTGAAGCTGGCGTCTTTCTGGTCGCCTTCGGCAGGGAAGCGGACGTAGTCGAACTGCACCTCGTCGACTCCCGCTTGTGCGACGAACTTCGCTAGTGCGATGTCATAGTCCTGAACTTTGCCGTTCGAAGGATCGGTCCATACCAGCTTGCCATTCTCGCGCCAGGGCCCACCCGTCCGTCGCGAATGCACCGCCAACTCGGGATGCGTAGTCACCAGGTGCTCGTCGCGGAAGATGGCCACGCGCGCAATCGCGTGCATGTTCTGCGAGTGCACAAAGCGCACGAACTTCGGCAGGTCTGAAATGTAGTGCTTCTGCCCGGTCGCCAGCGGATGTTCGAATGCGATATTGACGATCCCGTCGCTATCTTTGATATCGAACACCACCGAGTTTCCACCGACTTCACGCCAATGTCGGATAATGCGCGCTCCGTGATCGCTTCCCGCCATCACTCCCGTCAAATAAATCGCGCGCACTTCGAAATCTCTTGCAACCGGCACAGACTTCTCTATAATCGGCGATTCAAGAATCCCAGGGATAAGAATTTGTTCCCCGGGTTTAAGGAACGTACCCGGACGGTTGCCGTTGGCGGAGCGGATCGCCTCTGCCAGTTCACTCGAAGTCAGGTACTTCGTCTTGCGAAGATATTTGCGCGCCACGGAGGGAATGCTGTCTCCGCGCTGCGCGATGTAGGCTTCGGTCCCCGGAGGTGCGGAGATCGTCGCCGGTGCCCCGGCCTGCTTGGTCGTGGCGGTCTGAACCGACGCGTTCTTTACTTTCGCTCCGACTTGGATCAGATGGGCGGCATGGGGATTTTGCACCGCCGCGAGCGTAGTCGTAAGAATCACGAGCCGAGACAGCAGCAACGTTGAACGCAGGACAGTCGAACGAGTCGAAGAAGAAGGCGCCAAAGGGCTGGACACGACGGGCCGGGACAAATGTTTTCTCCGAGTGGGAAAGTTGCTATCCGATTGTGGTGCATAGGTAATCCGGCCTGCCAGTTACGAACGGGCCAAGTCCCTTGGCAGCCGTTCCTGACCCTCCGCGCCGTGGGTAGGCTCAAGTCCTCCAGTCGCAAATTATTGCTCTTACTGAATTTCTTGATGAATTCTCGGGTTTATATGGATTGAGCTAGACGCATCTAAACCCACCAGAAAATGGGGATTTACGGACTTTGGCAGGTTGGCGAGCGGCGTGCACAAGAGAGTAACGGGTGACGGTGAGAGTCGGCCAAACACCCGGTGACTAAAATGAGCAGCTTCCCAGAAAACTTGCACTTTCCGGAAAGGAAACAAGGACCTGAGCGAATGAGAACGAACCTTGCAACCGTGCTCGATCCAACTCGCCGCAGCAACGATGCCCGCGATTTTGAAACTAACCTCCGCCGCAAAATCGTAGGCCAGGACCAGGCGATCGAAAAAGTCGCCGAAATCTACCAGATGTTTTTGGCCGGCATGAACGCCCCCGGCCGCCCTGTGGGCAACCTTCTGTTCCTCGGACCGACCGGCTCGGGCAAGACCCGCGTCGTCGAGGCCATCGCCGAGTCGCTCTTCGGAGACGCCAAGGCCTGCATCAAGATCGACTGCGCCGAGTTCCAGCACTCCCACGAGATCGCCAAGCTCATCGGCTCGCCTCCGGGATACCTCGGCCACCGCGAGACGCACCCCCTGCTCACGCAGGAAGCGCTCAACCAATATCACACCGAGAAGCTGAAGCTCTCGATCCTGCTCTTCGACGAGATCGAAAAGGCCAGCGACTCGCTCTGGCAGTTGCTGCTCGGCATCCTCGACAAAGCCACGCTGACCCTGGGCGATAACCGCCGCGTCGATCTTTCGAGCTGCATCATCATCATGACCTCGAACCTCGGCGCCGCCGAAATGAATGGCTTAGTAGATGGCGGCCTCGGCTTTGCACCGAAAGCGGTGCAGGTTGATAACTCGCTTGACGAAAAGATCAGTCGCTCCGCCGTGGACGCCGCGCGCCGCAAGTTTGCGCCCGAGTTCATGAACCGTATCGACAAGGTCGTGGTCTTCAAGACCCTGCGCGATGAACATCTCAAGCAGATTCTCGACATCGAACTCGGCCTCGTCCAACAGCGAGTCCTGATGGCCTCCGGTGCGCACCAGTTCGTCTTCAATTGCACCGCGCCAGTAAAGGAATTCCTGCTCCGCGAAGGCACCGACCCGAAGTACGGAGCCCGTCACCTGAAGCGCGCCATCGAACGCCATCTGGTGTTCCCGCTGGCGAACCTGGTAGCAACCGGCCAGGTAAAGCTGGGAGACTTCGTTCGCGTCGACCTTCTCGGCGAAAGCAAACTAACTTTCGTCAAGGAAGCCGAAGGCGCCATGGTTCCGGTCCTGCTCGAGCGCTACGGAGCGGCAGTCGCCGCCCCGGCAGTGGCCGCAGCACGAGCCTCGCGTCCCGTGATCGCCCGCAAAGAGTTTGGCGCGATCAACGAGAACAAATAGAATCGGAAAGGGCACGGCTTAACAGCCGCGCCACCATCAAGTTGCTGGTAGGTATGCAAGGGGACACCGCAGGGGTGCGGTGTCCCGATTTTTTTGCGGCTCATTGCAGAGATCTCTGCGAGCCCTATGGTGAGACCCGCCGCGACTGTAGCTAGGGTTTTTTCAAAACCGGCGTCCCATCCGTTCCTAGTCGTTACACCTGCCACTGGGGTGCAGGAATCTATTCCAGGCCTTCGCATCCCCGCGCAGCTGCGGTCGTGACGCACCGGAATTGACCGTGATCTGGCTCGACATGACCGTCGCAAAACCCGTCGGCAGCTGCGAGCGATAGGGGCTTGTTTGCATATTCGCCGCCGCGTCGACCAGCGTATCAATGAAGAAGAGGTAAGTATTCCCCGCGGGCAGCGGTGGCAATGTCATGGATGTCTGCGCTGTTCCATACGTGCCCACGATCAGAAATTCAACTCCAGTCGGCTGCGGGACAAGCTGAGAATGATCACCGAATATCCATATGGAGCCGTGCCGGCCGAGGGGGCAGTCCAACTCAATGTCTCGACCGTATTGGTCACGTTCGTCGTGGTAAACAGGCTGGATCCATTAATGGTCGGGTTATCACCGGCCCGGCGAGGGAGCCAGGGCGAATTCGAAGGCGGGAACTACACTCTCGCCGAAATTGAGAGCAAAAGGGAAGCTATTACCGCCCACCGCGAACGGGAATGTAGCCGACTGGCAGAAATTGAGCGTGTGCGTCCATGTGGACGGAAAGGGGTCTCCGTACTGCAAGGTGCCAAAATCCTGGTCCGTGACCATGGCGGGATCACCGATGTCAGGTGCGAACTGAGGCTGGCCCGGACAGTTCACAAATTCCTGCGGAAATCCGTCATTTGTATTCGGCTGCACCAGAGAGAAATTTGGTTGGATGAAATCGACATATGTGTTCACTCCCGTCACATAGGGTTCGATGGCTAGAGATAGCCATGAGCCCAATGGCGTGGTGGCCGCAGGCGCAACATTTTCGAACAACGGAGCCCATTGCGAGCCGGGAACACTCAAGTCGATCGAATTCTGGGGGCTGGCCACCAGCGTCCCCGTAATGGTGTTGATCCCGCCGTTCGTGAGCGCCAGGTTTGAGAGTGTCAGTTCCGGTCCGGCAACCAGATTATTGAGAGGCCCGAGAGACACAGGCTCGTACTGGATCAGAAATGCCGTATACACGGTTGTCCAGTCGAAGCCGCTGGTGGTGCTCTGCGAACTGCTCAGCGTGGTTGCTCCCGGCTGCGGAGCCAGATAGATGTCGGGAATGGGCGAGTTATCGGGCAGAAACCCAACCGGTCCGGGTGACACGAGGGGATCGAGGCCGCTCAGATTGAAATCGAAGGTGGTCGTTTGCTGTTCCGTCAAACCGGTCGGCGTGCCCATGGTGTCGCGGCCAAGATCGAATGTGCTGCTGTTGGTCCAGAAGCCGATTGGCGGAATGCCCTGTACGTTAATAACGATTAAGTAGTAGTTTCCGCCGGGCACATTTGGAATCCCGTATACGCCGGGCGAAAGCAGAGTGCCGGGGAGCAATGAGAGTGATCCATCCGGTTGCGGAGCCAGCGCCGCTGGCGCACTTGGTGAGTCGTGCGGATTCGATATTGGGCCAGCCGCCGTCCAGTTCGTGTCAACCCAGTTGACGGTTACGGTGCCCAGCGGCGTAACCGACCAGGATTGCGTTGCGCTGCCTCCGGAAGAAGTCGATGCTTTCGCGGTAAAGCTGTTGGAAATGCGCGACTCGGACGCGGTCGGAGTCCAGCTGATTGTGTCCCCGTTCAGAGCGGCGCCCGCCGGTGCCGCGATTAAAGAAAAGCTTACCGTTCCGTCTGACGGATCAGTGGCAGCGAGTGTGTAAGTGTAAGCAGTCCCCTGCGCCGCAGTAATAACGGGAGTGCTCGTGAACGTCGGGTTTTGGGGAACTGACTGAGACCCTCCTCCACAGGCGACGAGGCAGGCGATGAGGGATGCGGTCAGAAGAAGACCTTGTGCGCGCATGTTTCGACCTCAGTTCCGGGGGCTTCAGGACGGACATTCTATCTCGGAACCCGCTTCCGCCGCAGTGACAGCGCGAAGAAGAGGCGTCCACGTTGTGGCTTGGAACGCACGTTGGAGGTCGTTAGCCCCGCAGAGGTTTCTTACGGCAGATCGGCGCAGACGCCAAGTCCTTCGGCAGCGCGGCGAAGCGGCTTATCTCTTGTCCACAAAAGAGTGGGCGAGTTGATTAAAGCGGAGGCGATTAAGTGAGCGTCGATCAGGCCGATCCCAAGGTTATACAAACCCCGAGATTCAATCATCGATCGTACCTCGCTTATTTGGGCCATGCGCACCTGCGGCAATAGATCCAGCAGGGCAAGCGTCCGCGCCCGCTCTTTCAGCGATCCGAGCGCAAGTTCGGTAACAATGAACGGATGCGTCACGATGTCTCCCTGACCGAGCCGCTTGCCCATCTCCTTGTCGCCGGAACGGAAGTGATCGATCCAGATCGTTGTGTCCGCGAGAATCAATCGGTCCCCGCACGTCGCCGCGGAACATTCCTTAATGCCGGCATAGTGCCGCCCAGCGATGCCAAGCGGCGAGCGCTCTCCCGCTCGATGAGGGCCTTGAGGGCCTCACGCACCAAAGCCGTTTTTTCCGCTACCCCGGTAAACTCCTGGGCGATGCGTACCAACTCGTCATCAAGTGCAAGGGTCGTTCTCATGGGGAACTCCAGGCACTTATTATAGCATCGAATGATGATGTATATCGTGCCTGCATTCTGCATCAGGCGGCGAACACTGCTCCAAAAAAAGGGGGAGAGAATATCTCTCCCCCGTCGCAGCATCTATGGAGTCTACTGAAATACCGTTGGCACGGTCAGTCGTGTTATTCGCCTCGTTCGACTCGCCGAAGTGGCACTGCCGGCAGAACTGCGTCGTCGAAGCCGCCTGTCCCGCTGTGAGCTTGCCTTGCAGGTTCGGGTTATACGGACCGTTGATGAAGAAATACGTCGCATAATACTTGCCGCCGCCGTCGCCTACGATCTGGCTGAGCGTGCTCGACGTATATACCGTCATCACATGCTGGTTATGGCAGGTCGTGCACAGCACATAGGGCTTGCCGCTTCCATTGATGCCCCAGGGCGATGACCACTTTCCCGGCGCCAGTGCCGGCCATCCGTAGTTCGCGACGAACGTCGCAAACGGACTGCCCGCGGTTACCGAGAACGTGTTATTGGCCCATACCAGGCCGCTGCCGGAGCTGATTGTCGCATTCAGGCCTACTGGGTGATCGTTGGTGTAGTTGCCGGCCGACGTTCCGTCGTTGCCGAGCAGCGTCGGAATGTGCTGGCTGCCGTACGTTGTGTTGGTCAGGAGGCCGATCTGTTGCTCATAGGACCAGTTCTGCATCATGTTCTGCGGCGTCACGTTCCCATCGTGGCAGCTCAGGCAAAGCAGAATGCCGCCCACTTCCTGGCTTGCGCTGGCGATTCCGTTCGGCATTACTTCGACATACCTGCCGTTGTCGCCAAATGCGAAAGACTTCCCATATAGCGGACTCGCATCCTGTCCCCATAACGCGTAGGAACCGGCGTCCGACGCGCCGCCGTGGCCGGAGCCGAACGATCCGCTATGTGGAGCGTGGCACCCTGCGCAGCCGCGCCCCTGGTTGCTGTGCGCGCCCAGCACATCCACCGACGAAGTCCAGGACTGCGCCATCATCCATCCCGACAATGCCAGCAAGAACATCAGAAGCAATAATCCTTTTCTCATATTAGAAAGGCCTCCATGATCGGACGGAGTCGCGTCGAAGCGCCACTAACGCATCCGAGTAACCAGCGATTCTCGGAGACCCGGGCCCGATGGCGTCGTGCTTAAGCGCGGGTTGCATTGCGCTCTCGACAAACGCAACACGCCGCATACTGTCGGCACCCCAGCGCCACCCAAGTCCAGGGATCTCCAAGCGCTCGCCTGATCGGGATTTCGTCTCGCGAAACTTTAGCCTTTGTGATCCGGATCACATCGATAAGTAATCCAGCCCCATGGCGGGTCGACTGACCCGTGACTTCCGTCACCTATCCGCGTAACCAGATCACAGAGCGAACGCGGACCTCTGCGCCAGAATGTCTTTGGAGGGTTTTTCTGTGTTACGGCTCGACTATCTGTCCTGTGTGTTGACCATCGCGTCCACTGTTCTGGTGGGCCGCCGCTGCTGGGAAGGGTGGGCGCTGGCGACGGTCAATAGCGTCATCATCTGCATTATTGGCCTTAGGACGTCACAACTTGGATTCATTCCCGCCAACGTATTCTGCATTGCCATGAGCGCCATCAATCTCCGCTCCTGGCGCAGAATGCGAACATGACTTTTGTCTTGGAAATGGCCGCTGCCCGCGTTACTCTTCGTTCGTTTGATAGCGGAGCACATCCTCCACTTCGGTTCCACGATGCGATCAATGCCGTTAAGCACTTCTTTCGAGAGTGTGATCGAAATCTTTTCTCTCATGTCATCATCATCCTGCTTCGAAGAACGGCAAAGCGTTAGGAAGGCCTTCAGTCGTCCACCTGAAAGGCGTGTGTAGCCCCGATTCGTGCCCGCAACCCTCCCATCACAGGCGCCAGAATAAAAGAGAAATCCTCTCATATTCCCTCAGTACCTCGGTAACTATCCGTAATACGTCCCTTCGTGCGATTCTCATCTCGCCGTTCAGGAAGCCCATCGACCGCGGCCGAAAGACCAACTCTCTTCGGCCGCGGATTCCATCGAGGTCATGCATGCTCCAGTCGCCCGAACACAAGTACACGCCAGCCGCCGCCCCCACCCCGAACTACACGCCCGTTAAAGCTACTTCGCCCATGGATCAGGCCAATATCGGCCGCTCGCTCGTCATTAAGGGCGAGATCACCGGCGCCGAATCGCTCTTCATCGATGGCCGCGTCGAAGGCACCATTAATTTTCCCGAGAATCGCGTAACGGTTGGCCGCAACGGCAACGTGACCGCCAACATCGTCGCCAAGGAAGTCGTCATCATGGGCAAGGTGCAGGGCAATGTCGAGTGCGCCGACCGGCTCGATATCCGCAATGAAGGCCTGCTCTCCGGTGACGTCATCACCCACCGCATCAGCGTCGAAGAAGGCGCCATCCTCAAGGGTGGAGTCGAAGTCCGCCACGCCGATAAGAAAGAACAGACGACACAGCATCAGAATCAGTCCAAGAACGCCGACGCAGCCAAGACTGCTGTCGCGGGCGCCGGAGGCCAGGCTCCCAAGGCGATGGCCGCCACTGCCGGACAGGCATAAGTTTTCGGGATCGAATGCGTTAACCGACGATTCAAGACCCGACAAAAAGAAGGGACAGGCAAACCGCCTGTCCCTTTCTCTTTTCCGACTGTTTTCGAGGTAAAGCAAGGAGCCAATGGCTAATGGCTGCCTTCTTATTTTTTCGCCTTAAAATCCAGCGCCGCCGAGTTGATGCAATAGCGCATGCCGGTCGGCCGTGGGCCATCGGGAAACAGGTGGCCCAGGTGCGCGTCGCAGTGAGCGCAACGAACCTCCGTGCGCGTCATGCCATAGCTGCGGTCGGTCAGTTCCTTGATGTTCTTCTTGTCCGCCGCATTGTAGAAACTCGGCCAGCCCGTCCCGGAATCGAACTTCGTGTCCGAGCCAAAAAGCATCGCTCCACAGCAGACGCAATGGTAGGAGCCGTCATCGTGCATGTTCCAGTACTTGCCCGTAAAAGCAGGCTCGGTTCCGCACTGCCGCGCCACCTGATACTGCTCCGGCGTCAACTGCTCCTTCCACTCCTGGTCCGTCTTCTTAACCGTTCCACTGCCCACATCGTGGATTTTTTCTGCCGTCTTTTCAGTCATTTCTTGATCTCCAAAGAGTTAGATACATGGCACGGCGAAAGGTCGCAGGGGGCAGATTTCGTTCGTCGAACGCGTCCGGAAGGGAAGTTTCGTTCCTTCCATCTCTCCCATAGAGCCCGCGTTGCCAAAACCGAACAATTTTGGAGTGATCCCGCCACAGCCGCCGCCTCACTTTTTACAGTCTTATCGATTGATCCAAGATACGCGTTCCACCGTCTCTTACCGTATGGCGCCGCAAATCGAGCAGAAATCGAGGAACCATGGGCGATCTGAGCGAGCATTTCTCAAAATCCGAGCTGGCCTGCCACTGCTGCGGCCAACTGAAGATCGAAAGCGGTCTCCTGGCCGCCCTCGAACTGTTGCGCACTCTCGCAAGCCATGAAATCGTTGTCCACGACGGCTACCGCTGCATAGCTCACAATCAGAAAGCGGGCGGAGTCACCGACAGCGAACACACCCGCGGCATGGCCGCCGACATCGCCATTGCCGGCCTAACGCTCCAGCAAATGTACGAACTCGCCCTCCAGGTCCCAACCTTCCTGAACGGAGGAATCGGCGTTTACGACGGCGGCTTCCTCCATGTCGACATCCGGTCGCATCAGGCACGCTGGGCGCGCGTCGGCGGGCAGTACGTCGGAGTTCAGGGCCTCGTGACTCAGCCCGCTACCCTGCTCGCCAAAGTGCAAACCGGCTCCCAGCCAGCCTGAAGGCGAATATCGCAACGCCGAAGTAGCCCCTTTTCCCCGCCCGTCTTATAGGGGCGCCCAAGTCGAATGCCTCCAAATCCATTGTCCAGCGAGGCTTTTCAAGTGTCCGCTTTCAAATGGCGGGCCTTGCGTAACGCAAACTCCGTTACCCATAAAGTGCAGACCCTTTCACCCTCGCCCCCCTATGACGCCACTGAAATTAGTTTAACGTAGCGTATTATCAATAGCTTGCACGGCAGAGAACATATGGGTTTCCGGATGCATTACATAGTGCGTAGCCCCGAGCGCCACGGGGCCAGTTGGGGGAAACTTGAGCGTCGTCTATAGCGCCGAGTGCAAAGCTTCTCAGAAGGCCAACCGTCCCGCCGCCATGCTTCCCATTCTGGTGGTCCTCTTCGTTGTTTCGTATTGCCTTCTGACTACTGCTCGTCTTCGAGCAGGGACAAACCATCGAGTCGCAGCGTAGCCTGATCCGCGCCATGCTTCAGGACAGCAACCAACTCGCCGCGCTCAAGGGCAAACTGGCCCAGTTCGAGAGCCAGCGCGCGCAGAACCAGGCATCCGCCCCGGCCCAGCAGAAAAATTCTGGCCCCATCGCCGCCGCTCCGCAAAACTCGGACAAGGCTGCCAAACAGCCGGGCAAGCCGCCCAAGGCCATGAAGCAGGCTCCCGGCAAACCAGAGTCCGATTTGGAAGACGTTCGCCGCTCAACGCGGATCATTTAAGTTTTGGTAGGAGGCCCGCCCTGCGTGGTACAGGGTGGGCCGCAACAAACCAAGCAGAACGGTTCTGTGAAATCGGCCTTCTGGTAGGAGGCCGAGACGGAGTGAGACCCTATGAAAGTCCTGGCCCTCGCGATAGCTCTATCACTACCGTTTCCCAAGCTCACGCCTCCCGCCAAGCTTTCGCCTGTCTCGAGCGAAAAGCCGGCCAAGAAGAAGGGCGGGAAATGGTATTTCGCCGCCAACGGCCATGCCGTCTACTGCTACGGGCCGGTCGTGACCCTGCCCCAGCCCGATGGTCTAATGAAGGTCGCTACCTTCTGCCGCGGCGATCAGCCCATGGTTCCTTTGAAGGACTGACCGGCAGAATTGACCACGCGATGACACAAAAAAACTGCCGCTGAAATCTGGCCTCACCCTGTTTCCGCAAGATTCGAAACCCACCTGTCAATGACCCAGCGCACCTCTCGCCGAAAAACGGGAACAGCATCTCCTGTTACGTTGGTGCCGTTTATCGCCACATTCCCGCCGCTTAAACTGGGCTCATGGACCCGCGTGCGCGCCGCATGTCCGTGCCGCATTTCATTCGACCAATCTGTATGCTCCTGGCTGTAAGTCTGTTCTTCTCCACCCTGTTCGCGCAGGAAAGCGCTTCCAAACGCAAAATCGTGAGGAAGTCTGCCGCCACCTACCCCACCCTGGCCCGGCACATGGGACTTTGGGGCGTCGTCAAGATCGATGCCGTCGTCGCTCCCGACGGAACCGTAAAAACGCTGGACGTCAAGGGAGGCCATCCCGTCCTAGTGCAAGCGGCCTCCAATACAATCCGCCAATGGAAATGGGAGCCGGCTCCGCACGAATCCCACGAAATGGTGGAGATCCACTTCGCGCCATCCGAATAGCTCCTCAAAAGCAGCTGCTAGTTGCTAGTTCTTGGTTGCGAGTTCTCAATTCTCAGAAAGAGCAATACTCCCCGTCCTCTGTCATTCCGACCGAAGGGAGGAATCCGCATTTAACTTTCCCTCCCAAGCACGGCCGCCTGAAGTCGGCAACTCAACGGCTTTACTAGCAACTAGCAACCAGCAACTGAGCAACTGAGAACTGAGAACTACTAAACATTGTGCAGCCGCCCGCCCGGTTGTACGATCATCCGTTGAAAAATGCCGGCCAGGCAAGGGAACAGTCGTTCCTGCCGGATCCGCAGGGGTGAGCCGTGAATACCTTTCCGGTCTTGCTGGGCGCGCTTTGCGTCTATGCGATCTTCTATCGCTACTACAGCGCCTTCATCGCCGCCAAAGCCCTGGCCCTCGACGACCGCCGCACCACCCCCAGCCATCTCTACGCCGACGGCCACAACTACGTCGCTTCTCCGCGCTGGGTCTTGTTTGGACATCACTTCGCCGCCATCGCCGGTGCCGGCCCGCTCGTCGGTCCAACGCTCGCCGCTCAATTCGGATTCGCTCCCGGCTTCCTCTGGCTCCTCATCGGCGCCGTTCTCGCCGGATGCGTGCAGGACTTCACCGTCCTCGTCGCCTCCGTCCGTCATCGCGGCCGCTCGCTCGCCGACGTAGCCCGCACCGAAATCAGTCCCTTCGCCGGCCTGGTGGCCATGATCGCCGTCCTCTTCATTCTTCTGGTGACGCTTGCCGGTCTCGGCATCGTCGTCGTCAACGCGCTCTCGAACAGCCCCTGGGGCGTCTTCACCATCGGCATGACCATCCCCATCGCCATCGTCATGGGCCTCTGGATGTTCAAAAGCCACGCCGGAAAGATCACCGTCACCGGGCCCAGCATCTTCGGCGTGGTGTTGCTGATCGGCCAGCGTGATCGCGGGGCACTGGGTGGCGCCAGAGCGGCGCGGCGTCGGCGCTTACTTTCACGCCGCATACCATCACGATTCTGATGGCGCTCTATGGCTTGATCGCGTCGGTTCTTCCCGTCTGGCTGGTGCTGGAGCCGCGCGACTATCTCTCAACCTACGTGAAATTGGGGACCATCGCCGTCCTCGTCATTGGCGTGTTCGTGGTTCATCCCAACATTCAGTTCCCGAACTTCACGCCGTTCGTGCACGGCGGCGGGCCGATCATCAAGGGTCCGCTTTTTCCGTTCCTTTTCGTGACCATTGCCTGCGGCGCGATCTCCGGCTTCCACTCGCTGGTCTCGTCGGGCACCACGCCGAAAATGCTGGACAAGGAAACCGACGCGCGCTTTATCGGCTATGGCGCCATGGTGGCCGAGTCACTGGTCGGCATCCTCGCCCTGATCGCCGCCTGCTCCCTGCATCCGGGCGATTATTTCGCCATCAACACCGCGCCCGACGTGTTTCACAAACTTGGTCTCGCCACGGTCAATCTGGATATGTATTCGCAGCAGGTCGGCGAGAAACTGGCGGGACGCACGGGAGGCGCGGTCTCGCTCGCCATCGGCATGGCCCAGATTTTCCGCGGCCTGCCCGGCATGGCGACGCCTGATGGGCTACTGGTATCACTACGCCATCATGTTCGAGGCGCTCTTCATTCTGACGACCGTCGATACCGGCACTCGCGTCGCCCGCTACGTCTTGCAGGAACTGATGGGCAAGGTGCACAAGCCGTTCGGCAACAGCGCCTGGCTGCCCGGCAACCTGATCACCAGCTTCTTCGTAGTTCTCGGCTGGGGATATTTGATCTACACCGGGAATATCTCCACCATCTGGCCGCTGTTTGGCACGGGCAATCAACTGCTGGCCACCATCGCGCTGTCTGTCACGACTACGTTCTTAATCAACATGGGCAAAGCGCGCTATGCCTGGATCACCTTCGTTCCCATGTGCTTTGTCGGCGTCACCACGTTGACGGCCGGGGTGCTTTCCATCAAGAACATCTTCTGGCCGCTGACCGCAAAACCGGGGATGGTATTTACCGGTTACCTCGATTCCATCCTGATGTCGATTTTTATCGTTGGAGTCGTGCTGGTGGTCTTCGACGCCGTGCGCCGCTGGATCGCCACTCTGAATGGCGCTCCCGCTCCCAAGGAGGCTTTCGGCGCTCCCGTCACCGATCAAGGCGAGATCAGGATGGGCTGCTGCTAAAGCGGGCTGCTGTTAAATCCCGCCCAGAAATCGGCGGACGTAAGCACGGGTGTAATGTCGAAATCCACGAGATCATCCCACCGGCTCACCCAAACATTGAGCGCCGCCAGGCTGGGCGCCTCCATGATCTGAAAACAACGCGACCCATCTTTCTCAATCCAACTGGCTTGGTACGTCACGCCCTCGGGCAGCATCCGCCCGCAGACACGGAAACGCTCGCCCACCGGCCCCGGATCGCCCTTCTTAAACCGCTCAATCACCATGAATAGCATCTTGGAGAGTGTAGACGAAGAATGCGCACGCAAACCGCCGGCAAAATGAAAACCGCAGAGGACGCAGAGGACGCTGAGGAATCTTTTTGAAACTAACTGCTCTGCGGCCCCTGCGTCCTCGGCGGTTTTCATTTGCCACAAGTTCAGTGATCCTCATCATTGACCCGCACTCTTTCAAGATGTTATAAACATTTGCTTTGTGCCGCAGGTGTGCCTCGTGCCCGCCCGCGGCAAGATGTTCCGACGCGGCCAAATCGGCACTCCTTATTTTTTTTATGCCTTGCGGTGGAAGCGTGGTCGGAACTCCGGTGGCGACCGTTGCGCGACCCGGGGGAATTGCCCGCGTCAACCACCGCTCCGGAGAAATCACACGTAAAACCCTGAGTCGAGACCACTAGGAGGATTTGTGATGCGCACCTGCCTAAAAGGTAGATGGACCGCCCAATTTGCGTCCGCCGGACGCAGCATTGCGAGAGCATCCGCAGCTTTCGCGACTTTTTTGTTTCTGGTTTTATGCCTAATGCCCGCCAGCGCCTTCGCCCAGCCCGCCGAAGAGGCCGGCGGCGGTGAGGCCGCCCTCAAGCTGCCGGACCTTTCGTCCGTCAGCTTTTTGAATAATGCGATCGACGGCCACAAGCTGCTGCTGATCGGAATCCTGTTTTGCCTGTTCGGCCTCGGCTTCGGCATGGCCATCTACATGCGCCTCAAGAACCTGCCCGTGCATCGCGCCATGCGCGAAATCTCCGAACTGATCTACGAAACCTGCAAGACCTACCTCGTCACGCAGGGCAAGTTCCTGATGCTGCTGTGGGTCTTTATCGCGGTCATCATTGGCGTGTACTTCGGCGTGCTCAAGCCGGTGCCCGGAAAATCGGTCGCGCGTCACGCTGCCCATCATTCTTCTGTTCAGCATCGTCGGAATCGCGGGCAGCTACGGCGTGGCGTGGTTCGGCATTCGCGTGAACACCTTCGCGAACTCCCGCACCGCGTTCGCCTCGCTTCCCGGCAAGCCGTATCCCGTCTACCAGATTCCGCTCGAAGCCGGCATGTCCATCGGCATGATGCTGATCTCGGTCGAACTGCTCATCATGCTCTTCATCCTGCTGTTTATTCCCGCCGACTATGCCGGCCCGTGCTTCATCGGATTCGCCATCGGCGAGTCGCTGGGTGCGGCGGCGCTGCGTATCGCGGGCGGCATCTTCACCAAGATCGCCGACATCGGCTCCGACCTGATGAAGATCGTTTTCAAGATCAAAGAAGACGATGCCCGCAACCCAGGCGTCATCGCCGACTGCACCGGCGACAACGCCGGCGACTCGGTCGGCCCGTCGGCTGACGGATTCGAAACCTACGGCGTGACTGGCGTCGCGCTCATTACCTTTATTTTGCTGGCCGTAAAGAGCCCGACCGTCCAGGTGCAACTGCTGGTCTGGATTTTCGTCATGCGCATCATGATGCTCGTCTCCAGCGCGCTGGCCTATTTCGTCAACAGCGCCTTCGCCAAAGCCAAGTACGGCAACGCCGACCACATGGACTTCGAGGTTCCCCTGACTTCGCTGGTCTGGCTCACCTCGATTGTCTCGATCATCGCCACCTACTTCATTTCGTACGTGATCATCCCCAGCCTGGGCGGCGACGACACGCAGTGGTGGAAGCTGGCCACGATCATCTCCTGCGGAACGCTGGCGGGAGCGCTGATTCCCGAACTGGTCAAAGTGTTTACCTCGGTCAATTCGCGCCACGTGAATGAAGTCGTGACCTCGGCGAAAGAAGGCGGCGCATCGCTCGGCATTCTTTCCGGTTTCGTCGCCGGCAACTTCTCCGGCTACTACCTGGGCCTGTCGATGATGGGCCTGATGGCGCGTCGCCTACTACATGAGCACGATGGGCCTGGAACTGGCGGCCGGAATGCTCGCTCCGGCCGTCTTCGCTTTCGGCCTGGTCGCGTTCGGCTTCCTCGGCATGGGGCCGGTGACCATCGCGGTCGACTCCTACGGCCCGGTCACCGACAACGCGCAGTCCGTCTATGAACTGTCGCTGATCGAGCAGATCCCCAACATCAAGGCGGAAATCAAGAAGGACTTCAACATCGACGTGAATTTCGAGCGCTCCAAAGATTTGCTCGAAGAGAACGACGGCGCGGGCAATACCTTCAAAGCCACGGCGAAACCCGTACTGATCGGAACCGCCGTCGTGGGCGCGACCACCATGATCTTCTCCATCATCATGGCGCTCACCCACGGGCTGACCGTGAATAAGGAGAATCTCTCGCTGCTGCACGCCCCGTTCTTCCTGGGCCTGATCACCGGCGGCGCGATGATCTACTGGTTCACCGGCGCATCCACGCAGGCCGTGACCACCGGCGCTTACCGCGCGGTCGAGTTCATCAAAGCCAACATCAAACTCGAAGGCTCGGAGAAGGCATCGGTCGCCGACAGCAAGAAGGTGGTGGAGATCTGCACGAAGTACGCGCAGAAAGGCATGTTCAACATCTTCCTGGCCGTGTTCTTCGGAACCCTGACCTTCGCCTTCGTCGAGCCGTTCTTCTTCATCGGCTACCTGATCTCGATTGCGATCTCCGGTCTCTACCAGGCCATCTTCATGGCCAACGCCGGCGCCGCCTGGGACAACGCCAAGAAGATCGTCGAAACCAAGCTGAAGCAGAAGGGCACTCCGCTGCACGACGCCACGGTGATCGGCGACACAGTGGGCGATCCTTTCAAGGACACGTCTTCGGTGGCCATGAACCCGGTCATCAAGTTCACCACGCTCTTCGGACTGCTGGCCGTCGAACTGGCGGAAACTCTCAAACCGAATGGCCATGCGACCACTTTGACAATCGTGCTGGCGCTGGCGTTCTTCGCCGTTTCCTTCTTCTTCGTCTACCGGTCGTTCTACGGGATGCGGATCGGATCGGAGTAGGGCAGGTTCTGCGCAAACAAAAACGCCATCCGGCTTGCCGGATGGCGTTTGTTTTTGAGCGTTTGTTGGCAGATTGATAACGCAGAATGTATTGACATTTGTAAGTACGTATTGTTATCCTCAAAGCTTAGCGGCATGAAACCACGCGTTTTGAATGGGACGAGTGGAAGAGTACGCAAAATCTCGCTAAGCATGACGTCGATTTCCAGACGGCTAAACTGGTATTCGACGACCCTTATGCCGTTACCCTGCGTGACCTTGTCCATGAGGACGAGGAAGACCGCTACATCACGCTCGGCGAGATTGGTCCTGGGGCGGTGCTCTTCGTGGTCCACACATGGTTTGCCGATCGCGATGAAGAAGTCACTCGGTTGATTTCAGCCCGGGCCGCAACCAGCAAAGAGAGAAAAAGCTATGAACAAGCACACAAAAAACCGGAAACGCCAAATCGCCGCCATCGCCGCAAAAAAGGACGCCGACATTGATCTGTCGGAGATGCCGGAAGTGTTGGACTGGAGCGGGGCGGAGATTGGGAAGTTTTACCGCCCCTCGAAACAGCCAGTCACTATGAGGCTGGACACGGACATCGTGGGCTGGCTGAAGAGTTACGGGCGCGGCTACCAGACAAGGGTTAACATTCTGCTCCGGCATGCCATGATGAACTCTTTCTCGCGCCCGCGAAAGAAGGCTGGTCGACAAACAGGAGCCGCCGGGATGGGAACATAGTGAAGTGCGGTCTAACCGTAAAGCGCAGCAGAGTTCATATGCTCACGCGGGATGGCGATGGGCGGACGAGGCCGTCCGCCCTACACAACCTACAGCGAGCTCATATTCGACAAAAACTGGCTGTTCGCCGTGGTCTTGCTGAGCTTATCAATCAGCAACTCCATCGCCTCAACCGGAGACAAGGGGTTCAAGACTTTGCGCAGCACCCAGATCCGCTGCAAGTCTTCCTTCGGAATCAGCAGCTCTTCCTTACGCGTGCCCGAGCGCTGAATGTCGATGGCCGGGAACGTCCGCTTATCGACCAGCTTGCGCTCCAGGATGATTTCGCTGTTGCCCGTGCCCTTGAATTCTTCAAAGATCACGTCATCCATGCGCGACCCGGTGTCAATCAGGGCTGTGGCAATAATGGTCAAAGACCCGCCTTCTTCAATGTTTCGCGCCGATCCAAAGAACCGCTTCGGCCGCTGCAACGCATTCGAATCCACGCCGCCCGAGAGCACTTTGCCCGAAGGCGGAACAATCGTGTTATAAGCGCGCGCCAGACGGGTAATCGAATCCAGCAGAATCACCACGTCGCGCTTGTGCTCGACCAGTCGCTTCGCCTTCTCGATCACCATCTCGGCCACTTGCACGTGCCGCGCCGCCGGCTCGTCAAAGGTCGACGAAATCACCTCGCCCTTCACCGAGCGCTGCATGTCCGTAACTTCTTCCGGGCGCTCGTCGATCAGCAGCACCATCAGCACCACTTCCGGATGGTTCGCCGTAATCGAGTTCGCCACGTTCTGCAAGAGCATCGTCTTGCCGGCTCGCGGCGGAGAAACGATCAAGCCGCGCTGCCCTTTGCCAAGCGGCGTCAGCAGATCCATCACGCGCGCGCTGATGTTCTCGCGCACCGTCTCCAGCTTCAACCGCTCCTGCGGATACAGCGGCGTCAAATTGTCGAACAGAATCTTGTTGCGCGCCTCGTCGGGCGATTCAAAATTGACCGCCTCGATCTTCACCAGTGCAAAATACTTCTCGCCCTCATGCGGAGGCCGCACCTGGCCGCTGATCGTGTCGCCGGTCTTCAGGTCAAACTTGCGAATCTGCGACGGCGAAACGTAAATGTCATCCGGGCCGGGCAGATAGTTGTAATCGGGAGAGCGCAAAAAGCCATAGCCGTCAGGCAGGATTTCCAGCACGCCCTCGGCAAAAATGTGTCCTTCTTTTTCGCTTTGCGCCTGCAGGATCTTAAAGATAAGGTCCTGTTTGCGGAGGCCGCTGGCGCCCGGAAGCTCCAAGGATCGGGCGATCTTGGTCAGTTCCGTAATATTCTTTTCTTTCAGTTCTGCGATTGTCATATTCACCTACAGGTTGGATTTGTCGGGAGGGGATTATCTCTCGGAGGAAAATCTTGCCGCCGTGTGGGCACACGGCGGGGCTGTTTCAGGCAGCCCGCCGTTGTGCTTCGGCAAAGTTTTCAGGTTCACTTAACACGTCGTGGCGGTCGGCCACGGCGATCTTATCGAACACGTCATTCATGGTTTCCTGAATCCGGGTGTTCGGCCGGTGAAATTTCCGCGTCGCCTTCGACGCCAATTGGCAAAGCATGTAACGGTTCCGCAAGGTGTGCAGCGCGTCAAAAACACGATCAGAGCGCATTCTCAGTCGGTCTCCTTCTCTTAAGATTTCGGGCTACGATCACGTCGTTCATCCGCTGGACAGCGGTCGCCAACAGGCCCTACTACATTCGGCTGGATGAGACGGATTTGCCAGGACTACCCAAATAGATGCCCCACCTACCCCGAAAGTTGCTCAATTCTTGGGACTTGCAACCCACGGGAGCCGCAACTTCACGGATGGGAGCACCGGACGTTTGGAATCCATTCATGTCCGGGAACGCGATCAGTATAGCAAACGACAGGAAGGGGTCAAGGATAATTTCAAGCCGCCGATGATCGCCAAGATACCCGCTAAATATAACTATTTAAAACTTTTAACCCGACCTACTTCAGTGCATTGAGCCGGGCCGACAGCCGCGATTTGTAGCGCGACGCGGTATTCTCGTGCAGCACGCCCTTCTGGATCGCCTTGTCGAGCGCCGAAACCGTCTCGCGATAGGTCTGGGCCGCCGCCGCTTTATCGCCCTTTTCCAGGCTCTCGCGCAGGTCGCGCAGCGAGGTGCGGAGGGAAGACGTGTTCTTCCGGTTGCGGGTGGTTCGCTTCTCAGTCTGACGGGCGCGCTTCAGCGCCGAAAAATGATTGGCCATGAGCCTGTTTACCTTTAATTGTCCTGGTTTTTCTGCCTCGTTGCTATCCAGGAAGATATTCCGGTAGGAACCGAACCCTAATTCTACGGGACTAGGCGGTGCCGGTCAAATAGATTGATCCAGAGGCTAAATGTATCCAGCGGTTAGATGGAATCAATGTCCGGACGATGCCTTACGCTGCCGGCGGACCGCCGAATTTCCACTCCCACGCTTCAGCCGCCGAGATCCCACTCGCGGGTCTTATTCCCGCGACCCGCCCATCCCTGCCAACTGCCGCCGCCAATCCAGTTCTTCCACAAACTGCCGCGAATCCCGCCACCCCGTCTGCACCTTCACAAACAACTCCAGAAACACCTTCGTCCCCACCATCTTCTCGATCCCCATCCGCGCCGACGTGCCAATCGCCTTCAACATCGTCCCGCCCTTACCCAGCAAAATCGCCTTCTGCCCATCGCGTTCGCAATAAATCGTCGCCGCAATGCGCACCAGCTTAGCCCCCTCTTCATACTGATCCACAATCACGCTCACCGCATGCGGAACCTCTTCATGCGTCTGCATCAGAACCTGCTCCCGAATCAACTCCGCCGCCATGAACCGCACCGGCTGATCGGTAATCTGATCTTCCGGAAAATACTGCGGCCCGTTGGGCAGGGCTTTCACCAACGACGTCAGCAAATCGTCCAGCCCTTTTTTCTTCAGCGCGGAAATCGGAACAATCTCTTTGAAGTCATGCCGCGTCTGGAACTCGGCAATCAGCGGCAGCAATTTGGTTTTGTCGGCCAGCAAATCGATCTTGTTGAGCACCAGGCAAACCGGCGTGCCCGATTTTTTCGCAAGTTCGAGCACGAAAGCATCGTCGCGATCCCATGCTCTGTGGGCATCGACAATCATCAGAATCAGATTGCAGCCCTCCAAAGCCTCGCGCACCTCCGCCATCATCTTGCGCCCCAGCGACGACCCAGACTTATGCACGCCCGGCGTATCAATGAGCACAATCTGTCCTGACTCGCGTCCCTTCTGCTTCGGAACATTGATGATTCCAAGAATGCGGTTCCGCGTAGTCTGCGGCTTGGGAGAAATAATGGCGAGCTTCTCGCCCACCAGCGCATTCAGCAAAGTGCTCTTGCCTGCGTTGGGCCGGCCAAGAATGCAAACGAATCCAGAATGGAAGGACATACGGATAGGCTACTAGGTTCTTCCCGCCCCTGCATTTCTTGCTGTTCCGATGCACCACCAAACCTTAAAAACTAAGTTGTCATCCTGAGCGTAGCGGGGTAAGCGAAGCGTGCCCCGAGAAGTCGAAGGATCCCTGCACGCCCAGCCTCAACGATGCGGGCTCAGGAAATTCTTCCCGTGACGCCGATGGCTTTCGTGGCTCGCATCGCCCAATGTTAAATCGCCTGCTTCGCTCCCGCCGTCGTGATCCGCACCCGCTCCACCCGCCGGTCGGTCGAATCCAGAACTTCGAACTTCAGTCCGTCATCCTCCACCACTTCGCCCTTCTTCGGAATCCGTCCTGCCAGTTCGCTCACGAGGCCGGCAATCGTCGACGACTCATGCCCCTCCGGACGCCGTCCAAAAAGCTCGTCGAGCCGGTCTACGTCCATGCTCCCCGGAACGACGTACGAGTTCTCGCTCTCCTGCACCAGTTGCGCCTTTTCGTGCTCGTCGCCAATCTCGCCGACAATTTCTTCGACCAGGTCTTCAATCGTGACCAGACCCGCCACGCCGCCATATTCGTCCACCACAATCGCCATGCGGATGTTGCTTCTCTGCATCTCGCGCAGCAGGTCGCTTCCCAACTTGCTCTCCGGAACGAAGTAAACATCTTTCCGCATCACGCTCGAAACCAGGCGCATGCGCGCCTCCGAGTCCGGCACCTGCAACAAATCCTGCGCGTGCAGAATCCCCTTGATGTTGTGGATGGAACCTTCATACACCGGTAGCCGCGAAATCGGCTTGCCGCGCAGCAACTCCACCACCTGCTCCACCGTCGCGTCCGCCGCCACCGCGATCATCTCCGGCCGCGGCTTCATCGCCTCCCGCACCGTCTTGCCGCTGAACTCCACCACCGACTGGATCAGGTCGCGATCCGTCTCCTGGATAATGCCCTCTTCCTGCCCCGCCTCAATCAGCGCATCCACCGCCTCCGCCGAAGTCTCCGGCTGCGCGTCGGCATGCTCGCGCGTCAGTGCCGCTACCGACTGAAGGAACCCCAGCACCAGCGTCACCGGTAGGATCAGGTAAATGAGTCCCCGCAAAAGCGGCGCCCAGTGCGCCAACCAGCGCCCATTGGTCCGCGAGAAAAATACGAATGGAAGAAAGCGGTTGAACACGATAATGACCAGCACCAGGCTCAGCGTTGCTTCCAGCACCTCTTGAATCGTCCATGCGTGATCGCGAAAAACAGTGAAGCCGACAATCATCGCGATCGCCGCCATCGTCAGTTGCGGCAGAATTGCCATTGCCTGCGACGCGCGCGCCCGTGATACGCCCAGGCGCGGCTCGACCACCTGCTCGAAGGCATCGATGTTGTCCTGGAAATCGCGCGAGAGAAATTTTCCGATCTCCTGGTATAGACGATCCACATACGAGACCAGCGTGAGCAAGCCGAACAGCAGCACCATCGCGATGCTGGCGCCGATCATCGAGTCTTCGTCCTCCCCACGGTTCGCTCGGGGACCTTCCCAATCTGGGGCCTTCATCAATCTTGGGACCTTAATAATTTGTCGTAGAGACGCGGCTCGCCGCGTCTCCCGCCGGCGGCCTCAACGGACTCGTCCACATTCTCATTGCGTTCAATCAACCCCGAAGGCAATCCCAATCGCACGCGCAATCGCTTTTCCCGCCGCGCCATCTCGCCGTCATCACGCTCGTGATCGTATCCGCGCAGATGAAGCAACCCGTGCAGCACGAGAATCCTCACCTCATCCGCCGCGCTGTGTCCGAGCGCTCGCGCATTCTTTGCCGCAATCTCCGCGGAAATCGCAATTTCTCCCGCAAATTCATTTCGCATCTCATCGGCAGCAGGAAATGAAAGCACGTCAGTCGCCTTGTCCTTCCCTCGAAACCGCCGGTTCAGCGACTTCATCTTCTCGCTCGAAGTCACCAGAACTTCGACCGCACCCTTCAATCCTGTCGCTCGCCGCGCTCGAGCCAGAAAACGTGACAGCGCGATCTCGGTGAGTTCCGGCACGTGTTTTTGCAAGATGACCAATCACGAATCTCCGCACAACGGCTCAGTCGAACCTCCGTGTTCCTCTGTGTACTCCGTGGTTCAAGTTTTTTCCGCCGTCCAAATCCTAAAGCGAAAGGAGGGATTGGGGCTCCCTCCTTCATGAGTTCCTATTCAGTTTAGTTCCGCGCGCGCGGTTCTTCAGCAGAATTTCCCGATGCGAGTCCGGATGGCGCCGGCGGCACGATCGCGCGGTCGTCGTTCTCGCGTGCCTCGAGCCGCGCCCGAAATCTTCGATGGCGCCAAATCGCCCGTCCCTGGCCGTGTTTCGAGCAACGACAACTGCTGCTCCGCCACCCGAACCTTGTGCTCGTCGTAGGCGCGAATGATCCGCTGCACCAGGTGATGCCGCACCACATCGCTCTCATCGAAGTGCACAAATGCCAGCCCGTTCACGCCCTGAAGAATATCGATGGCCTCAAGAAGCCCGCTGCGCTCGCGCATTCGGCAGATCGATCTGCGTGATGTCGCCCGTGATCACCGCCTTGGAGCTGAATCCCAAGCCGCGTCACGAACATCTTCATCTGCTCCGAGGTCGTGTTCTGCGCCTCGTCGAGAATCACGAACGAATCGTTCAACGTGCGTCCGCGCATGAAGGCAATCGGCGCGATCTCAATAATATTTTTCTCGAGATAGCGCTCCACCCGCTCCGGGTCGAGCATGTCAAAGAGCGCGTCATACAAGGGCCGCAGGTAGGGATCGATTTTTTCCTGCAAAGTTCCCGGCAAAAATCCCAAACGCTCGCCGGCCTCCACCGCCGGCCGCGCCAGAATGATGCGGTTCACTTGCTTGTTAAGCAGCGCCGAGATCGCCATGGCCACGGCCAGATAGGTCTTGCCGGTTCCCGCCGGGCCCACGCCGAACACCATATCGTGAGTCTCGATGGCTTCGAGATAGCGCCGCTGGTTCGGGCTCTTCGGTTGCACCGTGCGTCGTCCGAAGGAGCGCTGCCGCCCCGCTTCGGCCAACCCGCGCAGCGTGACATTCGGGTCGCCGACCAGGACACGAAGCATGCTGTTCAGGTCGCCGTTCTGGAACTGGTGGCCACCCTTGCGTAACTGCTCATAGTCGCCAAAGAGTTGTTCGGCGCGCGCCACATCGCGCGGTGCGCCCTCCAGGTCGATGTGATCGGAGCGCAGATCGATGTTGACGTTCAGGCCGTCTTCGAGCACGTGCAGGTTCTCATCGCGCGTGCCAAACAGGGTCTCGATGTTCGGGGTCAGAGCAATACTTTTCTTCATTCAGGTCTTTTGTCGGTCAGCGCCTGGGCGCCGCCTCCCGCAGCTTTCTGGGGGCCCTGCTTGAGATGCTAATCCGGTTGCCTGTGGATTGGCGACTGTCCTGGATTTAGGCGCAAAAGGTGTCTGCAAAGAGGATGCTTCCGGCACGCGCGCCCTTGCGGGGCGGATCACAACCATTGCCCACAAGCCTAGCGCGGGCGGGGGTGGGAGTCAATGGCAGGGCGGCCATCGAGCCACGTGCTAACATTTCTGTCGTGGCAATCACCGACACCAGCTCGAAAGCACAAGCGATCCAGCTTAAGATTCAACATGGAATGTCGGGAGAGCAACGCATGCTTCTGGCATTCGAGATGAGCGAGTTCGCGCGCGAATTAGCCCGCGCAGGAATTCGTAGGGGCCATCCGCAATGGTCGGAGGCGCAGGTCGCCAGGGAACTGCTGCGACTGGCTTTCCTGCCAAAGCCCTTGCCGGCCTGGCTGCGATGAGCCTTGAGGACGTAATTCGGCGCATCACGACAGCGCTTGAACAGGCAGGCGTTCGCTACATGCTCACCGGATCTTTCGCGGGCGCTCATTACGGCGTTCTCCGCTCCACGCAAGATATCGACTTTGTGATCCGAGGCCTCCCCCGCGCAGTTGCGGGTGTTCGTCGAGTCACTATCCGCCGCTGAGTACTACTGCGATGTCGATTCGGCCTTGAACGCTCTCAATCAGGAGTCGATGTTTAACGTCATCGATCACGCGACCGGCTGGAAAGTTGACCTGATAATTCGAAAATCGCGTCCCTTCAGTATCCAGGAGTTCGGACGTCGCCAAAGCGTCGACTTGCACGGCGTCTTTCTTTTTGTGGCCAGTCTCGAGGACGCAATCATCTCAAAACTCGAGTGGGCAAAACTGGCGCAATCAAGGCGGCAGATTGAAGATGCGGCCGCAATCTTGCGCGCTCGGTGGAACGACCTGGATCAATCCTATTTGGAAAAGTGGATTACGGAATTGAGTTTGAAAAACGAGTGGGAAAACGCCCGGAGTATGGCAGCGTTTTCAGGCTGACGTTATACCTACCTATGGGGATTCTGGCCGATCGAACCGGGAGGGCTCGCCCAAACCGCCCGATCTTTCGCCCAATCGCGCAACCTGGCGATCTCCTCGGCCCGCGTAACGGAGAGCGGTACGGTCGATGAAAGCGCTGCCAGCAGATCTTCGGTGGTCAAGTCATGCTTTGCGGAGTCCGATGGAACGCGGCCCGCACCGTCTCTACTGAAGGCCGCGTATAGTGCGCCCTGAACCGCCGATTCGATTTCGGCGCCGGAAAATCCTTTGGCTGCTTCGGCTATGCGGTCGAGATCGTAATCCTGCGGGTTGCGTTTCCGCTTCGTCAACTGGATGGCGAAGATCTGCTTGCGCTCCTCTTCGTTTGGCAGGTCTACGAAGAAGAGTTCGTCGAAGCGGCCTTTGCGGATCAGTTCCGGCGGCAGGGCGGTTACGTTGTTGCAGGTGGCCGCTACGAATACTGGCGCTTTGCGGTCCTGCATCCACGATAGAAACGATGCCAGCAGGCGCGACGAGACGCCGGCGTCGGCCGAGGCCGAGTCGGGGCCGCTGCCGGCGAAAACTTTTTCGAGTTCGTCGATCCATAAGACACACGGCGCCAGGCCTTCGGCTACTTTGAAAACTTTCTGGATGCGCTTCTCGGTCTCGCCTATGTATTTGTCATAGATCGCGGCGGTGTCGAACTTCACCAGCGGCAGCTTCCATTCGCCGGCGACCGCGCGGGCGCACAGGCTTTTTCCGCAGCCTTGCACTCCGAGAATGATGACGCCCTTGGGCGGTTCGAGGCCAAAGTCGCGAGCGTGAGCGTCCCATGAGCCGCGGCGTTGCGCCAGCCATCCCTTCAAATTTTCGAGTCCGCCAATACTGGCCATGTTGTCGGTGGCGTCGACGAACTCGAGCATTTCGGAGCGCTTGAGCGCCGCTTTTTTGGCTTCGAGCACATCGGTGACGCACTCCGGCGACAAAGAAAGACGCCCGATGACGGCCTGCGAGATGGCGCGCTCGGCCTCTTCTTCGGTCAGGCCGCGAAGGTTGGCGGCCATGGCGTCGACGCCATCGGCATCGAGCTGGAGTTTGAGCGTATGGTTGCCCGCCATCCGGGTATACGTTTCGCGGATGATCTCGCGGAGACGGGGCTGGTCGGGCAGCGGCAGATCGAGAAATTCGATCAGGCTCGATAACTCGGGCGGCATTTCGATGGTGGGCGCGGTCAAGACGAGCGTCCGGCGATTCATGGAAAATTTCTGGCCCACATCGCGCAGCCGGCGGACCACCACGGGATTGTCCATGTGGCGGTGAAAATCTTTCAGGATGAAAACGGCCTCGACCGTCATGGACTCCATGTTGGCGAGGGCCTGGACGGGATCGGTGGTGTTGTAGACGGCGGTCTTCGGAGCCGCGACCATCGCCGCGCATCGACGAGGAAGCCATAGCGGCCGGCAACTCCTCCACCGGAACGGACCAGGCCGTCAGCAATGGTCCATTCGAAGGTCGCCATGTTCAGGTCGGAACAGGCCTGGCGGACGAGTGAGACGGCGCGCGGTTCTTCGACCGTCTCCATCACCACGATGGGAGTGGAGGAGTTGATCAGGACTTTGAGACGGTCGAGAGGTTTGGGTTCCATTCCGCGTTGACCTTGAAGTCAAAGGTCAGAATTCAAACTGAGAAATATCCTCGCTCCCGTAGCATACAAGGCGCTCTGGCCGAAATCTTTGTTCTCCGCAATTCGCGGCAAACAAAGGTAATCGAGGCCGGCGGCCCAAAACCGCAGACATGCCAAGCTAGAAACCTCCGCCTGTAAGCAGATCCTTGGCTAACTCCGCGCTGTTTGGCTGTTTATTTGTCTACTCGCCGTCTCCGCGCAAGGCCCGCCGTTCGGGGCCACGCATGCGCAGCCTGACTCGCTGTTGTAGCGGCACTGATCCTTGGGATGGCCGAACTGGTCGCAGACCGGATGGCCGCATGCGGAGAAGGCGGGGATCTTGCCGCAAGCGGTGTATTCGGTGAATTTGTGGGTATGCTCCCAGGTGGCGATTTCCGGGGCTTCGAGACGCAGTTGCTCGTGGCTCAGGACGTGAAGCTCGACGCCCTGCGGACCTTTCACTTCCTTTACTCCTCCGTTGACGTCCAGGGAATATGGGCCTGCGATGGTGATTCGGGTGTCGCCTGTGGATGCGCTTTCCGGAGCGAAGTTGATCACCACCACCGTCTTGCCCTTCGCCCTTGTGATGGAGATGTTGCCGGCGGTGACGATGGTTACAGCTTGCGTGGGCGTATCCTGGGCTGGCGCGTTGGTGAAAACGAGCAATGCAAATGCGCTGATTGTGAAAATTTGTTTCATGAGTGTTTTCATTTGGCCCTTTCTTACGCCCGCTCCGGACTTCATTCATACCAGTTGCGCCCTCCCGGCTTCGTTGGCGCAACTGTCTCCGGATGTTACAGAATCCAGACAAGTTTCAAATAGTGTTGCATCCGGGACTACAAATACCTACAATCCTTCAACGCCCTTGCGCATCCTAATATTTGCAGGGTGGCAAGATTGGCAACCAACCCCTCAGTTCGCATGACGGACTCTTCACCCAAGGATCCGGCGTCTTCCGACGGCGCCGAGCCGAGCCACTTCATTCTGAAGCTCAGCGTCACCCTGAGCGCGGACCGCGATGCCGTCGACCCCGTAGTGCGCAGCGTGATGAAAGTGGTGCGGGAGACGGCAGTGCGCCAGCGGCCGCGAAGACGATATCGAACTGGCGCTGACCGAGGCTCTGGCCAATGCCGTGGTGCATGGGGCAAGAAGCGATCCTTCGAAGATTGTTGAATGCGATGTGGCCTGCGACGCCGAACGCGGGATGCTCATCGTGGTGCGTGACCCGGGGCCGGGGTTCGATCCTTCGAAGATTGCCGATCCGCTTCATGGCGAGAATATTTATTCACACCATGGTCGCGGGATTTTTCTCATCAATCAGCTGATGGATGAAGTGAAGTTCCATAAGAATGGGACTGAGATCCATATGATTAAGAGATAGCTGGCGGGCTGGCGTCACCAGTGACTCTGGTTCGAAGACCCACATGTGACCTCTCCCCCGTGACCTGTGACCCCTGACCGGTGATCGTTCCTCCCTATTCTTTCGCTGCGATTCCCAGGCTTTTCATCTTGCGATACAAATGGCTGCGCTCCAGGCCCAAGACCTCTGCCGTGCGGCTTATGTTGCCATGATTTTCGTCCAGCTTTTTCAGGATGTAGTCGCGCTCGTAGGCGGCTCTGGCCTGGTGGAGCGTCGAGCCGTCCCCTCCGGTGGTTACACGGCGGCTGCCGTCGCGGTGGACCAGAGGGGGCAGGTGCTTGCGTTCGAAGCGCGCGGTAGTGGGATTCATGATTACGATGCGCTCGATTACGTTGCGTAGTTCGCGCACGTTGCCGGGCCAGGCATAGCGCATGAGCGAATCGACGGCCTCGTCGGTGATTTCGCGTGGGCGGCGGCCATAGGCGGAGGCGAATTCCTTCAGAAAATGACGGGCAAGCAGCGGAATGTCTTCCTTGCGCTCGCGCAGCGGCGGGACCACGAACGGGATTACGTTGAGGCGGTAGAAAAGATCCTCGCGAAAATTTCCCTTGGTGATTTCTTCTTCGAGATCCTTATTGGTCGAGGCGATGACGCGGACGTCGACCGTTACGGCATCGTCGCTGCCGACCGGTACGAAGCGCTGCTGTTCCAGCGTGCGCAGAACTTTCGATTGCGTCTTGAGGCTCATGTCGCCGACTTCGTCCAGAAAGAGCGTGCCGCGATCGGCTTTTTGGAACTTGCCTTCTTTGTCGGTGGTTGCTCCGGGGAATGACGATTTGCGATGACCGAAGAGCTCGCTGTCGATCAGGTCTTCGGGGAGTGCGGCGCAGTTGATCTCCACGAAAGTTTCGTTCTTGCGCAAGCTCTGCGTGTGGATGGCGTGCGCGACTAGCTCTTTGCCGGTGCCAGATTCGCCGTAGATGAGGACTCGGCCATTGGTCGGAGCCATGAGCGCGATCTGCTGGCGAAGCGCTTTCATGGGGACGCTGTCGCCGGCGATTACGCTCTTTGACTGAAGCTGCTTGCGGAGGTCCAAGTTTTCGTGGCGGAGGCGGCGCGCCTCGGCCGCGTTTTTTACCAGGATCAGCGTCTTCTCCAGCGACAGCGGTTTTTCGGCGAAGTCATAGGCGCCGAGTTTCGTGGCGCGGACGGCGGTTTCGATGGTGCCATGGCCCGAGATCATGATGACTTCGGGAGGATCGTCGAGCTGGCGGATGCGTTCTAGAACTTCGAGGCCGTCGATCCCAGTGAGCCAGACGTCGAGGAGGATGACGTCGAAGGTGGATTTGCGCAGCTGGTCGAGACAGTCTTCACCGCTGGGGCTGACACCGGTTTTGTACCCTTCGTCTTCGAGGATGCCCTGGAGAGATTCGCGGATGCCGGATTCGTCGTCGACGATGAGGATGTTGGCCATGGTGGTGGCGCCAGCCACGATTCATTTTAGGCTATGCGACCGGAGCTACAAAGGTTTCTACTGCGACCGGCAGCTCGATTACAAAGCGGCTGCCTACCGGCTTGTTTTCTTCCACGCGGATGGAGCCGTTGTGGTCTTCGACGATTCTGCTCACGATAGCCAAGCCCAGGCCGGTGCCGCGCTGCTTGGTTGAGAAGTAGGGAAGGAACAATCTTTCTTTTACGTCGCGCGAGACGCCATGGCCGGTATCTGAGACGGTGAGTTCTACCGCGTCCCGGCTGGCCACCAGCGCCGTTGAGATAGTGATCTCTTTAAGCACGGAATCACGCATAGCCTCGGCCGCATTGTCGATCAGATTCGCTACCGCGCGCTTGATAGCTTCGGGATCGGCCATGACAGGGGGTAGGTCGTCGGCAAGGTCCGCGTGTACGCGAATACCTTCGAGGCGTCCGCTGAAAAGAGTCAGGGCGCTTTCGACGAAATCGTTGAGGCGGGCGGGCTGCGGACGCGAGGCGGGGAAGCGCGCGAGCACGGAGAATTCATCGACCAGATTGCGCACGGTTTCGACCGCGTTGTTGATGGTGTCGGCGCAGGTGCGGATGATTTCCAGCGAGGTGGCGTCGGGCGCGGAGCCGCGAGCCAGATGGCGATGAATGCGTTCGGCGGAGAGTGCGATGGGCGTGAGGGGATTCTTGATTTCATGCGCGACACGACGAGCTACTTCACGCCAGGCTGCTTGCTTCTGCGCCCGCAGGAGATCGGAGAGATCTTCGAAGACGAGCACGTATCCCAGGCGCCGGGCAGGATATTCGAGCGCGGCTACTGTGACGGCCACGTTGAGCTTGGCGTGGGGGACCGCGATTTCCATATTGGCCGCGGTCAGGCCCATGCGATCGGCGCGGCGAAGCAGCGGGTCCGAGTCGGAGAGCACGTCGGCGGTCAATAGGTCTCGCAAGGGGAGACCGGCGAGAGCGGCGGGGCTGGCGAACTCGGGGCGGTCGGGATGGAACATGCGCGAGAACGCGGCGTTGGCCAGGGTGACGCGGCGGTCGTCGTCGATGGAGACAACGCCGGTCGGAATGCTCTCGAGGACGGTCTCGATGTAACGCCGTCGGCCTTCGAGGGCTTCGTTGGCGTCGCCCAGTTCGCGGCTGGACGCTTCGATCTGGCGGCGGCTGGATTCGAGCTGCTCGGCCATGCTGTTGAAGGAGCGCACGAGTTCGGCGAGTTCGTCAGTGGCGCGGATATCGACGCGGTAGTCGAGCTGGCCTTTGGATATGGCTTCCGTGCCGGCGGCGATGGCGGCGACCGGGCGGTTGACGAGCTTCGAGAGAAACAGCGCCAGCCAGGTCGAAGCGAAGAGCACAAGAACGGTGAGAAGAAGCAGAAAGCCGAGATAAGTGCGGCGAACCAGTTTGCGCTGGCGGGCCAGTTCAACGTAGCGCTGCTGGCTCTCCTGAATCTGACGCGCGGTTTCGGCAAACTTGGGGGGCAGCGGAAGGGCGACGAGGACCGCGCCGTCCGCGGCGGGAGCGGCTCCCACCACGTATTCGTTTTGTCCCCACTGGAAATGAGGATTGGCCCCGCGCAAGGCCTGGGCGACGGGAAAGCTGGCTTTCATTTGCGGCCAGGGAGCCGGGGTATTGAGAACAGCGCTGGCTTCACCTCCGGCTAGGGCGACGACGAATCCGCCCTGAAGGGTGGGTACGTGCTCGAGGAGTTCGTCGTTGACGGCCGAGAAATTTCTGCGGGCGAAGGCAGATTGAAATTCTTCCGACTGAGCGATGGACTGGGCTTCGACCGTGGCGTTCAGGCCGGCATAGTCGAAGAGCAGCGTCGACATGGCGGCGGTGTCGGCGCGGACTTCCTCGACGGGCTGCGAGAACCATTTATCGATGGAGCGGTTCATCAGGCCATAAGAAAACCAGAACATGGCGATGACAGGGAGGAAAGAGAGAAGAAGGTTGACGACGACGAGGCGGGTGCGAAACTTTGAGCCCGCAATTCCGAGACGGCGCTCGGCGTAGAGCTTGAGAAGATTGCGCGCCAGGACGAAAGAAAGCGCGACAAAGGCAGCAAAGATCAGGCCAGTGAGGGTGACGAAGAAGTAGAGCTGCTGGTTCGTGTCCGGGCTGATGAATTTCAGATTGAAGGAGCCTTGGGCGACGAGCAGAGCGAGGAGCAGGAATGCGGCGATCGCCAGTGTGATGACGGCTTTGCGGCGGCCGGTGCGCCGGGGCTCTTCGCGAATTGGATCCGTGATCGACAAAGGCGGCTTTCGCGCGACTTACGCTCGAATGGCCTCATTATAGAGGCTTGAGGCGCGGGAGAAGCGGATCAGCGTGCGGCTAGCGGCCCTTGTTTAGCGCCTGGCGGATCGCCTCGTACGCGGGCTTCGGCTGGTAGTTGCGGTCAAACAGAAGCGCCGCGCCGCGAGTCTTCTTTGAATGCGAGCCGATCCAGGAATATTTGTCGGTGAATCCCCAGGTCTGAATGGCGGTGCAGCCGGGATGGGAGAGACAGGCTTCGGCAATCTGGCGATAGATTTCGGCTTGGTTTTGCAGGTCGGCGGGAGAGGCGTTGCCGTTGGCGTCAACGGGGAGCGAGACGTCCATTTCGGTGATGTGAACTTGCACGCCGAGAGCGGTGAAGCGGGCGATGTTGGCCGAGATGGACGCGATGTCGGGAGGCTTTTCGATGTGCATTTGCAGACCGACGCCGTCGATGGGAACGCCTTGGCGCATAAAGTCGCGGACCATGGCATAGACGGCATCGGACTTCTTGTTTACTTCATCGGCTTCGGCTTCGTTGTAGAACAGCAGGGCTTGCGGATCAGCTTCATGCGCCCAGCGGAAACATTGGGCGAGGTAAAGCAGCTTCGAGCTTCTAGCTTCTGAGCTGCGAGCGTACCGAGTCTGGAATAGTGTGCTAACCGTGGGCTCGACGTTGAGTTTCGTGATTTGTCGTCGGTCAGGCTTGACCAGATTGTGCTGCGAGGTTGGCCGGTACGCTTGCCTTCGTCGAAGGCTTCGTTGGCTACGTCCCAGGCGAAAATCTTTCCTTTGTAGTGGCCGACTACCGTTTTGATGTGAGTTTCGAGGAGCTTGCTGAGTTCGGCGGGCGTGTAGTTTCCCTCCGTCAGCCATTTCGGGTTTTGGCGATGCCAGACCAGCGTGTGGCCTCGGACCTTCATGTTGTGGCGGAGGGCGAAGTCTACTAGTTGATCTGCCTGGTGGAAGTCGAAGGTTTGCGGATCAGGGCGGAGGGTCTCCCATTTAAGGGCGTCTTCGGGCTCCAGCATGTTGAACTCGCGGGCGAGCGTGGCGGCGTAGGCGGGCTCGGAGAGATTGGCGGGACGGACGGCGGCTCCGATTTGAATCTTGGAACTCTGGGCGCGCTTCACGGAGGGTCGAGGGCAGGGAAGCGGCGTAGGCGACGGAAAGAGCCAATGCGAATGAGGTCAGCAGACGAATTTTGAGGCTGGACATTCATAAGACCCCGACGCCGGAGCGAGATGCCGGTGCTAGGTAACTACTCTGCGGTGGGAAGGAACTTTTGCAAAGGACAGCGCTCACACTCTGGTTGTGACTTTTTGCAGTAGTTCTTGCCTAGGCCCACGATCAGGCCGTGCATCTCGTTGAAGATCTGAACCAGCGCTTCCCGTTTCGCCGCGCTCATCCTGGAGGGCAAATGGCAGGAACCGGGCGGACCACTCACAGCGGACGCTGGCGGGCACGCGAGAATGTCCTCTTCCAGCGGCTTGAGCGCTCGCTCGAAAAGCTCGCGGATCTCCTCGTAGCTCGCGGCGGCATCGATCAGTTCGTGGCGCTCGAGGATGCGCCGGGTGTAGGCATCGACGACGAACGAGGGATGGTTCCCGGCATAGAGAAGAATAGAATCGGCTGTTTCCGGGCCGACTCCATTGAGGGCCAGGAGTTCTGCGCGAAGTTTCGCGGTAGGCTGGGCGAACATGCGTGACAGCGAGCCGCCGTAGGTCCGGTCGAGGAAATTTACAAACGTCTTGAGGCGCTGTGCTTTCTGGCGAAAGTAGCCGGAGGAGCGGATCAGGGTCTCCAGCTTTCGCAGGGGCGTGCGGCGGATTCCGGCTACGCTCAGGACGCGGGCGGCGCGAAGGCTTTCGAGGGCCAGTTCGACGTTGGTCCAGGAGGTGTTCTGGGTGAGATAGGCGCCGACGATGACCTCAAAGGGAGAGCGGGCGGGCCACCAATGCTGATGTCCCCAAGTCGCATAGAGGGTGCGAAACCAAGCGCGAATTTGCTGGCTGGGATCCAATGCCGATGTTCAAGATCTTTGAAGTTTCAGGATACCTTGGATTCCAAAGCGAAGCGATTTCGGGAGTGGCTGGATTTGGAGATCGTACGTTTTCGTCAGGCGGAAGTGATGGTAGGAGATTCCCAGGAACAGGGCGGCGTTTGCAGAGGTCAATGAGTGCTATCGGGATGTTTCGCCAACCATGCAAGTAGAATCTCAAACCGTCAAACTCGCCATCCGAATCGTGCCCCAAAGAATGAGAACTGACACCGAGGCTTAGGGTCCCCGGAACTAAATCTGCTACCACCGTGGCCACACAAAGGGAAATAGCTTGCCTGCGTCCTCGGCGCTCAGCTTTCCTCCCGCCAATTCAACCGCGTATGCCAGCACCGGATCTCGTCGAGCGGCGATGTCTGCAGCCGTGGGTAGAACAATTTGGTCGGGAATTACCCCGCTGTGTTCCAGGCTTTTTCCGTCAGCCATGATGAGGTCGGCATGTGTGATCTCCGCTCCATAGTCCCAGACCGTCTCGACACCGACGTGATACGTGTACTCCATTGCTTCCATAACCATCCCGCTTGAGCGGTCCCCCAGAACCACGGCTCGTTTCTCAAGCTGCATGACGCGAGCGAACAGTTCGGCGGCGGAGGCAGAGCTGCTGTCGACCAGAACAATGAGTTGGCCCAGAAAATTTGCGCCATGAGGCTTAGCAATTAGCGCGTGTTTTCCCTCACGAGTGACCCGGTCGCCGATCTTAACCTCGTGATCGAACATCTTGCCCACGAGAGACAGGAGGAAATCTTCGTCTCCCCCAGGATTGCTGCGCAAATCGATGATCAAAGCCTTGCGCTTCCTGGCTTTGTTGATGACGTCATCGAGTTCCCCCTCGAGGAACATGAAGGATGGTAATTTCAGGACCACCACGTCGCCAATCTCGACCGAGCGTGCCTTGTTCTCGCGTTGCCATTCTTCCATGTCCATTTCCCATCCCCAAACGTCACCCTCCCTGCTGTCAGCCTTGCGCGGTGGATACTTGACCTTGGCATTCACTTCCACTCGGCGCAAGTGGCCATTCGGATCGCGCAAATCGAGCGTGACGTGGTTCAGTGGCCGGAAGGCGTTGAACACGTATTGGAGCTTCTCGACATTATCCCGGTTGAGCGCCATTCCGTTCATGGCAAGAAGCTGATCGCCTGGTGTAACCCTCTTTGCGGCGGCGTCAGAATCAGAACGCACGCCTGTGAAAAAACACTTGTCACCAATCAATTGATAGACCCAT
>CAWEAB010000015.1:0-572702 GCA_963806745.1 uncultured Acidobacteriaceae bacterium
AGCACTTGCTGGCGACTGAAAGCGAGAAGTTGATGGGTAAGAGCGACGGCGCGGTCGCCCGCAGTCTTGATTTCCTGCAAATACTTTTGCTGCGGACTGTCCGGGCCCAGGCGGTCCCTGGCGATTTCGCTGTAGCCGATGATGACGCCCAGCATGTTGTTGAAGTCGTGAGCGACGCCGGCTGCCAGCCTTCCGACCGCCTCCATTTTTTGAGCCTGAAGGAATTGCTGTTCCAGTAGTTTCGCCTCGGTAATGTCTTGAATGATGGCGAGTATGCAAGGTTCGTCATCCAACTGAATACGCTCGGCGGCCAGTTCGACCACGCGGAACTGGCCCGATCGGGTACGGAAGCGAACCTTCATCGGCTTCGAATACTGGTGTGCTTTGAGCTGCTCGATCATGACCGAGCGCTGCTCGATGTCAGCCCAGATATGGAGTTCGGTGGCGGTTCGTCCCAGCATTTCATCAAGCTCGTAGCCCATGATTTTGAGAAAAGTGGGATTGACGTCAAGATAGCGACCATCGACCTCCCTGCTGATGGTGATGCCAACGGGGCTGGAGCGGAAGGCTTTGGCAAATCTTTCCTGCGACTGGAGCAATCGTTCTTCGCTTTTCCGGCGAAGGGTGACATCGTGCGCCAGGATGAGCTCGGCTTCACAACCTTGAAAGCTCAATGTGTGGGAGGTGATTTCAACATCGATGATTGACCCGTCCTTTTTGTGATGCCGTCCATTCTCCACGCCTTGCGGTCCGGGAGACGGCTTGGCCACCAAATCGCGGACATGCTCGACTTCATCGGATGGCAGGATGTCGAGGATGGTCATGCGTAGGAACTCGTCGCGCGAATAGCCGTAATGACGGATTGCGGCCTGGTTGACGGCCAGGAACTGCAAGCTCTTCCGATCAAAGACCCACATCGGCAAGGGGTTCCTATCAAAGAGGAGGCGGTATTGAGCTTCGCTGTCGGCTAGAGCATCGGTGCGGGCTGCGACTGTCTCATGGAGTTCACGTTGCGTGCGATTGAGTCTGCGGATGAGGACGTAAAGGAGACCAGTGGTAACAAAGATGAACAGAAAACCCTTGGCGATAGCAGCACGAGTGAGGAAGTCGGGGTTCGATGAAATGCGTCTCAGTAACCGATCGGTCGCAGCGATCCAGATGCTGGAAGCCAACAGATACACGGTGGCGATCAATATCGGGCCTTGATCTTTGCGCCGTGATTTCCGGGATGGCATTAAGTGGCCTCGATCAACACTAGAAAAAGTGGAAAGTTCAATATTGTCCCGGAGTCAGGAATCATCGTGTGATCGTCGTCACTATTGTGTATGACTTAAGTAACCGGGCGGAAGAGAAGGCCACGAAGTCAGTGAGAGACCATTGGCAACGTTCTTTCGCATAGGAATAGGCAACGGACGCAAAAGGCGGCGTGCTCAACCGCCCAAGGAACTGCATCGGGCCGCAATTATCCCTGGCGATTTGCGATTTCCTCCTTTGTTTGTGAAAGCAGCTGGTAGACGGTGGCGCGAGATATACCGAGGATCTCGGCGGCCTGAGCTTTGTTGCCGCCAACATGATCAAGGACGCGAAGAACATGGCGGCGTTGCATCTCGTGCATGGGAGCGAGGTTTTCGTCCGGGGTGGCCATGCCGCCCCACTGGCTGCGCACGGGTTCGGGCAAATCCTGAATATCAATCACCGGTCCTTCGACCATCATGCAGGCGTTGCCGATGACATTTTCCAGTTCGCGGACGTTGCCGGGCCAGTTGTAAAGAGCCATGCGGTTCTGCGCCCGGCGCGTGATACCGGTGACCGGCTTGTTGTACTTGAGCGCGAACTTTTCCACGAAGTGGCGCTGGAGAAGCGGCATGTCTTCGCGGCGGTCGATGAGGCGCGGGAGCGATACTTCCACCATCGACAAGCGGTAGAAAAGATCTTCGCGGAACTTGCCCTGAGCTACCAGTGAGCGAAGATTGCGGTTGGTGGCGGCGATGACGCGAACGTCTACGGTCCGCGGGGCGGGCGAACCGATGCGCTGGATTTCACTGTTCTGAAGAACACGGAGGAGCTTGCCTTGTGCGGGCAGAGGTAACTCACCGATTTCGTCGAGGAAGACGACTCCCTGATTGGCGAATTCAAAGACCCCGACCTTGTCGCGGTTGGCGCCGGTGAAGGCACCGCGAACATAGCCGAACAGTTCACTTTCGAGGAGTGTTTCGACGATGGCCGAGCAGTTGCAGATAGCGAAAGGGCCGTTCGAACTCGGACTCAGTTTCCGCAGAGCGCGAGCGACCAGTTCTTTCCCGGTTCCGGTGGGACCGCTGACGAGTACATTCTGAAAATGCGGAGCCACTCGGCGAATCTTGGCGAAGACATCGAGCATGACCGCGCTGCGGCCGACGATGCCCTCGAACTGACAGGCGTCGAGGAGTTCATGATCGATTTCGAGCGTTCTGCGGCGGCTCTCGGCCTCGGACAAAAGGGAGGAAATACGGGAGCGCAGCTTTTCCACGCCGATGGGCTTGTTGAGATAATCGGAGGCGCCTTTCTGAATGGCCTGGACCGCAGATTCCGTGGAATAGTGTGCGGTCATGAGAATCACCTCGACGCCGGGATCGATGGCGAGAAGTCCATCCAGCATCTCCCAATCACGGACGCCCGGCATCATGAGATCGAGTAGCACAATCTGGGGGCGAAGCTCCTTGAATTTTTCGAGGCCCGCCTGGGCCCATTCGCAGTGTGAATTTCCAGGCCCTGATCGGACAAAGCGTCCTGAATGAACCCGAGGCTTTGCGGCTCGTCATCGATGGCCAACAACCTCGCAATTTTGCGTTCACTCATATAAGCCTTAAAAACTGCTGTTCGATTGCCTTCGATCACTCAACCTCTAAACTTAAATGGCAAGCGGGAACCGCCAGCTTTAAAAACAAACATCGCTCCGAGGGGCCGCTATCGTCGACAGAACTTCAGGCACTTCTATGCTGGTGAATCCGATAGCTCGAATCGAGCATGATGAGCATTCAGGACTCATGGCCGGAACCTAGGACTGCAAGAGACTCCGTTTGGTATAGATACAAACTCCATTCGGAGCAACTGCCATCGGGCAGACCGGATTGCGTCTTCGAGCGTACAACTCAACCCCAGCCTTGTATATCACCCGCCTCTTTATCATAAGCTAAGGGGCAAGATTTGTTACGTTTTCGTAACGAAACGCGCGATGTATAGGGACCTACCCGAGCTCCTGGTGACGAAGCCGCTGAAAACAGAGCCCAACCAGGATGCTGGGCTGATTACGCCAGCAAACGAGAGCGCCCTAAAATGTATGGGCAGATAGGAGCCTTGGCGAATTATCGATCTTCGCACGCCGCCAAACTCCGGACTTAGGCCGAAGTTGGAACGGGACGTGCACGCGATATGGGCAAAGATTGCCGAGGTGCTCATTTCTCTCTAACGTCACACGTCAGAGAGCGCGAGTTGTATGCAAAACGAACTAAGCCAACAAGATATCGTAGCGCTTTTGAAAGCCGCTAATCAAGCGGGCAAGGGAAACCGCCGCGAAGGATCGTTCCGTGACTCCCTGGCAGGCGGAGAGGTCCGGACAATTCAGGGCGGATCAAGGGAGCATTGTCAGCGACATCCAGGATAGTTTGGCGAAGGGGCTCACCCAATCCCTTGGGGCTTACCTGAGGGCGAGTTTTGAGACAACCTCGGTCGCGGTTACGCAGATGACATTTCGCGAGGCCCTCGAACAAGCCGCCGGTGGCGCGTATCTGCTCGCGGTGAAGTTTCAGGAAACGCCGGCCGTGATACAGATCGAACAGACACTTGTGTTTCCTTTGATCGACATACTGCTAGGCGGAAACGGACAGGGGCCGGCGGAGAGCCGGGCTGTGACCGAGATTGAAGACCATGTGATGGAGGGCGTCGGAAAGATCATCTGTCATGAGATCGCGGCGGCCTGGGGAGCGGAACCGAACGATTGCGAGCTGATCGGGGCGCAACATCTGACGCAGGTGCAGCGGCTGTTGTCGGCCAACGATCGAGTGGTGGTATTGCAGTTTGAAAGCAAAATGGCAGAAGTGACGGGGCACCTGCGAATCCTCGTTCCCGGAACGACGTTCAATGCCCTGCTGCGAAAACTCTCGAGCGACGCCGGGCAGGCCAAATCACCAAGAAGCGGGGGCAGCGGGTCGAAACTCGGCGAGAAAATGCTGAAATGCTCGTTCCGCGTGTCACTGGGCGTGACGGCGATCAGGTTGCCGGTCGACGAGATTATGGGGCTTGCTCCGGGACAGGTTTGCGATTTGGGTGTGCCGGTGAGCCAGTCGGCCGCGCTGATCATCGCTGGTAGAGACGCATTTGACGCGAACCCGGTGCGGCAGGGACGAAAGCGGGCCGCACAACTCGGGCAGCAACGATTGCAATCGGCACAAGAAAGGACTGCTTAGGATGTCGACTTCCGCCACACCACCGCCGGGAAAGGCGCCGGAGACCGTTCCGGGACAGCCGGGGAACGATAAGAAGAAGCTGGAACTCTTGCTGGATGTGAATCTGGCACTGACCCTGCGGTTCGGACAGCGCGACCTCACGCTGGGCGAGATTCTGGATCTGAACTCCGGGTCCGTAATCGAACTGGATCGCGCCGTAGAGGAACCCGCGGAACTTCTGCTTGGCGACAGGGTGATTGCGCGCGGCCAGGTGGTGACCGTGGATGGCAACTACGGAATAAGAATTACGGATATGCCGGTCGCGACTTAGTGCCAGCTTTGGTCAGATTCGCCGTTATATTCACGAACCACATTCAGACGCAAAACTTCAGGCCGTCCAGTTGGCTGCCAGTTGGCCGCGCTCGATCTCGGCTTCCTGCGGCTGGGAAGGCTTAGGCTCGTTGCGCGGAGCCTGCTGGCTATCGACTTTCTCCCACGCACTTCGGACTTGAAAAACAAGTTGAATCTGGCGCTCAAAGTCCTTCCGGCTCACCTGAGAGTGAGCCTTCATGATGTTGGAGCGAAGTGCGGCGTAAAAACGGGCAAGATTCTTCGCCGCGTCGCCACCGTCTTCCATATTCAGAGAACCTTCCATGTGCTCAAGAACGAGGAAGGCGCGCTTTACTTCCCGGGAGCGTTCTTCGACGTCATTCTTGCCGATGGCGCTGATTGCGCCCATGAGGGCGCCGATCAGGAGATCGTAAAGAACGATTACGAGTTGGACGGAGGACGCGCTCTGAATGCCGGCGCGCAGATACGTCAGTTCAGTCTGATTTCGTGTCATTTAGCTCTTTGTCGTGGTCGTAATGCCTAGCTCTGCATTGAGCTGTGCTTCAAGAGTTGGCAACTGTTGCAAGGCGACGTCAGCCGCGTTGTATTCGGCGGTCAAGTAGGTCGTCCGCGTGTTCAGATAGGTCTGGAAATTATCGATCTGGTTCTGCAAGTCGGTGTTCTCGGAACTGATGCTCTGGAGATCGACCGTGAAAGCACCACTCACCGGATCGACAATCGAGTTCAACTGAGTGTCAAGATTGGCGGCAAAGCCGTTCGAAGATGTGCCCTGGAAAAAGTTCTGCACGGCGGCATAGTTTGTCTGAATGGCGTTGGTCATGGTGGAACTGTCTACGGTGAGAGTTCCATCATTATTCATGGAGATGCCAAGTTGGCCGAGCGTGCCAGCGGCGGTGTTTCCTGCACTGTAGCCACCGACGCCTAGCAGCAGCGATTGCAGGCTGGCAAGGGCGGGATCGCCGGCCAGCGGGCCTTGCTTATTGCTGCCGTCGACCTGGTATTCGGAATTCACGTCACCGATGACTTTGTTGTAGGCGCTCACGAAGGCATTGATGGCGGAGGATGCCGAACCCGCATCGGGAGCGACGGAAATGCTGGATTGCCCCGTGCCTGTCAGATTGAAGGTCAATCCATTTACAGCTCCAGATACGCTGTTGGACGCGCTGTCGATCGGGATGCCATCGATGGTGAGCGATGCATCCTGGCCGGTGACTGGCTGCGTAAAGGTCAAACCCGAACCATTGCTAACCGTGAAATTGCCGGCGGCGCCGGAATTTGTGGCGACCAGCGCAAGTCTGGCGCCGTTCGCGTCGTTCACGACGCTGGCAGTCACGCCTGCGTTCTGGCCATTGATGTAGTTGACGACATCGTCGAGTGTGTTGACTCCACTGCCGGTGGTGACGGTGATTGGGGAACCGGAACCTACCTGAATGTTGAAAGAGCCAGCGGAGAGAGGCGTGGTCTCGCTGGCGACGTCGGTGGAGTACCAGGTAGCCGTGGTGGCGAGATTGTTCACGACGACCGTGTGATTGCCGGCAACTGTACCGGCAGCCGCCGATGCGGTCGCAACGGCGGAGTTCGAGGACGATGCGGTCATGGCGGCGAGCGCGCCGGCCGGATCTTTTAATGCGCTCAATGCGTCCTGGAGGGTGGTGATATCGCCTTCAATGCCCTTGATGTCGCTGGTCTGATTGGAGAGATTCGATTGCTGCTGCTCCCAGAGGAGCATGGGCTGAGATTCGAGAGCGATTTCCTGCGCGACGGCGGATTGAACGTTAATGCCGGAAGAAGTGGAGCCAAGAGCGGACAGGATAGAACTAAGGTCGATCGACGACGATCCCATTTCGTGCTCCTCGAAAAATCACTGAGCCATTAAGAAACGGGATGGAGCCGGTCAGCTCCATCCCATCCCATGTTCCGCTCAGGACTATTGCAACAGCTTCAGTACCGACTGCTGCATCTGGTTCGACTGCTGCAGTGCGGCAATGCCGGTCTGCTGCAGAATGCTTTCCTGCGACAGATTGGCGGTTTCGGTTCCCATATCCGCGGCCATGATGTTGTTCTCGGCGTTGGTCAGGTTGGTGATCTGGCTGCTCATAACGTTGCTGGCAGCCGTCAACTGGTTCGAACTGGCACCGAGGTTGCCGCGCAGTAGCGCGATGCCCGCGATGGCAGAGTTGATGTTGGTCAGAGCGGCCTGCGCGTCCGAGGCGGTCGACAGGTCGTTGCTGGCGATGCTGATCGGCGTGGTCGAACCGCTGGCAGTACCGAGGTTCGAGGAATTGACCGTAGCTGAGGTTGACAGTCACGGTGGTCGTGCCCGCGCCGGAAGAATCGCTCATGTAAACAGCAAGCGAGTTGCCAGAACCGAAAATCGCCTGGCCGTTGTAAGTGGTGTTCTGACCGATGTTGGTGATTTCGGTCTGGATGGACGCGAACTCAGCCTGCAGAGCGCCGCGTTGCGAATCGCTGACCGTGCCGGTGGCCGATTCCGTGGCCAGGCTGACCGCGCTGTTCAAGAGAGTCGTGATCTGCGAGAGGGCGCCATCGGCGACCTGGAGCATGCCGACGCCGTCAGTTGCGTTCCGCACAGACTGAGTCAGGGCGGTGACGTTCGCTTGCAGGCCGTTGGCGATTGCGAGACCAGCCGGATCATCTGCGCCGGAATTGATGCGCTTACCGGTGGAGAGGGCTTGCAGCGTCTGGTTCAGGGACATCTGGTTGGTTTCGAGTGAGTTCTGCGCTGTCAGGCCAGCAACGTTAGTCAGGATTGAGAGTGACATTTCGAAAATCTCCGATTAAGTTTTGGATTTCTCCTACTCTGAAGCCCGAGGTTCGTTGATGCTGAACTCGTCACCTTCGAGCAGGAGATTGTTTGTTGCGGCCTACTTATCGGCACTATGCGAAGTCCTTCAATAGTCACGTCGGTCACTGCTTTGTTGTTACCCTGACACTGGCACTAAGCAAGAAGAATCATGGAGTTACGGGCGCACCTACATTAGAGGTCGATGAGAACTGGCCACCGGCGGCCGCTTCCCGGTTGGCCTCGGCATACGCTTGCTGTAATTCGGGGGAATCGGGAAACTCCTGGAGGCCGCGCCGCAGGAGTTGCAGGCAGCGGTCAAAGTCATGGAGGGCGGCGTACAGGCTGGCCGCCCTGAGGTGCGTCCTTGGATGCGGCAAGGCCTGCGCCACTTTTTCCGCGGTCATAGCCGCTTCTGGCAGTTTGCCCACCATAATGTAGGCCTTCATCAAGCGGTCCTGCACAGCGAACATATCGGGGGATGCGAGAGCCGCGTGCAGGAGCTTCTCGAGACCGGCGTCGCGATGGCCCAGCTTGACCTCAATGTATCCCAGCTTACTTTCCAGCATCGGATCACAGCCGGTCACCTTCATGGAGCGCCGGTAGGCGGCCCGCGCTTCGTCCAGACGGTTGAGCGAGTGGAGTGCGTCGCCGCGGATCTGTTCCCTTAATGCGGCGCCAGGACCTTTGCGGGTGTCGTGGTCGAGGGCGGAGAGCGCCTCCTGAAATCTGCCGGTGTCGACATAGATCATGGCCAGGAACAGCCACGCTTCCGCGGCGCGCGGTTCGAGCTCCAAGGCACGCTGAAGGCAACGCAGTGCCTCTTCCCCATTCTGGAAGCATTCGTATTCCTGGAGAGCGAGATGGACCCATCCGGCCGGATTATCGGGCTCCTCTTCTATTTTCTTGCGCAGAAGATCCCGATAATAGGCGTGCTTTCCCGCGTTTTCCCCGTGGCTTTCAAGATGCCCGAAGTGATGGATGAAGAAAGGGGCAACTCCGAGCTGGAGGCCGGCGGCGGCGATTTGGGGCTCGACGAGTTCGTGTACGCGGCCGGTAAAGAAGATGTCGGGGCGGCGGCGGAAGAAGCGGCAATTCTCGTGAATGAAGAAGGCGGGAGAATCTTTCGCACGCTCGTGCCGGTGATCGTTTTCGACGGCGATTCGATCCCATCCGCGATTGGAGCGAGACTTCACGTAGTTGCGGATGGGCGTGGTGAAGCCTCCGATGGATGGGGCTTCGCAGGGTGGTTTGCATATTGCGCGCGGTCTGACGGTCGAGCTCTTCATCGGCATCGAGGACTAAGACCCAATCGGCCGTGACGGGCGCAAGAGCAGCGTTACGGGCATTGGCGTAGTGATCTTGCCACGGGAAGCTGACCACGGTCGCGCCAAACTCTCGGGCTATGTCGCAGGTGCTGTCGGTTGAACCGGTGTCAGCGATAACGATCTGGGTGACGACATCGCGAACGCTCTCCAGGCAGGCGCGAATCGTGTGCGCTTCGTTCTTCACGATCATGGAGAGGCCTACAGCCGGCAAGACAGGCTCCTGTTCCGCGTCTGGATTAGTGAAAAATGTGAGACTCGCGCGGGCTCCGAGAGAGCGGTGCACGCGGCTGGCCATGACTTCACGCCGATGCGCAGCGGACATTCCGCTTCATCGCCGGATGCGGACGCGGCTGGCCGGACACGAAGATTAGGGCCGAATGAGGTAGACCAATTGCAGAGATTAGGCGAGGGAGTGGTGTCGAACGCGTTGGTCCGGTTGGACGACGTAACTCAGGCACGTTACTTCCGGGGGATTGATAAGACGGAAAGCCACGCATCAGAAGTCAATTGTGCCGATTACAGTTCGGCAGTTTCGCGGGACACAGCCCGCGGCAAAGGTAATGTCGTGATCCAGCTAACTCGATTGAACCACCAGCAATTTGCGGTGAATTCCGATCTGATCAAGTTCATCGAGAAGGCGCCGGACACGGTTGTGGCCCTGACCACGGGCGAGAAGATCGTGGTGCTCGAAACTCCCGAACGAGTGATCGAGAAGGTAATCGAATTTCGCCGCGCCTTGATTGCCGGCATGTCCACAGCGGGCATCAACCCCCAGGTTGAGGCCGGTATGAAACATACGAGCCCAGAAGTGCACAAGACGTCGGAGACTCCTTCCCTTGGATAAGAGTACTTTTGTCGGAATTCTGATCGCCATTGGCGGAATCGGGGCGGGCCTTTTTCTGGAAGGTGGAAAGGTCGCGCAGGTGCTCCAACCCACGGCGGCGATGATCGTTTTTGGCGGGACGCTGGGCGCCGTCATGGTGCAGTTCCCGCTGCCCCTGGTGACCGAGGCGTTCAAGCGAGTTGCGCATGTTGTATTGGACAAGAATGAAGACCCCAAAAAGCTGGTGAGCGAGTTGCTCGTGTATGCGCAGCGCGCCCGCCGCGAAGGCATCGTTTCCCTGGACTCCAAGCTGAACGAGATCAGCGATCCGTTCCTGAAAAAGGCGTTGATGCTGGCGGTCGACGGGACGGATCCGGAAGAGCTTCGAAAGATGATGGAGCTCGATCTCGACAATCAGATGGACCACTCGGACAAAGTGGCGCAGGTGTTCGAGGCTGCCGGCGGATTTGCGCCGACGATCGGAATCATCGGGGCGGTACTCGGCCTGATTCAGGTGATGCAACACCTCCAGAACATCGACGAGGTCGGGAAAGGCATTGCGGTCGCTTTTGTGGCTACGATCTACGGCGTGGGGTCGGCCAACCTTCTTTTCCTGCCCTCCGCCGGCAAGCTCAAAATCAAGAGCCGCGAGGAGCTAGTATGGCGGGAGATGACGCTGGAAGGCGTCATCTCAATTCTGGAAGGCATGAATCCGCGCATGATTGAGACCAAGATGCTGGGATACCTCCCGGCCAATCACGCAGAGAAGAAGCCTGCCTGATGAGGCGCCGACGAAAACATCATGAACATGCGGGCCATGAGCGCTGGCTGGTCTCATACGCCGATTTCATCACGCTGCTGTTCGCATTTTTTGTCGTGCTCTACGCTTCCTCGCAGATGGACAAGAAGAAGGTGGTACAGGTATCGGCGGCAATCAAAGGAGCGTTCGAGCAGCTGGGGGCATTTTCCGGCAATGCCGCTTATACGCCGGAACAGCAGCCGGGAGATTCTGCGGTTTCGACGGCTCCAGCGGAGCAGGCGATAAATCCCGCGATTACGGATGAAGCGCTCCCGGACGTGAACCTGCTGAAGCGGCAACTTCAGGAGGCGCTGGGGGAACAGATTCAAAGGCACGAAATTGAAATTCATGCGACTCCGGAAGGGCTGGTAGTGAGCCTGCGGGAAATTGGCTTTTTCAACAGCGGTGAGGCGACGCTGCTGCCGGAAGGCCGGGCGACCTTGACTCGCATTGCAGGTGTACTGAATGAAAGAGGCTTTCAGGTGCGCGTGGAAGGGAATACGGATAACGTGCCCATCCATACGGAGCGATTCAGATCGAACTGGGAACTCTCGACCGCCCGGGCGACGGAAGTAGTGTCGTTGCTGGTGGAGCAGCATGGGTTCGATCCGGCGCTGATTTCGGCGGCAGGGTACTCGCAATACCGGCCGCGAACCAGCAACGACACGGAAGAGGGACGGAAACAAAATCGGCGAGTGGACCTGGTAATTGTGGCGCGTCGCGAGAAGGGTGCGGCGCGGCCGGCGATCAGGCAGCAGTAGTTTGAAGATTTCGGACGGGAATGCCGATCATCATGCCCGCGGTAGGTCTCGACGCCGGACAGGATAGATATGTTTGCCATCATCGGAATTGTCGTTGTTTTCGGTGCAATCGCCGGCGGTTACCTTATGGAGCACGGGAACCTCAAGGTTCTCATGCAGCCGGCTGAACTCATCATTATCGGCGGAGCTTCGATCGGCACCGTTTTGGTTGCGAATCCGCTGCACATTCTGATGAAGATCATCTCCGGCGTGCTCGGTGTGTTTAAGGGTTCGCCTTATAAGAAAGAGACCTACCTCGACTTATTGAAGATGATGTTTGGACTCTTCAACAAAGCCCGCAAAGAAGGCCTGATGGCGCTGGAAGCGGACGTCGAGGATCCGGCAAAGAGCGCGGTGCTTTCCAAACATCCGGCTTTTCTGAAGAATCACCATGCCAAGGATTTCCTCTGCGACAGCATGCGGATGGCGATTACGGGGACCGAAGCTTTTGACCTCGATCAATTGCTGGAACTCGACATGGAAGTGCACCACCACGATGCCGGACAGCCGGTGGCGGCACTCTCGAGCATGGCTGACTCGCTTCCCGGCTTGGGGATTGTCGCGGCGGTGCTCGGAGTTGTAATCACGATGGGCGCGCTGGGTGGGCCGCCGGAAGAAATCGGACATAAAGTGGCCGCGGCACTCGTGGGAACGTTCCTCGGCATCTTGCTTTGTTATGGGCTGGTGGGCCCCCTGGCTGCGAATATGGCCAAGGCAGCGGAAGACGAGCGCTGCTACCTGCACGTCCTGCGAGTCCTAATGATCTCTTTTCTGAAAGGAAGCGCGCCGATTATGGCCGTGGAATTCGGGCGGCGCGCAATTCCGGGACATTTGCGGCCCTCGTTCCAGGAAGTTGAAAAGACCTGTCGCGGGGCATCTGAAGCGGCGAAAGCCGCGTCCGCTTAGGGTACGAGTTCATCATGGCGTCCACACCTCCCATCATCATCAAGAAGAAGATTTCGCACGGGGGCCACCATGGCGGCGCGTGGAAGGTGGCCTATGCAGACTTCGTCACCGCGATGATGGCATTGTTCATCGTTCTTTGGCTGATGAACAGCAGCAAGCAGGTTCAGGAGGCGATTGGAGGATATTTCAAAGATCCTTCGGGGAAGTCGAAGATGGTGGGCACGGACCAGCGCGGCTCGGGCGACAACTTCACTCTTACCAAAGAGAACATGGCGAAGCTAAAGGAGCAGCTGCAGAAATCGGTGCGTAAGCTGAATGACTTTGACAAGCTGCGAAATCAGATTGAAATGACGGTAACAGCGGAGGGTCTCCGGATCGAATTGCTGGAATCGGCTACCGGAACGTTTTTTGAAAGCGGGAGCCAGGAACCGAACGACAAGGGAAAAGAACTGCTGGTTCTGCTGTCGCAGGAGCTAGGAAAGCTCCCGAATAAACTCTCGATTGAAGGGCACACAGATGCCAAACCCTACGCGGCCCGGGTGGACTATGGAAATTGGGAGCTGTCATCGGATCGGGCGAATGCAGCTCGCAGATTGATGCAGCAGAATGGAATTCGTGAAGACCAGGTAGCACAAGTGCGCGGATTTGCCGATCAGAGATTGCGCGTTGTGAAGGACCCTCTTGATCCGTCGAACCGGCGAATCTCGTTGATTGTGCAATATGTGGAGAATCCCGTCTCGGAGGATCATGGGACCGCCGCGGAACCTGGTACTCAAGCCCCCGCCTCCACCGCGGCGCAGCCCGCGGCGGCCGAAGAGACTGAGACAAAGAAATAGCTCGGCGCCAGTAACTGCGAGTGACATTAATTAAAGACAGCGGCAAATCCTCACGACAGTCGCAAAGACTGTCTGAATTTCAGACACAATTCCAGCCTGCATACATATGGCGAGAAGTGGCTTCTACTCTCGCGCTAATAAAGCTTCTGTAATCATTAATCTACCGTTATGGGAATGCTTCTCAATTAGGGAAATCTAATTGCATTCACATTCCTGCCCGGACAGTTCTGTAATCCCAGGAACTCCGAACCTCTAACCAGTGAAGGAAAAATGGAAACCAGCACGTTTGAAGCAGTGAAGTGTGAACCCGTAAAGTCCCCCGCGCCAGCATTTCATTCTTATCGTCTTTTGGTTGCCGATGACGATGTACCGCTCTCACAATTTCTGCGACGGGGCTTGCAAAGCGAACACAACGGAGTCGATGTGGTGAACGACGGAGAGACTGCGCTCCAGGCGCTTTCTCAAACGAGATACAGTCTGCTGATTCTGGATTTGAATCTTCCGAAGCGGGATGGAATGTCGGTGCTTCAGGAGATTCGTCCCAAGGCGCCGATGCTGCCGATCATGGTGCTGACGGCGCGGAGCCGGCTGGAAGACAAAATCATGGCCCTGGACGCAGGCGCCGACGACTGCATGGTGAAGCCTTTCTCGTTTCAGGAGTTGCTGGCCAGAACGCGAGCGCTGCTGCGGCGGAATGTGGGGGGAGGATCGCGCACGACGGTACAGGTTGGCGACCTTATGCTGAATCGCTCGGAGTTGCGGGCGGAGCGGGCGGGCCGGAAGCTTGATCTGACGGCGAAGGAGTTCATGCTGCTCGAGTACCTCATGCTCAACTCACCGCAGCCGGTCACGCGGGAGATGATCATGGAGAACGTGTGGAAAGACTCCTACGACGGAAGCACGAACCTGATCGATGTCTACGTGAAGTACGTTCGAGACAAAGTGGACAAGGATTTTCCCGCGAAGCTGGTGCACACGATTCGCGGCGTTGGATACGTTCTGCGCGAAAAATAGAGAGGCAATGGCATGGAATCTCATGGTATGGAAGCAGTTCCCAACGTTGATCGTTCGATGAATGACGCGATCCTGCGCATCCTGCATAAAACCGCGCAGCCCTTGTCTACGATTCGGGGAATTCTCGAATTGACTCTGACGGAGGCAATGACGGCGGAGGAAAAGCAGGCCTGGTTGCAGCAGGCAGTGGAGCAGATCTCGCAGGCGAATTCGAGGTTTGAACAGCTTCGGAGAGTGGTGGAGAAGCAGGCTGGCATTTACCCGGAGGCGAGAACCTTACATGTCTAGCCTGACATCGTCATTGCCCCAGGGGGATTGTGAAGACGTTCCATCATCGGCAGGGGTCCTGGTTGTAACTTCGAACCAGGACTTGCGGCGCAGCCTGATGGCGCGACTGGAGATCGGGCGCTGGAATCTGCTGGAGGCGAGCAGCGGCGCCGAGGCGCTCCAGATTATGGATACGGTGCCGGTCACGCTGGTGCTGCTGGATCCCGGGCTGCCCGATTTGAAGGTGGAAGACTTCAAGGCGATCATCGGCGCGGAATATCCCGACGTAACGATCGTTCCCATCAACCCGCATACCGGCCAGCCGATTGTTACCGCGCCATCTCCCGACTCTCTGTGCTTCGAGATGATCCGTAAGATCGAGCGCGGGGCGCCGTACAGCGCGGTGAGCACGATAGCTACAGAAGACTATGAAGATACGCGTCCTGCGATCGAGGGGCTGCCTGGATTTATTGGAAGAGCAGGGGCGGTGCAACGCGTGTTTACCATGGCGCGCCAGGTGGCGCAACGCGATACGTCGGTGCTGATCACGGGAGAGAGCGGGACGGGCAAGGATGTGGTGGCGCGGGCTTTGCACGAACTCAGCCTGCGGCGTTTGAAGCCCTTCGTGGTGGTGAACTGCGCTGCGATTCCCGAGGCGCTGCTGGAGGCCGAGCTGTTCGGCTTCGTTAAGGGAGCGTTTACCGGAGCCGTTCAATCGAAGATCGGAAGGATCCATGCCGCGCAGGGGGGCACGCTTTTTCTCGACGAGATTGGAGACCTTGCCTTGGGATTGCAGTCGAAGCTGTTGCGATTTCTGGAGCAGGGAGAGGTGCAGCGACTTGGAAGCAACGATACGTTTCGCGTCGACGTAAGGGTGATTGCCGCGACGAACGCTCCGCTGCGCGCGTTGGTTCAGCAGCGCGCATTTCGGGAGGACTTATATTACCGGCTTTCGATTTTTCCGATCGATTTGCCGCCGCTTCGGGAGCGCATGGAAGACCTGGAGTTGCTGATCCCGAGCTTCGTGGCCAAGTTCTGCCCGCACCATGTTGCACTCAGTGACGACGCCATCTCCTTGCTGAAACAGCATCTGTGGCCGGGAAATGTTCGAGAGCTGAGAAATGTGATCGAACGCGCGAGCATTCTGGTGGGCACGGGGCGCGAGATCGGGCCCGAGCACATCTTGATCTAGCGGCGGTGACGTTCTAGCGCAGGTAGTCGAGAAGGCTGGTCGGAATGACTTTCGCCAAGGCCGCGAGAGCCGCATCGTGAGTCGTCGTTGCCTGGGTCAAATCAGTGGCGGCTTGCGCCATATCCGCTCCGACCAGGCTCGTTTCCTGACTTTTTAGATTGACCTGTTCCTGCTGAAGGAACGACTGGTTGGAGGTGAGCGCCTGTACGGCGCTCCCGTAAAACGTTCTTTGCTGGGAGACATAGCTCAGCGCGGTGCTGACCGCAGTAGTCGCCGTGCCGATAGCGGTCGTATCGCCGCTGTTGAGCGCGGTGGCCAACTGTTGCAAAGACTGCATCACGTTGCCGCCGCTTCCAAGGAAAATCTGCGAGCCGGGAACATTAGTTTGCAGGCTGCGGCCGTCGGCGATCTCCACACTGTTGGTTCCCGTATTGCCGTTGTAATCGACGCCCGATGCCTGCGTGGGATCGAGTACGAAGGGTTTCGTTGTAGTGGCCGTGCCAGCGAAGATGTAGTTACCCTGATACGACGTATTGCCCAATTGCACCATCTGCGCCTGGATGGCTTGTATCTGTAACGCCAGCGCCTGCTGATCCTGCAGTGACTGCGTACCGTTCGCGCCCTGTGTCCCGATCGAAATTGCTTGATTGAGCGACGTCACGACAGAGCTCAACGTGGAGTCGGCGGTCTGAAACAGGCCTTCGAGACTCGTCGTATTTTGAAGATACTGATCGACCTGGCCCTGCTCCGCCTGGTTGGAAATGTCAGCGGCAAAAGCCGTCGGATCATCGGAAGGCAGGTTGACGCGCCTGCCGGTGGAAAGTTGTTCCATCGCAGTCTGTTCGGCCGACTGCGTTTGCCAGACGTCATTGAGAATGTTCGGAGTGAAATTTGGATTAACTCGCATGAGATTACGGCGCCGATGGCGCTGATACCCCCATTTGAAGTACGGCCTGGGTCAAGGCATCGACCGTCGTTACCATGCGCGCGGCCGCCTCATAAGTGCGCTGGTAGTTCATCAGATTCGTGGTTTCTTCGTCGATCGGAGACGCCTGAGATCGAACCGAGCTGGTTGTTCAGCTGCGTGAGACTCGACGTGCTGGCGTCGGCATTGGCCTGCGCCTGCGAGGTCAAACTGCCGACCTGCGACACGATGTTGGCATAGGTATCGCCGGGATCCGCGCCGCCGGGCAGTGCCTGCGTTTGAACCGCGAGCAGGTTCGCGACGTTGCCATTGCTTCCGGCGGTTCCATCCGAACTGGCCGCGATCAGGCTGGGATCGGTGATAGCGACCGTCAAACTTGCGGCCGCGCCTCCAGCTGGACTAACCGAAAACATTGCCTGCCCCTGATTCCCGTTCAGGTCGTAGCCCGTGCTTTGCGCAGAGTTGATGCTGGAAGCAAACTGGCTGGCGAGGTTGTTGAGTTGAGTCATCAGGCTTGGGATGGCCGTGTCGCGGACTTGAATTGTTCCGCCCAAACTTCCGCCGCTGATGGTACTGGTGATGTCCTGGCCCTGCGACATAACACTGACGTTGCCGGATGCGTTGAGCGAGGTCTGGAGAGAAAAGCTCTGATTGCCGACGACTAATGCAGCTCCGTTTCCGGTCGTTAGAGTCAAGCCATCGGGTGTTTGAGTCTCGGAGACATTTGTAAGTTGCGATAACTGGTTGATGAGCTGGGTCTCTTGATCTTCGAAGGTGCCTGGATCCTGCCCCTCTTTCTTTAAGATGGCGACCTGGCCGTTGAGCTGCGCGATTTGCTGAGAGAGGGTGTTGATCTGGCTGACCGATTGGCTGACTGTTTGATTTAAGCCCGAGGTGATCGCGTTGAGATTGGAGGCCGCGTGATTGAAGTCTCCGGCGAGGTTCTGGGCCGAGTTCAATACTGCCTGCCGGTCGGGAATGCTGGTCGGATTGGTGGACAACTGACTCAGGCTGCTGAAGAACGCCGTGAAATCCGCCCCAATACCTTGAGTCGAACTGGAGAACAGTCCCTCCACTTGCTGGAGCGCGTTGGCTTGCGCCTGCGAGCTTCCCTGTTGCTGCGTCTCTTCCGCAATTCGCAGGCTCAGCACCTCATCGCGGACGCTGGTGACTTGCTGGAGGTCGACGCCGGTTCCAAATTCAATGTTCCCGCGGTCGATCGGAGATGTCTCGGAGAGGATGGCTTCTTCGCGGCTGTAGCCGGGGGTGCTGGCATTAGCGATGTTATTAGTCGTAACGTCCAGCGCACCTTGAGTTGCCTGAAGCGCCCGTTCCGCTATCCAAAGCGATGCTGACAGACTTGACATTCGATTACGCCTCGCAAGACCAGGTATGTTTGGCAGGACGCGCGTTGTCATCCTTGCTGTAGCGCTGGCCGTGATTTCGATAAAGATTGGTGATCAGTTCTATGGATCGCTGGGAGCGGCTTACGACTCCGGCATAAATCCGGTTCAGTCGGGTGAGAGTTTGATGCGCCTCGCGAATGTTATCGAACAGGGTGGATTTCGCCGGAGTTTGCGCCACCGAGCGATAGGATTCAAACGCGTGTTTCAGACGCTGCGGATCCTGCTGGTTCAGCTTATGGCAAATAACTTCCTGGGCGGCGATCCGGGAACCGAGTTCGGTCATGTCGTTGCGCTCGATGGCCGAGATCGCGGACGAGATTTCGCCCGAGAGCGCGCGCACGAGTGCGAGATGCTCGGTTGCTTCGTTATGGCCGGCGTTTTCAGATTCAGACATCGTCAGTTCGCTCCGAGCACTTACTTGTCGAGCATTGCGTCGGCGGTTTTCTGCGGATCAATTTCGTATTTCCCGTCGGCAACTTGCTGACGCAGGGCATCTACCTTGTCTTGGCGCACCGCGGGCATCTGCATCGTCTGTGCCGCGAGCGAACTCAGACTGACCGTGTCGCTTGCGAACTTATCAGCATCCGACGTGTGCGCGCTGCTCGACGTCGAACCGGGCGCCGTCGCTGTGCGCTCGGTTGAAACCTCGCTTGTACCAGGCGTGTTGAGGTTAATTCTCATGGGTCCATCCTGACGCCATTCATTGGGCGTCGGTTTCTAATCGGCACTTGGGTCTAATAACTTTAGTGACTAGCCGACGCGTTATCGTCAGAGCTAACTATTTTATACGTAATGATTTAATTGGCGTTCCGCAGCTTTCTCCGGATGCAACTGGCGGATCTGGCCCCTCGCTCGCCGTTGCCGCCTCCATCTTTTTGCTGATCATTCGGGCGATCCCGAATCCTCCTGCCCGGCTCAAGCCTTGCGCCAGCGATTCGCAGGCGATGCTCATGTACTGGTCGCGACTGGAATCGCTTTGCTCATTCGGGTCGGTTCCGGGAACGCTGGCGAAGGATTTCTCGGCTTGTTCGAGCCAGTGTCCGACGAGAAGGCTTTCGAAGTTATGCGCGGCCTTGTCAATTTTTCCGGGGTCTGACGCGAGCGCCTTGGCGCCTCTCAAGTTTTGTACGGCTTCTGCGCTACGAGCCGAGTCGAGGTTCTGAGTGGTGGCCGAGTTGGTGTTCAAGATGTTATTCAAAGTTATAGGACCTCGAGTTCCGCCTGAAGACCCCCGGCGGCCTTGATCGCCTGAATGATTGCGACGATATCGTGGGCGGTAGCGCCCATCGTGTGAAGGCCATTGATGAGCTCCTCGACACTCGCACCTTCCTTTAACTGGATGGAGCGAGCCGGACCTTCTTTGGCTTTTAAGGTTGTTTCCGGAACGACCTCAGTTGTGCCGACCTTGGCAAACGGGGCGGGCTGAGAAACGGCGAAGGTGGTCGAAACCTCGACGGTAAGATCTCCATGGAGCACCGAGACAGGCGAGAGCTTAACATCGCCTCCCATGACAATGGTTCCGGTGCGCTCGTTCACGATGACTTTTGCGGAGGATGAATGGAAAGGGCCAGATTCTGCACCTTGGCAATCAGCAACGGGACCGGCGTATTGCCCATCAAAGGGATGTTGAGGTCGACTCTGCGGCTATCGATGGCGCTGGCTACATCCTTGCCGAATTCATGATTGATGGCCGCTGCCACATCGCGAGTTACAGTGAAGTCCTGTTCGCGCAAGCTGAGCGAAATGGTTTTCAGTTTCGCGAGGTCGATGGATGCGTCACGCTCGACGATTCCACCGTTCGGCACGCGGCCCACGGTCACATGGTTCACTTCTTTGGAGTTGCCGTTGGCACTGATTGTGTAACCGCCGAGTGTAAGTGGACCCTGAGCTTCGGCGTAGACCTGACCGTCCGCGGCATGGAGCGAGGTGAGCAGCAGGACGCCGCCTTCAAGACTTTTGGCGTCGCCAACGGAGGAGACGGTTACGTCCAGAGTTGTACCAGGGCGAGAAAAGGGCGGAAGAGAGGCGGTGACCATGACCGCGGCGATGTTGCGGACCTGAATGGTGCCTGCCGAAACCTGGACTCCCAGACGTTGCAGCATGTTGGCCAGAGTTTGTGTCGTAAAGAGTGTTTGCTGACTATCGCCGGTTCTTTTCAGTCCAACGACCACGCCGTATCCGATCAGCGGGTTGTCTCGAATTCCTTCGATGGTGACGATGTCCCGAACGAGAACTTGCCGGTTCTCGTCGGCCGCTGCGTCAATACCGGAAAAAAGCAACGCAAATAAAGACGCACTGAGACCAAGGCGACGCCATGTTGCCGGACGAAATACGGCGATGAGGACTGCGCTTAAAAACTGAAGAGCCATTCCAGTCCTCGGATCAGGGGATTCGGCCGATGAATCGCATCGGTAACTACGCCTTTGCCTTTCATTTCAATTTCGAGATTGGCGAGGGCGGTGGAAGAGGCGGTGTTGTTGGGGCCGACATCTCCCGGGCGGAGAATGCCACGGAGAATCATCGTTTCGTGCTGGCTGTTGATGAGATATTTTCTCTCCGCCTCAACCACTAAGAAGCCATTGGGCAGGAGTCCAATTACTCGTGCTGCGAGTGTGGTAGTTAGATTCGACCCATCCGAGGTTTCGCCGGTTCCTTTGAGTTGGGTCGCGGAGTTAGCGCCGAAGAGTGGATTGACGAGCGACGTGCCGGTCCCGCCTGGTAGCCCGGTGATGGCCGAACTCGTTTGATAGGTCCTCGATGTGTTGACGTCGCCGGTCGACTGAGCAGTCGTGTTCTCGAGCACGACAAGGGTCACGACGTCGCCGATCTGATGAGCCTTATAGTCGGAGGTCATGTCGAGAAACGCCGCGCCTGGGTTATATAGACTGCCGAGCGTGCTGGCAGACTGGATCGATAAGGCTTGGCCTTTTACCCGCGCGAGATACTCGTTGCGTAATTGGTCACTATTCTGGTTTTTCGAGCGCGCCCATGCGGAAGGCGCGGCGGCAAAAGCCACTACAATGGCAAACGCCGCAACTGCTCGCATACTACATAGTGTTGTTTTTTGTGCTCTAAGCCTTTTCAAAACTTGCTCCTCACTGTGGTGCTGTTTACGATCTCCGCCGGATAGATTCTCTTGCGATCGGGGCTGGCGACTTTGATCGCCTCGCCCGGGCCGCCACTTTCGAGCGAAATGACCGGCAAGACGATACGAGAGTTGGCACCGTCGATTAGTAAGGTGAGAGCCTGGCCGCGTGTGATCAGTGGGCGCGCTGCGCGGAGTGAGCTGATAGCGTGGTTAGAGTTGATTGTTCGGCCGCTGTGTGCCATCTGGGTGTCATGCACCAGAACATAGAAGGGAAGGCATTGTCTTGCCGCGCAATCAAGTTTGGCGAGCGCGGTTTCGGATGATTGCTGGTATGACTTTTGCCACTCGAAGCGTGGCTCCCGGCAGCGACGTTACATTCGATAACAACTGTAACTGTCCAACCGTGGCGGTGAGCCCCGCAGATTGCATCGCGTCGGCAATCTGTTGTGGAGAGACCGCCACGCGCTCGCTGCCCCTTGTGGCGACGGTCGCGCCAAATGCGACTGTGGACAATGCCACGAGCGAAATGACTTGCCTGATACACCGAGTGAGCATCCATCCACCTAACGAATGAGATTTGCCAGGTCCTGCAACATCTGGTCGGCCGACGTAACGACACGCGAGTTTGATTCGTAAGCCCGTTGGGCCACGATCAGGTTCACGAACTCCTGGACAATATCCACATTGGACTGCTCGAGCATTCCCTGTTGAATTGTCCCCAAGCCTTCGGCGGACCCGGGTGCGCCAACGATGGGATCCCCGGATGCGGTCGTGGCGAGATAGAGATTGTTGCCCACGCTGTTCAGCCCACCAGGGTTGGGAAACATTGCAAGCTGGATGCTGCCCACTTGCTGCGCCGCGGTTTGGCCAGACTGCGTAACCGAGACCGTTCCGTCCGAGCCCACCGTGATGGTCGTAGCGTTCGCAGGGATCGTGATACTCGGCTGTAGCGGATTGCCGTTCGCGGTCACTATGTTTCCCTGCGCATCGAGGTGGAACGAGCCCGATCTCGTATAAGCAATCTGACCGTCGGGAAGAGTGACTTGGAAGAATCCGAGACCCTGGAGCGCCAGGTCCAACGGATTGCTGGTCTGTGCCAGGTTACCCTGGGTCTGGAGGACCTCAGAGGCGGCGGGCATGGTTCCGAGACCTACCTGAAGGCCGGCGGCAATCGTCGTCTGCTGTGTAGCGGCCGCTCCGGGCATGATTACGTTCTGGTATACGAGATCTGAAAACTGAAGGCGACGCGCATAAAAGCCGGCGGTGCTCGAGTTAGACAGATTGTTGGCGATATTATCGAGGTTCAGCTGTTGTGCTGACATCCCGCTGGCGGCTGTGTAGAGTGCACGAAGCATAAGTGGCTCCCTTAGACGTTGTTCGTGATCCTGGGTAAGTCTTGTGCGGCAACCTGGTTCATATCCGAATGGAATAGGTACAAAGCGCGCTGCATCAACTCGGCGTATCGCTGGACGGTTACGAGTTGCACCGCACTGCTGACTGCGTTCACATTGGATGACTCAAGGCTCCCCTGCTGGATGCTGGCTTGAGTCGCCGGCTTCGCGATATTCGCAGGAGCCGTGTAGTAGGTCTGGCCGAGAGCCTCGAGTTGTGTGCCCGGGGGGAAGTCGACAACCTTCAACTTACCGGCCAGGGCTCCGTTGACCGAAATTGTGCCATCGGTGCTAACCGTGACCGGAGCGCCGACGATTTCGATCGGGCCGTTGTCGCCCATTACCTTGTCCCCGGACGCCGTTACCAAGAAGTTCTGGGCCGAGACGTGAAAGTTGCCGTTTCTTGTAAAGGCATCACCCGACGTGGTTTTTACGGTGAAGAATCCGGACCCTTGTATCGCAAAGTCGAAGTCATCTCCAGTGTGCTCGAGATTTCCCTGAGTGAGATCGAGTTGGGTGTCACCGAGAACGGAATAGTTGTTAACGGCCCGGTTCAGAGGCGATAAAGGAGAGCCGGAGGAAGCCGCGAGGAGCGAACGGAAGACATTAGATTGGCCGCGGTAGCCAGGCGTGCTGACGTTTGCCAAGTTATTGGCGACTGATTCCAACGCCTGATCGCGAGCTAACAGGGCGGCGCATGCCGCGTAGAAACCGCTGTCCATGATCCCCTCTCGGGAGACGAAGCACGGCAAAGGCCAAGCAGTCTGCGCCACTTTCCAGGTTAAGTGGTTGATAAATGATGGGGCGGCGAGAGGAGAATGAGATGAGGATTAGTTCGCCTTCGATTAGCGTGGGTTGATCTGAGCTTTTCTAACCGAGTGTCGAGGAGCCGGCCCGTCAGAAGACTCTGCTCGCATAGCGCGAGACGAGCCCACGCACCCGCCAGGCTTGCTGGTCTGCGACTCTGACGAGTTGCAGCAAAGTGCGAGAGCGGGCGGGAAGTTGGAGATCGTCCCCGCACAATATCTCTTGCAAGGCAGAAGGTAAATGCCAAGTCGTGGCCAAAGCCTCGGTAATCTCCCGTCGATCAGCCCCGGTCAGTTCCCAGTCCCAGCCAAGGAGAGAGGGCAGTTCTCCGATGTGAAAGAGGAGTCCGGCCAAGTAAGCCTGATCGGCATCACAACCGGCCTTATAAGCAAGTTCTTCGGCCATCAGCGCGGTGAGCCTTGCATGTCCCCAGAACTGTTCGCATTCGCGCAAGGAGGCTTTTCCACGACGGTAACTCGATAGCAGCTCGGTTTGCCCGGCTAAGTATGACAATCCGCCGACTCCGACATGAACCACCGCCTTAGGAATGCTGACGTCGTCTAATGAAGCGTCGTCAGCCAGAGACAGAAGGCGCAACAACTCGATCGTCAGCCCCAGATCGCCACGGATCACCTCGGTGAGGGAGTTGAGATTCACCGCGGGGCAGGACAAGAGTATCTGCAATAGCACAGCAGCGTCAGCCATTGCGGGAATCGCTTGCGAGGCGGCAAAAGCGCTTTGTACGTGGATATGATCAGAGCAGCAAGCAGCGACTTGAATTCCATGACTAACGACCAAATGGGCTCTGTCGAATTTGTTGTCGGCAAGCATCGAACGCCTCGCTGGAACTAATCGGCATTCGATGGTCACGACTTTAAACGATCGAGCTAATCAGGCTGGACCCGGAAGAGCAGATCGATTTGCTGCTGGTTACCCCAGATTCGTATCCAAAGATAATCGCGGCACATGCCGAGACGAGTTGCTTTGGCTCCAAGTTGGGTAACGTAGTTCCGCCCCAATCGCGCAATTTCTGCGGTTGGCATGGGGCGGTCAAAGAGGATCTCGTTGTCTGGCGACGGCTGGATGGCCTGCAAGTTGCGTTGGAAATCCTTGGCGGTAATAAAGCATGGGAGCGCATCGCACCCGGTTATGTTCTCGATCGTCGAAAGAATCTGATATTGAATGGCCGTTACGAATCCGACCGTGAGGCGTTTGTCCGCCTCCACAAAATGGACAGGCAACATTTCATATTGCTCGAGAAGGCGTCGAGGGACTCGGATAGGAAGTGATAGCGAGCGGCCCGCCAGAGCGAACACCGGGCAAGACCATTGCGCGGCGACGGCGGAGGTAACCTGTTCCGCAGTTGCGAAGCCGAGCGCCTGGACGGCGCTTCCAAGATTGACGCCATCAGCCTGCTGTTTGGAGCGGGCTAGGGCGAGTTGGTCGGAGGTTAGTACTCCCCGCTGCATAGAGTAAAAGGCCGAGCGGCATTCTTCGCGTCTTGGGCGGCTCATTCGTCTGTTGTGAGGAAATGGCGCCGGTTATGGTAGTTCTGAAGAAAGGCTTCAAAACATTCTGGGCTACAGAACCATTCCTTCCCGAGATGAATTCCCAGGTAGGTGCGGAAGAGATTGGGCATCAGCCGTTTTCGCGCGCACGCGGGGTTCGAGCAGCGCGCCGCCCAGGTCGTCCATCTGGCCGGTGATGATACTTCTGGTATGGCTGACATCGTGCTTGGTAATCCTCTCAAGCTTCTGGCTTTCAAACTGTGAGGCTCTCATCGAATTGGCTGCTTTGCAACGTGGCGCGCAGCTTAGTTATAGCCAGCCCGTGGATCTGGCAGACCCTTGATTCCGCGATTTGAAGGACGGCGGCGACCTCCTTCATCGTGAGCTCCTCCTTGTAGTACAGCGAGATCACCATTTGCTCGCGCTCATTCAGCGTGCCGATGGCATCGGCAAGATGCTCTCTTACTTCGTTGCGAAGGCAAAGCTCGTCGGGTTTCTCGGCCGTGCTCGGCGCAGATTCAATCAAGTCGCGAGTGGAAGAACGATCGTAGGATGGACTTACTTCCTGCCCGACCAGGCGCAAGCCATCCACTCGGATGACAATGTCATGCAGATTCTTGAGCGTGATCCCGAGTTCGGCGGCAATTTCCTCTTCATCCGGTTGGCGGCCGAGTTTGGCGGCGAGCCGCGCGATGGCTTCTTCGATGTTGCGAGCTTTGCGGCGCAGCGGACGTGATCCCCAGTCGAGTTCCCGGAGACTGTCGATAATCGCGCCACGGATCCGAAACTTCACGAATGATTTGAGAGGGACGCTCTTGGTGGGATCGTAATTCCGAATGGCTTCGATCAGGCCGATCACACCGGCGTTCACAAGATCCTCGAAGGGCACGTGCTGGGGCAGGCGCTCAAAGATTCGCCAGGCGATGCTGTGCACCTGAGGAAGTTGCTGGAGAATAAGTTCGTCGCGCTCCTTATTCGTTTCATCGACGGTTTCTCTGTATGCCAATTCTGCTTTTGTCATTTCCAACCTCAAAATAAGTGCGTCAATGTGCAGCTCAACGAAGCGCTCCGACCGCGTGTACTGCGATTGCAGGGGGGATTTCAGTTGGAGCCAATACAACGATCTTGGGGAAGAATGGTTCCAGCATTCTGCGGAGCTGGAACCGCCCAGGGGAAGAACACAGGAGAACGGGCGGTGCGTTTACTACCTGTTCTCCAAACAAAGACCGTAATCCGTCGAAAACCCGCCGGGCGACATTGGGCTGGAGCGCGCCCGCCTGAGCCGCCGGATGGGAATTCAATGAGCGCGCGCACTCCTCTTCGAGGGCACGATCCAACGTGACAACTTTCAATTCGCCGTTCTCGTCGACGAGAGGCTGCACGAAGGCCCGGCTTAGAGCGTGGCGGACCGCTTCGACCAGAATCACAGGATTCTTATTCACTGGTGCGACGTCGACGAGAGTCTCGAGGATCGTGCCCAGATCGCGAATGGAAATCTGCTCGCGGAGTAATTGCTGAAGAACCTTTTGGACCTCACCCAAGGTGAGGACCTTGGGGATAAGTTCTTCAACCAATCGCGGATGTGTCTCCGCATTCCGATCGATAAGTCGCTTAGTCTCTTGACGAGTGAGGAGCAGATGCGCATTCTGTTTAACCACCTCACCAATGTGGGTCGCGAGGGCGGAGGTGTGATCAACCACAACATATCTCGCAGCCACCGCCTGGGCCTGAACATCGGGTTGAATCCAGCGCGCTGGAGTGTTAAAGGCGGGCTCGGCAGTTTCGACTCCCGGCAGCGCCGGTGGATTCGGTTGGGAACTTATCGCGAGGAGACAATTGCGGCGCATCTCCCAGCGAGCGATTTCTACTCCGCGCAGGTGAATGACGTATTCAAATTCCTTCAACGAAAGGTTGTCGGTGATGTGGATGGAAGGAATGAGGAAGCCCAACTGGGACGCGAGTTGCTTTCGGAGTGAACGTACTTTCCCTAGGAGCTGCCCGCCTTGTTTGCTATCGACGAGAGGCACAAGGCCGAGACCGACCTCGAGCATCAACTCATCCAACTTCAGGACGGAGTCGAGAGAATCGGTCGCCGGTGCCCCGGGCGCAGCGGGTTTAACGGCGCCCGCTTCCGGCAGAACCTGTCCCTTCGTCGCGACTTCTTGCTTGGCTCGACGCGCGAGGACAAAGAGTAAGAGCGACATTAAGGCGAAGGCTACTGTGGGCAATCCCGGAACCAAGGCCAATCCGGCCATAACGCCCGCCGCTATCCACAGCGGACGACCTTTACCGAACAACTGCTGGCCGACATCGACGCCCAGGGAGCTTTCCGACGATGCGCGAGTGAGCACGATGGCCCCTGCTACAGACACCAGCAGCGAAGGAATCATGGTGACCAGGCCGTCGCCGACGGTCAGGACGGTATAGGTCTTAAGTGCATCGAGAAAAGGTGTGCCGTGCTGCAAGACGCCGATCAGAAAGCCAGCGATGATGTTGATGCCGGTGATGAGAATTGTTGCCAGTGAATCGCGCTGGCTGAAGCGGGCCGCGCCATCCATGGCGCCGTAGAATTCGGCTTCGTGCGCGATCCCAGCGCGCCGAGTGCGAGCTTGTTTTTCGTCGATCAACCCGGCGTTCAGATCGGCGTCGATTGCCATCTGTTTGCCGGGCATTGCATCCAAGGTGAAACGCGCCGTTACTTCGGCAGTGCGAACGGCGCCGTGGCTGATCACCATGTACTGAATCGCAATCAAAGCGAGAAATAAGACAAGCCCTACTACATAGTTACCGCCAACGACGAACTGGCCAAAGGACTCGATGACGCGGCCCGCCGCGGCTGGACCTTCGCTCCCGTGGAGCAGAATGCGACGGCTGGCGGCTAAGTCGAGTGAGAGTCGGAATAACGTGAGTAGGAGGAGAAGACTGGGGAAGACTGAGAACTGCACGGGCTTTAGGATCTGAAGAGCAACCAGCAAGACAAGCACGCCCGCCGATATGCTGAATGCCAGCAGGATGTCGACTAACAGTCGCAGGAAGGGGAATCACCATAACAAATACCATGCTCACGGCAAGCGCTGGAATGATCCATTCGCTGCCGTTTCCCGCGATCGACTTGAGAAATCCTGGTTTTGCCATGGCTGCCATTGGTTATGTCTTTCAGGTTCAGTTACTGATCGGGGCTTGCCCCGGCTTCCTGCCCTCTGCCTGAGCCTGTGCGCGGAATACGAATGCGAGAATCTCGGCTACCACGGCATATAACTCCGCCGGAATTGCCTGGCCGACTTCAACGGTCCGGTAGAGCGTCTGGGCGAGAGGGGGATTCTCGAGCACGGTGATGCCGTTCCAGCGCGCTATTTCCTTGATTTCCTGGGCCAGCATGTTTTGGCCTTTCGCGACCACGACCGGAGCGTCCATACTCATTTCGTATTTCAGGGCCACGGCGAAGTGCGTCGGGTTCGTGATCACGACGCTGGCTTGCTTCGTGTCCTGAAGCATCTTCCGGCGGCGCATCTGGCGCTGGATCCGGCGGATGCGGCCTTTGGTGGCGGGATTGCCATCCGTCTGCTTGGCTTCTTCACGCAGGTCCTGGCGGCTCATCTTCAGATCGCCTTCGAGCTTTCGCCAGACCAGCATGTAATCAACGGCCGCCCAGCAGACAAGGACCAGACCCGACTTCCAGCACAGTTGCCACATAGTGCTCGCCAGAAATCCTGCGTATGGGCGGACGGTTACATCCGATGCTTGGACGACGGTGTGCCAGCTCTTCTGGATGGTGGAGATTCCGATCCAGACGATGACGGCAAATGGAATGAGCGATTTCAGAATTCCGCTCAAACCCGATCAAAGAAAACATCTGCTTGAGCTTATTGGCGGGGCTCAGCTTTTCAGGTTTAAAAGCCAAAGCCTCAGGGGCAAACACGAGGCCACCCTGGGCGATACCCGTGCCGAGAGCAATGACCCATGACGCAAGTAAGATGGGGAGCAATCCAGCGTAGGACCGCCGCACCGGTCCATAGCATGACCGGACTGGTTGCGGTAAGTGAGTCGCCAACTGACATATCAAGAGTTCGTTGCAGTAACCCACGCCATTGACGTGGCACATCTTGTGCTTGCCATGCGAGTGACCGCCATGGCCGTGCCCCAGGCGAGCGCGCTCGACAATTCGCGGCTGCGCGCGACCTGGCCTTGCTCGCGCGCCTTTTTCCGCTTTTGCGGTGTCGGTTTCTCTGTTTTGCCCGGGTCGGCCATTGCTTAGTGCGCCAAGTGCAACAACTGCTCCATGTATGAGATTGATTGACCGAAGTATTTTTCGAACACCCGCGGCCAGAAGCCTATCGTTACCGTCAGAATGAAAACGCCAAGCATGCTCTTTACTGCGGGCCCCAACAACATCAGCGGCATTTGCGGGGAGGATTTGCCGAGCAGACCGAGAATCAAGTCCATCAGTAGTGTCGCGGCCAGAACTGGCGCCGCGATCTGGACGCCGAGCCCAAGAATGATTGCGCCTTCGTGCAAAACTGCCTGTGTGAATCTGGGGCCTATCATTACCGTACCCGGAGGCAGATATTCAAAGCTGTGGGCAACCCCGCGCAGAATCCAATGGTGAACATTCAGGGACATGAAAATCAGCAGCGCGATGCTCTGGTGAAAAAAGGCGACAACGGTGCTTTCCACCTGGGTGCTCGGGTCGAGAATGTTTACGAGCGAATAGCCCATCTGAATGCTGAGCATCTGGCCGGCAATTTGTGCAGCCTCAAACACCGCGTAGGTCGCGACCCCGATTGCCACTCCAAGAATAGTTTCTGTGCCCACAATCGTTGGCCACTTCGAAAGGTCGAGGGTTGCAATTTGCGGTGCAAAGACTGGATATAAAACGGCAGTGATGGCGATCACGAGGATTGCCTTGATGCGTGGCGGGATGACAGCATTGCTGAAAAATGGCGCAAAGAGCATCAAGCCTGATACGCGAAGGCCGATGATCATGACTGCACCGAGAACTTTGGCCAGAGATATTTCCATGGTCTGTCAGCGCACGTAAGGGTGAAAATCGGACAAGAGTTGCAGCGTAAAATGGCACATCTGCTTCAACATCCACGGCATTAGGACAAAAACCGCGCCTCCCACACTTAACAGGCGTGGCACTGCAGATATCGTGGTTTCCTGGAGCGAGGTAAGGACCTGGACGATGTTGATCAGCAAGCTCACGGTAACGGCCAGCGCAAGAATGGGCGCTGCTATTACGAAAACCTCTTTCATCGTCATGCGTCCTAAGTCGACTACCACTGCGGTAGGCATGGGTTATTGAAAGCTCCTCATCAGAGATCCGACCAACAGGTTCCAGCCGTCGACCATAACGAAAAGCAAAAGCTTCAATGGAGTGGAAATCACCACGGGGGGCAGCTGAAGCATTCCGACGGATGTGGAAATGGACGCCACAATCATGTCGATAGCGAGGAACGGAAGAAATAGAACGGTGCCGATTTGAAAGCCGGTTCTGAGCTCCGACAAGATGTAGGCAGGTGCGACCACGCGCATGGAAAGGTCGCTCGGGCTTGCCGGCCGCTGCTCCTTGGATAACTCGACAAAGAGCGCTACGTCCTTCTCCCGGACGTAGTGCAACATGAATTCCTTGACGGGCGCCGCGCCCCGCTCAATTGCCTGAAAAGCAGTGATGTCGCCGTTCTGCAATGGCGCCACGGAAAGCTGGTACACATTGGCGCCCACAGGCTGCATGAGGAAGAAAGTGAGCACCAGAGACAGGCCGATCAACGTTTGGTTGGTCGGCGTCGTTTGAAGGCCGAGGGCTTGCCGCAAGAAATGAAATACGATCAGTAGACGCGCGAACGGCGTCATACACAGGAGCAGCGAAGGGATCAGGGTCAGGAACGTCAGCAGGACGATGATGGTCCAGGAGGTCCCATTGCCAACGCCGGTGATTCGTATGTCATTGGACGCGGCATGTGAGGGCGGAACTGCGGCCAGCGCAAAGAGAGCGAAAGCGGATGGACGTGCTGGAGGTTTGAGCCGACGCCGGAACGAGGGAACCAAGCAAGAGCGCGAGTAAGACGATGATCGTGGAGCCCTTGAGAGAAATGCACATACTCTAGCCGTTTACCTCGGCGACGCGAGCACTCAGAGTCTGGGCGAAGTCGGCGGATTGTTCGAGTTGGGCAAGCAACGAGATCGAAGAGGCGGACCCGCCCAACAGGAATTGCTGGTTGTCCACCTGGATCACAGCCACAAACGCTTGTCGCCAAGCGGAATTGTTTCGCAGAGGCGGAGTCTCTTCCTCTTCTGGTGACGTGTATCTTCTTTGCCTGGGCCGCAAGGCGTACGAGCAGGTTGAGGAGGTAACTGCCCGCCTGTGAGAATGCTCGCGAGTGCGAGTTAGTTGGTGCGACCTCCCGCAGCTGGCGCATAGCCCGGCATTGTTTGCGTCCCGGGCAGCAGGGAGGCAACTGAATTCATGCAATTTGCTTTTGAGCTCATGCCAACTCCGTAATTCGTGCCGCCACGCGATCGCCGATCATCTCGAATTGAATCCAGGCGAGCAATTGCTGATTCACGTTGAGCGGAACCTCGTCCGTGCTGGGGACCGCGGTGGATACCACCGAGCCAACCTGCAAGCGCAACAAGTCGCCGATCGTAAACTCACTCACCGGAATTTCGAGGGACAGGCGGCAGGGCAGCCATTCAAATCTCTCCAAAGAGTTCTGACTGGAAGTCGCCCCCTGTGCCTGCCGGTTTTCTATTTCCGATGGTTGTAGCTGTGCCGTCATGATCGAATTCTTCGAGACGGTATCCGAACTGGTGGGAATGCAATTGGGAGACCTTGCAACGGAGCGCGAGCTCTGCGTGCTTCGAGGCGAGGACGAAACGCGGGAACAACAACTTAGAAGGAAAACGGTTACGGCGGGACAGTGTCCGCGAAGAAAGAGAGTGTTAGAGGAGAAAGTAGAAAGTGAGGGCGGCGGGCGCGGCTGATCGCCGCGCCCGCACGCCCTCTAATCAGGTGCTCACGCTAGCTTAATTGCCGGGTTGAGCCTGAAGGTTCGTTGTCGTGTTGGTGACCGAATCGAGCGTCGTGATCATTCTGGCGTTGGCTTCAAAGCCACGCTGAACTACGATCAGCCGGGTGAATTCCGTGGAAATATCGACGTTTGACATTTCCAACGCTCCACCGGTTAGAGTTCCGCGGCCACCGGCTCCCGGAACACCTACGACCGCAGCTCCCGATGCGAGAGTCGGGTGCGAAACTTCCAGCGCCCACCGACTCCAGCCCCTGGTTGTTGGCAAAACTCGCCAGCGCGAGCTCGCCGAGAGCCTGGGTCTGTCCATTGGTGAACGTGCCTTCGACCGTACCGTCAGCCTGAACGATATAGCTCTGGAGTGTGCCCGCGGTATAGCCGTTTTGATTGCTGGTCGTGGTGGTGCTCGAGCCCGCGACTTGAGTCAGCAACGATGCGCCGCTACTATCGGCCAAATTCCAGGTTATGTTCATGGGAGCTGCCCCGTCGGCAAGCCCGGAAATGTTGATACCGGTGATGGAGCCGGTCGGCGAAGTCAGATTTCCGTTGCTGTCGAAAGTGAGGTTGCCGGTCGCGACCACGGTTGGATTTCCGGTGCCTCCGGTGTCGGCGGCTGGAAGCGTGATCTGATAAGTCCAGTTATTCGGCGCCGTCTCCGTGTAGTTGAACGTCAAGATGTGCGAACCGCCCAGCGAATCGAACACCTGCATCGAGGTGGAATAGGTCGTTCCAGCCGGTGCGGTGGCATCGAGATTGGTCTGCTGCTGCATCGTGGTGGTCGCACTTGGCGGATTCGTGACGCCCGACCCCACATTGACTGGACCAAGGACTCCCGCGGTGTTTACAACGCCATTCACCGCTGGATAGCCAAGCACGGTGGCGCCACCCGGAGTAGTAAGGTCGCCATCGGCATTGGCAGTGAAGTCGCCGGAGCGGGTGTAAGTCAATGTGCCGTTCGCATTCTCGGCGATGAAGAACCCATTTCCCGTGATGGCCACGTTGGATGGGATGCCCGTGTTCTGGACTGTCCCGTCCGTAAACTGAGTGGAGATCGAGCCAATCTTCGAGCCGCTTCCTTGTTGAATCGGATCTCCCGAACCGTTCGTTCCGAGATTCTGATAGAAGAGGTCCTCGAAATTCGCCTGCTGATCCTTGAAGCCCACCGTATTGAGATTGGCAAGATCGTTCGAAATTACATTCAGAGCGTCCGAACTTGCAGCAAGGCCAGAGAGTGCAATTGAAAATGACGACATTAGTGAGCTCCTGTGATAGAAGAAGCAGCCGACTTATTGGCCGCAGATGAGGCTGAAGACATTCCGAAGGCGGTCTGCAGCGTTTGATTGATGGAAATCAGCTCATTCAGCTGATTCATGGATAACATCTGTCCAACCATTTGCGTAGGATCCATGGGGGAAGTGGGATCCTGCGATTGCAATTCCGTCACGAGAAGACTCAGGAAGGTCGACTCCGCATTATTCGCCGCCGAATTCGGAGTGGTAGGCGTGCTCGATGACGAAGACGTCGCCGCGGATTGTGCCGTATGCCCGCCCGGAATTATCGTGCTATATGGATTTATGTACATCTTACTGCCTCCTTTTGTATCTCTGTATCCAACCCGTACCTGAGACGCGCAAATTACATGTGAACGTCCAACTGCGTCGCTGAGCACTGCGATTCCGTCGACAGCGTAGGTTCGAGCGCTACCGATGACTCATCTTGTCGAGATCCTGAGCCCGGGAGTCCATATGCGTTCTGTTGGTAGGCCTGCCTGGAATTCGATGAACCGCTGCCAGTGTGACTGCTGAGCGCGATGTTCGTCGTCGTGAACGGATGCTCTCCCAGTTTTGTCTGGAGCTGTGGCAGTTCGGCGGCCAACAGGTTTCTCAGGTCGCCGTGCTCCACGGAAATCTCGGCCGTAAGTTGGCTGCGAACCATTGACGTCCGAATATCGACGTTCCCGAAATCGCCCGCGTGAAAGCCTACTCGAAGTTCGGACTGGGCTGCCTGCGCGACCAATTTTGCCGAATGAATGGTGCCGAGCGGAGTGGCCAGGGCGGGTTGCGGGTCGGAATAATCTGCTTCCGTCTTGCTCGATTGCGTGCGCGTGGCTTCAGCCTGGCTGTGAGCCTGAGGTTGAAAGAACGGATGGCGTGCCGGTTTCCTTCGCGGGAATTGCCGCCATGCTCTTGGCAGTCATGGCGTCGGAAAAAGTGGTTCGCGCGTCCGCTGCCGGATTGCCGTTGGCTTGTTCAGTTGCTTTCACTTCAGGACAGCTAGACTGAGCTGCGTTCGAGTCGTCGTGCTTCCCACTGTGACTGGAGTTGTTGCTCAGGGGGGCTTGCGACGGTCTGTCGGAGGCGATCGGATGAATGGGCCGCGGCAGCACTTGGATGCTCATCGGCCTTCGTCGCTTCTTTTACAGATGGGGAATGCTGCGGCTGCTGACTGGGCTCGGAGACAGCCGTGGTTGGCGGCTTCGATTCTGAGTCAGGCGAGGACGTGTTTAGGGACGCGGGATCAGTGCGCCGAACTGGCGTCCCGCCGGTAACCGACTTTGTTGTGGTCCCAGAGCCGGCGCATCCTCGTATAAAGGATTCGGCGCAGCGAAGGAAGTTATATAGTTGGGGCTGGAGATGTAACGACACTTGGTCCCAAGGATGCTTGCCGTTCATCTTTTACCGCTGAATCAAGAACGGGGTTGTTTGATGTGGCCGTGACTTGGGCATTAACCTGGCCATCATCGTCATTTTGATCGGCGTCATCGGATGCTGTTGATGGAGAGGCGCTAGCTTCGATGTGTGCCGCCGTTTCCTTCGGAGCGGGAGAAGCCATCGGGGCTGAGACCTCAGGATGCGCGAGTCACCGCCATTGTCCGTGGACCTGTGACCGGGCCGCCCGGAGTTAGAACTGAAGACGTGCGAATCGCGACCGAAGACGTCGCGGACGAGCCGGTTGCCAAGTCGGCGGTTCGTCTCCATCGGCGAATAAATGTCGTATCTCCGGTTTCGGGAGAGCCGTCGCGACTGTGGTGCCACTGGTGGAGATCGACGCTGCAATCGGCGTTGACACCGTGATCGTGGTTGTTCCACTTGTTTCTGGCCTTGGAAGATGTGCGACCCCCGATTGCATACCTGCCGCTGGGGCGGGGAGAGTAACTGGAAACAAGCTCTGGGTGCGGACTGCCAGGAGGCTGGCCTCTGATGGAATAACGAGGGCGGCGTTTCCGCTATCTGTCTTGGCGGGGTCGGGCTTTATCTCCGGCTGCCTTCGCGCGCATTTGCTGAGTGCAGTAAGATGTGGTTGCCTTCGCAGGATTGTTGGATAACTTGCCAACATTTCGCGCTGATGGCTTAGTAAGAGTAACTGGCGCGGGAGATGTTGACGTTTCAACCAATGAACATACATGTTCAGGACAAGATGCCTGGGACTGCGAGTTATCCGTCGCCAGATCGAGTAACGAAAGAAACGAGTCGCCAGGCGACGATCCCTTTGGGGTAGTATTCGGCGAGAGGCTGTCGCTGCTGCTCGAGTTGGGACCAATGTCCGGCATGTGAACGGCCACACTCTTCTCCCAGTCGGTCACCAAATGTGCACGCCGCGCTCCAAAGATTCCGGATTAGAGACATTTCCCGACTTGGCTTCAGAAAGAAGTGAATTAAAGATTTTTGCGGATTGTGCCGATTAGAAAGTGGGGTGGTATAGCTCGGTAGGCAATAATTGCCCGGAATCACTGGGCAAGGTCTGCCTATTGTGACCGATTCCAACGGGAGAGGAAAAGGTCGTCTATGGCAGATTGTTCGGCTTTCGTCTGCTCGTGGGTGTACTGGCCAAACCGCCGCGCGCGCAACTTCTCGAGCAGTTCTCGCTTTTGATGTGCCTCTTCGTAGGCTTTCAGGATTTCCTGCCGCTTCGCAATGTGCTCTTCTCGCTTCTGCGCAAGTTCCTTCATAAGGAGGTTGACTGCGTGTTCTTGCGCAAGGGCATCCTGGAGGTGGACGGCCGGTATGCTGCGGCGGAGATCTTCATCACGGCGCTGCTCAAGCCGGCAAAGGTCGTCTTCGGCTGCGCGAATCTGGTTTTCGAGGAGAGCAATCTCGGACTGCACCCGCTCCAGCGCAGCGAGTTCGCGCTGCTCAAGAGCCTCGCGATATTTAAGAACCGCGGCAAGAGAAAATCGAAAACTCATACTTAGCTGGGAAGCGCCAGGAGTTGTTTGATAGTGACATCGAGGGCAGCCATTTCTCGCGGGCCCTGCTGTAAGAAAGTGTTGATGAGCGGCAGGGCTGCTATGGCTCGGTCGAGCGTCGGATCGGACCCTTTCTGATAGGCACCAATTCTGATGAGGTCTTCAGCTTTTCTGTAGGCTGCCAACAGCGAGCGTACTGCGCCGACCTTTTGGAGATGCTCGTCCGAGCAGACGCTTGGCATCAAACGGCTAAGGCTGTCGAGAACTGAGATTGGGGGATAGTGGTTCGCGAGACTTAAATTGCGATCGAGGACGATATGACCATCCAGGAGAGACCGCACTGTGTCGACGATGGGATCCTGTTGGTCATCCCCCTCCATCAACACGGTATAAAACGCAGTGATACTGCCATTCGCGAAACGGCCGGCACGTTCTACCAGCTTTGCCAACATAGTAAGAACGGACGGCGTATAACCTTTGGCGGTGGGAGGCTCGCCCGCTGCCAATCCGATCTCGCGCTGCGCCATGGCGAAGCGGGTCAGTGAGTCGACGACTAACAATACGTTTTTGCCGCGAGTGCTAAAGTACTCGGCGACAGCGGTTGCCGCCAGCGCCGCGCGGATGCGGAGCAAGGGCGACTGGTCGGAGGTTGAAACGACGACCACCGATCGTTGACGGCCTTCGTCGCCAAGCGTGGCGAGAAACTCGCCAACTTCGCGGCCTCGTTCGCCGACCAGCGCGAGCACGGTCAGGTCCGCAGCCGTCCCGCGGGCCATCATTCCGATTAGCGTGCTTTTCCCGACACCGCTTCCTCCGAAGATACCGACGCGCTGGCCGCGCCCACAGGTCAGGAAGGCGTCGACCGCCCGGATGCCGCAACCGAGCGGTTGGTCGATCAATGTGCGATCGAGAGCGGCGGGCGCGAGCACATCAACCGGTAGCGATCGAGCCGCTCGGTATTCTCCTAATGAGTCCAGAGGTTGCCCTTTGGCGTCGATAACTCGCCCGAGTAACTCTGGCCCAACTCGGAGAGAAGGTTTGGCTCCGCAGGTAACTACGCGATCGCCAAATCGAATGCCGTGAGGTTTTTCCAGGCACATCGACAAGACTTTGGAACTGCGAAAGGCGACGATTTCGCCGGCGAACCTTTCTCCGCTCGATGTGATGACCTCGCACGAGTCACCTGCGGAGCAGAAAGGGCCGGAAGACTCGACAAGGTTGCCTATGACTTCGGTGACCCGTCCGCTCCAGCGGATTGTGGAGCTTGAAGAAAGCCAATTGCCGCACGAATCAAGCGCGCTGTTCGTCATTGAACTGCCAGTCATTGGGCGGTGGGTCGTTGGGCGAGCAAGTCGAAGAAGCCATTTTCCACTTCCTTCAATTGGGCGTCAAGGCCCATCTCTGCGACTCCCAACTCGGTTTCAATTCTGCACGCATTGGGTTCAAGGGTCGGGTCCTCGACCACTTCGAGATCAGGATTGGTGTTGAAGTAGTGCCGCCAACTGAGCGCTTCTTCCGGGCGAATTCTAATCACGGCTTTGGTGGTTTGCTGCATCCGCTCGAGCGTGATTTTCACCAGCCCAGCGACCACCATACGGTCGACTTGGGCCTCGCGGTGCAGAATCTTACCGGCAATCGCCAGGGCAAGATGCACCAGTTGCATCTCGACTTTCGAATAGTAGTTCTCTCGCTCCTCCTTGAACGAGGATAGCGCGCGAGTAATAAGCTCCGATTGTTCGGCGAGTTGCTGGTCGAACTTCTTGCTCGCTTCATTCTGGCCTTCGCGAAAACCCGCGGCCCGCGCCTCTGACACTAACCGAGCGAGGTCCTGTTCACTGATGCGCTGAAGATTTTCGGCTGCCTCTTTTGTAGTACCGGAATTATTTTCATCGCCGGCATTCGGGATGGCGGAACCCGGCGCCTGATAGACAAACTCCGAGACGCATTCCTGGGCAGGTGCTGTGGCCGCGCCGCTAGACGACATATTCATCGTCTCCATCGGATTTCAGGACCACTTTGCCTTCCGCTTCCAGACGGCGAAGCACAGCAACCGCTTCCTGCTGGGCTTGCGTGACATCCTTGCCGCGCACTGGGCCCAGAGCTTCGATATCTTCTTTAAGCATTTCGGAAGCGCGCGAGGACATGGATCGGAAGATGTGATCTTTAAGATCGGTGCTGGCCCCCTTCAGGCACATCGCCAGGACCTTCTTGTCCATGGCGCCAAGCCACTCGCGGATTGCAACATCGGCCACGCCCAGCAGGTCCTCGAAGGTGAACATGAAGTTCCGAATGCTGATGGCGAGGTTTGGATCCTGCTGCTCCAGCGCTTCCAGGATTGTCTTAGCGACACCGCTCTCAAGACGATTCATGACGTCAGCGACGCTCTTGAAGCCGGCATAGGTCTTACGATTCTGTTCGCCCAATGCCTGGAGTTTCTTGCTGAGAACGAGAGAAACTCTCTCGGCGATTTCTGGTGAGAACTGCCGTAATTGCGCAAGGCGCTTGACTGCATCGGCGCGCGTTTGTTCGGGCAGCTTCATAAGAATTGCAGCCACTTGTTTCTCGTCCAGGTGCGCGAGGATCAGGGCGATAGTTTGCGGGTGTTCGCTCTCGATGAACCTGGCGAGCTGCGACGGGTCCACCTTCCGTAGCGACTCGAGATGGGCTGTACTCGAACCCTGGAGCGCCGCTATGTTCTTCATTACGCCTTTGGCTTGCTCCTCCCCGAAGGCGGTGACTAACAACCGTAGAGCGACATCCAGGCCGCCTCGCGTCAGAGCTTTTTGGGAGGCCGCAACGCGGTTGTACTCTTCGAGAACCTCGTGGGCCGTCTCCGGAGGCACGGTGCCGATTTCGGCTAACTCCCGCGCGACAAGGTGCACGTCCTGCTCCGGAAGATGTCGAAGAACGGAACTTCCCGCCTCCTCGCCCATCAGCGCGATGAGAATGGCTGCCTTCCGGCCGCCACTTAGTGCAGTGCGCGCGGCCGTGCTCAAATGGCCTCCTCATTGATCCATGCATGGAGGAGTTGGCCGGCGGCTGCCGGCTCGCCCTTTACCTTGTCGAGCAATTGTTTCTTCAGCACGAGGGCACGCTGTTCCGGAGGCAGCGAGGCCAGCACGTCGTCAATCTTTGCTCCGGTCAGGCTCGCAGACTGAGCTGCGATCTTTCCAGGCAGCTCGCGGACGGTTGCAAGAACCTGCTTCTTGACGGGCCGTAATATTAAGAAGTAGGCCATCAGAAATAAGAGTAAGACTGCGCCATAGCGCATAAGGCTTGACCAATCGCGCATGACAAGTCGTACCCGGTCACTTATGGGAAGCTTAACGGCTGTTGTCGCCGGCGGCTGTTCGAAGGAGAGATTCTCAACTGTCAAAGTGTCTCCGCGCTGGGTGTCGATCCCGATTGCTGCTTTCGCCAGGTTCTCAATGTCCTTCAATTCTTCAGGTGTTCTCTTCCGTCGCGTGTGGGTTTCCTTGCCATTGGCGAGCGCTGTTGTTTCCGCGACGTCGTCGACCAGCAGTGCTGCCGAAATTCTGCGCAGGCGGCCCGCTGGATTGAGCGTGTGACGAATGGTTTTGCTTACGGCGTAGGTTTCACTTTCAGTTTTTGAGACTTGTGTTTCCTCGTCGGCATTGACTGGGGGTTTGGGGTTGGCACCGCCGTTGGGCACGTTGCTGGTCGTGCCAGGGACACCGCCTGCTAACGCTCCCCCCGACTGCTCTTCTGATCGCTGGCTGGAGACTGCCACCTGACTATCGGGGTCGTATGACTCTTCGTTTTCTTCGCTCGTGCTGGGGTCATATTCAACATTGACGCTGGCGCGTACGTGATCGGGGCCCACGACAGGCTCCAAGGTTTGGACAAGGCGTGCGCTCAGAGTCTGCTCGAGCGTTCCGTCGCCGGCTATGGGATCGCGCTTCGGTACCCCGAGTGGCCGATTCGTGTCGGCATCGATCACCGTTACATTCTCGGCACTCAAATTGTCGACCGCGCCGGAGACCAGTCGAGCAATTCCAAGTTGCGTATCTTCCGGCAGTCGGCCGGAGCGAAGCTTAAGGACGACGGTCGCCTTGGCGGCGCGTTCACGATCGATGAAGACCGATTCGACCGGCATGACCAGATGCACGCGAACGCTTTCCACATCTTTCAGGGTCTGGATTGAGCGTTCGAGTTCGCCTTCGAGAGCGCGCTGGTAATTCACTTTTTCGTCAAACTCGGTCTGGCCCCAGTTCATCTTGTCAAAAAGCTCGAAGCCGAGACGCCCACTGCGCGGCATCCCGTCCGAGGCAATTTCCATGCGACTCGCATCCAACTTATCGCTCGGCACCTCGATGCTTTTTCCATCGGTGCCCAGCCGAAAAGGAATGTTCTTCGCGGTAAGTCTTGCCCCCAGAGCCTCCGCATCGCTAGCCTCCATCCCCGTGACCAGCGGCTTGTAATCGGGAGTAGCCATCAGGCTCGCAAACCCTATGACCACCGCAACAGTGACAATGCCCGCGCCGGCGAGGAGAGTGCGTTGCTTGACTGTGAGCGCGCCGATAAAGTCTTTGGCTTGCTTTTGGATGTTATTTAGTGGCGGCATAGGGTAGATGCGCTATCGTGACCCACAATTAGAACTGAAGCTTTGAGACCTCCTGATACGCATTCAGGATTTTGTTGCGCACCTGCATCATGAGCTGAAACGTAATGTCGGCCTTTTCGACGGCGATCATGACGTTGTGAATGTCCTGCCGGTCCCCCTGGAGAAGTTCGCTCACCTGCGAGTCCGAAGACTGATTGAGTTGGTCGACCGATCGAATCGCGCTGCGCAGCGAATCGCCAAAGCTGCCTTGATCGCCCTGCGAACCCGATGGCGCAGTGGGCGCGCTTGGCATGGTCGGTAGACCTGTGAGGCCGGGGAAAATGGTGTTGTTCATGATCGACTTCTCCAAACTAACGCTATTTCAAGAGTGAGATGGACTCTTGAATCATTTGCTTCGATGCCGCAATGGCAGACGCGTTGAGTTGATAGGACCGGACCGCGCCCATCAGATCGACCATCTCCTCGGTCGGGTTGATCGCCGGATAGGCGACATAGCCGTCCTTGTTCGCGTCCGGATGTCCAGGTTCGTAACGCATGAGCGCGGGAGTCGGGTCATCGACGACTTTCTGCACTCTGACGGCTGGGCGAGAATAGGGATGAAGCCCGTTGTAGTCGGCGAGCATCGTCCGGAAGGCTTGGTTCCCAGCACTCGCAAAGACGACCTCCTTGCGACGATAAGGACCGCCCTCAGGCGTATTCGTTGTTTCGGCGTTCGCCATATTGGCGGCCACCACTTCCGCTCGTTGCCGTTCCGCGCCCAGAGCGGATCCGCTAACTTCCAGTGCAGTAAACATACTCATGCTTTGTTCCCCTCATTGATAGCCAAAAGTAAGTTGTGAAATTCGCGTTGCATCAACTGAATTCCTAACCCGAATTGCATCTGTGTTTCCGCGAGCAACAGACCTTCGCGGTCGATACTTACATCGTTCCCGTCCGGCCTTTCGACGAGTCCTGAGACGTTGTGAACCGATGCCAGGCTCATTGTGCCGTCGGGCCCGCCAGCTCTCTGTAGTTCGCTGCGAAAATCCAGGTCTTTCGCGCGATACCCCGGTGTATCGATGTTGGCCATGTTGGTTACGACTAACTGGTGGCGTTCCGACGTCACGTTCAGGGCGCGCTCCAGGAAGTCCATCATCGGTGTTGTTATGTCGCTCATGCATTACTCCGCGCTGGCAGGCCGTACTGCCTGATTTTGTTGCGAATGGTGCGCACACTTACGCCCAGCATCTCGGCGGCGCGCGTTCTGTTTCCCCCGGTCATGCCAAGCGTGTTTTCGAGAAGGTAGCGCTCGGCTTCGCGGATCGATGTTCCGGCGCTCGCAACCGGGGAAAGCTTGTGAGGCTGTGTTTTCGACGGAAGTGAGCTCGAAAGCTCCGAGGTCAGAAGGCCAGGGTCGATCTCGTTGAAATCGCTGAGGGTCAGCACGCGGCGGATGAAATTGCGAAGTTCGCGAATGTTTCCCCGCCAGGTCTGCCGCTGTAAGCTGGCGATGAATTCTGCGGTTAAAACCGGTGCTGGGCGGCCTATTTCTGTTGCAAACTCCCGCGCAAAAGATTCCGCAAGAGCAGGAATATCTTCCGGTCGGCTTCTTAGCGGTGGCAGGCTAAGCGGAATAACATTGAGCCGGTAATAAAGATCTGCCCGGAACTTCCCCTGCTCGACCATGGAGTGGAGTGAAACGTTCGTGGTCGCAATAATGCGTATGTCCACCTCAATCGTGCGGGTATCTCCCAGTCGCTCGAACGCACGCTCTTGCAAGGCTCGTAGTAATTTTGGCTGGAGATTGACTGGCATCTCGCCAATTTCGTCCAGGAGCAGCGTGCCGCCGTGAGCTAACTCAAATTTGCCAGCTTTGGTGCCCGTGGCACCGGTGAAAGCTCCACGCACATGGCCGAAAAGTTCGCTTTCAAGAAGTTGTTCCGGAACAGCGGCGCAATTAACAGCAATGAATGGTTTCTCTTTTCGCGAGCTGGCCTCATGAATAAATCGGGCCAAGAGTTCTTTTCCGGTGCCGCTTTCGGCTTCAATCAATACATCGGCATTGGTTCTAGCTGCGTGACGGGCACGATCGAGGGCCTGCCGCAGCGCGGACGAGTTTCCTACAATTGCATCGGCTTGCTCGGCCGCCTTGTCCGCCGGACGCGCAGTGTTCCTCAATACGCGCGTAACTGCTGCTTGCAACTGCTCGAAGGAAACAGGCTTTGTCAGATAGTCGCATGCCCCGCCTTGAATCGCCTTTACTGCCTCGGGAACATTTCCGAATGCCGTGAGAAGGATGACGGCGGTGGAGGGACTCGAGTGACGAACCTGCCGCAGCAAATGCAGGCCGTCACCATCGGGCATCCGAACATCGGTGATCACGAGAGGGAATGGATCCGCATTGAATTTCTGGAGCGCGTCAGAACTTCCCGAGGCGGTCTCGACTCGCCAGCCGACGCGTTGAAAGCTCGCTTGCAATGCCATCCGCATTCCGGGTTCGTCATCAACCACCAGAACTGATTTCATCTCTTCGATCACAGGATTGGCAGCTCCAGTCGGAATGTCGAACCTTCGCCCAACTTGCTGGTCGCGGTAATCGTGCCCTGATGTTGAGCCACAATGCGGTCACAGACCGCTAATCCCAGTCCGGTGCCTTGACGGTCCGCGCTGAAGCCAGCTTCAAAAATGTGCGGCAGATCCTCAGAACTGATTCCACTGCCGGTATCCGAGAAGTCGATCACTGCCATCTCTGTGTCGCCCCGCGACTCCACGCGCGCACTGATCGAGAACGAGCCCCCGGCAGGGGTATGGCGAAAAGCATTGTGGGCCAGATTCAACAGCAACTGTTGCAACGCGCCCGAATCGGCCATGACTTCCGTCATCCCGAGCGTTTCCTTCAGAGATAGGATGATTCCCGCCTGTTGTGCCAATGGCCGAATGAATTCGATCCCGTTCCTGAGTAATTCCCGGAGATCCACAGCGACGAGCTGAGCGGATCCCGGAGTGTGAAAGCGGAGCACGTTATTTACGGTTGCCGCGAGCGATCTAACGCCGGCCTGTAGATGGTGCGCCCACTTCCTCGATTGGTCGGCTAACTCGTTGTCGGCGGCGAGAAGGCTTGCGAACAACTCAAGGCTGCCGAGTGGATTTCGAATCTCGTGCGCCAGGACTGTCGACATTTCGGCGAGGGCCACCATTTGGCGGGAAGCTTCTCTTTCTTCATCCGCCTGCTTTTGGGATGTCGTGTCGCGAATGGTAAGAATCAATGTCGGGGCCGTGAAATTGGCGTTTTCACCAAGTGGGGCGCTCTCAATCGATGTGCAGCGGATTCTTAGCCAGCGCTTGCCGTCCGGACTCTGAACCGAAATCTGGTTCTCATCGCCCTGTCGCCACTTCTGGGCTGGGCGAGAGTCGATCATCGCGACCAGGGATTCTGGAAGCTGCTCCCATAGCGGCTTCTCGCAGACAGGGATGGCGAGCAATCGGACCGCCTCGGGATTCAGCATAACGATTTGTTCGCGCTCGGCATCAATCACGGCCACGCCACATGGCAAAGATTCGAGGATCTGGCCGTGCAGGATTTTCATCCGCGCGTTCTCTTCCAAGCTCAAGGCGAGGGCGCGGTTGCGCTCTTCCAACTGCGTGCGCAGCAGCGCGACTTCGTCATGTAACTGGCAGTAGGAACGCTCGAGTCGCGTGGCAGCCGAGACAAAGACGCCGAACGCGTCGGCTAGCAGACCATCGCTGGAAACTGCACCGGTCACCGGTAGCGGCGGCGCCGTGTTCATTGGAGTGGCATGAGAAGTAGGCAACATCTGCCCAGTCAAAATGCAACGGCTCTGCCAAAGGGGCGCTCCTTGTGAGGTACACGGTCGAACGTAATTGATCGCGGCGCGAGTTACGGCACAAAAAGTTGAAGGCGGTTCAGCGAAGTGCCGATAAGGAAGGTCCGAGTGTCAACATAATGCATTGTCGTCTTGGTTGGGCGGCTCGATGATGCAAAATGCAGAGTGCGGAGGGGCGGGCGTGGAAAACATTCGAGACTTTCAATATCGGGCCCCTCGTTTTCAGATCGACTTCCACTTTCTGGTACAGGCTGATGACGGTCAATTTCGATATGGGAGATGTTACGAAATCAGCGATCAGGGGCTCGTTGCATGGCTTTCGGAACCTCTTAATGTCGACACGAATGCCACGTTGATCTTCACTCTACCCGGCGAGTCCACTCAGATCATGGTTGGGGCCACGGTCACTCGACGGTTCGGTTTCGACCACGCATTTGCTTTTGGCCCTTCATCACCCCAGAATCGTGCGCATTTGCATCAATACCTGTTGACGCAACCGAACTCAGAAAAATAGCAGAGACGCCATCGCTTGATGCACGGTATTTGAAGTGCTAGAGAAGTAGGCATATCTTGCCTAGTTGCTCATCTGGCTCTAATCCAGGTGGCGATTTGGCGGAAGGCTTAAGAATTTTTGCTCCTCGGCTCTAATTCCGAGGAGGATCATCAGGCGGGGCGACACATAATGACAATTTCAATCAACGGCCTGGGCGCGCAACCCAAAACCGAACTCGGCGACTCCACTGTCGACCGCGTGACATCGAGCGCTTCGAATAAGACGTCTCAACAAAGTGATGCGGGCTTGGCAAGTGAGACGACGTCGCTCCTCGCGGGGGCGGCAGGCATGACTGCCCTTAAGAATCTCGCGATGACCGGAGACGAATCTCGCATGAATAAGGTGGAGCAATTGCGTCAATCCATCGCGGCCGGCACGTACAAGCCAGCCCCTCTAGAAATTGCGGATGCGCTTCTGTCTGAGTGGAGCTAGCAATCCGGGCCTCCGATCCATCCTTCGCCTTTGGGAACTCCTCAGACGACGTTAATCTTTGTATCCCATATGCCGATTAATATGTACCCTGAGGAGCCCGGCAAGGTGCGACGGCATAATACCGGTGAAGCACAATGGATAATTTGTCGATTAACGGCCCGCTGCCATCGACCACACCTGTGAAAGAGGTGCAGTCCCGCCATTCAAGCGGGGGAGAACAGCAGCAATCGCGCAACCGGCGAGGCTCGTACAATCCCGGAACATCCGACGAAGAGAATGACTTGCCGCAAGATGACTCGCCTCATGCGGTCGATGAGCAGGCCTAGCCGCAAGACCACGGATCCACTAAGAAGGCGTTCTGCCTGATTATTTATACAGACAAATTACGATTTGACGGGTTGCGTCCACGATCTCGCCGAGCCTCGGCACATACTCTTCGCGAAAAGTTTTGAGATCGTGGATTGCACTATTTCCGCAGTCCCGGATCAGGGACGCGGCGGCTACACCCTTGTCGTCAAGAAATCGCTCTTTGGCAGCGTCGATCATGCATGAAAGGTGGGAATTACTAGGACGGTTGCCCCTGCTTAGGCTGTAAGTCGGATCGACCAGATCGATGAGCACGGCCTCGAGCAGCCCGCGGCAAAGGACCGCGCAGGCAACCTCAAAACCATGGAGATAACAGCGGTGAGCCTCCGCGAAATACTCCTGGACCCATGGGCTGGCTTGCTTGATGCGGAGGACTCGATATTCCCTGGTCGCGGAAACGCTTCTGTCCAGCTGATCCAGCATATCGGCTGTCAGCGCGGCGTCCAGATTGTCTTCGTCCCGTTTGATCTCGGCGCCGGTTTCCGGATCGATTCGGCAAGCGGAGAGGCTTTCAAGAATGTACTTGGTGACCTCCTCCCGACGAGCGGGTTCGAGGCGGAGCAAACATTGTTCAATTTCAGCCTTGGTTGATTCAGGGGGAAGTTTCCCGATGGTGACGCGCTTGGCGGCCGCGCGGCGTCCTCGGCTGGCGAGCACTTGTGACCGAATGGCTTGCGCCTCTCGAACCGCGTCGTTGCTGACCTCTATGGTGGGAGTTGCCCATTGAATACAGGACTCGACAATTTCTTTCTTGCCGAAAATGAGCAGTCCGTTCTTCTCCGCCCACCATGCGCCCGCGTTCACGTATTCCAGCACGCGACGCAAGATCCGCGAACGTCTGGAGCGATATTCGATCAAAAGGCACCCATGCGCGTCATTGTGAAAACGCTATTATTCGTCAGTTTCAGGGTGGCGTGAGCACGCGGTTGTGGAATCTGCACCCGAAGGTAACTTCGAAGACAGTGATACCGACCGCCGGCCGACTGGTATCCATTTACTACTTCGCAGTGTTAGAGCGAGATTAGACGATAGCGGAAGGCAAGTTGCTACTAATAACGGCTTTGGGCGATTGTAAAAGGACTCACGCTGCCATGCCGACTCTGGGACTCTCGATGATCGTGAAGAATGAGGCTGCGATGATAGCTGCGTGCATCGAGAGCGTAAGAGACATCGCGAGTCAAATTGTAATTGCCGATACCGGGTCGACGGATGGCACGGCGGAGATCGCCCGCAACCTCGGCGCAACAGTCGTCTCTTTTGCGTGGAAAGATCATTTTGCCGATGCACGGAATGGCGCGCTCGCGCCGATGACGACCGATTGGGTCTTGTCGCTTGACGCGGACGAAGAACTCGATCGTAGCGCGGCGTCGATGATCTCGCGATTAATGAGGAAAACAGAGGTCGCAGGATGGGTTCTTCCGATAAGAAACTACACGCTGGCGAGCGAGATTCGCGCCGGCGATGCGGTCGGACGGCCCAATGACTTCCGGCATCCACGGGCCGCGATGGCTGGCGGCTATTTCGTCTACCAGAAATGCCGTCTTTTCCGGCGCCAGGCAAATATCTATTTCACGGGCAGAGTGCATGAGCAGGTCGAGATCACGATCCGTGAGGCCAAATTGCGGCTGCAGCCGGCCGATTGTTGCATTCATAATTTTGGGCTCTTGTCGTCGGGCGCTGAGATGGGTCGGAAGCTTATCTATTACCGGGATCTTCTACGGCTCAGAGTGCAAGAGGAACCCGATGACTTCCGCGGCTGGACCTACCTCGGCCGGATGGAGTACGACTCGTTCAACGACCGGGGCGAAGCCTTGCGGAACTTTCAGAAGGCGTTGGAATTGAATCCGCGCTGTGTTGAAGCGCTGCTGCTTACGGCGATGATCTATCTGGACCTCGGTCGTGCGCAAGATGCCTTACCTTTTCTCGAGTTCAATCCGCCCGACGCGGCGAGTGCCTTGCAAAAGCAGCGCCTGCTGGGCGATGCGTTTTCCCAGTCGGGCCATCTGCGGGAGGCGGAAGCCGCATATCGGAAAGCGCTCGATTTCGGTCCCAGGGACATGGAACTGGAGAGCAAGCTGGGCTTGATCGAAGTTAGATTGGGATCGACCAAAGAGGGCATTCGCAGGCTCGAGACGGCCGTCCGCACTTCGCCGAGCAAGCCCGATGTCCATGAGAGGTTGATGAAGGCATATATCGTGGCAAATATGTTGCCGAAGGCGGCCATCGTCGCCGAGTCTCTGGCAACGCTCGCGCCACACCCCAAGGCATTCTTGCGCGCCGCAAGTATATGGGCTCAGGTTCAGGACTGGCGGGAATCGGTAAGACTTCTGCGACGAGGCCTCGACTTGTTTCCAAACGCTCAAGAACTCCAGGGCGCCTACTCTGAAAGCGTCGCTAAAAGCGAAGTCTAACTCACCTCCGAATTTGTATCAACGCGACTTATCACTTCCCTAAACAAAGCCGCCCCCAGGCAAATTGTTCCGGGCGGAAGTGGGCAAGTCTTTCCTGTTCGGTCCTTCCGTCATACAAACAACGGGAGTTGCTATGCCTCGAAGATGGCAGTGTATGTGCTCCATGTTCGGTGCTACTTGAAATGTTGTCCCCGATATTTCAGAACACTCGACCACCATCATCGTGAGGAAAACTTATGTCCGTAGCCGGGATTCAAAGCACCTTTGCCAGTGATCACGTTGGTTCGACCGCAGCGACCAATGCGCTGAACTATGCGCGCACCCAACAACTTTCGTCGAGCAATCTCGATGTGCCGTCCGATGTAGCCACACTTGAGCAAGACGGGAGTTCTTCCGTGAGTTCCGGTTCTCAAGGTTTGACCCCTGTACAAAAAGCGTACGAGTCCCTCCAGCAGGCCGGTACCAACGCGGTTTCGAAGACCGATGGCCCAAGGGAGTTTAGCGGAGGGCCCGTGCGTTCCAGAGGTGTTACGACAGATCCGATCCAGACCCACGAACCGATGCCACCCATCCTCGGTTCGCGCGTCAATCTGCCGAACCCGATTGAGGTCCACGATCCAATGCCTCCTGTTCATGGATCGCCAACGAACCTGCCGGGTCCGACCCAGTTCCACGATCCACTGACCCCCCCAACGATGGGAACAACTACCTCAGTCTTGGCATAGCCGGGGTTAGAAACGTTTTAGACAGGGGACGCGCCAGCGTCCCTTCTCCCTTCTGTCGCCGGAGAAATTGTGACGAGTTGTTAGATGGACACTTGCGTCTGTCTCCCCGCAAGGCAACGACTTCGAGTTTTCAGGCTAGCGCTGCCCAAGGGAGCGCGTGGCTGCGAGGCTCTGCAAAAGTAGCAGCGGCGACTGGCCCGTTCCGGTGAGGCACCTTCACGGTAGATCCCGCACCTGCTGATCCATGAAAATTTCATCAAATCATAGTTCGAGAGTTCATCCTCAGGCATCCAAATGTTGCCCGTTTTCCTTGGCAGGAGGCGGGCAGTGTGACGTATTTCATCCACCCGGGGCGTTCAAAAGCATCAGTTTTTAATGTCATGACAAGGAAGGAGACTGCCTTGATGCTCAATTATCGAAGCCGCCACCTGTGCCTGTCGGCCAGACTTTTACTTTTTGGGGCGTTGACGTCGTTTGCGCAAGGCCAGGTGGTTTCTGGCCCCAGTAGTCCGGGCCAGGCCATCCCCGGAACGGGGGGAGTCAGTTCCTTTTCCGGGAGCGTGCCAGAGAAACTCATTCCCGGCATTCTGCCCCTTTCGTTGTCCGACGCAATCGAGCGCGGATTGAAGCAAAATCTCGGGTTGCTACTCTCAAATTCGGACATTCGCTCGGCTCGCGGGCAACGATGGGAGCAGTTGAGCGCGCTTCTGCCGCATGTTACGGCAGCGCCCTATGTGGCGGAGTCCAAGGTCAATATCGACGAGGTTGGGTTCGCCGGTGTAGCCAGCATCTTCCATATCTCGCCGTCAGTGGGCCCTTTTTCCTACTTTGACGCGCGCGCGAATCTGAATCAAATGCTCTTCGATTGGAAATCAATCAATGCGACTCGTGCGGCGAGCCAGAATGTAAAGTCAGCCGGTTATACCTTCAAAGATGCACGCGATCTGGTTGTGCTCGCCGTAGGCTACACGTATTTGCAGGCGGTTGCCGATGAGGCCCGCATTGAAACGGCAGAAGCGCAGGTAAAGACCGCCCAGACGATTTACGATCAAGCCGCCGACCAGGTAAGTGCCGGTACCTCGCCCGACATCGACGGCCTGCGGGCCAAAGTCGAGCTTCAAACGCGGCAGCAGCAGTTGATTCAGGCGCGGAACAACTTCGCTATCCAGAAGCTCACCGTGGCGCGTGTCATCGGGTTGGCTCCAGGGCAGCAATTTGAATTCACCGACAAGTCTCTATACCAGCCATTCGAAGGCCTCACCGATTGATGAGGCATTGAAACGCGCGTATGCTTCGCGGCCCGATTATCAGGCGGCCATGCTGGACGTGCGCGCGGCGGAATTTTCGCGGAAGGCCGCGGTTGCCGGCTATCTTCCGTCGCTTTCCATGAACGCGGATTATGGCCTTGGTGGCGCGCATCCGTCGACGGCGACTCCGGTAGCCGACGTACGCGCAACCCTGTCGATCCCCATCTTTCAGGGTGGTAGCGTTCATGGCGATGTTTTACAGGCCGAAGCGCGACTCGATCAAAGCCGCGAGCGCTTGGAGAATCTGCGCGCGCAGATCGACGCCGATGTGCGCAGCGCGTTGCTGAACCTGCAATCGGCGGCGGACTTAGTGAATGTCGCTCGCAGCAATATCGACTTGGCGGAGCAAACGCTAACCCAGTCGCGCGATCGTTTCAGTGCGGGCGTCGCCGATACGGTTGAGGTGGTGCAATCGCAGGAGGCCGTCGCCAGCGCCCACGAGCAGTACATTTCGAGTCTCTACAACTATAATTACTCAAAAATTTCGCTCGCCAGAGCGTTGGGACTTGCCGAACAAGGGGTCAAGGAATACTTCAGAGGAAAATGAATATGGCGGAAGGAAACCCACCAGGTTCAGTGCCTGAAGCAAGCAAGCAATCTTGCAGACAACCCATCACCCGTCGCTGATCGGCCATACTCGCCGCCGGCGCGCCGGAATGCCAATCGCCGGCGAAACATTTTGATTCTGGTGGCCATTGCAGTGTTGCTGGTAGCCGGAATATTCCTGTGGCGCTACCTGAGCAGCTACGAATCGACCGATGATGCCCAGGCCGATCTTCACCTCTACCCGGTCAGCGCACGCGTTTCCGGGTACGTGGTGAAGGTCAATGTGGACGACAACCAGTGGGTAGAAAACGGTACGGTGCTGGTGGAGATCGATCCGAAAGACTATGAGGTTGCGGTCGCGCAGGCACAGGCGAATCTCAACAATGCAGAAGCGACCGCGCAATCGCTGAATATCACGGTTCCCATCACGTCAGTGAATACCTCGAGCCAATTGAGGTTCACTGCCTCCGGCATCGAGGATGCCAACGCAGGAGTGATCGCTGCGGAGAGGCAACTGACCGCCGCTCATTCGCAGGTGGAGTCAGCCGAGGCGAACGATGTGAAGGCCCAAGCCGACCTAGTACCGCTACAAGTTGCTCGTCGACAAGCGAGAGGTATCCCAGCAAATCTACGACCAGGCGTTGGCCGCAGCCAAGTCCAGCACAGCCGCGGTCGCGTCAGCCCATGCCAGCGAGTCCGCCGCACAGCAATTCGTGAAACAGGCCCAGAGCCGGCTGACGCAAGCTGAGGCCAATCACGAGTATGCGAAAACTGGCCCTCAGCAGGTGTCGTCAACCCAGGCTCGTGTGCGGGCCGCGATTGCGGATGTCGAGCAAAAACGAGCGTTGCTCGAGCAGGCCCAGCTGAATCTCGCGTACACCAAGATCGTTGCTCCGGTCAGCGGCGAAGTGAATAAGACGGTGGTCGTTGGCATGAACGTGCAGGAGGGGCAACAACTACTTACTGTGGTGCCTCTCGATGAAGTCTGGGTTACGGCCAATTTCAAAGAAACACAGCTTAAGCACATGCAGGTTGGACAGAAGGCGGAGATTCATGTCGATTCCACCGGTCAGACTCTGAAAGGCCGAGTCGACAGCATTGCCGGTGCCACCGGGCCGCTCTTCAGTTTGCTTCCTCCGGAGAACGCCACCGGAAACTACGTGAAAATTGTCCAGAGGGTTCCCGTAAAGATCGTTCTCGATTCCGGCGAGAACAAGGATCACCGGCTCCGGCCCGGCATGAACGTCGTGCCCGACGTCTATCTCAAATGAGTGCCGCTGCGCTCACACTCGATCAGGACGTTTGGCGGCCGAAGTACAATCCGTGGCTGATTGCGGTTGTTGTCGCTCTAGCCGCCTTCATGGAGGTGCTCGACACGAGCATCGCCAATGTCGCGCTGCCCTACATGGCTGGGAATCTGGGCGCAAGCAATGACCAGAGCACGTGGGTGCTGACCTCTTATCTGGTTTCGAACGCCATTATTCTTCCGATTAGCGGCTGGCTCGCGGGCGCACTCGGGCGCAAGCGCTTCTTCATGGCGTGTTTGAGTGTCTTCACCGTGAGCTCCCTGCTTTGCGGCATCGCTCCAAGTCTCGGATTTCTTCTGTTCTTCCGCGTGCTGCAAGGCGCCGGCGGCGGCGGGTTGCAGCCCATGGCGCAGGCGATTCTCGCCGACACTTTTCCTCCAGAAAAACGAGGACTGGCATTTGCGCTGTATGGCATTACGGCCATCATGGCTCCCACGATTGGCCCGACCCTCGGCGGATGGATCACTTTCAACTATTCCTGGCGTTGGATTTTCTTTATCAATCTGCCAGTCGGCGTGGCCACGTGGTTTCTCGTGCGGCGCTTTGTCGAGGATCCACCCTACTTAGCCAAAATCAAGGCGGCTGGGGTGAAGTTGGACTACATCGGGATCGCCCTTCTTACCCTCGGTATCGGGGCCTTGCAGATTCTCTTGGACAAAGGTCAGGAAGATGACTGGTTCGGGTCGCGTTTTATCACGACCTTAGTCGTCGTTTCTAGCGTGTGCCTGATCTCGCTGGTGATCTGGGAGTGGTATCAAAAAGCACCACTCATCGACGTTCGCATGTTCAAGAGCTTCAACTTTGCGAGCTCGAGCCTCATGATGTTCACCCTGGGAATCATGCTGTTCAGCAGCCTGGTCCTGATGCCGCAGTTTCTCCAGACGCTTGTGGGATACACCTCAGAACTCGCAGGTCTGGCGCTTTCGGCGGGAGGCCTTGTCTTGCTGATCGAGATGCCCATCATGGGGCAACTGACAACCAAGATCCAGGCTCGCCGCCTGATTGCCTTTGGCTGGCTGGCCTTGTCCATCTCCATGTTTTATTCGACTCAGCGGATTGATTTGCAAATCAGTTTCAGTGCCGCCACGTGGTTGCGCATCACCCAGGTGATCGGTTTGGGATTCCTTTTTGTCCCGATCACACTGGTGGCGTACATTGGAATTGCACCGGAGAAGAACAACGCGGTTGCCGGCATCGTCAATTTCATGCGCAATATGGGAAGCAGCGTCGGGACGTCGCTGGTCACCACGTTGATTGCGCGGCGATCACAGTTCCATCAGGCAAGACTGGTGGAGAACGTCAGAGTTGATAATCCTAATTTTGCGAATGCGGCTCATGGCCTGGCGGCCCGTCTGGCAAACTCCGGTGTGGGTAGGCACGAAGCTCAGGCCACGGCTTATGCCAATATTTATCGTGCCCTGCAAGCGCAAGCGGCGAGCCTCGCGTACATCGATACTTTCAAGGTGCTTTGCGTCGGGGCGGCGATAATGTTCTGTATGTCTTTTGTTCTGAAAAAGAATGATCCGGGCGGCGGCGGGCCGCGGCCTTTGGAGTGACGGACCAATAGGACTGAGAGAGTCGTTATGCTGGAAATCAAGCTTATCCTATGCCCGATTGATTTTTCCGAATTCTCAATACGGGCATACCGCCACGCGGCGTCGGTGGCTGAGCATTACCAGTCCAAGTTAGTGGCCCTGCATGTCGTCGAGATATGGCGATACCCTTATGCCGATTATGCCGCTTCTGTCGGTGACTACGAAAATTTCTGCCGCGCGCTTCGCGAAGGCGGCAAGGAGCAACTTCGGGACTTCGTGAAGAAGCACGCCCGTCCTGGGATCGCGACTGATTTGCAGGTCCAAGAAGGAAGAGCGCCGGACCTGATCCTCTCTGTCTCCCAGGAGAGAACAGCCGATTTGATCGTGATGGGAACGCACGGCCGGCGCGGGTTTGACCGCTTCATGCTGGGGACGACCACCGACCGGGTGATGCGCCGCGCCTCCTGCCCGGTGATGGGAGTCTGTAAAGCGCCCGAAGAGGCGGTGGCCGTAAGTGAGGAAGCCGGCCATGCCCATCGGCTGACTCGTATTCTTTTCTGCACCGATTTTTCCGAGAATTCCGAGCGAGCCTTGAGCTATGCGATCTCCGCTGCAACGGAGTACGACGCCGAACTCACTCTGCTGCACGTGCTCGAAAAAGTGTCGGACTCCGACAAGTCGCAGGAAGCCACGAGGACAGTGACGAAGCAACTCGATAAACTGATTCCAGAGGATGTCCGGAAAACGCTCAAAATCAAAACGGCAGTGTTAGCCGGGCAACCCTACGAGCAGATTATCCGCCTCGCTCAGCAGGCGCAAAGCGACCTCATCGTGATGGCGGTGCGGGGCCGCGGAGCTTTGGATCTGGCGGTGTTCGGTTCGACGACCTACAGGGTCATGCAGCTCGGATGCTGCCCTGTTTTGGCCGTCCATGTTTGAGACATATTTATGTCGAATCAAATAATCAAAATCGTAACCATAGAACGCGAGTACGGATGCGGTGGAGGCGAAATCGCTCAGTTGCTTGCGAAAGAACTCGGCTGGAAGCTCTGGGATCAGTTGCTGACGGAGGAGATCGCGAGGTTGGCGGAATGTCCCAAGGCCGTGGTGCAGGTTCGAGAGGAACGAACCGATCCACTCTACTATCGCCTCTTCAAATCCTTCTTGCGCGGCAGCTATGAGGGAAGCATCAACGCGCACAAGCTCAAAGTGGTCGACAGCGAAAGTATCTTGAGGATTACCGAGCGGGTCGTGCAACAGGCCGCGAAAACCGGCAACTCCGTGATCGTCGGAAGGGGCTCGCAGCAGTTCCTCAGGGACCGCCCGGATACTTTGCGAGTATTTCTTTACGCTCCCCGGGAAGATAAGGTACGACGTCTGTTGGCGCGCGGCCAAAGTGAGCACGAAGCGGAGGAGCGCGTGGATACCGTCGATCGCGAACGCGCCGCTTTCATCCAGAAGTATTTCGGCGTCGAGTGGCCGGACCGCGCAATCTACCACGCCATGATCAATACGACGATCGGCGATCGGGGTGTGATTTCCATGATTATGGATTTTATGAAGACCTTTGAAACCACGCGCACTGCCTGAGCGGTGCCGTAAATCGACTGGTCTTCCATGGCAACTTGAACCCCCACGGATCACAATACGCGACCTGGTTTTTACGTCTCGCTTTTCGAATGGATTACCGGGGCTTCTTCATGTCATCTGAAGCAGGTCGCTCATTTCTCGGCGCCTCGGTCTTAGCGATCATTTGCCTGGGTATTGCTACCGGGCGGCCATCCACGCCCAGGTAGGCAACCGGTTTCATCCCGATCTTCGGGTCAGTCGGTGCGTAGATTACCCGTATCGCTGCTACCTGGTCTTCCACGAACGACGCCCCAGGCGAGTGGAGGATTCCCACCTGCACCGATTCGATGCGGGCTCCCTTGCGTTCTGGAGCTTTGAATTCGGCCGCCGCAATTTTCTGCAACCGTCCAGCCTCTTCCAGTACTTTGGGCTCGATTCGGGGCCACGAAAGTTCGAGAGCAGCAATTTTCCCATCACCATCAAGGTCCAACGCCAGACGCGAGTTGAAGACCGGCACGCCGCCCACGGCACGCCTCACGATCAAACTCCGGCGGTCCTTTCTTGGAGGGTTGACTTCGACCTGTCGCGTGGCCGGATTCATCCTTCCTTCGGTGACATATTGCTGGAGGATTTTCGTGTCGGCGATCTCGGCCCTGTTGATGCCGAGGCCGGCCAAGATAGCCCTGCCACGTTCGATCAACTGCTCATCCGTGCCGCGAAATGCGCTCTTGCCAGACAGTCCCGCCTTGCCGGTCTGCACAAAATAGGCATTTCCAGCGGGGCGGTAGCTAATCGTCGTCGTCCCGTCGGTGATTGCCTGAAAGCCGTGGTCGGACACGGCAACCAGCTTTTTCTCCCACTTGATGCGGAAAACCTTTGTGCCTATGCTCTTAAAGCGTGCCGCATCCCTGGCAGGCAGCATGTCTGCCTTGGGCAAGTCTTCAAGCTTCTTGGGCGAGACGACCTCGCGTTGCGGCATGCCAGGCACGTTCTCTCCAGCCTGTTCATCGGCCGCAAAACCTGTTCCTGTCGTGGCAAGCAGCGCACAGGCCAAGACCAATTTGAGTGTGTTCATGGGGTACTCACTTTCATCGAGCGTAAGTTAAAGGACGTTGCGATTGCTAATTGCAGACCCACCGCCATGCATACCAATTGCCGCTGGGGTTGCCCCAGCCCGAGAAGACAAACTCATTGTCACGGCGATTGCTTGCGGCATCAGCGGTTGCATCATTGGCGACAACGACGGCGCAAACCTGGCTTTCCACGTCGATGAGACCCGTGTCCATCCAAGCCCAGGCGACCGGTTCGGCTGGCACGGTCGAGACCACGATGCCAAGGAATGTCGTTTGATAACCGGTCGTGCGCATCGCAAATTGCTCACTGCGCGAAGCGCTGTCCAGCGTGTCATGTGAGGCGGTGCCGGAATGGCCGGTCGCAATATGGAGTCCCTCGAAGGGTGGGAACCAGTTATGGCCAATGGAGATTAGATCCATGGGGCAGCTTGCATCGAGAAAGGCAAACTGTAATCTCCCGCCCGCATTTCCCCACCGCGAAGAAGCACCGATATCGGTGAAGTTCCCGGCTCCGTGGCTGCATGTCACCAAAAAATCCGGGTCGGTTGCGGTGGGCGGGTTCTGGCAAGAACCATGGCCCGCGAAGAGATAAATGTTCGGCAGGTCACTGCCGCCGCTCGGATCCATGTCCTTGCCGGGGCCGTCCGTGAAATCAGTGTTCCACACATCGTCGTTTTCCCACCGTGTAACCAGTGGGAATCCCGCCTGCGTATACCAATCCCGAAAGCGTTTCGCGTCCTCGAGACGGTTGTCCAGGTCGGGTGTAATGCCGCAGGTGCTGTATTGATTAACCGCACCTGTCGAAAAATTCTGGGCGAAGGCAACAGTCGCCCCCAGACTCAACGACAGTGCGGCGATTGCTCCAATGAATCGTTTCATGGAAACCTCCCATATCGAGTAAAGAGGACTGAAGAATAGGAAACCTAAGCGCACTATCAAAAATGTGCCTGCTCATCGCACCTGCGGCCTGCGACTCGTTTGAAGATTCTGGTTCCCTGATTCCTTGCTACGTAGTGGCCTGATCAGGTAAATCGTTTCACAAAGATTCAAGAAAAAACGAGAAGCGTAGTACGCCCTGATAGAACCGGACGCGGAAGTTAGTCAGGCTTGGGGCCTCCGCCAGGAGACGAGAATGTCGAGAAAGCCGAGAGTCCAGAGAACCCCTGGAAGAGGAATGGCGAATTGTGTTGGAAGGTGTGAAGAGCGGCAATGTGGCAGAGACGTGTCGCAGGTACGAGATCGCTGCGAATCTCTATTGCCATTCCATTTGTAGATCGAGATCTCAAAAAAATGCTGGGTTAGTGGCCGGCGGGCCCGCATTCGTCGGCACCGGAGTTAGTAGCCCAACGGAGCGACGCGAAGCGGGTGGCGGAGACACTGACGATAAGCGGGACGAGCCTCCACCTTCGTCGGCAACCGCGCGCTAAACGAAAAACGCGCGCGTGGTGCGCCAGATCACGAGTGGTGAGTCGGTTTTTTGATTTCCGGAGCGCTCGGGCCGACGTTCTGCTCTCTTCGTGTCTGCTCTCGAAATTGCTGTTCTGTTCCGACGAAGAATTCCTCGTATTTCCTCTTGCCCTGCGAACCAGTCTCCTCACCATTAATTTTTCCCCAGATGAGACCCCCACCGCCTGGGCCAGTATCGGGCAATATCCGCGTACCCTTTTCGGAATAGTAGAAATAGTGGTCTTTGGCCCATCCGTATTCTTCTGACGAAGACGTCCTTAATAAGCCGGAGAGCGGAAACCTGAATAGATACTCTCCTCCCTGGACAGGCAAAGGGGGAGCGTCTTTAATTTGGAATTCGACTCGCACCCAGCCCACGTACCCTTCAGGAATGAGAAAGTGCGACGAATGACGAATGGAATGCCGGGCATCGATCGTGAGCCACACCGCCACGGCGAGCAAGAATGTGAGGGTGCAGATGCCAACGGCTATTTGGGCAGACCGCCTTGTGCTGCCCGGAAAGATCCAGGTCGCAGCGCTGTCATCCCGCTGCCGCCGAAAGCTCACAAAAGCGGAGTAAGTGGTCACAAGTACCAACAGCGCTGTCGCTAGATATGGCAGTATCATTCGAGTTCAGAACCAGCCGACCGCACGGACAATGGCTGGACCATAAAAGCACCAGATGGCCAACGAAGCGAGGAGAGCGAGTCTCGCAGCCGCGTGCGGTTTGAAAAGGCTCAAATAAGCGGCAACAATTAGACATAGCGAACCCACTAGGGAAATAAGTTCCAGCGGGTCCGCAGGAGCCCCGAACACAGCCAACATCAGCAACATGTAAACGTGGATTCCCGTAACAGCGCCCGCAACTAGATATAGGAAAAATGGGATCAAGTCTAGAGGTCCTTATCCTGTAAAACTGGAATTCCAGTTTGAGCAGCTATTGCCGCGGACGCCCTGCGTCCGACTTCGAGATCTTGCGCGACCGTTCCCGCGTCTTCCGCGAACGGGGAATTCCTATCTATGGACCGCATTCCTTCGAAATGGAGGCCTCGCTGAGCGATCACCAAGACTCCAAGAATTAATGCCACCAGATCGCGCTTCGGGAAGATTACAACCAATACTGCCGCAACAAGAACCAGCGGCATCCCGTTCATACCACCGCTTGCTACAGACTAGCTTCCACCATAAAGAAGGCGGAGGTGGCTACGGCAGTTGCCAACCTAAATATTCCTGGACGTAATAGACCAAATAAACCACCACAAAAACAAAGGTACCCAGTACAAGGAGGAGTAGTACTCCCTGGCGCGTCGTAAAGGAGGACTGTTTCTTCTTCCGTCTCTTCATGATCTACACCAATTGACGAGGCCATCTGCTTTAATCTGAAGACGATGTAAGGGGGAGCAACTTTCCGCAGCAATTGCGTTTCTCCCATTAAAATCAGGCTTTTCCTAGAAGCCTGTCGTCTGATATTGGAGCACTGCCAGGGCGAGCCGGTAGTCATATCCCGCCTGCGCATTGCTGATTTCAGCTTGCGTCTGCTGGAGCTGCGCCTGACTTAGTTCGACAATCGAACCGAGTCCCAACTTGTATCGTGCCTGAGCAAGATTCAGCGCGAGATTAGCTTGCGCCAACAATTGCTGCGTGACCGCCAACCGGTCGTAAGTATTGGTGGCGTTGAGCCAGCTGGTACGCACATCGCGCGAGATCCGGTCGCGAAGATCACGCAAGCGCTCCTCGGCAGCTTGCGCTTTGAGTGCCGCCTCACGGGTCCTTGCCGAGTACAGAAAGCCATTGAATACCGGGATTTCAACGTTCACGCCCACCGCCCCATACCAACTGGAAATAACGGGATTCCGCACGGGTGTGTCTCCCACCGCGCCCAACGCCTGAATATCCGGGAAGAATAAATCCCGTTCGGCAGTGTGGAACTTCTTCGCCGACTCAGTCTGGAACTCAGACGACAGGATTTCCGGTCGCATCAAGAAAGCGGTAGAAATCAGGTCATCCACATTGCTTTGCGGAGGACTGACCGCGCTTGTATCTTCTGCAAGCTGGAAATTCTGCAGACTCGAATATCCAAGCACCTCCGAAAGAGATGCCAGCGCGGCATTCTCATTGTTTTGCGCGTCTAGAAGCAGCAGTTTAGCCTGTGCCAGGTTGACATTTGCAAAGCTGAAATCGAGCTCCGACTTCAACTTATTCTTGAAAAGAGCACCCACCTGGTCTGCCACCGTTTGCCGGTCAGCCACCGTGCGTTGAGCCACGGTTAATACAGCTTGCGACTGCAAGGCATTGTAGAAAGCTTGATCCACGGTTAGCAGGATTTGCTCCTTGGTTGCTACGGCATTTTGGTTTTCAGCCTTAGCGGCGAGATTCGCGCTGGAGATCAAGTTGGTAGTGCGTCCGAAATCGGTGACAAGTTGACTGACCATCGCGCCAGCTGCAGCGCGCTGATAAATGATCGGATTGTTGAGTGCACCTGCGGTAATTCGTGAACCTAGGGTTCGCGTCCACGGCGGTGAGATTGATCGTTGCAGTTGGCCATAGATTCGACCGCACTTCTCTGTGTCACCTGCTGCGACGCAAGCGCGGTCAGCCGCGCAACAGAGATCTGGGGATTATTCTTGAGGGCGAGCGCCTGAGCATCCTTCAGGGACAACAGGGTGGGCGTCCCTGGACCGCCCGGCTGAGCAGGGCTCTGCGGGGCACTCATAGGTGCGCTCGAACTGACAGGCGGAATCGCCTTTTGCGGCATCGGAGCCGAAGGGAAACCTGCCGACTTTCCGGCAGCGAGGCCTCCCTGTCCCGCGCCGCAAATGGGAAGGAGCAGAGCGAGCCAGATTGGCAAAATGCTTTTCATTCTCCGCAAAACAATCTCGCCTATCATTCCGTCGTCTCCAAGGTTAGATCCGTGCCTCGCTTCGCGTCGCGTTTGCCGTAGACAAGCAGATAAGCCGCCGGCACGATAAAAATGGTCAGAAGAACTGACGAGGTGAGTCCGCCAATAATGGCCCTCGCCATTGGTGCATATTGCTCGGCCCCCGTCCCCAACTTCATCGCCATGGGAATCATTCCTATGATCGTTGCGAGCGAAGTCATCAGGATGGGACGGAGGCGCACGCGACAGGCAGTAATCACGGCATCCGTCGTGGACAAGCCTTCGCGTTCGAGGTTATGTGCGAAGTCCACGATCAAAATGCTGTTGGAGTCGGCAATCCCGACCAGCATCAGCACACCCATCAACGACATCACGTTCAATGTGCTGTGCGTAAGCGGAAGAATCAGCAGCACCCCTACAAAGCTCATCGGTATGGCAAGCATAATGAGAAGTGGGTCTATGAACGATTTGAACTGGGCAGTGAGGATCAGAAACAGCAGCGCGAACGAAAGTATGAAACCAAGGCCAAAACTTTTGAAGGAAGCCTGCATGCCCTCAACCATTCCGCGCAGGTTGACTCGCACGTTGGATGGGATGTTCGCATTGCCGATGATTCGCTTCAGATCGTTTGTCACTCGCCCGAGATCTTCGCCGGAGGGAGTAACGTAAATATCGACAATCCGCTGGATCTGGTAGTGATCCACTTCCGTTGGCGTTTGGACAAAGTTTGCCTTCACAACATTGTCGAGAACCGTGATAGGTCTTGCCCGTCGCGCGATTTCCGGCGGTTGAGGGGGTCTTGGACTGGGCATACGTTCGCCGCAGGCCCACGCCGATATTTCGGGCTTCGCCGCATTCATGGGTTTCATCGACAGCGGGTTCGTCTGCCTGGGCCCACAACTAAGGCTTGCCTCTTTCGACTGATCACCCGCTTGACCTCGCAACGGAATTTGCCCGAGGTCGATCATGTTGTGGATGGCGGCACGTCCCTTTTCGAAATACTGGACAGTGAGGTAGTAGTCGTTGCCGCTCTTGCGGTCGACCCAGTAATTCGGAGCGATCATGTAGTTCGAATTCAGCGCCGTGATCACGTTGTCCACCACATCCTTTTGCGTTAGCCCCAACTCCCCCGCGTGCACCCGGTCCACATCCAGCCGCAACGCCGGGTAGTTCAAGTCCTGCGGGATATATACCTCTCCCACTCCCGGCAAACTCCGGATCCGTCCCGCCAACTCCTGCGCGATGCCATAAATCTGCTTCATGTCCGGACTGCTCACCTGCACGTCGATCGGCGCCGGCATCCCCATGTTCAGCACCGCATCCACCATCGATCCGCTGGAGAAAAACGTCCGCACATCCGGAAACTCGCTCGCCATCTTCTTCTGCACCAGGTCCATGTACGCGAAGCTGCTCCGGCTGTGTGACTCCTGCAATGCCACCTGGATGGTGGCCGTGTAAGGCCCCGCATTGGTCGTATACAGCGACGAAAAATCCGGCACCACCCCCAGATTCGACACCACCATCTTCAGATCCTTCGCCCCGACGGTCTGGCGGATCAGATCTTCCACCTTGGCCACATACTGTTCCGTCACCTCGATTCGAGTTCCGGTCGGCACTTTCAGATTGATGGTGAATTGACCCGCGTCGGTTTGCGGAAAGAAGGCCAGCCCCAGCAGCGGATAGATCGCCAGGCTGACCACAAACACGCCGCTCAAAACCGCCACCGTCAAGCCCGGTCGCTTCACCGCACGACGCACCCAGTACTCGTAGTAATCGAGCAGCTGATTGAACCTGCGATTGAAGCCGGCATTGAATCGGTCCCACCTGGACTTGCCGGCCGCCGCTGTCGGTTCGATTTCGTACTCGCCTTTCTGATTGTGCCCTCCACCCGCTGGCATCGCTTTCAGATAACGCGAACAGAACAACGGAATCACCGTCATCGCCACGACAAACGAGGCCAGCAACGATAAACAAAACGCCAGAGCCAAGGCTGAGAAAAGGAACTTGCTTACTCCATATAGGAACGTAACCGGAAAGAAATCGACCACATCTACCAAGGTGGCGGCCAGCACTGCCAAGTTCACTTCTGCGCCGCCAACTTCGGCCGCGACGATGGGAGCGGCTCCCAATTCAAGATGACGGTAGATATTCTCGAGCGAGATCACCGAGTTATCGATCACCCGCGAGAACGCCAGCGCCAAACCTCCGAGGATCATCGTGTTGATCGTGCTTCCCATCAGGTTGAGCACTACGAACGTGGTTAGTGCTGAAAGCGGAATCGAAAGCAGGACTGCCGTCGTGGCGCGAAAACTGCCCAGGAAAATAAGAATCATCAGGCTGGTCAGAACCAAGCCGATGACGCCTTCGTGCAGTACGGTCTTTAATGCCTCTTTTACATACACGGACTGATCGAAGACCACACTAGCCACCATCTGTTTAGGAATGTCATACAGATGCCCGACCAGCGCACGGATGCCGTTTACGACATCGATTGTGTTGGTGTCGCCTCCCTGCTTCATGATCGGGATGTAACAGGACCTCTGGCCGTCGACTCGCACCACGTTGTACTGAATTTGATTTGCGTCCTCGGCCTTACCCACATCGTCCACGGAAGTCCAGGCTGCGCCGACATTCCTAACCGGAACCTCCCCTAACTGCTTCATGTTGTCGACCAGGCTGTTGGAGTAGACGTAGAAATCGTTAGGACCGATCTTGACATCGCCCGCAGGCAAAATCAGGTTGGAATCGTTCACGGCGTGCACTACGTCCATCGGGCTCAACTGGCGTGACGCCAGCTTGTAAGGATCGACGTAGACCATGATCTGGCGGTATTTGCCGCCAAAAGGCGGTGGAATCTCCGCTCCCTGCACTACTGCGATTTGATTGCGGATTTGAAATTGAGCGTAGTCGTGGAGTTGCGTCTCGTTCAGACCAGGTCCTTTGACCGTGACCAGTGCCACCGGAAGGCTGGAAGCATCGAACTTCAACACGACGGGCGGAAGCGTTCCCGGAGGTAACCTCTTCAAATCCGCCAAGGCCAGATTCGAAAGCTCAGTCACATCCGCATCCGCGTTAGTTCCGGGCTGGAAATAAACCTTGATGATGCTGACACCCAGGAGCGAGCGCGATTCCATGTGGTCGATCCCGCTGGCCAGCGTGAAAAACCGCTCTAGAGGATCGGTAATGTCCGTCTCAATATCCTGTGGCGGCATCCCGGAGTAGAAACGTCGCCACCACCACTTCAGGAAGGTTGATCGTGGGGAACAAATCAACCGGCATGCGCGCCAGACTGGTCACGCCGATCACCACAATGACGAGGCACACGACGATGATGAAGTACGGATTGCGTATTGAGAAACCCGACATTTAGGTAACCGAACTCCATTCCAGGCAATTACGGACGCGATTGTCGATCAACACGCCAGTGACTGCTCTGACCTTACGGCTGAACCTCAGTCTGCCGGTTGCGATATGCGAGCAGATAGGCAGCCGGCACAATGAACACAGTCAGCACGACGGAGGCAGTCAAGCCGCCAATGATGGCCCGGGCCAGCGGAGCGTATTGTTCGCTTCCCGTACCCAGTTTGAGCGCCATTGGGACCATCCCGATAATCGTTGCCAGCGAGGTCATGAGAATTGGCCGCAATCGCACCCTGCATGAGGTAATGATGGCTTCTTCGACTCCTTTGCCTTGCTCCTCAAGGCGGTGAGCAAATTCGACAATCAGAATGCTATTCGATGCGGATATGCCCACTAGCATTAGGACCCCCATGAGCGACATTACGTTGAGAGTTGTCCCTGTTAGCGGCAGAATTAGGAGCACTCCTATGAAGCCCATGGGAATCGCCAGCATGATGAGAAACGGATCTTTGAAAGATCTGAATTGCGCTACCAGAATCAGGTAGAGCAGGACAACGGACAGGGAGAGACCCACGGCAAAACTTCGGAATGACGCATTCATGCCTTGCACCATTCCACGGATATTGATGCGAACGTTTTCCGGCACCTTGAGTTGCGGGATGACTCGCGCGACCTCAGATGACACTTTTCCCAGATCTTCGGTCGCGGGAGTCACGTAGACATCCACGACTCGCTGAATCTGATAGTGGTCGACCTCGGTCGGGGTCTGAACGTTCTCGAGTTTGACGACGGCATCCAATGTTGTGGGCTGTTTCAGATTGGGCGCATGGATCGGAATGTTGGTCAGGTCGGTAAGGCTGTGAATCGCCGGTCGTCCCTTTTCGAAATACTGGACGGTGAGGTAGTAGTCGTTACCGCTCTTGCGGTCGACCCAGTAATTCGGAGCGATCATGTAGTTCGAATTCAGCGCCGTGATGACGTTGTCCACCACATCCTTCTGCGTCAGCCCCAACTCCCCCGCATGCACCCGGTCCACATCCAGGCGCAACGCCGGGTAGTTCAAGTCCTGCGGGATATACACCTCTCCCACTCCCGGCAAGCTCCGGATCCGTCCCGCCAACTCCTGCGCGATGCCGTAGATCTGCTTCATGTCCGGACTGCTCACCTGCACGTCGATCGGCGCCGGCATCCCCATGTTCAGCACCGCATCCACCATCGATCCGCTGGAGAAAAACGTCCGCACATCCGGAAACTCGCTCGCCATCTTCTTCTGCACCAGGTCCATATACGCGAAGCTGCTCCGGCTGTGTGACTCCTGCAATGCCACCTGGATGGTGGCCGTGTAAGGCCCCGCATTGGTCGTATACAGCGACGAAAAATCCGGCACCACCCCCAGATTCGACACCACCATCTTCAGATCCTTCGCCCCGACGGTCTGGCGGATCAGATCTTCCACCTTGGCCACATACTGTTCCGTCACCTCGATTCGAGTTCCGGTCGGCACTTTCAGATTGATGGTGAATTGACCCGCGTCGGTTTGCGGAAAGAAGGCCAGCCCCAGCAGCGGATAGATCGCCAGGCTGACCACAAACACACCGCTCAAAACCGCCACCGTCAAGCCCGGTCGCTGCACGGCACGCCGTACCCAGTACTCGTAGTAATCGAGCAGCTGATTGAACCTGCGATTGAAGCCGGCATTGAATCGGTCCCACCTGGACTTGCCCGCCGCCGACGTCGGTTCGATTTCGTACTCGCCTTTCTGGTTGTGCCCTCCACCCGCTGGCATCGCTTTCAGATAACGCGAACAGAACAACGGAATCACCGTCATCGCCACGAGGTAGGAAGCAAAGAGAGAAATCACTACCGCAAGTGCCAGCGCCGAGAAAAGGAACTTGCTTACTCCATACAGAAACGTAACCGGAAAAAACACAACCACTGTGGTGAGGGTCGCCGCCAGGACCGCCAGGCTAACTTCCGCTCCTCCCGCCTCGGCGGCGGCCTCCGGCGCCGCGCCCATCTCCAGGTGGCGATAAATGTTCTCCAGCGAGATAACCGAGTTATCGATGATGCGGGAGAAGGCCAATGCCAGGCCGCCCAAAATCATCGTATTCACGGTGCTGCCGGTCAGGTTCAGCACGACGAAGGTGGCCAACGCGGAAAGCGGGATGGACAAAAACACCGCGGCGGTGGCGCGAAGACTGCCTAGGAAAATAAGAATCATCAGGCTAGTTAGAACAAGTCCGATCAGTCCTTCATGAAGTAAGGTCTTGATCGCTTCCTTGACGAATGCCGACTGGTCAAAGACAACCGTGGACACGAGCTGTTTGGGAATGTCATAGAGATGCTTGATCGCCTCCCGAATACCATCTACGACCTGGATGGTGTTCGTATCCCCACCCTGCTTCATGATCGGGAGATAAACCGACCGCTGGCCATCGACGCGTACCAGGTTGTATTGGATCTGATTGGCGTCTTCAGCTTTGCCAAGATCGTTCACCGCAACCCATGAATCTCCCGCTGTTTTGATGGGAATCTTACCCAGTTCATCCATGCTATTGACCAGGCTGTTCGAGTAGACGTAATAGTCGTAAGATCCCATTTTTACGTCGCCCGCGGGCAGGATCAGATTGGAGTCATTTACTGCGTGCACAACGTCCATCGGACTCAACTGGCGTGACGCCAGCTTGTAAGGATCGACGTAGACCATGATCTGGCGGTACTTGCCGCCAAACGGTGGAGGAATCTCCGCTCCCTGCACTACCGCGATTTGATTGCGAATCGTAAATTGGCCAATGTCATGAATCTGAGTCTGGTTTAGTCCTTCACCCTTAAGAGTCACCAGGCAAACCGGCAAGCTGGAGGCATCGAACTTGAGTACCACAGGCGGCAGCGTACCCGGAGGAACCGCTTCAAATCTGCCAACGCGAGATTCGAAAGCTCAGTTACATCCGCGTCTGCGCTCGTTCCCGGCTGGAAATAAACCTTGATGATGCTGACACCCAGGAGCGAGCGTGATTCCATGTGGTCAATCCCACTTGCGAGCGTGAAGAACCGCTCCAGAGGATCGGTAATGTCCGTCTCAATGTCCTGCGGCGGCATCCCGGAATAGAAAGTCGCCACCACCACTTCTGGAAGGTTGATGGTAGGAAACAAATCAACCGGCATGCGAACTAGACTGGTGATGCCGATCACCATCAGCTGCCAAACATATTACGACGATGAAGTACGGATTACGTATGGAAAAACCTGACATTTGCGCTCACTTCGCCACTGAACTATCCAAATAACCGCACTACTCTTGATTGCTCTCGTGATACTGCATGATTTGCACTACCTGGGGATGAACCTTCTCTCCCGGCTTCAATCCGCTACGATCGCTGACGACTACCTGTTCTCCTTCGGTTAGGCCTGCGACCACTTCGGCGTCGCTCGAAGTCTGAATGCCGAGACTTATCGGACGATCCTCAATCTCGCCGTTCGCGTTCACCACGAAGACAGTTGTCTTATCATTCTCGTGATTCACGGCCTGCAAAGGCACGGTAGAAATATCTTCCTTATGCTCAAGCGTCAGGTCGGCCTCGGCGTAAAGGCCCGGAATCAGCACACGATCCGGATTGAGAACATCAACTTCGGTGTGCATGGTTCGCGTCTCTTCCTTCACATCCACCGAGAACCGCGCTACCTTTCCCGGGAATGTCCGGTTGAGCGATGGAACGCGGACGTCAACGCGATCGCCAACCTTGATGTAGTGAACGTAAGATTCCGGCACTGGAATAACCAGCCGGAAAAGATCGTCCTGGGAGAGCCTGACAATCGGAATTGCCTGTGTGCTCGAACCCGTACCCGCCTGCACCAGCGTGCCGAGGTTCGCGTAGCGTTCAGTCACTACTCCCGAAAAGGGAGCCGTGATCCTGGAATAGTCAAATAGACTCTGATCGTGAGCCAGTTTTGCCTTAGTTACGGACAACTGGCTCTCGGCGGCCTCTAGAGCGCCTGCCCGGCATCCACCTGAGACGATGCCGCCATATCCTTCCCCTGCGCGTCGTCCACTTCCTGCTGCGCTACAATTCCGGGTTGACTCTCAGAGACCTCATTGAGACGCGTGTATTGCAGGTGGAGCGCCTTGTACTGCGCCTGATACCTGTACAACTCGTGCTGTGCCCGGCTGACCTGATTCACCGCATTCTTGATCCCCGCCTGATCCTCCTGAAGCTGCGCCTCCAGCTCCGGAATCTCCAGGATCGCCAGTACTTGGCCAGCCTTCACTCGGGTTCCGTAGTCGACGAGTAGCTTTTTGACGTAACCCGATTCCTTCGCGTACACATCAATTTCCTGAAAAGGCACTAACTCGGAGGACAGGCTGATTTCCCGACCTAGCGACTTACGCACTACTTTTGTGACGCCCACCGTAATCGTCGGCGCACTCGCCCGAACACGCCGATCTTCGCTCCCCGAACAAGCGACGAATTCGACCGCCACCAGAGCCACCAGGCTGGCAAGGACGATCTGCTTTGAAAATCCGATGCCTCTTGTTGATACTTTGCCGGATCGATTGCTGCTCTCCCTCATCCAGTCTCTTTACCAGCTTTCTCTGGCGTCGCAGCCAGCAATCATTCCAGAAGCAAAATCTAAGGGCAGTCCTAACGTGTCACTTTCATGATTTCTCGCAGCTTGGTAACCGAGAAAGCGCTCGATCGGCAAAAGTCGATCACCGTTCGTTCCGCCTGCTGCAGCCGAGCCGCAACGTCAGGAATCTTAGCTTGCAAATTCAATCGGGATAGTCAGCACTCCGTGTCGGTCGCCATGCAGCAAATCTCCAGGGTGAATTTCCATGCGGCCAACCTTGACGACGGCTCCTATATCGAAGATATGGGCATAGGCATGCGAGACCGCAAGACTCCCGGCAAACAACTGCATCCCCATCGCACGCACGGCAGGCAACTCACGCACGGCGCCATTGGTTAAGTACCCGACACAACCTAAGGCTTTAAGGATGGCGGCGTGCATATCACCCACGAACGCCCCCCGACCCGGCCGCTCGTCCATGTCCTCCAAAACCAGGATGCGCGGTGCTGGAATTTGAAGGATGCTGTTCCAGAAATCAGCACGATCATGGAAGTTGCCGCCGCCGATTGGCGGTTCCCCGCTTCGAAGCCGAGCCGTGGCCGCATATCCCACTGTGGGTGGTGCATCCTGGAACATGCAATGGATGCTGCCATCCGCAAACCCCGTGTTACGCAGTCTGACATTAAACGAATCGATCGCATTCGAAACCATGCAAGTGTCAACCTGGCGAAGAGCATCGAGATTCTCTTCAGTGAGCAAAGACTTCATCGCCATGCATGTTCCTTTCGCAAACCGAACTACCCATAAGACGAATCTGTCTACTAAATCGCTCTACTGCGCTCCCAACGAAGAGTCGAAGATGTGTTCCGGTTGCCCGGACGACAAAATCCCCGCAACGGAGTCGTGCTGGACAATGCGAAACTTGACTCAAGGATGCTGAAACTTGAATTTAGGAGTTGTGCACTGGGCTCAAACTCGATCAAGCAGCGCTTGAACCTTGGTTAAAGATGAGCCGCCTTAGCCAATTTCAATAACTGGGCTTGAGTTCAAGAACAGTGACTGGGCGCAAAAGACGGAAAGTCAGCAGGAAGGAGGAGGGGGGCGGTTGTAAAGCCAGCTTTCGGAGATAAGGTTCGGAGATGCGACGAACACCGGGACCACCAAAACGGACGGTTGCGGTGGTTGGATGAAAACGAAACCTAAAGCTGGAGTCGTCCACTGAAGTGCGTTGCTAAGAAGGCGCTGCTTCTGGACATCCAAAGAGTGGGATTTGACCGCCGTCTGGACTTCAGGACCCGGCTCAGTGTATCGAGTCGCCAGGCTTGCCGTGAGGGACCCGACGGCTAGAACAATAACAGCAATCCGGCACCAGGATCGCCAAGCTTGCTCGTGCGCGAGAATGTTCTGGCGTAGCCATACCAAATCGATACGCGGACCTGCTGCCCACAACTCATAGATGTTTACCACGGAACAGACAGATCAGGCAAATTACCCATATCCCTCTGCTTTGACGCTCGGAGACCGGGCTTAGGTTGGCTTTCCAATGCCGCACTCTTTCTGCCCTCCATGAATGTTCCGCGTTCACTCCTCCCGGTCCGCTAAGCCATCTCAAACCCCGCGCTGTGTTTCGCAAGCAAGTCAAAGAAGCGCAGCATAACTTGATGCGATAGCCGGTAACGAGAATTTGGACCACCGCAGGCGAAATCCTGGCAGTAAGCTGCTCGATCGCGAAATTGCAACGACTTTCACTTACCAGAGAGGCGCGGTCTGCCCGGCAGCCGCAATCGATGGAACGCGTCCGATCACGGCCATCACGTAATTCCCCCTCGGAAATATAAGATGAGTTCGCAGTGCTGTTGTGCCGAACCTCCATGGCCGATTGTAACTACGCCTACTCTGCCATGCTCTATATCCAAACAACGTGCGGCGTTAGAGGCGAGAGCACAAATCACGGGACGCCGTGTTCTTACCCATCTGGAGACTCTCGCTCATCGCAAACCTAACTTCTTTAGAAACATCATTGCAGGGCACCAGTTCGTGAGCCCGGATTGAAACAGATTCACTCCGACAAACGCAGTAAACAGATACCAATGGGGATTCAGCCAATGCCCTAAGGCAACCGAGAGCAGGATGAACGCTCCCGCCATCAGCCGAAGCCCGCGTTCCACCGTCATACTTGTACCTCCTGTAAGTGAGATTCTGCGGCGGCGGCCTCTGTCCGATCTCCCCGTTTGCTCATGTAGTAGAGAACGGGCACCGCCATGCGCGAGAGAACTGTTGAAGCTACTTCGCCCGCCATCAGGGAGAGAGCGAGACCTTGGAAAATGGGGTCGAACAGGATAACGCTTGCGCCCACGACTACCGCAGCGGCGGTCAAGAGCATGGGCCGGAAGCGCACCGCGCCCGCATCCACGACGGCTTCTTCGAGCGGCATGCCCTGCGAGCGCCGGAGTTCGATGAAGTCCACGAGGATGATTGAATTACGCACGATGATTCCGGCGCCGGCAATGAATCCGATCATCGATGTTGCGGTGAAGAAGGCGCCCATCAGTGCGTGTGTCGGGAGGATACCGACCAGGGTCAATGGAATCGGCGCCATGATGACCAGCGGAGTGATGAATGATCGGAACCAGCCCACAACAAGAACGTAGATCAACACGAGGACGGCGGCGAACGCGAGGCCCAGATCGCGGAATACTTCGACCGTGATGTGCCACTCGCCGTCCCACTTCATGGAGAAGCGATCGGTACGGTCCGGCATGGTTGTGCCCTTGTATTGCTTTACCCCGTAGCCATCGGGCAACTTGATCTTGTCGATGGCGTCGCCCATCTTCATGATGGCGTATACAGGGCTTTCTTCTCCGCCCGCTACATCTCCCGTCACGTAGACCACCGGCTGCAGATTCTTGCGATATACGCTGGTATCGATGGTGGTCTGTTGCAAATTCGTCACTTCTTGCAGCGCGATCTGGCCACCGGAAGGCGTCGGGAGCTTGAGATTTTCAAGATCCTGAATGCCGGAACGAGCGGGTCGTGACAGGCGCACCTCGATCGGAACTTCCTCGCGCGACTGGGGATCGTGCAGCAGGCCAGCATCAGCGCCACCCAGCCCCGCCTGCAATGTACGAGTAACGTCCGCAGCGGAAATCCCGTGCAGCGACGCCTTGTCGAGGTCCACCTTCAGGTCATACTTCGTTTGTGGATCTTCAACGTACCAGTCAACGTCCACTACGCCCGGCGTTTGCTTAAAGATTTGCTTGATTTGAGCGGCAAGCTGAATCTGGCCTTTGTAATCGGGCCCGTAGACTTCGGCTACCAGAGTCTGCAAGACGGGCGGACCGGGCGGAACTTCGGCGACCTTGATTCGCGCGCCGTAGGGTTCAGCAATGTTGTCCAACACCGGCCGCAAGCGCCGTGCGATTTCATGGCTTTGCGCTTTGCGGTCATGACGGGATAACAGATTTACTTGAATGTCAGCTTGATTGGGCTGTCTACGCAAGAAATAGTGCCGTACCAGACCGTTGAAGTTGTAAGGGCCGGAGGTGCCGGCATAGATCTGATAATTGATGACCTCGGGCTGTGTGCCCAGATATTGTCCCAGGGCCTGCGCCACTCGCGTAGTTTGCTCTAGTGGCGTGCCATCGGGCATATCGATCATGACCTGAAACTCGCTCTTGTTGTCGAAGGGCAGCATCTTGACACGAACCCACTTCAACGGGACAAATGCAACCGCCGCCAGCAGCAGAACCACTACCCCACCGAAAAACATCCAGCGGCGGCGCGCATCAAGAATCAGCGGGTTCATGATCCTGCGGTAGAAGCGCGTGGTCCATCCCTCGGCCTCGTGCGGGCTGTGTCCACCGTCGCCGGCGTAATGCCGCAACAGTCGCAGCGCTGCCCAGGGTGAAACCACAAAAGCCACGATCAATGAGAACATCATCGCCGCCGAGGCCCCGACCGGGATCGGCCGCATGTAGGGTCCCATCAGACCACGGACAAACGCCATCGGCAGAATCGCGCCAATCACCGCGAATGTAGCCAGAATCGTGGGATTTCCCACCTCGTCTACCGCTTCTACCGCAACGTCCACCAGCGAACGTCCACGACTCTCCGGCAACCGGAAATGGCGGACGATGTTTTCGACCACCACAATGGCGTCGTCGACCAGGATGCCGATGGAGAAGATAAGCGCGAATAAAGTCACCCGGTTCAGCGTGTACCCGAACAGGTAGAAGATTGCCAGTGTGAGGGCCAGGGTCACGGGTACGGCCAGCAGAACCACGCCGGACTCGCGCCAGCCCAAGGCCAAGGCGATTAACAGAGTGACCGACAGGGTTGCGATGAGCAAGTGTTTGAGAAGTTCGTCCGACTTGTCCTTTGCGGTCTCGCCGTAGTTTCGTGTGACCGTGATATTCAGGTCCTGGGGAAGCATGTAGCCGCGCAGCGCGCCTACCTTTTCGAGAACATGGTCCGCGATGATGCTTGCGTTTGTGCCCTTGCGCTTGGCGAGAGTGATGGTCACCGCGGGATATTCAGAATCGTCCGACTGAGCGCTCGTCCCCTTGGCATTTGCGAACAGCACATAGTTGTCGGGCTCGGCCGGGCCATCCTCGATTTTCTCCACCACGTCGCGCAAATAGACGGGCCGGCCGCCGTGAACTCCGACTACAACTTGCTGCAAGTCGTCGGCACGAGTGAAAAACAATCCCGCTTCAACTTGAAATTCGCGGTTGTCGCGCGTAGAAGCTGCCAGCCTGCCCACGACTGTTCGCGCTCTGCAACTGGCCGACGATCGGTTCCTGGCGTGAGACCGTAGGCAGCGAGCCGCTGTGTATCCAGGACAACGCGGACCTGTCGGGGTTGCCCACCGATGATGGTCGTCTCCGAAACATCATCGAGTTTCTTGAGCGAGTTTTCCAGTTCGCCCGCGACTCGCCGCAGACGATAGGAGTCATAGTTCTTTCCCCAAAGTGTCAGGGCCATGATCGGGACATCGTTAATCGAGCGGACTTTGATGACCGGTTGTGAGACGCCGGGCGGGATGCGGTCGAAATTCGAGTAGAGCTTGTTGTAGGTCTGTATGATCGCGTCTTCTTCTTTTGTGCCCACATAGAAGCGCACGATCAACATGCTCATGCCGGGATGGCTGATCGAGTAGATGTATTCGACGCCCGGCACCTCGCGGAGTAACTTCTCCATCGGAAGGCTGACGCGCTGGGCAACCTCCTGCGAGGACGCGCCCGGCATCTGCACAAAAACGTCAAGCATCGGAACCACGATCTGCGGTTCCTCTTCGCGCGGCGTTTCGAGGATGGCGAATGCACCGAGGAGGAGGGCAGCGACGATGACAAGCGGAGTCAGCTTGGAATCAATGAACGCATGTGCGATTTTCCCTGCCAGACGAAGCGGTGGGTGATGGCTAGGCTGTCCGGTATTGTTAGCGAGGCTCATCCATAACTCCTAGCGCAACTCAATCTTTTTGCCGCTGAGTTCCCGGCTGCCCGGATCGGCAATTAGCGTTTCGCCCGCCTGTAAACCGGCAAGCACTTCCACCTGAGCGCCGGATGGTTTACCGAGCGTGATATATCGCAAGTTGGCAATCTTGTTCTGATCAAGCACGTAGATCCCCTGCAATTGCCCGCGCTCCACCACCGCGGTGCGCGGAATAAGAAGAGACGACCGCACTCCGCGCGAGAATTGCGCGCGGCCAAAAAGTCCGGAACGCAGCGCTGGATCGGAGGGCATTTCGATTTTCACCAGAAAGCTGCGGCTGGCTGAATCGGCAGCGGGAACAATCTCGACAACACGTCCCTTGAGCTCTTTATCTCCCACGACATCGATGATGACTGGAACCTGCTGTCCCATGCGGACGTACTTCAGATCGGTCTCGTTTACCGTGGCTTCCAACCGGTAGCGGCGAAGGTCTTCTACGGTAAAGATCGGCATCCCTGGGCTGGCTAGCGTACCAACATCCGCCTTCTTTTCCGTCACAAGGCCATCGAACGGCGCCAGAATCCGGGTATACCCGAGAGTGGTACGCGCCTGCTGGAGGGCTGCCTTGGCCTGCGTCTGCCCGGCACGTGCCATGTCGCGGCGCGCCTCCGCCGCCTGGTAACGGGCCTTTACTTCGTCGAACTCTTGTGGGCTGACCGACTTCTTTTCGTACAAGGTCTGATACCGCTTGAAGGTGGCTTCCGCCAAGGCAAGGTCGGAGTCGGCTGCCGTGATTCCCTGCTGCGATGCGAGATCTGCTGCCGTCGCGCGGTCAAGAGCCGCCCGCGGCTGGGCTTCGTCGAGGACAGCCAACACCTGCCCGCGCTGGATGCGATCGCCTTCGTGCACCCGTATCTCAACGATGTTGCCCATCATCTGGGCGGCTAACTGGCTCGTCTGCGCCGCGCGTAGCGTTCCCACGGCCTCCACCAGGTCCGGAACGTTCGTCGGTTGCACGGACAGCACGCGATACGTTGCTCACCGTCTCCGGCGCAGCCGGTGGCGGTTTCACGCTCGCTTGAGCAGCCCGCCAGGGCCGCAAGAGCGAGCAAAAGGAGACCCGCTGTCACCACGGACGCGAGTTTCATTCGGTTTCTTTGTTTCGCAGTAGAAATCAGATTCATGGATTGACCGCCGGTGATTGCAGATTCAAAGTCCCACTCGCCAACTCCAGATTGGCGGAGCTGATGTGAAACTGATATACCGCCTGCCAGTACTCGGTCTGGCTGCGGCGTGCCGCTTCTTCTGCGCCGAGAAGGTCGGTAATGGTAATCAGGCCACCCTCATAGCGATCCTGGTTAATGCGCAGACTCTCCTGCGCCTGCGCAATCGCCGTGCGTGCCACACCCACTTGCTGGCGGTTGGAATCCAGGTCGTAGTAGGCTTGGCGCACCTCCAATCGCACTGCGTCGCTGGCCGCTTGCTTTAGTGCCGCCATCTTTTCGCCGATTGCGTGTTCTCGCGATAGAACTGCTCTTTTCGCGCCACCCTGGAAGATGTCGAATTGCAATTCGACTCCGCCGAGCCAGTTGTTGCCGCCACCCCCGGCAAGCAATGTGGGATTGTCCATCTCCCAACCGGCGAACGCATTCAGACGCGGGCCGAAAGATGATTTGGCGATCGAAACGCTCAGTTGTTGTGCGGACTGCTCGGATTCAATCCGCTTCAGGTCCGGTCGACTCGTGAGTGCTTTTTGTTCCATCTCGCCAAGTGAGGGAACAGCGAGAGTGGGTTCGGCAAGAGGTTCCGCTGGCTGATATAGCGCATCCGCCGGGACGCCCATCGCGGTATTCAGCTGGGCGCGGGCGAGTTCCAGATTGTTCCTCGCGCGAATGAGTTCTTGTTCGCGGCTCGCCATGCGGACCTTCGCGCTCAACAGGTCCGACTCTACCACCACCCCGCTTTCGTACCTCGCTTGGCTGCGTTCCATGATCGACTTAGCCGTTTTTTCCGCCTGATCGGACAACTCCAACTGCTTGGCCGCAAACAGAACTCCGTAGTAGGCCTGCACCACGCGGAATAAAATCTCCTGATCAGTACGTTCCAGTTGGTGGGTGGAGGCGGTATTCATCTCCTTGGCCCGACTGATTCCGTGCCAGGAAGCAAACGAGTCGAACAGGTTCCAGGTTCCGCCAAAACGCGTGCTGAAGTTCCCGTATGGTAGCGGGGTGTTCAGCATGTTTAGGGGCGGGGCGAAATTGTCCGCTGTGAACCGTTGCTGTCGCAGCTTGCTTCCGAACACGTAGACGGGATCGTCGCCCCGAGTGGCGAGTTCGGAAAAGCTCACATGGGGCATGAGGAACGATTGCGCTTCCCGTACCCCTGCCGACGCAGCTTTCGTATCCGCCAGCGCCGCTTTGTGCAATGGGTTTTTCTCCAGCGCTATGCTGGCGGCCTGCTGCAATGAAAGGGGGGAGGGCTCTAGCGATGCTTGGGACAACATCGTCCCAGTGCCACAGAGGACGACGACAGCGACTCGTAGTATCGGAAAAGAACGGCGAGCAGCAATGTGGATGCGCATAGGGACAAGACCCAATCGAGAAAAGAGTTTGAATCGTCTTTTTATCCTGCTCTCAGGACCAGGACTCAAGCCGTGACCTCGATCACCAAGTTTGGAGTGGAAGCTGTTGCATTAGAAATCTCTTAAGCCTGGGTTGCGGCTGGCTCAACTGTAATCAGCCAATCAGTCTTTTCGGCGACGATTTCAAACGTGGTGTGGAAGCTGGCCGTCTTTTGCACCATCGCCCCGACTGAACAGTATTTCTCTTCCGACAGCTGAATGGCCTGCTCAATGGCCGAAGCGTCAATGTCAAAGCCCCGAACGACGTGATGAATCCGAACGGCCGTGAACACCTGCGGCGGACGGTCGGCCTGGTCAGCTTCCACCCGCACTTCATAGCCGGTGACTTTCTGATGGTATTTCTGGCGCAGAATCGTGATCACATCAAATGCCGTGCATCCTGCGAGTCCGGCTGCAATCAGTTCAATCGGTTTAGGGCCGGTTCCCCCGGCACTATCGTCCAGCAGGAAATAGTGTTCACTGCCAGTTCGAACAACGAATTGTCTTTGCTGGGCAAGCGGCTGTGTCAGTTCAACTCTTGCGGAAATCATGGGTCTCCCTCACGGGCTCCTCCAGGGGAGCCACATGAATAAATGCAAACCGTACGAATTTGTTACAGGAAATAAAGAGAAGAACGGAGCGCCATAGCGAAGAAGGCGCAGAACAGCCTAAGAGTCTTTGATCCAGTTACTTCCCGCTGGTCGCGAGTGCCCGACTGTAGGTCGCGAGCAGCTTCTTTCTCAGGGCAGCCGCCCTTTCCCGATCCGGGCAGTCAGCAGGCGACTGCTGGCAGCGTTGTATGGTCGACTCCAGACTGCGGAGGAATTTCTTGCATGGTTCACAGCCGTTCATGTGGGCCTCGATTTCTTCACAAGAGAAGTCATCCAGTTCACCATCAAGATAGTCCGACAGCCCGGCAAAGATCTTCCTGCAACGGCCCGTGCCAGACGGGGCCCGTGCATTTCGCTGCGATCGCCCCGTACTACCACGCTTTACTCCCTCGTTCACCTTCGCCAGTTCCCTACGCACGAATAAGCGGGCCCGGTGAAGTCGCACACGGATCGTCCCTGGGCGTAAGCCGGTGATCTCCTCGACCTCTTCATCGGTGAAGCCTTCCATGTCACGCAACACAAGAATGATGCGGTAGTGCGGCGGCAGACTCCGAATCGCCTCGCGCAGTCGCTGCCCCTGTTCTCCGCTAATCGCCGAACCTTCCGGAGTGATACTAGTGAGCCCGTCGAGCCGCTCGAATTCCTCCTGGTTAGGCATCAACTCCTCCAGGGAGAGTTCCTCTTTCGGGGCGAATTTGCTCTTGCGGCGATTCATGAGACAGCGGTTCTTCGCCACTTTGTATAACCACGTCGCGAGAGCTCGGGAGTTGTCGAACTTCGACAGATAGGGCAATGATTTCACGAGGACGTCCTGCATGGTGTCTTCGGCATCCTGCCGTTGTCCGCACACTCTCATACCGAAAGCAAACACAGCCCCTTGCAGCAGCGCTACCGCTTTCTCAATCGCGCCGTCGTCACCGCGCTTCAGCAAAACGATAGCTTGGTCGATGTCAGACCGCATTCGAGCGGCTCCGTACCTTCTGTCTATATTCCAGCTATATGCATGTATAATTATATAGTGAAAGCTAACTTTCAGCTGCTTCCGCATCCAGTAAAAGGCAGACGATGATCCACGAGAAGATGGTCGAACTGGTCGCGCGCCGATTCCAGATACTTGGGGAGCCATGCCGCCTCCGCATCCTGCAAGCACTTCAAGGCGGTGCAATGACCGTTAACCAGATTGTCAGTGAATTGGATGGGAATCAGCCCAACATATCGAAACACCTTCAAATCCTCTTCGATGCTGGGCTCGTCGGGCGCGCGCGTTCCCGCAACAGTGTCTTTTATAGTGTCGCCGATCCTGTCGTGTTCAAACTTTGCGACTTAGTGTGCCGCAGCACGGCACGCCATGCCGCTCACTTGCAACAATACGCAGCCGGCACAGGGCGAAGGAATGGAATCCAGACTCAGAAAAGCCATCTTCGATCAAAGCTCGGTTCGTTACAGGGGGTGAACTGAATGCCGCAATGGGCATGGATGATCGTTTTTATCTTCGCTTACCTGGTGTTGACCCAATGGCTGCTACCCATGCTTGGTGTGCCGACTTGACGCACCAACTCCTGTTCTGTCGAGTCTCGACGGAGTGGAAAGTCAGGCAACAAAGGTAGAGATTAACGGCCACCATGGGCGACCGCCTTTTTAAACCACAGAATGCACACAAACTCGATGATCCCGAGCGACAGGTCTGGCTGCCGGTTGTCGATGTCATTCGAGCGATAGCGATTCGGCATGGAACGCACGTTGCTGATGTCGGTGCCGGAACCGGTTACTTCGCTATTCCCGTGGCCCAGGCCGTCGGCCCTAACGGGAAGATATACGCGATCGACTTGCAACCCGATATGCTCAGCCTTCTACGGGAGAAGATCAAGCAACTAGACGCTCCCCGCAACATCGATTTGGTACAAGGCGAGGCAAGCAGAACAACTCTCAGACCGAAATGTGCCGATGTCGTATTGCTAGCGAACGTTTGGCATGAATTAGACGATCACGAAGCTGCATTGCAGGAAGCTGCACGCATCCTGGTGCCAGGTGGAACTCTGGCGTTGCTCGACTGGCGTCCGGATAGGAACTCTCCTCCGGGGCCGTCCTCAGACCATCGCCTGCCGGCGAATGATGTCGTTCAGTTTTTGAACAAGCACCAGCAACTTATTCGAGAGGGCATCTACGGGGTCACGCTATGAACCCACGATGGACAAGGTCATGCGCTTGCACTCTGTTACGAACACGCTTGAAAACGGTTTCGTTTACCTTCCCAGCGAAGCCGCGTGGCTGGCTGCCTATCTGCATGAGATCACGGTATTCCCGGGCGGCAAATACGACGATCAAGCCGACTCGACCTCGCAAGCGCTCGATTGGATGAAACAGACCACCTGCAACTACGGATTCCTGGAATACATTCGCCAGGAAGAGTTGCGGGCAAGATTAGGTCTGTCCTCGGACTATCGGTTCACTCAATTTGATGAGGATGAAGAGATCATCGCTGCTCACAAGACGACTGGTTACAAAATCCGATGGAACGGCTCCGTTTGGGTCGATGTAGATCCGGAGCAAAGCGGCGCACTGCCGACGATCTGTCCGGCGTGCCAGGCCAAAGGCGCCGCAACCTATGGCAATACGCATCGCTGTAACCAATGTAGGAACCGCTGGCCGAGAGGTCCCCAAAATGTTCCGCAGGGTCCGACGCCACACGACATTCTGAACGGAATCGGAAGGCACGCACCAACGAGAATTATTTCTTGGAGGTTTCCCATGGGGCGTTAATTCAGCAAGATGTCAGGACCTTGTGATCCCGGATCCCTTCTCCAACCTCCTGGTCCCGAACCAGATTCCAAACCTTATTGAAATCTGTAGAATTCTCTTGATTCCAAGTGATTGCTGTTGAATAAGTTGGAGTCAGCTTGTTGGATTTTGTTGATTTCCGTTGAAGTCGTGTGCTTTCGCAGCTACAAAATCGTCTACATTTTGAAAAGCGAATGAAAAATGAAACACAACGCCGTGATGACTTATCGCGAAGTGATGTACAGAGCTAAAATCAAGTGGCATATCGACTGAGTTCCTGTACCAGTCTCGACATCCATGCTCCGTTGGTAGATGACCCGAATGCTACTTCGGGGCCGAACCGCCGCTCTCTCCATCTTGAATCCGCACTGTCCTTCGATGCTGGGCTTCGTCGTGCTCGAGACGGGTCGCAGTATCAAGTTGACTGTCTGCTTCGTCTTTGCGTCCTACGCGGGCAAACGTCAGGCCTAGGTAGTAATGAGCCTCGCGCAATGAGCCGTCACCGGCAATCGCGCGTTGCAGCATAGCAATTGCATCAGAGTAACGCTTCTGTTCAAAAGCTATTCTGCCCAGACCCGACAGAGCTCCAGTATGTTTGGGGTCACGGGCCAGTACCTGTCGGAAATTCGTAGCCGCCTCGTTGAGATCATTCTCATTTAGTTCGATAAGCCCGAGACGGAAGTAGGATTCCGTCTGCTCGGGCGCCAGCACGATTGACCGTTCAAATTGTTCTCGTGCCTCCCGCGTGCTCTCCAGGGCTGCCAGAGTCATTCCCAGAGCACAATGACCGGAGGCATCGTTGGGGCGCGTCTCGACGTAACGGACAAACTGCTGGCGCGCCTCTTCAAATTTCCATTCCCCAAGAAAGGCACGCCCCAGGCTATAGAGGGCCTCTGGATCGCTCTGCCGTAGTTTTAATGTCTGTTGGAAAGCTGTGATCGCGTCCTGCCACAACGACAGTTGCAGCGATATCGTTCCGAATTCGAATTGAACATCGGGATTGTCGGGCGCGTAGTTGCATGCCTCTCGCAGCAACGCAAGAGACTTTCCTGAATCGCCGGCTGCCGCGGCAGTCTTGCTCTGGTCTCGTAGAATTTCAACTAGCGCGCCCGAGGCATCCGTGCGAGCGGGATCTATGCGCAATGCTTCGCGCAATTGAGGCAAGGCGTCGTCCGCATGCTCTTTCTGGAAATAGAGCAGTCCAAGATGCGCGTGGGCAGGGGCGAAGTCCGCCTTTTTCTGAACGGCTCGGCGGAAAAGCTGTTCAGCCTCCACGTCACGACGTTGAAGGACCCGGACGACCCCTAACAAATCAAGGGCACGATAATCGTCAGGGGCGGCCCGCAGAACGGTCTGGAGATCGCTTTCAGCCCGAGTGAGTTTGCCCGCAGTCATGGCCTGAGCCGCGTCCTGTAATAAGGACGTCGTCGACCTCGGCGTGGAGTCCTGAGCTAGCGGCATCAGGCTCGAAAGCAGCAGCACACAGCCGCAAACGAGTATGTTTCGCACGCTATTTAGCAGGCTAATTCGCAATCTGAAATGCATCCTTTGACTTATTTTAACGGCTCGGTAATCGTGACCATGCGATCCGATTTCTGCTCCCGCAAAATCTGGCGGATGCCGCTTGGCCAGTGGATTTCGATTTCTCGGATGGCGTCGGCGGTACCCAACCCGAAATGCAATCGTTTGTCGCTTGAGGATTGGTAGCTGCTGCTGGTCGTCACTGTGGCAAATTGGTCACCGAGAGCAGTGCTGACTCTCACCTGCGCTCCTATAGCATCGCGGTTGCTTTTGACGCCGACCAGATTAAGGGTAATCCAGTGATTCGACGTGTCTGTTTGATTCAACAGCACCCAGGCAGGGCCATCGGTTGAGGTAACGACAGCGTCAAGCTTGCCATCATTATTAATGTCTCCGATCGCCAGCCCCCGCGCCGCCCAATCCTGATGGAATACGTCGCCGGAGGCTGCTGAAACGTCCACGAACTTCTTGCCCTGTTCATTTCGCAATAGAAGGGGTGGTTCACGGTAACGCACATTTGGATCGTACATCTCGATGGTGTCGATCACGTGCGACTGGACGATTAGCAGATCCTTCCAGCCATCGTTGTCATAATCGAGAAAACGTACACCCCATCCGGAGTGCCGAAGAGAAATCGCGCTCAGACCTGCGACCGAAGTTGAATAATCAAAAGTGCCATCTTTCAGGTTGGTGTAGAGCGCGTAGCGCTGATTGGCAAGATCGGTGATGATGATGTCGGGCCAGCCATCGTTGTTGTAGTCCTCAAAATCGACACCCATGCCGGCGAAAGTATTGCCGTTGCTATCGAGTCCGGCTCCGGAACGCAATCCAACCTCCTCGAACGTTCCGTTGCCGCGGTTGTGAAAGAGGTATTCCGACATGGAATCATTGGCGAGCAGGATGTCCATGAATCCGTCGTGATCATAATCCGCGATCGCGAGGCCTAAACCCTTCCCCGGCTTGTCGATCCCAGCCCGGTGCGAGACCTCGGTGAACTTTCCGTCGCCGTCGTTGTGAAACAAAAGTACCGATTCCGGCTTGAACAAATCAGGGTGGCAATAAGAACGGAAGCCATCTTTTCCCGGCGTCCCGCACAAGATATCGTCAAAGTCCCACTGCATGTAGCGCGCCACCACCAGGTCGAGTCGGCCGTCATTGTCGTAGTCAACCCAGGCGGCACTCGTCATCCATCCTGAACCGGCAACGCCCGCGACGGCGGTCACGTCCGTGAATGTGCCATCTCCGTTGTTGTGATAGAGCGTGCCACGACCGTATCCGGCCACATAAAGGTCTTCGAATCCGTCGTTGTCGTAATCGCCAACCGCGACACCGGTAGAGTAGCCGAGGCCGGTGAGGCCCGTGCGTTCCGTGACATCCTCAAAGGTTCCATCCGGCTTCTGGTGGTAGAGCCGATTCCAGTACTTTGGGTTGTCCTTCTTCGGAATTGTGCCTTTTGGCGTGGGATCGTCGAGGCGCGCGCCGTTGGCGAAAAAAATGTCGAGGCGACCATCGTTGTCGTAGTCGAACAAAGCTACGCCGGAGCCCATCGTCTCGAGAAGGTACTTCTTGCTGGTGGGAGAAGCCTGCTGGCGGAAGTGAATTCCGAGTTTTTCCGCGACGTCGACGAAATGCCCCGGTGTGGGCGAGTTTGGAGACGAGGCGAAAGCAAGCCAAGTCCAGAAAATGGAGGCAATTCCCAGGAGCATCGCGCGGATCGAAGACTTGGGAAAGTTTCTCATGAGGGTGATCAATGGCAGTAATTCAACAGTTTAGCGCCTGAGGCAACATCCGCCAGAGAGTTGTAAATGACATAAAGCGGCTCGTGATCAACAAATCGGTGGATTGTGACCGGGCGTCAACAAACCTTAACCGGTCAAAACGAAAAAATTCTAGACCGTTTTTGTCGAAAAAGAAACAAAATCATTGACTGTTGCCTAGGAACGGCATTACGATTTCGGGTGCTTAAGTTTGCACATTAGATCTGTAGACTTAGCCGACGCAGAGGGGGAATTGCCATGATGCAAAATGCGCAGTTGTCAGGAATGGCGGCCAAGAGAGCCTTTCAAGCGATCGCACTGCTGGCGGTCGTAGTTTTCGGCGCGCTGCCGATGTTTGCCCAATTCGATACGGGCACGATCACTGGCACCGTGACGGATGCTTCGGGAGCGGTTGTCGCAGGGGCAACGGTCACGGTGGCGAACGTGGGGACGGGCATTCAAAAGAGTTTCGTCACGGACCAAAATGGCAATTTCGTGGCTTCCTCATTGCCAAACGGAAGATATGTAGTCGCGACCAGCGCCAGCGGATTCTCAGAAAGCAAGAGTGAGCCGGTTGTGCTTAACGTCGGTGCGACGGTGCAAGTCGGTCTGAGACTCGCGGTGGCGGCATCGCAGGAGAGCGTCCAAGTCAACGGTACCCTTACTACAGTCGACACCTCGTCGAGTGTGTCAGGCACGACATTGGACGCAAATCAGGTCCAAAACCTGCCCATCAACGGACGCGATGTGAGTGAATTTCTGGAAGTCTCCCCTGGGTCGGTGGGCTCCACAGGATTTTTCCAGGGCAGCGTGAATGGGGTGGAGAATATCTTTGTCGGCCTGAATATTACCCTCGACGGCCAGAGCGCGATGCGTGGCGACATCAACGGATTCCTTAATACGGAAGGCCAGGAGACGGCACGGGTTACACGCGCCAGCGTGGACAGCATCCAGGAAATCGATTATGCGAATAGCGGCTACACCGCGGAAGTTGGCCACTCGGTGGGCCCGCAGATGAACATCATCACGAAGTCCGGCACGAACGATTTCCACGGCAGCCTATTCGAATATTTCCGCAACGACGCTCTCGACGCATTGGACTATTTTGAGACGTCGAATCAACCCCTAAGGCTTAACCAGTTTGGCGGCAATCTGGCGGGACCCCTCGTCAGGAACAAGGTCTTCTTCTTCGTAAACTACGAAGGCGATCGCACGCACATAACGATTCAGAACCCTCTGAACCATACCCTGAGTGCGTTCGCTCGGCAACAAATGGCAGCGACCCCAGCGATGGCGCCGGTTTTGGCCCAGTTTGCTCCGATCCCCGCGGGTTGTGACGCAATTCCTGCGCCGGCTCAATGCGTGGGGAACCTGAATTTCCCGGATGACATTGATCCCACACAATCCGACATGATCTACGATCCCGCCTCTCTTCCCAACATTGTTCGCGAAGACACCGGGTCGGTCAGGCTCGATTACAACGTCTCCGGAAAAGACAGAATTTTCTTCCGCTATAACATCAATGATTCCCTCACCAACTACACCTACGGCCTAAATCAGGGGCAGGTAGCTCCTCAGAAGTTGAGAACGCAATACGCCAAATTCGATGAGACTCACACCTTCGGGTCGACCTTGCTGAACGACTTCAGCGTCGCCATCAATCGCTTTTATTCCGACACAAACTCGAATACTCCCACGCCGCTGGCCGGCTTCGCGGGTTTCTTCACAGATCTAGGCTCTCTACCCGGACCGAATACTTTCAATCAGGTGACGCCATTTGCAAATGTGGAGATTTTTGACAACGTAAGCAAGACGATCAGGCGGCACACGCTCAAGTTCGGGCCGCAAATTCGTGTTATCCGGAATAACGAGTGGCTGCGTCCGCAACAAACCTACGACTACGCCAGCGTCACCGAACTTGTAACCGACAATAACAATCTAGGCCACGGTGTTTTCGTCCTCCAAAAAATCGGATTTCCAGGGTTTGTTGACAACCGCAATTCCAACTGGGATTTCTATATTCAGGACGACTGGAAACTGAATAACAAACTCACTTTGAACCTTGGACTCCGCTACGACTACAACACGGTATGGGCGACCGGGCCAAATCAAGGACAGAATTTCGACGTCGCCACTCAAGCGTTTCTGCCAGCTAATCAACTACCTATAGCGCCCCGAAGGGCGACTGGGCGCCACGTGTTGGATTGGTGTTTGACCCGAAAGGCAAGGGAAAGACGGTCATTAAGGTATATGGCGGGCTTTTCTACAATCCGATGCACTTCAACTTTGCCACGACAACAAACGTGCCCGCTCTAGCGAGCTACAATGTCAATGTTTTTCAGGCGATCTTCGCAGATCCGCCATTCTCGATCGACTATCCTTCGCCAACCCTCCTCTCATCGCTGGCACACAAAACGTAAACGCATTTCCGCAGCACCCCAAAGACGTGGTTGCCACTAACTGGCTGTTCGACATTCAACAGGAGGTAGCGCGTAATACCATTCTGACTGTCAACTACGTCGGCAACAATGTGCACCACATGCAGGCTGGAGTTGACTTCGCCGCCTTGAACGCCAATCCTGCGAACATATTCACCCAGGCCCGCCAGTTTTCAGGGTTTGCGAATGAAAACATACTCGCCGACGGACTGGGCTCCAACTACAATGCCCTGCAAGTGAAGCTGACCGGAAGGCAGGAAAGCTGAATCTCGAGGCAAACTACACCTGGTCGCACCAAATCGACGATATACCCAACGTTTTCAGCCCAGGCTTCGAGAGCCCCTACACTCCCATCTACGATCGCAGCAGCGGAGACATCGATGTGCGGCACAATCTCACTGGCAGCGCCCTTTACAGTTTTCCCGATTTGAAGGGTTCGAACTCCTTCGTTCAGAAAGCGCTAGGCGGGTGGCAAACGTCTGGCATTATCCAGACGCGGTCGGGACTTCCTACGAACATCACGCTAGTCAGCGGGTTCTTCGGCAATCCGGTGCGGCCGGACTACGTCTCCGGCCACCGCTATGGGTTCCCAATCACAGTTGGCCCGGCTCCAGCTATAACATCGACGCGTTTGCTATCGAACCAACGTACGACGGGACACCGGGAGCTACGATCGGAACTGTCGGACGCAATGCTCTTCGGGGCCCAGCATATTTCCAACTCGATATTTCGGGAATGAAGAACTTCCCGATTACCGAAAGGGTATCGATGCAGTTCCGGGCGGATATCTTCAATATTTTTAACCATCCGAATTTCACCAACCCCGATGGCGGAATCTGTACGGCAGTTGGGCTCGGGAACCTGCACTCCTAACGCCAATTTTGGTCGCGTTGGCCAAACCATTGCCGATGCGGATGGAACGCAAATCGGAGGCGGAACTGCGCGCCAAGCCCAATTCTCACTCAGGTTCACCTTCTGATCAGCCCGCCCCCGCTTACCACGGCAGCGACAATCGACCGTCGCTGCCGTATCTTCAAGATAAAGACCAGCCCCGCCCGAGGATAAATGTCGAAGACCTACATCTCGAATTACGATAAGTATCCCGTAGTGCGCGTGTCTGACTCGCGGGATGGCTGCGAGATGGGGTGGGACGCAATCGGCCGGCGTCTGAAAGCGAGCATGCGGCCCGGGCGTTTCGTGATTTGTGTTGAGTGCTATCCCGGCTGCTTTGAAAAGGAGATTGAGAAGCAACTGGTGCGACGCGCTGAAGCCCGAGATCGTGCTGCGTGCTGAAGAGTGTTACTTGCCCGAGAGCACCATTCAATCCCTCTACGCGCGCGATCTGGGCGATGATCCGGTATTTGCCTTCATGGGCAAGTACGAACTCTCAGAATTCCTGGATGAGCGCGAACTGCGTAAAGCAAAGAGAGCGCTTGCGGCAGGCGTCGGGTCTTGTGATCGTCATTGGCACGGGCGCAGCCTTGCTTGCCGAGCAATGGGACCTGCTCGTCTATTGCGACATGGCGAGGTGGGAGATCCAGCAGCGCCAGCGGGCCGGCGAAGTTACTAACCTTGGTCTGCAAAATTACACGGAGCGTCCGCAGGCAAAGTACAAACGTGCCTATTTTATTGACTGGCGCGTGGCGGACCGACTGAAGAAAGACTTGATTCCGAGAATTGATTTTCTGCTGGACACAAATCAGCGGGACCAGCCCAAGATGATCACCGGGGCACAGCATCTGGAGGGATTAAAGAGCGCGGCGCGCAGGCCGTTTCGCGTCGTGCCCTTCTTCGATCCCGGACCCTGGGGTGGACAGTGGATGAAAGAAGTGTGCGATCTGCCGCGGGAGGCCGAGAACTACGCCTGGTGCTTCGATTGCGTACCGGAAGAGAATAGTCTTCTGCTTGGCTTCGGCGATGTGAACGTAGAGATCCCATCCATTAATCTGGTATTTCAACATCCTCATGAGTTACTCGGCGAGGCGGTGCATGCGCGTTTTGGAACCGAGTTTCCGATCCGCTTCGATTTTCTCGACACGATGGATGGCGGCAATCTTTCCTTCCAGGTACACCCGCTGACCGAGTACATTCAACAGCAATTTGGAATCCACTATACGCAGGATGAGAGTTACTACCTTCTGGATGCGGGGGAGGAAGCGTGCGTATATCTCGGTCTGAAGGAAAATATCGATAGCAAGCAGATGACGGCCGACCTGCTGCGGGCGCAAGAGGGCGACAATTCAATTTGACGCCGACAAGTATGTCAATCGGTTTCCCGCCAAGAAGCATGACCATTTTCTGATTCCCGCTGGAACTCCGCATTGCTCGGGCAAGAACAGCATGGTGCTCGAAATCAGCGCAACCCCTTATATCTTCACCTTCAAAATGTGGGACTGGGGACGGGTAGGATTGGACGGCACCCCGCGCCCAATCCACCTCCAGCATGGGTTTCGAAACATCCAATGGGACCGGACAACCAATTGGGTCGAGAAGAAATCTGATTAATGCTGTTGATCCGGTCGCTAAAGGATCCGGTTGGCGGGAAGAGCGGACTGGGCTTCATGAACGTGAATTTATCGAGACACGGCGGCACTGGTTTACCGCGCCGGTCCATCACTCCACGAACGGGGGAGTGAATGTTCTGAATCTTTGCGAAGGACGCGAGGCGGTGGTGGAGAGCCCGACTGGGCAGTTCCCGCCATTTATCGTCCACTACGCGGAAACCTTTATTATTCCCGCTGCCGTGGGTGATTATATGATTCGTCCGTATGGCCCTTCAGAAGGACAACAATGTGCCACGGTCAAAGCTTCTGTGCGCTCGAACGCGTGACAGGATTTATCATTCTTACCCGGTGGAGCACCTCATGAAATCAGTTCTTTCTGTCTGCCTTATTTTCCTGTTATGTGCATTCTGTTCCTTCACGGCTTTTTCTCAAGAGAAAGCCGCGGCGCTTTCCGATACGGCACGCTGGGCGTCCACCGTCAATGAGCGATACTGGATTCAACCCGACATTACTTATGGAGTAGCGAACAATTACACGCTGAAGCTCGACGTGTGGCAGCGGAAGGATCAAAAAACAGCCTCCCCGACTTTGATCTATTACCACGGCGGTGGATGGGTCTTCGGCGATCGTACTGGAGCCACGCTTCTCTTTCTTCCCTTCCTCGAGATGGGCTGGAACGTGATCAACGTTGAATACCGCATGGCTAGCGTTTCTCTCGCGCCTGCGGCCGTGGAAGACTGCCGCTGCGCTCTGCGTTGGGCAGTTCGGAACGCCAAGCAGTACAACATCGACGTCAATCGCATCGTCTTGACCGGCCACTCCGCGGGTGGGCATCTATCTTTAATTACGGGGATGCTGCCCGAGGGCACAGGGCTCGATAACAACTGCGATGGAACCGAAAAACTCAAAGTTGCCGCAATCATCAACTGGTATGGCATCAGCGACGTAGCCGATCTGGTACAGGGCCGCAATCAGAGAAACTATGCGGTGATGTGGATGGGAAGTCAGTCCGACCCACTTACCATTGCAAAGCGAGTCTCCCCACTTAACTATGTTCGAGCGGGACTGCCGCCAATCCTGAGCATTCATGGAGACGCGGATCCCGTCGTCCCTTACGAGCAGTCGGTGCGACTGCATAAGGCACTTAGTGATGCCGGCGTGCCGAACGAACTAGTGACGATCAAAGGCGGCGGCCACGGCGGGTTCACGGATGCGGAACTGGAACACGCGTACACGAAGATCCGTGCTTTCCTGCGCTCTCATGGCCTGCTGCCGTAAGTCTAACGTCGTGCGCCACGTTCAAGCCTGAGTTCTTCATCGTTATCCCCTCGCAGGACGAGAGTGTGCTCCGTTTGCCGGACATCGCTGATCTTGGACCATTGGGGAGGTGCCCGATGGACAAATAGATCATACTTCGCTTGAAGGGACGCGTTTGCCGGGATGGCACAAAGCACGGGCGCGTCGAGCAAGCGGCGCATGTTGCGAGCGTGGGCAAGCCCCAGGGGCATCGGACTGGTTCCAAATTCTACGCCACGAACTCTTGTTCTCTTGTTCCACGGAGCATACCCGCGGGCACGGTTTTCCTCCCAGAGCACAATCCAGGGAAAAAGCGTCGGGTCAAAACAATATCCTGCTACTAGTTGGTGCCGGCGGTTGTGCACCGCGACAAAAGCATTCTCATGATCCGAGTGGGTGAGCAGAGACGCCACAAAGCCGGTGCCGTCCCGCACGAATGGGTGCGAGAGATTAACCGAGCTGCCATCGACGGATGGCGCATAAGGCCATTGGAATTCGACAGCGCTTGCGAGTAGTTCGTGTCCCTCATAGCCCGCGGGCCAGGTTATTCCACGTGCCCCAGAGGCAGACAGTGCAGCGTCGCCCCTAACGAAAAACGGCTCACCGAAAGCTGAATGCTGAACCCATTGGAACTCGGCTGCAGCGCCGGCGAGATTAGTGACAGCTTCTGAGATGGAAACGGTGAAGGCATCGCGCGCCAGAGAAAATTCACGCCGAAAGCGTAGACGGTACGAAGGGAGCGTAACTTCCATCACCAGCGTTGCCGATTCGTCATCTGCAACCCCGGAGACAACCTCCCACGCCAAATTGGCCGCTTCGCCGTGTAGGGGAAGACCTCGATTGGCCTCCTCCGGCGACGGCATACCGAAGTACCCGAGCACCAATGCGTGTCCGGTGTAGCCGGAGAGAAAGGGCCCGACGGGGCCATCACCGTAGACGCCAGCGTGCTCACGCAAGGAAAATGTCTGAGGCTCAATCGTAGGCCAGGGAGGCTCCCAGAGAATATTGATGGGAGAACCGCTGAGACGGAAGTCTGCAATGTGTCCGCCTCCGAGCAGCGCCGTAAGTTCGACGTTGGCATTCGACAAGCGGTACGCCTGGCGATTGTTCCACAGAACGGCATTCACGGCGGAGCGTGACATTCAGATGCTGAGACCCCCAACAATAGCGACTGCCACACCGGCCATACGTTACGCGAATGTCATGGTCGACGTATCGTTCTGGAGATTCATTTGCGGGTTCCCGCCCCCGTACCACTCTCCTGAAAGCCCATTCCGCCGGCAGGAACAAGCATGCCTCCATCCACGAGCAATGCCGCGCCAGTGATGAAGGATGCCATGGGAGACGCAAGATAGGTGATGGCATCAGCCACCTCTCCCGGCTTTCCAATACGACCCAGTGGATGCATGTGATTGCAAGTTTGTATCACTTTGTCAGGATTGTCTGATAACCCAGCGGCCCAGCGGAGCATCGGAGTGTCAATCGTACCAGGGCAAACGCAATTCACCCGAATGCCTTTATTGGCATAATCGAGCGACATAGCCCGAGTTAACCCCAGCAAACCATGCTTTGAAGCAACGTAAGCGATCGAGTTACTAATTGCCGTCATGCTCTGGACGGATGCGACGATCACGATGGCGCCTCCGCGTTCGATCATGTGGGGAACGACAAACTTCGCGACCAGAAAACACCCCTTAAGGTTGATTCCCATCAACCCATCCCAATCCTCTTCGCTAGTTGTTACTGCGTCCCCGTAGAGCTGGATGCCGGCGTTGCTGACCAATATGTCGATTGCACCGTACTTAGTAACGACAGAATTAATGGCCTGTGAGACTTCCGCGCCGACACTAACATTGCACGGAAAGAACTCGCAGATGCCACCCTCCTTCGCGATCATTGCCGCACTTTTTGGTCCAGCATCGCGGTCAATGTCGAGGATGGCAACCGACGCCCCTAGCCCGGCCAACTTTCGCGCCGTGGCCTCCCCAATTCCCATCGCGCCACCCGTCACAATAGCGACTTTGCCGATGAAATCAAGGTTCATTGGAGGTTACCTTACCTGATATGCGGCTTGGTGTGAAGTCTAAGAGTGAGTACCTGAAACGGCTTGATCGAGACATTGAGATCCTCGCCGTGAATATCGATCTCGGACTTTTTGTCTTCGAGCAAATTGCACAGCCAGGCTCGCTCGAATGTAAGAAATGGGCTACGGATACTGACATTCAATGCCTCACCCGCTGTGTCCTGTAAGCGAAGAATTGTTCCATCGCCATCTTCCGCGCGCTTCCATGTCAGCAAAGTTACTCGAGGATTACCGATCTCTAGTAAGCTGGCCCCTTGATTTGGCAGCAACGAAGAGTCCTGCGTCCCTGCCACATCGTCCCGTTCGAGAGGGGTCAGCGCTTCCAGTCCGAAACGCGACAGCGACGGAGCGTTGAACTGAGCATCGCTCGTGATGGCGTAGCGAAAGGTGAAATCGCCCCCTTGCCATGCGGGGAAGTTAGTGCCCCAATAGTTATTCATGAGCCAGGAGAAAATCGCGCTGCTCTTTGGCTTGAATTCAGAGGGCCATTCGGCACGAACGATGTCGCCAAAGGCGACCAGAGGAGCGTCGAGCGGAACGACGGTGGCAGTCACTTGGGGATTGTATACGGCAGCCCAAGTTGTGGGCAGATACCATTCACGGCTTCCCCCAGCCAGCTCATCTTTCGCTGGATTTACCCATGCCGACTGAGAACCGTATGTAAACGATGGCGTGGTCACGGCAAAGGGAAACGCCACATAGGCGGACTCTCTTGTGAGCACACGGTTCTTGTGTAGGTGATAAGTAATCAAAATCTCTTTTGCAGAGTCCAGGAGCAGGATTTCTGTTTGAATCGATGGGGTGTTTGGCGCGGATGAACCCAGGGTTGCGACGATCCCAATCGGGGTCTTCGTCGCAGATATCAGCGTTCCCGAATTCGACGCATGAACAGTCAACGCCGGCGCCTTCAATGCAGCTCCAAACCGATAGAGAGAGTTTTCTGGATAGTCTGTCTCCGCCGGTGACGTAGAGATACTGCCCAAATTTGTATGGGCTTGACGAATCGACGAGTTCGCGGCCGAGCTGTTTGTCAAGCACGCTCGCGATCGCCCCGGAGGACGGATCCAGCGTAACTCGGTAGAATTCGTTCTCAAGAACATTTCCTCGAATTTCCACCGAGGCATTTTCGCTCTTTTGCAATCGGCTTAATGGCATACAGTTTGTATCCTACAGCGGGAACATCCGCGGCCAAGAAGCGTACACGAACACTGCCCGGGCCGAATCCGGGCAGACGAGATTCCTTTGCCTTTGTGGAGTATTTCCACGGGAACCTCGGCGCCGGTTGAGGAGTCAACAAGCGTGCTACCGTCGGGCAAGTCGGTCTCCACGATACCCGAGCGTGTCCAGTTCAAGGAGTTGAAAACTGCAATTGAGGCATCCTTGGTTCTTACCAGAGCTTCAAGTTGAGCCCACCCGCGCTGAATCGATTCGTTGATGTCATCGCGAGCCCGCTCTGCACGAGATGCCTTTGAGCGCGATTTGATCTTCGCTCTGGTGGTGCTCCGGCTGAGTGGTCGCGCTGACATACGTCCACGTGTGCTCGTCATAGAGAAGCTCGTTACGCCAGGCATCGTCGAGAATGGATTTGTCGGGACGCACCCGCGTGTCGATCGAGGAGACGGCAGCACCCATGATCTCGGCGGTTGTGATGCGATGCTGGTTTTCGCGGTGAATGGCGGTGTGGACGGCATCGGAGCCATATCCATCCTCCCAATAAGGACCAAAGTCGCCCCGGAACACGGGGAAATCGCCCTTCCACTCGTGCTCGATCCGTTGCATCGCGGAGCGGACGGTAGAAAATTCAAATCTGGGCCACGCATAGTCATGGCTGAAAGTTTTGACGATTTCGCTCTGCTCCCTGGTGAGTGGCGTGTTCTCAAGCTGTGTCCCGAAGATAATCGCGGTGTTGGCCTGATAGTCCGGACGCGTATATGCCTGGAGAAAAACCGGCAGCGAGTCGCGGATCGATTCCATTCGCCATGGACTGCCGAACAGTGTGTGGGCTTGCAGGTAGGCGCGCGAGTACCACATGAGCACGCGACCGCCATCGGGACCTTCCCAGTAGAAGGGAGACTTTTCGTTCCATCGCCCAAGCAGCATTACAGGCGCTCGCCAGCTGTTGCTGGCCGCTACGAAGTACTTGATGCCCGCGTCATGCAGAACGGAAGCGTATCCCCAGGTGTATGCCGGAACATCCACAATTTGCACCGCGTCCGACATCGGCAAATTGTACTCCCGCGCGAGATTATGCTGGCCATAGAGAGAGCGAGCCAGAGATTCAAACGATGCGTTGCCGGTATGTTGATTGGCAAACTCCGGTGGAATGACGATACTGCCGTCGCGAACATGTTCGAAAAACTGTTCGTGCGCTTCGGGGCTGCGTCCGTTTACATATTGATCCGCGACCCAACTCCCATCGAGCGTCCAACGAAAATCCGGGGTTCCCTTTATCAAGCCCATTGCCTGATCGATCGATTGGGAATGAAGCTCGGCCACTTTGGCAGGGTAATCCGTGAAGCCAACATCGAGATGCTCGTGAGGAATGAGTGCAATCGTCCACTTCTTAGCGGGCTCAATGGTTGCGGAGGCTGAGAGTTTGCCGGTGCGGACCGTCGCTTCTGCGGCTCCGGTCCACTCCGGTACTTCAAATGCGAACCGCGCCTCGCCGAACTCATTGGTCGTCGAGAATCGTTTGCTGAAGGAATGTCCGGCGATCCGAAGTTCCACTGAGTCGCCCTCAGGAAATCGGGACGCACCAATGAAAACATCCACCACTTCCACAATCCCCGCTTTGAGTTGCGCGGTAAAAGATCGTCGGCTCAATTTGAGCGGTGAAGGCATTTACGTTGTACTGGCCGGCGTCATCCTGAACCAATTCGAGCGCGTCGTAGATCAAGCCGGTGTGCCCGGGGGCAATTGCGCCGAGTGAATTTTGTGGCGTCGCCGGATCGTCCATGGCAGTGAGAATAACCGCGTTCTCTCCCCTCCGAAGCCAGGCAGCAGGAATCGAAATTGTTTTTTCGTCGGTGGAAGTCTGGGGGACAAATGTCCCTTCCCAATCGCCGGCTCGGAAATCGAGCTTGGGATGGAAGTAGAAAAATCCGGAATGCCCGTTAACATCGAGCTTTAAGAACGAGAGGCGAGGGGTCTCGTACAGGACGGCGAGTTTCAGCCGATAAACGCCGAGCGGAGCGTCGTTCAGAACAAATTTGATCGTGAACGGGTGCAGACGCCCACCGGCGATCCCGTTGGCGGGTCCAGGCTGAAAGCGATACCAGTCCTTATCGCTGCTGTGGCCGACCACGAATACGGGGTCGCTCTTGGGATCAGCATAGTTGATGTCTTGACTCTTAAATTCTCCCGAGGATCCGTCGAAGGTCCCGATCGTCCAGATCGTTCTTTCGGTCGCGGTCGCGGCCGCCGTCAGTGTAACTGCCATGCAGAGAACGACCATGGTTATGTTTCGGATTTTCTTCATGGTTACCATTTCGGCTGCGTGATCACAGTGCCCCGGCGGCGCGGATCGTCAGTCCAGGCGCCCATCTCATGCTGCTTGGAGAGTTCGTGATAGCGGGCAAGTTTGTCGCGGTCTAGTTCCACGCCGAGGCCTGGACCGGTCGGCACGACCATAGTGCCGTTCTTATATTGCATCTTGCCGCCAACAATGATGTCGTCGGTGAGGTGGTGATAGTGCGAGTCGGGAGCGAGCGTCAGATTGGGAAGGCAGGCGGCGAGGTGAAGCATGGCAGCTTGCGAGATGCCGAATTCCGCGCCACTGTGCATGCCGGCGTCCACGCCCATCGCCTCGCAAATCTGGCCAGCGAGTTTAGCTCGATGAATGCCGCCATACCAGTGCGGGTCAAGCAGGACAACGTCGAGCACATCCGCCATGATCGCGGGTGCAAGATCCTCAAACGCGAACACCGACATATTCGAAGCCAAAGTGACCCACGGCGCCTTCGCGTTGACCCGCTTCATGGCGCGCATTCCCCAAACCGGATCTTCCAAGTATTCCATATTGAAGTCGTGCAAGCGCCGGGCAACATCGATGGCCGTCGTCACCGTCCAGACCGCATTCGGGTCGAGCCGGATTCGATGCTTGGGGAACGCCTTGCGCAGCGCAATAAACGTATCGATTTCTTCATCCGGAGGAAGAACGCCGTTCTTGTACTTTAATGTATTAAAACCATGCTTGGTGACGACTTCTTTCGCAAAGTCGACCATCTGTTCAATGTTGGATATTTCGCCAATACCGTCGTCGTTCGCATAGCGGTAAAAAAGATAGGCGGCGAAAGGAACCTCGTCCCGAATGCGCCCTCCCAGCATGTCGCAAACCGAACGCTTCAAGGCCTTTCCTTGAATGTCGAGGATTGCAAATTCAATTCCGGCAAACCCAAGGACGAAACCAAAGAGTTTTTCTGAACTCGGCGCCGCCACCTTCCAGCGAATTCGCTCGAGGTTCATGGGATCTTCGCCGATCAGTTGCGGCTTCAATTCGGCGAGTTGACCGGCGCGGCTGGCGCCGCTGTAGCACTCGCCAAGGCCCGTGATGCCTTCGTCGGTTTCAACCTCGATGACGATGCGGGAAAATCCGGGATGGGATCCGATCGAGTAACGCAGGGGCGCTTCAATAGGGATGAAGGCGGGAGTCCAGCGAATGTCCGTAATCTTCATTGTGTCTCCGGTCGACTAGCGTTGGTTGGCAAGCGACTGTCCGCGAATGCCGACCCGCGCTCGGCAAATATGCCAGCGGCTCAGGTTAGCAAAGTACATCTCGTCAAACTTTGCTCCGCCGAACGCGGCATTCGTGGGACTGGCAAGCATCGTCCCTTCCGGGTCCCACGCGAACAGCGAAACTTTCCCATCCTTCGTCACGCGGTACACGTTGTGTGAAGCGTAACAAGTCACGTACAGGTTGCCGTCGGCGTCAAGCACCGCGCCATCCGGCACATTATCCAGGCCCGAGGCATAAACACGCGGCTGTCCGATCAATCCCGTATCAGAAATTGGCACAGCGAGCACATTATTTTTTGTGCTCTGGACGACATACAGCGTGCGCTCGTCAGCACTCAGCGACAGTCCATTCGGGAACGACAGGCGGTCCAGCAGTTGTTCGATCTTGCCGTTGGGTCTCAGGACAAAAAGAAAGCCGTCATCTTTTTTGAACTCGCCGGAATCGCTGAAGTAGAGATTGCCCTCGCGATCAAACACGGAAAAGTTCGGAGTACGAAGGCGATATCGGCCGGCTCTTTCCCACGAACGAATGGTTTTGCCGGATCGGTCCAGTTGTATTAGCGCGCCCAGTTTGAAGTTGCAAACGAACAGATCCTGGCGGGCGGAAAAAGCAAGTCCGAGATTGAAGCCTCCGAGCGTGGCTACCGTTCGCACCTTGCCTTTCCGATTGATTTTGTAGATCTGGCCGAGTTCGCCGCCTGCCCAAAGGCTACCGTCGGCATCGAATGCCAGCCCTTCGGGATGGTCGAGCCCTTCGGCGAAGACTTCGAACTTCTGCAATGGAATTTGAGGTCGCATACCGAACTGTATCGAAGAAAATCTCGACTACACTTGTTTGTCCGACATTTGAACATATATAGTGATTTTGCGTTCGGGTCAAGCCAATGGCGTCATACCGCGATATCGCAATCACCGCCGACCAGATGGAGCCGATTCATCGCGAGACTGTAATGAATATGGTCGCTCACAGGATCGAGCAACTTGTGCGCAGCGGCGATCTGAAGGCGGGAGATCGATTGCCATCGGAGCCCGATCTCGCCCAGATGCTGCGCGTCAGCCGGGGCTCGCTGCGTGAAGCGCTCAAGGGTCTGATGTATCTTGGCCTCATCAAGTCCCGAGCGGGAGACGGAACTTATATTCAGTCTTCTTTGAGCCGAGTGCTCAATCAACACTTCCAGTGGATGATCCTGCTCGATGAAGTAAAGCACCTTGAAATCTACGAACTGCGGAAAATCATCGAACCCACAGCGGCTGCGCTGGCGGCCAAGCGCGCCACGCGAGCCGACATTGAATGTCTGGAGGCCGCGCTGGATGGGCTGGCGGAAGGCCGCGGGAATCCCGTGGTGTTTCACGCGTTTGACATTCAGTTCCATGATGCGTTCGCCCAAGCGTCGGGCAACGCCGCAATCCAAACCACGATGCGCATGCTGTATCACGCAACATCCGAGGCTCGAAAGGCAGTATTGCCATTTATCGATGACTGGGATCGGCATTGGCGGCGGCATGAACGCGTTTTCACTTGTGTTCGCGATCACAAGCCAGCGCTCGCGCGGAAAGCGGTGCTGGATGATCTGCATTACGCCGAGACCTTGCTTCGCAAACATGCCGCCTCGTTAAGTAAAGGCGGTTTGAGCAGGGACGGTCGGCTCGAAGGCAGCCGCACCGGATCTTCCCGTCCAAAGAAGCCCAGCCGAAATTTCGGGAGCAAATCATGAGACGAGTAGTGTTCGGTGTTTCATTCCTGGTTGTCTTCCTTTCCGCGAGTGTCATGCTCGCCGAAAACACGCGCTTTAATTGCGTCCCCTCATTCCCTTTTCAAGAGCAATGGCAAGGAGCAGACGCCGCCTATTCGATTCCGCTTCAGGACGGTCGCGTGGCCTGGATCTTCGGCGACACACTTTATGGCGATCAACGTCTGGTCACCGGCGAGGAGCCGCGCATGGTGCATAACACGATCGGCATTTCCACTTGTAAAGACGGGAAGTGGAAGATCGACTATACGATCAAAAAAGACGCGAAAGGCAATCCCGATAGCTTTTTCAAACCGCAGCAGAACAATGGTACTTATTATTGGGCCCTCGATGGGGTCGAATACAAGCATGAGCTCTGGATCACGCTGGTCTGCGTGCGCAACGTGCCGAACTCAAACGCTTTTGCGCTCGGCTTCGAGATCTGCGGAACCGATCTGGCACATGTGACGGGGCTGGAGAGCGATCCGCAGAATTGGAAGGTTGCGTACTTTCCGCTCGTCGCAGAGAGCGTGCACGCGAATCCTTCGGCTTCTGCGTTGATCGAAGACGACTATCTCTACATTTACACGCTGTACGAAGTGGGGAGCAGGCCACAGATCCTCACGCGAATTCCGATTCAAGGTCTCAGCGACCCGAGGAAGAACCTGCAGTACCTAGGCAGCGACGACAAGTGGCACGACGGAATTGAGCCAGCGAAGGCGAAGATCATCATGAAAACCGGGGCCTCGGAGATGTCGGTGCGCTATCACCCGGACCTTAACAAGTGGATCGCTGTGATGGTCGATCCTCAGATCTTTTCCGACAAAGTGATTCTTCGGACCTCGCCGACCTTGATCGGCCCGTGGACCGATGGGGAAGTGATCTATCGCATCCCGATTCTGCAAAAAACCGATCCGAAATACGACGCCGACACTTTCTGCTACGCGGGCAAGGAACACCCCGAGTTCGAGCAACCGGGTGAATTGCTATTCACCTATGTGTGCAACACGATGAAGCCCAAAAAGCTGCCAGCCGAGACCAATATTTACTTCCCGCAGGTGGTGCGCATGCCGATGCCAGACGCGGCGAAAAAATGATCATTTTGCGAGAACAGCTTTGCAGAAGGCGAGAGTACGCCGGACGTGTTGTGTCCAATAGGGCCAGTCGTGGCCACCAGGAAATTCTTCGTAATCATGAGGCACGTGCAGTTGGATCAATGCCTCGTGCAGCGCACGGTTCGACTCGATGAGCGGATCCTCCGTGCCGCAATCGAAGCGGATTGGCGGAAGGGTGGCGTGATTCACCTCGGCCCAGTGCAGCAAGTCGGTGTCGACGTCGCCCGCATGCTGAAATGCCTCTGCAGGGAACGGAATGAACTGCGACAACTGTTCGACCTTGGTGATGGAGGAATGCGCAGAAATTCCCTGCACTTGCGACGCATATTTCATGCCTAGACGCAAAGCTCCGTAACCGCCCATCGAGAGGCCGCCAAGAAGAAATTTTTGCGGATGCAATTGCGGAAACAACTCACGCAGGCAGCGCGGAATGTCATCTACAATCCATCTCTCATAGTCGGCATGTGCATGCGGAACATATCCGCTTCCGTCGCCCCAGAGTCCATCCGACGGCATGGCAATCATCATCGGAACTGTCGTTCCGTCCCGCAGCATTTCCATCGCGATGGTGTCGAGGCCGGCATTTAACCACCAGTTCCACTGGCATCCGTAGACGCCGTGCAACAGCAGCAGCAGCGGCACGCGATGTTGCGATTCCATTCCCGGCGGAGTGAATAATAGGACGTCACCGCGAGATCGTAATGCGTCACCGCGAAAATTCAAAAAGCGCAGACTCTCATTGCCCGGGATCGAGCGCGAAAGCTGGGCATTGGGGAATTGATTCGCCATGAGGGTCTACACGTTTCCGGTAAGCAGCGGGATCGCGCCGAACAGTCCAGCGTCGTTTCCGAGTTGCGCGGCGACTATCTCGACCTTGCCCCATGGCGTCCAGGCATGCTGGTTCACGTATGCTTGAATGTAAGGAAGAATGGCCGCACCACTGTGCATCACGCCACCTCCAATCACGATCCGCTCCGGATCATAGGCGTGAATCAATCCCACCGCGCCCGTTGCCCAAACCTTCAGACAGTAGTCGAGGATCTCGACCGCTACGCTGTCCCCGGCGTGAGCCAGTTCAAAGAGCATCTTGAAAGCTATATTCTTCTGACCCGCTAACTTGCTGGCCGAGAAACCGGGCCACTCGCGCGCCAACAAGGGCAGCGACCAACCGGAGGCTTCGGCCTCCAGGCATCCTATCGCGCCGCAGGTGCAGGAGCGGCCGCCGACTTTTGCCGGCAGGTGACCACCCAGACAGCCCGCTTGCGCGTGCCTTCCGCGCAGCAGTTTACCCTCGATCATCGCCGCACCCCCAATCCCAGTGCCCAGCGTGATCATGACCACATTGTCGCAACCTCGCGCGGCTCCGGCGTGACGTTCGCCGAGCAGCGCCATGCGGGCGTCGTTCTCGATGGTAAAGCGCAGATTAAGCTCCTGCCTGCACCACGCATTGAAATCGATTGACGGCGCGTCTTCGTATTTTTTGTTGGTCGAGACAACTCGGCCAATCCGCGCATCGGCGAGCCCACAGAATCCAAGCGCCAAGCCTTCACAGTCAGCGGGGTCTATTTGAAGTTCGGCTAGCAGTTTGCGGATCGCTTCCGCGAAGACATCGAGCTCTGGCCGAAGGGGGCGCGCCGAATCGAGAGAAACGCGGCGAGAGCCGAGAATCAGATCATCCTTTACTAGCGCGATGGTGGCATGGCTGCCGCCGAGATCAATTCCGATGGCCGGCTTCGTCATATCAAGAGAGACATGAATCACTTGGAAACATCAAACAACGCAATAATATTCGCTTTTGCCAAATAATGATCAACATTTTGTTCTTTTTGGTTGCATTCGAGCAGATCTGCCACTAACCTTTTTCATTATGAACCCCGTTCCCGCCTTCGTGAACTGGGCCGACGGCGCTTTGCAGGTCCCCGGGCTCCAGCAATCGGAAAAGAAACTCGGCCAACTGATCGGAGTCTTTCGCGACGAGCAGGCCTGGGGGCGCCTTGATCCCGAGACAATAGTGTACCGAGTCTGGTGGTGGGAGCCGGTGCCATCCGGCACGGAGGGCGGCTTGTTCTGGGGTCTCACTGAAATCCAACCCGGCCGAGTCGGCAAAGAGTATTTCATGACGCGCGGGCATTGGCACGTGATTCGCAATCGAGCCGAATTTTATGGCACGGTGGCGGGAAGCGGCAAACTTCTCCTGATGGATGGCACGGGGCATACCTGGGCTGAAGATATGACACCCGGCAGTCTGCATTACATCGCCGGCGAAGTTGCTCACCGCATCGTGAACACCGGCGACACACCGATTCGCGTGATTGCCTGCTGGCCCAGCGATGCCGGCCACGATTATGAAGTTGGAGCGGGACGTGGATTCGGGTCGCGGATTGTTGAAGAGCGGGGCGCTGCGATCCTCGTGAACACTCAGGACTGAATGCGTGAGTCGCGATACTCAGAAGTCGTCGTTCAGGGTTGATGCCAAGTTTGATCCAAAGCTCGGTGTGCACAGTCACACCGCCGACCTCACGTTCAGTTACGACCAGGGCGTGTTTGGGCCCCCTCCAGAGTTCCGGCGCCTCGACCAAATTCGCCGCAGTCTGAGAGATCCCAACTGTGATGGGCCCGACCCGGTGTACTCGATCGTGATGGATGTCGGCCGTAATGAACACAAAGACGAACTCGCGCGGCGCATGCTCTTATTCGGCGTTGTCGTTTATGCTGCCGGGCACCTGGGGGAAGAACCAGTCCGCAGCCAGGGTCATATTCATGCCGTTGCCCCTCATTGCGGGTGGTCCACTCCGGAATTATTCGAGATATGGGAAGGCCGCGCGATCATCTACGCGCAGGAGAGCGCCGAGGATGATCCCGGACGCTGCTTTGCCATAACGGCCGGCCCGGGTGACAAGATCGTCGTGCCGCCAGGCTGGGCGCATGCCGTCATCAATGCCGATCCCAAGAGTCGCATGATGTTCGGCGCGTGGTGCGACCGGCAGTACGGATTTGTCTATGACGCAATCCGTGCGCACCATGGCCTGGCGTGGTTTCCGATCTTTGATAATCGAACCTGGACGGCCAGCAGAAGATTCGCTGGGAACCAAATCCTTCGTACGTTCCAGCGATCTCTCGATTCGAACGCCGCGCACCTACCCGGAATTGGGATTGGATTCGTCTACACCGATCTATGAGCAATTCGCCAGCGATCCCGATAGCGTGCAATGGGTCTCGGAGCCAGCGCGCTCCGCAGTCGGTATGGGCTAATTTCGAAATGTAGGCTTCGGCTTAATGCGCGCGCTTATGAGCAAGCAACATCAATCAGCGACGCCGAGGCGCTGCTCCAGTTGCTCCAGCGAAACTCCTTTGGTTTCAGGATAGATAGCCGCGACCAGAATAAAGTCAATCAGCATCATGGTCGCGAAGAAGAAGAACGGCGTCGCGCTGGATTTTTTCGCGAGCACCGGAAAGAGACCGGATATCAACGCGTTCATAACCCACAGGGTCGATGTCCCAATCGCCTGCCCCTTGGCGCGAACGCGGGTCGGGAAAACCTCACTCATGTAGACCCAGATCACGGCCCCCTGAGAGATGGCGAAGAACCCCATGAAGGCCATGACCATCCAGACCAGCCATGACTGATGCGTGCCAGTGCGGAACATTTCTCCGATGGCGGCGAGGAAGATGCAGACTCCCGCGGTTCCAGTGAGCAAAAGCTTTTTGCGGCCAAAGCGGTCGATCATAGTCATCGCAATCAGCGTGAAAATCAGGTTCGTACATCCGATGGCCACTGATTGCATGCCGGCCGAATACTTGCTCGCTCCGGCTGCCGCAAAAATGTCATTGAGGTAGTAAAGGCACGCGTTGATCCCGGTCAGCTGATTGAAGGCTCCCGCAGTGACGGCCAGCAGGATTGGCAGCGCATACTTCCTCTGGAGAATCGGCTCGCCCACGGAACTGCGCTCCAGATGAATCGAGGCCACGATTTCGCTCAGTTCCTGCTCGGGATCGTTGTTGCCAGTAAGGCGGAGAACCTGGAGCGCTTCCTGCGTTCTGTTCTTCAAGGCCAGCCACCGTGGGCTGCGCGGGATGAAAAACAACATCAGAAGAAAGAACAGCGCGGGGACGGCGGCAATTCCCAACATCCAACGCCATTCCATCAGGCCCAGATTCATTCGCACGATCAGGAAATTCGACAAGTACGCCAGCAGAATGCCCAGAACAATACTGACCTGGAAACAGCCCACCAAACGTCCGCGCCATTTCGCGGGCGACAACTCGGCGATATACATAGGCGCAAGCACCGATGACCCACCAATGCCTAAGCCCCCGATGATGCGGAAGGTGATCAGCGATCCCCAGTTCCACGCCAACGCGCAGCCGAGGGCCGACAACAAATAAAACACGGCCATAATCCGCAGACTGTCGCGCCGGCCCCACCGTTCTCCGGGATGCCCAGCGGTCATCGCGCCAGCCACAGTTCCAAACAAAGCACTGGAGACAGTGAGCCCTAATAAAGAAGGAGTGAGGCTATACACCTCAGTCAATTGATGCGTAGTTCCGGCGATGACGGCCGTGTCGAACCCGAACAACAGACCACCAAGTGCACTGACGAAGGTGCTTTTTATCAGGTATGCGTTTATGCCCATAAGCCAAGCTTCCTCAAATTAATGACCGAATAGTAGCGAAAAGAACAAAATTGGTCTACGAAATAGCACAGTTAGGCAGTATAAACTTACGATAGTTGTTCGTTTGGCATGTCGAGTTTGCTGGTCAGGGGAGTATCAATGCGCTCTCGCCGGGATGTGGATCGTCGCACTTTCCTGAAACTAGGGGCGGCCGGAACGGCTGCGGCCGCGATCAGCCCCTCGATCAGTAGGGCTTCCGCAGGCGGCCACCGCCAGCTCTCGTCTCCGCCAACTCTGGTCGACATGGCTGCGGATCGGCTGACCTACCGCCTGCGCGATCTTTTCAACTGTCCCGTGGCGATGAACGAGTGGGGCTATGCGCAAGTCGCGAAATCAGTCTCCGCGATTACTGCCATTTCGTTTCCGCCTTATGCTTGTTGCGGCGTACCTGAGACCGCGTGGAGTCCCGGCTTTTTGCTGACCTGCGAAATGTTTCTGAATGGCCGTTTTCTTGCGATCGCGGCCCCCCCGGACGGCAATGTCGAGTATCAGTGGTTTCCGCATTGCGTTGTTCGCGCCCAAACAGCCGAGAACCTGCAATTCTCCACGCGCATGTTCCTCCCGAGCAAGAACCGCGCGGTCGTGCAAGCGATCACTGTCAAAAATCTAAGCGCCGCGCAGCGACGATTTACGCTGTCATTTGATATGAGGGGTGCCGTAGCGAAGAAGACTAAACCGTGGTTCGTAAATTCTCCCGGCGAGGTCGACAACCGCATTACATGGGACGCCCAGCGCGGGAGTCTTCTCTTTGAGGCGCAACATTCCGAGATCGCGGCCGCGCAAGGCTTCCTTCCCATGCCGAGTCGCGTGGAGCAAACGCGGATGCTGCACTTCGACATGGAACTCGGTCCACGGGAACAGAAGGAACTCAACTTCGTCCTGGCAATTGCTGAAAACGGACATGCCGCACTCGAACTTTACGACAGACTGCAAGCGCGCTTCGCCGATCTCGAGAAGGAAAACGAGTCAGTTTTTGCGAGCCTGGTTCGCTCTGCATTTACACCTGACAATTCGGCTTTCAGCGGCAACCTACCGCGGCTGATCACGGATGATGAATCGCTCTGGAAGCTTTACCACAACGGTTTTGCCAATCTGCTGTTTGCTCGCCGACTCTCCCCCGATTCGACCTACGGCCCGACTTATCTGACTTTGAGCGGACATGTGCTTCCGACGCTCAGTTTCCCGTGGGATACCTCGCTGACCTCTCTGGCGTTGGCACTGCTCGATCCGATTCCGCTGCGCAACCTTGTCGAGGTCTGGCTGAAAGGCGGAATGCACGAACATCATTCCACCGATTATGTTTCGGGAGAACCCGTGGGTCCGTGGTACGCCGCGAACGATACTGCGATTGTTCGCTGCGCCTGGCGCTACCTCTCGGTCACCGGAGATTTTGCCTGGCTGGACAAGAAGATTTCTGATCGCAGCGTTCTCGATCGCCTCGATGAGCACGCGGTTTATTGGAAAAAACTCGACCGGCTCGGACACGGCCTCGCCGACTATGGGACGATCGAGAATCTGCTCGAGGTCGTCAGCACTTATCTGCACGAAGTAGCCGGAATGAATGCCGGCAACGTGCGCAGCATGCGCGCGGTTGCCGATCTGCACGAACTTCGCGGCAATGGGGCGCGCGCGAAACAACTGCGTGGCGAGGCGACCGACCTGGCCGAGACGGATCAATCGCCTGCTCTACGTCAATGGCAAGGGTTATTGGCGCTGCGGCCAGCCGGATGGAACTTTCAATGAAGTCCGGCACTGCTATGACTTTCTGTCGGCCGTCGACAATATGGCGGAGGATCTGACGCCGGCGCAGAAATCAGAGATGAGCGCGTTCTTCTGGAACGAACTGCATAGTGAGAAATGGATGCGAGCGCTCGCACAGGGCGACGCCGACTCGACCTGGAACATCCGCCCCGACCATAGCTGCTTAGGCGCTTATGCCGCATGGCCGCCGATGACGGCCAAGGCTCTCTACAAAATCGACTCGCCAGAACGAATTACGCATTGGCTGCGAGAGGTGGCAAAAGCTGGCAATCAGGGTCCGATTGGCCAGGCGCATTTCGTCGAGGAGGTATATCCGCCAGTCAATGGCGGGGCTTTCAAGTCATCGGAAGACGCGCCCTTTATCGAAGACTGGTGCTGCATCGCGGCCGGCGCTTTTACGGAACTCGTGATTGATTCAATCTTCGGCGCGGAACTTACCCTTTCGAATGGAATTAGAGTGAACTCCAACCTCGGCAACTTCGATTCCAACGCAAGACTAGAGGGGCTGCGCTATCAGGGAGGGTTGTACACCGTCACGAAAGATGGAGCACAACGCCAGAAAGCGTGACGGTGTTCAGGGGACGGTCGGTTCAGACACGCATCACCTTGACGCCCAGCTTCATGAAAGGTGCAACCATTTCGTCCGTCGCCTTTGTGTCGGTCACCAGGACATGCAGTTCTTCCGGTTTACAGATTCGCCAGTTGGCCACTTTGCCCAGTTTGCCGCTGTCGACTACCGCGACGCGACGCCGGGCAAGCTTCATCATCGTCGAATTGAGTTCCGCCTCATCCGCATTGAAACAACTCGCGCCCCAAGTCGCATCCATGCCATCCGCGCCGATGAACATCGTGTTGATCAGCATGTTATCGAGCGAGCGCAGTGCGGCCGTGCCGACCAGCGAGAACCATTCGCCGTGAAGGTGTCCCCCTGTCACAAAAACATACACATCCTTACGCTGAGATAGCTCCATCGCAACATTGACGGTATTGGTAACGACCGTGATGTTGGAGTTGATCGGCAGCCCGCGAATCACTTCGGTGGTTGTGGTTCCAGGAGTCAATGCGATCGTTTCTCCCGCGGTGATGAGCGCAGCGGCCGCTCGCCCAATGCGACGCTTTTCGTCGGCGGCATGCTCCACCTGCGCCATGAATGATTGATCGCGCCGGAATGGCTCGTAAAACAGTGGTTCGATTGAGACCGCCCCACCATGGGTGCGCCGCAACAGTCCCTTCTCCTCTAGCGAATCCAGGTCTCGCCTCACGGTTACGACCGAGACGCCCAGTTGTTCGCTGAGAGTCTCCACCGCAACCCGTCCGGTTTGTTGGAGTCCGGTGAGAATCGCAGTAAAGCGCACTCGCTGTTTATCCTGGGTCGCACCTTCGGACTCTGGTTGTCCATTCGGACCCATTCCTAGTCGGGCGGACCGCTCACGATTCATAAGAATGTCGTTCCTTTCCGTCCCTCGCGGTCGAGAAAACGAAACTCCTTCAGACCGAAGATCTTGCGATTCAGCCCAAAAAGAAAGCCGTTGAAGGATGGTACTCCGAATTCCAGATATTACAAGGCGATCGTATTGTCAAACAAATGCTTTCCAATCGCCTGGATAAATTCCTTTTCCCCAAATTTCAATCATCATTTTGGTCGTTTTTTATAAAAACAAGATAGTAAAATGTTTTATTTTCAAAGCTCTCGGCTGAACCTCAGAAAGTGCCACCTTTTCTGCAAATCGGTTTCGGAAGGAAAACAAATGCCGCTCGATCGCCGCCAATTCGTCACTGCCCTGATTGCGTCCGGCGCTTCCGCCGCCGTGCCAGCACAGGGCATCGACGCAAATCCCTCTTCCATTTCGGCCACGCCATCCCTCCGTAACCCTCCTGCTACCACAGTAGATTTCCGCTATGCCCCGCGCCACCAGCAATCCACGATCTGTTTTCCAGACGACCCGAAAAAGACCGTTGTTGGCCAAGCTGGTGACCTGCGATACCGATACGCCAAGTCGCTCTCCGCCGGCATGGAAAATTTCGGCACGGTGCTCGAATTCTCGCTCGCGGGTTTTCAGGACGACAAAATTCTTCGCCAATGGATTGAATCCCCTGCCGTTCCGATCGTGCACACGCTGATCGACCGTCCCGCGGCGACGTTCGAATTGACTGCATTCGCAACGCGCCATGCCGGCGAAGGACGTGTCGATAACGTCCTGCTTTCCGTTAAGTCAAAATCACAGTTCAATTCGGAAAATGTCAGCGTCGCGGTGGTTCCTAAGATCCACATTCGAACCTGCGAACGGCTCGAGCTCGAGAGTTATGCCGTTCCCACCGCTACCGTCCGCGCGCAGGGGGGCAAATCACCTCTGCTTGTCGCTGCGCAACTCAACAACACTCTCGGAAACTGCATGCTGTGGGAAGAGGAGGGATACACTCTTTACCTGCCGCATGGTGAAGCTGCCGAAGAAGTATTGGCCCGCTATTTAGTTAGGCTCCCGCAGGAAGATCAATCAGCCGAAACCCTCATCGAACATTTGCACGATGCTGAAATGCTCCTAGGAGAAACTCGCGAGTTCTGGAGGAATTGGAAGCCCTTTGGCGCCACGAACTGGAGCATTCCAGGTCGGCACGGTGAGTTTCTGGCCGCATGCGCGCGGAATATTCAACAAGCGCGCGAGGTCAAGAATGATCGACTCGTCTTTCAGGTTGGTCCAACTCAGTATCGCGGTTTATGGATCGTTGACGGCAACTTTCTTCTTGAGGCAGCGCGGTATCTCGGCTACGACCAGGCCGCAGACGAAGGCTTGCGCGCCGAATGGTCCAAGCAGGCGGAGAGCGGGCAGATCATCGCGGAAAGCGGGGGTGAACATTGGAAGGACACCGCGATCGCCATGTTCACGCTCGTTCGCCAATGCGAGCTTAAGCAGGACTGGACGTTGTTCCACGAGTTGGAACCAAACGTCGTGCACGCTCTGGAGTTTCTGATCGGCCTGCGCGATCAGGCCCGTTCGGGACCTACTATCAACGGGCGTTATGGGCTACTCGCTCCCGGGTTCGCCGACGGAGGCATTGGCGGGGTCCGTTCCGAGTTCACCAATACCGTCTGGACGCTGGCGGCCCTCCGCGCGGTTGCAGATGCAGCCGATCAACTGAAGATGTCCTCTCTGGCAAGAGCCCGCGAGTTCTTTCGCGAACTCTATGAGGCATTTCAGCAAATGGCGATGCGAGAAATGATGCGGCATCCGGCGGGATTCGAATATCTCCCGATGATTGCACACGAAGATCCATCGGTTACCGACCCTGATCCGTGGAACCGTCCTCGCCCGCAAACCGCTCAGTGGGCGCTCTCCCATTCCATTTTTCCCGGCGAAGTGTTCGAGAAGAATGATCCGATCGTGCGCGGGCACATTGCCCTGCTCCAATCGTGCACGCGGGAAGATGTTCCGACTGAAAGCGGCTGGCTCTGGCATGACAGTTTGTGGACGTACAACGCTTCATTTGCCGCGCACGTTTATCTGTGGGCAGGGCTGCGCGATTGGACGCATCGCACCTTCACTGGCTTTCTCAACCATGCCTCGCCGCTTTATTGCTGGCGGGAGGAGCAACCACTGCAACATGCATTGGCCGGTCAGGACTGGGGCGACATGCCTCACAACTGGGCGAGTGCGGAATGCGTCCGATACTTGCGCCACATGCTGGCGCTTGAAGACGGCAAGTCGCTTCGACTTCTCAATGGGATCACTACTGCGGAATTAATTCCTACCGCTCACTACGCCCTGCAGAATTCTCCAACTCGCTTTGGAAGGATCGATCTCCAACTTGAACCCGTCGGTGCGCGGGGCTGGCGATTGCAGTTCGACCGAGCCAGCGGACTTACTCCGTCCTCCGTTTCATTGCCGACAAGAATCGGCCCACGACAAGTGAAAGAAGTGATCGGGGCAGGTTCAAAGATCAACGGTGGGATCGTTGAAGTTGATCCGCTCGCAAAGAGATGGATTGCGTGGCTTGAGTAGAAGTCATGCATACCGAAACGTCCTGATGGCACTCCCGAGAATGTAGCCCAGCACAAGGATCCCGCCTCAACATCCGGGACGTCTCGATCTACCAGCTTCTGCCACTCCCTGTTGACATCCGGCGATCTCCGAAGAGTATGCCCGCGGCGTTAATCAGATGCTGCTCATCGCTGAGCATTTCGATTAATTCGTCGGGGAATGAGGAGATTTCGGTCTGAACATACGCGGCCAACTCGCGATAGATTTCGCGGCGGGCATATGGAGCCAGTTCGTTGCGGCGGCGAAGCGCGTCCTGGATCAGACTTGCGAGTTCGGGCGTTGCCGCTCGGCGGAGATGCATCGCGATCACGGGATAATCCATGAACGAGTTGTACTTCTGGCGCGTCCAGAATTCTTCCTGGGGCGCGGTCAGCGGCGTTTGGCGAACGACGAGCGTGCCCGCTACGCGGTCGCCGAAGCGCTGCATCAGAGGACTAATCAGAGCGGACATCCCGCCAACCAGATAGGCAAACGGGAGCGCATCGAAGACGCGCATTAAATTGCGGACCCATGCCTGCTCAATGCGAAGGGGAAGACCTGTCTGGTCGATGACGCGCAGGTGGAGGAGACGTTTTCCGATTGTCTGGCCGTTCCAAAAACCTTCCAGCACGGCGCCATATATAAAGGAGATGGCGAATTCTGCCAGCGTCGTCAGCATTACGCCAAATCCTGGGGCCTTCGCGAAAATCCAGTAAACGAGCAGACCCACGCCGTTCACTACGCCCAATACGATGGCGGCATCCAAGAGTAAGGCATACAAACGGGAAGCGGGACTTGCCAAGGGAAGTCGGAAGAGGACACCTTCCGCGGTGGCAATCGTCAGTTCAGCCATTGTAGAAGGTCGGGTGCGCTGAGAATCCATTAGTTCTTCTCCGCCGAAGGCGCGCCGTGCGGCTCTGCGACGGGCACTCTTCGTCCGATCATCAGCAGATAGATTGTCAGCAGAACAAGTTCCGCGACGCCGACGGCTAGCTTAAGCCCATAAGGAAGAACAGGTTCGTGATGCTGGGAAAAGAACGCCTCGATGAGTCCAGCCCACACCAGCATCAGCGCCAGCCCTGCGACCAGCACCAACCATTCGCGCATGGAATGCCGGACGTCGCGATCCTCACGGCGGCGCAGGAGCAAGCGGGCAAGGTAGAATCCCGCTTGGCCGGCAATGAGGATCGAGGGAATTTCGAAGGCGCCATGAGGCAAAAGCCAAGCGGTGACGAAGAGGCCGAAGCCCTGTTGCGCATAGCGAACGGCGACGGCTCCAAGGAGGACGCCATTCTCGAAGAGGAGAAGAGCGGTGCCGATGCCAAACGTTACGCCGAGCGCGGCCGCGAGCAGCGCCACCTGGATGTTGTGCCGGATAAGCTCTGCCGAGAACGCGGCTTCCATCTGTGTGGAGTAAGGATGGCGATTTTTCCCTTGCTCCTCTTTACTTACACGTTCCGCGGGATTACGGAGATAGTCGGCCGGAAGAAGCACGTCCACGGAGGTGGGATCGTAGCGGACGGCAAGTCCTCCGAAGGTGGAGCCCAAAACCGTGATCAGCACGGCTAATGCGAAATAACGAGACTGCCGCCGGAAGGTTTCCGGGAACGCGGTGAAGATGCGGAGCCAGCAACGCGGCTGCCATACGTCGGAGCGCGTGGGCGGCGCGAAATATAGTTCAGCGTAAGCTCGAGCTACAAGGCGCTCAAGATATTGTCTTAGGTCGGGCGCGAGCGCGCCATGGGTGACGCGATTCAGATCGGCGGCAGCCTGGGCGTAGAGTTCTTGCAACTGCTCGGCTTCGGCTGGATTCATGCGGTGGTCGGGCCGGCCTTCCAGGGTGACGAGAAGCGACTCGAGCTTGTTCCAGTGCGGCTGCGCCTGAGCTTGAAATCGTTGGAGGTCAAGAATCACAGCCGTTGCTCCCTCTTGCTTTCCATATATCCTTCCACGGCGGTTCGCAGAAACACCGGCGCCGGGACGTAACGGAGCTGCACGCCTAGATGGCGCAGTTGCCGCGCTAACGAGCCGAGACGCTGGTTTTCTTTCTCACCAGCGAGCGCGGCATAGACGTCCTGATCGGTGTTCAGGTTTTCGTCAGGGGAAAATGCGGGGCGCGCGTGAAACGGCAGAATGCTTGTCATCAGGAGAGCGTGTGACGCGCGGACCAAGCCCACTCCCCGGCGCAACGAGTCAGAGACCGAACGCTCCGTCAGGTCCGCCAGTAAAACAAGATAAGCCCGGCGCCGCAATCGGACGCGGATTTCGGCAAACAACGTTTCGTAATCGGCGGTCGTGGGTAATGGCTCGACATTCAAGAGGCGATCGCGGAATTCATGGAACTGCGATTCACCGCTGCCCGCACGGAACCAGCACTTTGGCTCATCCGCATAGGTCACCAGACCAAATTCATCGCCGAGCTCAAGAGCAACGGTGGCTCCTACCAGCGCTGTTTCGATGGCAAGATCGAGAAGCCGCCGCGGTGCGCGTGCTTGCGCGCCACTTTGACCGGCGGAGGAGGGATCGATGGCAATTGCTGAAGCCCGCGACTGATCAAGCACGAAATAAACCTCTTGCTTCTGCTCCCACTGAAAAAGTCGGGTGACTGGAGCGTTGCGACGAGCGGTCGACTTCCAGGCGATCTCCGAGTAGGTATCGCCGGGCTGATATTCACGCAAGCGCTCGAAGTCACGGCCGTGACCGGTCCACGGCGTTTGCTGAGCTGCCACCAACGCGCGATAAACCGGGCTGCGAAGAATCTCCCGTCGTGCGGAGCGTAAGTCTGCCTCGATGCGCAAGGGTTCCGGGGAGTCAAACCACTGTTGCAGGCGCCAGAGGGAAAGACGCGAGTGCCGCTCGATTCCGACGCGCGGCCCGGGCCACAGGCCACGCCGGAGTAGGGCGACCTCGGGGGTCCACGACCAGAGGTAGATCTGCGAGGAGAGCGATCCTCCTTCGGGCAAATCGGATTGCTCGAGCTTTAGGCGCTGAGGATCACTTTTCGCGACAATCGCGGTTTCGCTCTCCTCGGTTGTCGGCATAATGCCAACGTGTACCTCGCCCGAAGGCCGATGCCGTCCCGAGCCGGTGATCGCAAGAGGGAGCGGTATTGTCTGGCCTTCGCGGCCACGAAGACCTTTCTGGGGCAGCAGTAGGACTGGCGAATATTCGTGACGGCTGAGCCATAATGCCAGCGCGTCGCAAGATGCCAAGAATGCGAGGGTCGTGGCCATTAGCGAGAACCATCGCCACCCTTGCGGGAACCACGGCGCAATGCACGCTCCCACGGCCAGGAGCCCCATCACTCCGACGAGCAATCCTGCTGGACTAAACTTCATTCCCGCAGGACGAAGATCGATTCGCTCAGCAGAGGCGCCCGGCGAGAGCGCGTAGCGACGTGGCGGGACTACTGCGGGTTCCGCAACCGCAGCCTCGTTCTCAACACCACGCCCTGCCGAGATTTCATTCCCTGCCATGATCGCGTTTCTCATCCTATGAGGTCATCTTCAGCGCTTGACCGCCACTCACCGCGGCACTTCGACCGCCTCCAGCACCGCGTTGATTACCTCGCGGATTTGGAGGCCTTCCATCTCAAACTCGGGACGAAGTAGCATGCGGTGCTCGAGTACGGGAGCAGACAGCGTCTTTACATCCTCGGGCAGTACAAAATCACGCTCTTCGAGCGCCGCGAGAGCGCGAGATGCGGAGATCAATGCGAGTGTCGCTCGCGGACCGGCGCCGACCCAGACTGCCGGATGCTGGCGGGTCTCGCGAGCGAGGCTGACAACGTACTTGCTAATCGCCTCACTTACGCGTACGCGCGCTGTGGCTGCACGCAGCTCGGTAAGTTCATCGGGCTGCAAAACGGGCACGCTTAAATCCTCTGCCAGCCGCCGCTCGGGCGCATCGCCTTCCGCCACGAGCCTCGCCAATTCGTTTTCGTCCTGCTCGGCGGGATAACCCATGCGAATCTTCACGAGGAAGCGATCTTTCTGGGCCTCGGGAAGCGGATAGGTGCCCTGATGCTCGATCGGATTTTGCGTGGCAAAAACCACGAAGACAGGCGGTAGTGCACAGGTCTCGCGATCGATTGTGACTTGGCGCTCTTGCATGGCTTCGAGGAGCGCCGACTGGGTTTTGGCGGGAGCCCGATTAATTTCGTCTGCTAATAGAAAGTTTGTGAAGATCGGCCCGCGTACCAGACGGAATTCCTGCGTTCGCAGGTCGAAGACACTCGTTCCCGTTATATCCGCGGGCATCAGGTCGGGCGTGAATTGAATGCGCTGGAATTCGCCTGCGACGGCTCGTGCAAGTGCTTTGACGAGCATTGTTTTGCCGACGCCGGGCACGCCTTCGATCAGGGCGTGTCCGCCGGCGAGCAGCGTGACGAGCGCGAGATCGATGGCTTCGTTCTGACCTACAATCACGCGGCTCAACGCCCCCCGGACACGTCGCGCGGCAGTGGTGATCGCGGCTAATGGCGTTTCCGCGTTTGCAGATATTGCCTGTCCCTCCGAACCCAGTTCAGGTTTTTCGTTCATGTGTTGCGTGTCTCCTCGGGAATCGTGCCCTGCGGAATTGTCGAAATATCTGTCACATTACGGCGGGAATTAATCAGTCCTCTCGCGGACGCGCGTCGCTCGGCGATCAGTTCCTGTAATTGCTTGTATCCAGCAAGAGGCGGCTGCGCGAGCGCAGTACGCAGCCTCGGACTCCAACTCGAATCTTCAGAAATGACTTGGGCGTCGTGAGGTGAGCGGCGGCGGAACTGTTCCCAACATTCCGCGACTACCTGTGCGGGCGCGATGCTTCGTTGAAGGAGGCGGCGCGAGGCCACCCCGGCGTCTTCGCCTTGACGGAGGATTTGCGCGTTCCGATCGCGCGCCGGACGGCGTACCAGATCGCCGCTCATGCTCCAAAGCAGGATGAGCAGCGTCGCCCAAAAGAGCATGAGTGCGGCCTGCAGCCGGTATCGGTGCAGCAACCAAAGCACACCTTGCTCCTGATGCAGTCCATGCAGAGTCTCGTCGACCCAGATCACCGGCCGACCGCCTGCAAGAAAATCGAGCAGCACGGGATTTGGGTGCGTTTTGATGGCTTCGTTCAACAAGAAGGAATCCTGGCTCGCGGCGACGAGTTCACCGTTCCCAGCGTGGCGCATTGCCATATAGACGCGCGAAGTTGTGTCAGTCTTTTTGTCCACGTCGCTGGACGCGACATAAAGCGAGGTCCATTGGTCGTCAGTGCTGAGCCAGGGACTCGCGGCAGTGAGATACATCATCTCGCTGCCGGCGGGCATTGCGTGGAGGTTTGGGGAGGCCCAGGCTGCGCCGGAGGCTTGTGAAGTCTTCTCCCATTTGCAGTCGATTTCCCAGCCTTGCGACTCGGACTTCATCGCCCAGGCGTGGCCGACGAGGACAACGCGGCCACCACGGGCTAGAAATTTCTCCAGTCGAGCGCGGAGCTTCGTTTCGGACTTGAGTTTTTGATCTTCGGAGATCCATTCCTCGGAGGAGTCGCCTCCGATCAGGAATGCTGTCGTCTGCGGCGCGTTTTCATCGGAGAGAGAATCTTCGTCTTGACTGCGCTTTACCTGGTAGCCGGCGCGGTTCAAGGAATCGAACAGCAGGCTGCTGCCGTAGGGATCTTCGCGCAAGCTGGAGCCGATGTCGCTGGTGTTCGATTGATTCTGGTAGGCCATGAGCAAAACAATCGCGAAGGCCACCGCGAAGATGCCGGCGGCGAGCAGCGGGCCTCGCCAGTTGAGCACCGTGTTTTTGCCCTGCTCACCGTTAGACATGATTCAGTAACTCCCGCTGATCCTGGCGATAGGCGGCGACCGCCTCTGGCGTCAGCACGTAAGACCCATACCAAACGCGATCGAACTGCCGCAGGCTGCCGCGTAGTTTCTCTGGAACTTCTGCCCGCGCCTCGACCGCCGCTTGCGGACGACGCCGCCAGCGGCGCGTGAACTCATTGAGATACTCGCGATTTGTGCGATCGCGGCGGATCGTCAGCCATTCGCGTTGGGCCAGTCCGGCGAGCAGACCGAGATACGCCGCGCGCAGGGCAAAGCGCAAGTCGCCCTCGCCTTGCAGCCGGCCCGCCAGATCGAACCACTCATCCTCGGAGTGCGCACTGGCCAACGTGGTATCGGTCAGTTCGGGAAGCGGCGCGACCGCCATCGGAATGGAAAGCGTTGTTGCGTCTCGGCGGCGGCGACGCAGCCAAAATAGGACTGCGCCAACGCCAACAGTCAAGGTCGCAATCAGCGTCAGCCAAAACCGGAGACTCTTCAGTTGCCAGGCTCCGGCGTCGCCGCTGGGAGAGAAGTTCCAATCACGCGGCCACAGCTTGCGAAGGAAGTCTACAAACGCGTCCCAAGCTCGGCTGAGGGCGCGCTGGATCTTCGTGAGCAGCTTGTCGAACCAGGTAGGAGGGCTCGGATGCTCGGCGTCGTGCCAGCGATAGATCGCGCGCTGGGACTCTTCATTCAACGCGTGGCGAAGTTCTTGAACTCGCGCATCGCGGCCGGAGTCGTCTGGCGTCTTCGCGCCGGTTTCTGTTGGCGGGGCCTGCGTTTCGGTTGCCGTCGCTCGGGAGGACGCGCAGGCCAGAATCGTGGCGAGCACGATAACGGCGCCGATTGTCACCTTGGCCCGACCTGCCGCGGATACCAGCTGCGCCTTCTTCTGCTGCTCACGCGGCAAACTCGCCAGAAGCCCGCGCAAATCGTCCCCTTCGCGCCTTGACCGCAGATGCTGATAGACGACCACGAATGCACATTTCACGATGGGATCGAGTGCCAACCACGCAGCTGCAAACAGAGAGAACCAGAAGGCGGAACTGCGGATCAGCGCGAAGGTCCCCATGGGCGTAGAGAGAAGAGTGTTTACCGCAAGAATCGAATGCAGAAGCTGCGGAAGAGCGATCGCCACAATCATGGCGTTCAGCCATACGGCGATCCAAAGAGGAATAAGCAGCAGGAAGAGAAGCAACCCGTCACCCAACCATTGATTCGCGAGCGCGAGGCAACTACCAATGGAATGTCTTTCAGCGCTATCCGCCGCCTCAAGGCTGGCGAATTGGCACGCGCTATAGAGCCATGAGGCTCCGATGAGGGTCGGCAGCGCGGATAGTGCGCCGAGACTGAAGACGATCTTCCACGCCAGCAGACGACCGAGTTCCGCGGCCCGTGCAGTTGCACCTAGAGCGCTCGATGACCGGGTGCCAAACGCTCGCTCACGAATGCGTTGTACGTAACTTCGGAGCATCCATACCCGTAGCAGGTAGGCTGCGGTGAGCAGCGTTGCCTCGAGCGACAGGGCACCACTGGAGATGCGAATCTGCCCATTTAGCACCCAGATCGGAATGAAGCAAAGGACGAGTGGCGCCGAGCCAACATAGTAGCGCCATGCCTCATCGGAGAATGTTGACCGAAAGAGCGCGAGTCCACGTTCCAGCGCCTCGAGCGCGCCCAGACTACTCCTACTCCGCACGGGGGCGCGGCGCGAGGGTTGCCAAGGGGAGGGAACAGTGACAGCTTCAGTCATGGTTTTGCCCGCTCAGTTGGTCGTTGAGGACGCGGCCAAAGTCTAAATGTTGTTCGGGCGTGTTCGCGCGCCAATGCAGCAGGGCGAAGAAGAGCATCCAGAGTGAAGCAAGGGCAGTGAGTCCTGCAAGGACCTGGCGGAAGCGGCGCGTGAAAGATGGCTTGGTTGCCGGTGGACGGGCCATGCGGCGCAGACATGGCGGACAGGCGAGCTTGCCTTCTTCATCGGTGACGCATTCGCGGCAGAATGTGCCTCCACAATGCGGACAACGCGCGGCGGCCTCGCGCAGCGGATGAAACAGGCATCGCGCATGGCGCAGGCCCGCGGCGGGTTTGGCGGGAGATAGAGATGGCGTGTCAGGAGCCATTCGTCTGGGCGGTACCGGCGACGGTCGCGGTCAGGGGTGGTATCGCGGGGGATGGTTGAATGGGTGGCTCCGGGGATTGAGCGAGTATGCGGGGACGGTTGTGTTCGCGGTAATGCCGCGGGCGGCACGAACGGCGGCATCAATCTTGGCGAGTACCTTGCGCGCGCGGCGCGTACGGTTCACCAAGCGGAGATCGACGGTGGCCCCGGTGGTGCGAATCCGCGCTTCTGCTGTCGGTCCGAGCGCGAGTTCGAGAGCGACCCACGCAAGGCCGAGGGCACAGAAAATCTGGCCCGCAGTGGGATCCACCCAGTGCCACAGCGAACCTCCGATTAATAGAAGTGTGGCCGCGGGGATGAGGATCCGCCACAACCACAAACGGTTCGGCCAGACGACAATCGATTCCAGATTGTGCAAATAGAATCGCCGGTATTCGACCGAATACATCACGCGCTTGGCGGCGAGCAGACAGTCGTCGCTCAGATACCACTTGGTTCCCCCGGTGAGAGTGCCGACACGCGAAATTTTGCGGAACGCAGTGGTCAAAACCGCCTCCCTATGATCCAACGGACGAGGAAGGAGAAGCCGAGCAGGAGCGGGAGCCAGGCGAGCCCTAAATAGGCTGTCCAGAAGCGCCAGCCGGAGCGTGGGATCAAATATGAACGCGGGGCTTTGCGATATTTAACGTGCAAGAAAATGGCGATCGGAAGCGCGGCGACATACGTGGGCCAGACGATAATCCAGGCCCAGCCGATCGTCGAAGCGATGGAATCATAGAGCACATCGCGGTGCCGCCATTCCGCTTTGGCGGCCTCCGGACCAGACTCGGCGCGCCCGCGCTCGAAACACGCGGGACAGACGTGTTCCGCCCCCAACTGCAAATCGCACAGAGCACAGACGAAGCGGCCACATCGATTGCAACAGGACTGAAATGCTTTGTCGGGGTGAAAGAAGCAGGTGGCCTGGTCAGTAAGGGCCGCCGCGGCTTTATTGTTTTGGCGCGCGACAGGCCAGAAGGAAATCTGCGTGCGGGTCGTGCAAGAGGGACAGTACTGCCATTCGTCGGTTTCGGCGGGGATCACGTTGCCGCCGCAACGGGGACAGGAGATCGCGGCAGTCTGCGACGGCGCCGAGCCATCGCTCGCGGGGAGTCCTATCGAGCCGACGGCGAAAGGATTGATGCTGAGACTCACGCCATACTCCGCTTATATATCACCCTCGTGTCGCACACGCGATCGTGAAGCGCTCGTTTCTCGTTGTCAAAGCCAGCCATGATGTACCCGATGCCAATGATGAGCCCACTGACAAGGTTCATGAAATATCGTCCGACCGAGACACCCCAGCCCAGCGATCGGCCATCGCTTCGTACTACCTTAAGTCCTAACGCAATTTTCCCTGGTGTCGCCCCTCGATAATGGAGAAATGCAGCCTCGTACGCGATACCAATCGCATAGGAAAGGAATTGGAAGCCCAATCGAAGACTGACGGGCTTCGATGCCATGAGAGTCGGCGAGAACTCTGCTCCGAAAGTGCCAAAAAACAACAACGCGGTAAAAGCTTGCGCGGTCAAAAGAATAATCCCATCAATGAAGCGCGCGGCGACACGAATCCAGAATCCGGCATAATGCCAGCCAAGCGGCGAGGCGCCAGGGCCGCTGGCCATGACGCGGCTCAGGAACGCCGGCTTGCAGTCGGCGCAGACCCAGCTCCCGGCGATTTGCACGAGGTCAGATTGAGTAAAATTCCGTCCGCATTGGGAACATGCCAATTCTATTTGTGGCGGGGCTTGCTGAGTCACTGGGTATCCTCCGAAGTTACGAGCCGTTCTAAGGTCGCCGATAGCGTAGCGCAAAAAGTTCGTTACGCCAAGGATAAGAATCACAGGTATTTGCAAGAATAAACTGTTATCAAGGACAGGTAAGAGCTTTGAAAACTCCTGTTTCTCCGCTGGAGGACTAGATCGGCTCCCAGAACATTCGAGTGTGCGCAAACAGGCCCAACTCACGGACACTCGGCTAACCAGGAATTGGTCTAACAAACTTCTGGTCCGGCTCGGTTCCCGCCGGAGGAGGCACACATCCGGCACACTACCTGTTTAACAAAGCACGACTGATGGGCAGAGTGGTGATGGTCGGCTTATCGGCCGTCCGTCATCGGCATGGATCCGGCCAATAACTCCTGCACTCAGGGGCTGGTCCTCAGCGAATCGATTTCGGGGCGTTTTCCAGACGCTTACAAGTCAAGTCGCTTGGGCCGGATTGCCAGCTTAGTATCGCGTTGCATTCGCCTAATGGAATCGCTGAAACCGGACTACTCGACGGTCCTTCGGAGAAAAACGCCGCAAAGTCTGCGTGTAACATCGAAAAGGATACTTTCTCCGGTCCGGTTTGAGAGCAAGGGGTTGCAGAATTGCGGGCATTTCTCGCGATTTTCATCGCGAGGCCGTCAGATTTCTCTGCAACCCAGACTGTGTGGCGGAGGGAGAGGGATTCGAACCCCCGGTACGGTTTCCCGTACATCGGTTTTCAAGACCGACTGTTTCAACCGCTCACACATCCCTCCGCGGCTAGTCAAAGTTTACCAATCCCAATGGATTTGGCGTAGAGAAACTGCTGCGATTTAGAAGTCTCAAGTTGCGATCTCAAGGTATGCGGTGAACTTCCACCTCCACCCAAGACCGTCTATCCGCTTTTTTGGGCACTAGAGCTGAATGAGTTAAGTTTGAAACCCTGCGTCGCGTCGTACTGGTGCGAGTGACCCTTGCCCTTCACCACTCCACCCCCTCGGTGTTACAACCATACAGGAAGCTGCGGACCCTGACCGCATTCAGTTGAAGGTCAGCCCGCGTGCGCGGACAACTTCGTTGTTCGCTCGAAAGGACGACATCTTCTTATGAAGGCTTTAGTCAAGAGCCGCTCTGATCGCGGTTTGTGGCTTGAAAACGTTCCGGAACCGGAAGTCGGAATCAACGATGTCAAGATTCGCGTGCAGTTCACCGGGATCTGCGGGACTGATCTCCATATCTATCAATGGGACGATTGGGCGAAGTCAACCATACCCGTGCCGCTCGTGATCGGACACGAATTCGTCGGCGAAGTCGTCGCCGTCGGGTCGAACGTCAGCGATTATCGAATCGGTGAACTGGTCAGCGGAGAAGGGCATGTCACCTGCGGCCGCTGCCGGAATTGCCTGGCTGGGCGCAGGCACTTGTGTGCGCATACCAAGGGAGTAGGGGTCAATCGCCCCGGATGCTTCGCGGAATTTATCGTTCTGCCGATGAGCAACATCTGGAGACACAATCCGAAGATCAATCCGGAGATTGCGGCGATTTTCGATCCTTTTGGCAACGCGGTTCACACGGCGTTGTCGTTTCCGGTCCTTGGAGAAGACGTCCTGATCACTGGAGCGGGGCCGATTGGGCTGATGGCCGCCCCGATTGTGCGGCACGCCGGTGCCCGTCATGTCGTGATCAGCGATCTGAATCCTTATCGCCTGGCGCTCGCGGAAAAGATGGGCGTCACGATGGCGGTTGACCCGCGCAAGACCTCTCTGCAAGAAGTTCAGAAAAAGCTCGGCATGCAAGAGGGGTTCGATGTGGGTCTTGAAATGTCAGGCTCTCCTGCCGCTTTCCGCGACATGATCGCCAATATGAGCCATGGTGCGAAGATTGCCATGCTCGGAATTCCGTCGTCCGAAATGTCGATCGACTGGCACAAAGTGATTTTCAATATGCTGACCATCAAAGGCATCTACGGACGCGAGATGTTTGAGACCTGGTACAAGATGACGGTAATGCTGGAGTCGGGCCTCGACATCTCGCCGGTGATCACGCACCGCATGTCGTACAAGGATTACGAGCAGGGGCTAGCCGCGATGGAAACAGGCAATGCCGCAAAAGTCATTCTCGACTGGCGCGGTGCGGCTTGAGAGCGAATATTAATCGCATGACTGGTATTTCGATCCCGGCCGCGGCAGGCCGCGCCGCGCTTCTATTTTCAGTGGCCATTCTGCTGCGCGCCGGGACTGCGGCACAACCATCGAGGAGTACGGATTCTCGCGTGCTGTTTCTGCAGCGATTGGTCATCTCTGCGATCGAACGCACACATCATGCCGTTCGCTACGACCCGGCCTATGTGCGCATCCCGTATCCTGGAGGTGATGTTCCCGGCGACTTGGTTACTTACGATCTGGGCGGCGGCGTTCCTCACATCGGGATCGTCGTCGATCGCAAAGGCCGAAGCGGAGCCTTCATGATCGTTCACAACATTGGAGAAGGGCCGAAAATGGAGGATGTCCTGTTCAATTGGAAGAATCACAGGACACTACCAATACTTCGGCCCGCACAGTTAAGCAAATCCCTCACTGCGTTTTCTTATAAATCTCGCTCGTTCCCGCCTGATCCAGCGAAAACTCCGTTACCTTTCCACTCGGGTCGCGCTTGAAGTCCAGAGTCAGACCGTTCTCGCCTTTGACGGCGAATGTGTTGCCCCGAACCGGCTCGAGTTCCCAGACCTTGCCACTCGGCAGCGTGACAGACAGCACATTATCGGGCCGCACCCGAATCATGTACTTGAAATCAGCGACCTGATAAATCCCGGCAATCGGATCGAGAAAACTGCGCTCGCGCATATGTCGATCCGGCAGCCGCGTAAAGACAATGTCCCGGACATTCGGTTCGAGCGAACAGGAAAGGCTAGCGATGTTGCCCTCCCAGTCGGTGTTGAACATGATCTCGGTTTCCTGGAGCAGGTCGAGCGGGTTGTGCGGAACCCGCCAGACATCGTAGTGCCAGTGCTCGGCCGTGGACTCCATCGTGTGAAATGTCACCTTCAAGTCGTGGTCGCCTGAGCGATCGATGGCAACAATTCCATAAGCCGGATTCGAATACTCTCCCGCATATTCGCCGATCGGGTGCGAAAACTGGGTGTGTTCGCGCCGGGGCACATAATTTTTCTCCCGCGCCTCGTCGGATGCTTTCTTGAAAGCGAAATAACGGTCCAATTCGCGCTTGCTCCAGTCGATCTGATCGAGGCCGAGCATGCGGTCGTTGATGTTGTAGGAGAGCACTTCGCGCAGGCTGCTCCCGTCCATGTTGAGCAGAATGACGCTGCCAATGTTGTCGTCGGGCAGGAACGAGATCAAGAGCGAAAAGCCGTCCAGATTGCCGCCGTGATTTACATACTTGTGACCACGATAGGTCGTAACGAACAGTCCCATGCCATAGTGAGCGTAGCCAATTTCCGGATCGACGTCAGAACTGCGAATCACCATCTGCGGCGTGGTCATCTGCCGGATGTCAGCCTCCGAAATGATCTGCTGGTCACTGTGTTTGCCATGGTTCAGGTACATAAGCAGGTACTGCGTCATGTCGGAGAGGTTGGAGACAATCGCCCCTGCTGGCCCCAGCGCCGGATCGCCTGGGTAGATGGGCGCTTCGTTCGCGACCTCGTTATCGTCCTTGCGGTATGGATGGGCCACATCGGACGCCGACTTAAACGACGCGCCGAAGTCGAAGTTCGAACTGTTCATGCCCAGGGGCTTGAAGATCCGCGTGCCGACGGCATCTTCCCATGTGCTTCCCGCCAGCTTGCCGGCCATATATCCGGCCGTCATGAACATAAGGTTGTTGTACTGGAACTCGCGCCGCAGATCACGGTTGGGTTCGAGATAGCGAAGTCGCGAATACATCTGTTCGCGCGTGAGATCGGACCGGTACCAGGTTGCATCATGGCGCGGCAGCCCAGTACGGTGCGTGACGAGGTCGCGAGGTGTCACACGGTCCGTGAGCACATCATCGTAAAGCCGGAAGTCAGGCAGGTATTCGCGGACAGGTTTGTCCCAATCGAGTTTACCTTCGCTAGCCAGCGTTCCAAGCGTGGCCACGGTAAAAGACTTGGTGATCGATGCGATCGGAAACAGAGTTTGCTCGGTGACCGGCAAATGATTTCTCACGTCGCGCAGCCCATAGCCCTTGCTGAGTACGACCTTGCCATCTTTCACGATGACAATTGCCGCGCCCGGAACCTTCCAGTCGCTCATCACTTTTTGGACGTAGGCGTCGAAATCTTTGAGGTCGGGAGAACTCGCGGCTTGCAGCGAGGAACACAAAAACAAAACAATGAACGTCAGACGAAAACAAATGCGTTTGTTCATCGAGCCTCCGGAAAAACGAGCAATTCTCCCATGGCACGCGCGGCGAGGCAAATTGTCTTGCACGCATCATTGAAAAGCCTTGCAAGTGTACGAGTGCAAACAAAAAGGGCGCGATCGATCGCGCCCCTCTTTTCAATTTGACTTCTCACCTTTGACTTAGTCTCTGACTCCATCCATGAACGCCCGCAACTTGCGCGAGCGAGAAGGATGGCGCAATTTCCTCAGCGCCTTGGCTTCGATCTGGCGAATTCGTTCGCGCGTGACGGCAAACGACTGGCCGACTTCTTCTAGAGTGTGCTCGGAGCCATCTTCCAGCCCGAAACGCATCTTGATCACCTTCTCTTCGCGCGGTGTCAGCGTGCGCAGGACCTGTCCTGTCTGGTCTTTGAGGTTGACGTTGATGACCGCTTCGGCCGGCGAAACCACCGCGCGGTCTTCGATGAAGTCGCCCAGGTGTGAATCTTCCTCTTCGCCAATCGGCGTTTCGAGGGAGATCGGCTCCTGTGCAATCTTCAGCACCTTGCGGACCTTCGCCACCGGAATATCCATCCGCTTGGCGATTTCTTCCGACGTCGGTTCGCGTCCCAGTTCCTGCACCAGCTGCCGCGAGGTGCGGATCAGCTTGTTGATCGTTTCGATCATGTGAACCGGGATACGAATCGTACGCGCCTGATCGGCAATGGCACGAGTAATTGCCTGCCGAATCCACCACGTGGCATAAGTCGAAAACTTATAGCCGCGGCGGTATTCGAACTTATCCACGGCCTTCATCAAGCCAATGTTGCCCTCTTGAATCAGGTCGAGGAACTGCAATCCGCGATTGGTGTATTTCTTAGCGATTGAAACGACCAAACGAAGATTGGCTTCAATCAGCTCCCTCTTCGCCTGCTCGGCATCCATGTCCCCCTGGATGATCTCGCGCTGTGTGCGCTTGAGTTCCGGGTAGAGGAGGCCGGCATCGACTTCGAGCTTTTCGAGTTCACCGCGAACCGCGCGCGATTGTTTCTTGTATTCCTTCCGCTGCTCTTCGCTGCGCGTCTGCTCGGCCCGCTTCTCCAGGTTCTGGATCTGCCGGTCAAGCGAACGCATGCCGTCGACCGTGCGGTTCACGCGCTCGATCAGACGCTTGCGTTCGTTGTTCGTGAAGCCGAGGTTGCGCACCGCGAGCGACGTTTTCACGATGGCGCGTGCCAGGTTGATCCGATAACGGCGGTGGTCCTTCGGCCGCTTCTTGGCATTTACGTCGGCATATTTTTCCTGCAAAGGCGCGACTTTCTTGTACGCCTTGTCGAGCAGGCTGATCCTGCCGAGAAAATCCTTCAGCCGCTTTTCGACAATCTCCTCGGTGATTTCCTCTTCGTCGAAGGTGACCAGCTCTTTAATGGAGCGGACGCCTTTCTCGAGGTCCTCGCCCAGGGCGAGGAGTTCACGAATCACGATAGGAGAACGCGAAAGGGCCTTCAGGACGCGGTTTTGGCCGCGCTCGATGCGCTTGGCGATTTCAACTTCGCCTTCGCGCGTAAGCAACGGCACGGTTCCCATCTCGCGCAGGTACATGCGGACGGGATCATTGGTTTTTTCCAGAGCGCCGGGGGTTAGGTCGAGTTCGACGTCCTCCGATGCCTCATCCACTTCCTCGAATTTTTTTTCCAGATCGGTCGAAGGCATCTTGCTGCCTTCGAGTACATCGATTCCTTGCGTTCCGATCGTGGTTAGCAGATCTTCCAGGTCTTCAGGAGAATGCACATCGTGCGGGATAAGGTCATTGACCTGGTCATAGGTCAGATATCCCTTCTCTTTGCCTGCGTCGATCAGCTTTTTTATGTCGTCGAACTTATCGTCAAGTGCCAAAACAGATTGTCCTCAGGACGCCCGCAGCTTCGCGGACGAACTTTTCAGCGGTGGGAGTTGTCACGGAGTTGTGCGAGACCGCACAAACCTTACAAGTATAGCATTTACAAGGCTTAGGCTACCAGTAGCGAAAGGAATCCCGATCTCCCGCGCGGCCGCTTTCCGTTTTCCCGCTATTTCTTTAGATGGCGTGGCGCCCTGTTCGGTTCCAGGCGCTTTTGGAGCGCTGGCGCCTCGCCCGCGAAAAACGGCCCCGATCGTTAACTGGCGCGCCCTGCCGCCTCATCCAGACCTGGATCCGCCAGTGCCCGCTTCAATCGCACCCTTTCCTGCAAAAGCCCGTGCTGATCCTCGCGGGAAAGTCCTGGCCGAACCAGGCTTCTCTGCACGTCTTCCAGTCGCCGCCGCAAGCCGATTCTGCGCAGCCCGCGAATCGCTCCTTCGACCGTCTCTGGCGTCAATTCCTCCTCATCCTGCATCAGGATCGACGCCAGCAGTCGCCGATCTTCCTCGGTTCGCGCCAGGTCGAGAGGGTCACCGCCGTCAGCGCCGCCCGCCAGCAGGGCGGAAACCAGCGATTCCGAGCCCAAGCCCTGATGCAACCGTTCGGCGTCGAACGCAAATTGTGCCTGCCGCGCCGCATCAAATTCCTCATCCGCGCCCTCACGGGTTGAAAGCCGCGTCTCCCCAGGATGCATCTGCCGAGCCGACGCCAGCGCCCGAATCAGCACTCGTTCCGCCCCGGTGATCTGCGCCTCCGAAGGCGCCTTTACGACCGCTGCCGAGCGATTCGTCGCCGTATGTTTTAGCTCCTGCCGCAGCACCGCCGAATCGATCCCAAGCTTCTGCGAAATCTCCATCGCCAGTTCGTCGCGCACAATGCGGCTCGGCACCCGCTGTATATGCGGCAGAAGATGATTGACCGCCTTCACCTTGCTTTCCGGGCTACGCGCCCCAAACTGCGCCCGCGCCCGGTCGATCAGATAGTCAAAGTATTTCTGCGAGTTCTTCAGCGCCGCGCCGTAAGCGTCCTTGCCTTTGCGGCGAATGAAAAGATCGGGATCGAATCCCGTCTCCAGCGTCAGCACGCGAATGTTGAATTCCTCCTCCACCAGCAATCCGAGAGTGCGTTCGGTGGCGCGCGCTCCGGCCGTGTCGGGGTCGAAATTCACGATGATATTTTTCGAGAAGCGCCCGAGAAGCTTGGTCTGCAATTCGGTAAATGCTGTGCCGGAGCTGGCGACGACATTGTGAAATCCCGCCGCGTACACGGAAATGCAATCCATCTGTCCTTCAACCAGAATCGTGTAGTCCAACTTGCGGATTGCTTCCTTGGCGTTATCGAGATTGAAGAGCACCCGCGACTTGGAATAAATCTTCGTCTCGGGAGAATTGAGATACTTTGGGCCCGCCTTTTCGTCCGTGGAAAGCGTGCGGCCGGTGAAGGCGATAACCTTGCCCTGCTCGTTGGCAATGGGGAACATCACGCGTCCGCGGAATTTTGAGTAAATTGCGGCGTCCGGTGAGCGGTCACCGGTGACCGGTGCCCCGTCGTCCTGATGGCTGATGGCTGACGGCTGGCCGCTCTCTTTCCACGAAAACAGCCCGCTCTCCCGCAGCAACTCCTCGTCAAACTCGCGCCGAAGCGCATCGCGCAATAAGAAGCCCGAATCCGGCGCGTATCCAATCCGGAAGCGCGCAATCATCTCGTCATCAAGCCCGCGGCCCTTCAGATATTCACGCGCCCGCGCGCCCTCGGGCCGGCGCAGACATTCGCGAAAAAATGCGGTTGCTCGCTCGTGCGCATCAAGCAGAGCTCCGCGCACCTGCGCCTCGCGCGCCTCGGCCGGACTCGAAAACGCAACCTTCGGCATGGGTACACCCAACTTCTGCGCGATCAGCCGAACAGCTTCAGGGAAGGAAATATTCTCGACCTTTTGGACGAAGCTGAAGACATCTCCCGAAGCTCCACATCCAAAGCAGTGATAGAACTGTCGCGTGGCGTGCACCGAGAACGAAGGCGTCTTCTCGCCATGAAACGGACAAAGCCCCGAAAAATTCTGCGCCCCGGCCTTCTTCAGCTTGACGTAATCGCCCACGATGCGGACGATGTCGGCCTGCTGCTTGAGCGTCTCCTTGAAGTTGTCGGATGAGGTCATGGGCGCACAATGAACCGTAACTATTATCGACTTTGAGGCGCGTACCTTGAAGCTGAAAGCTTGATCGGGGCGGACAAGATTGCCTGAAGTTGTGGGAAAGGTGTGGAATATCGGGCGATTTTGCCCGACTCTTGAGGAAAATAGCGCCTCGCCGGACCTAGACCCGCAGCTCCACCAAAGTAGCGCCCCCACCTCCTTCATTTTGCGGCGCCTCCGCCACCGTCTCCACGTGCGGATGCTTCTTCAAATACTCCCGCAGCGCCTTCCGCAAAATCCCCATGCCGCTCCCATGCACAATCCGCACGCGCGGCATACCAGCGAGAAACGCGCGGTCGACAAACTTCTCAACCTCGCTGGTCGCCTCATCGACGGTTCGTCCAATCACGTTGATCTCGCTCGCCATCGTCGCACTTCCGGGTTCGCTCTGCAGCGACACTTTGATACCGCGCGCCCGCGCCGCCTCGACCGGCGACTCGCCAGCGCGTGTAATCACCTCGGCGATGTCCTCGCGCGCGATCCGCATCTTCATCGACCCGATTTCGACGTCGAAGTGATTGTCGCCAACTTTCTTCTTCACCACGGCCGCGCGGCCCATCGATTTCAGCTTGACCGTGTCTCCCTCCGAGACATGCTTGACCAGTGCGGGCTGGGCATGCGGGTCGCCCCGATCTGCCCCGGTTGCGTGCGCGACGACAGCCGAGTCGAACTGCTCTCGAAATTCCCGCCGCAACTTGGCAATCCGCCGCTCCGCTTCTTTCGAGACCTTCTGCGCGGCCGCCCGATCCTGCACGGCGGTGACCGCCTCGCGCGCGTGATACTCGAAGTCGCGGAAAATACTCTCCAGCTTCTTCTCCATCTCGCGAACCTTTGCCTGCTGCTCTTTGCGTCCCTCGTCAGCCAGGCGCGACTTTTCGCGCGCCAGTTCCTGCTCCCGCACCTTGATCCGCGCGCGCTCATCATCCAGCGTCCGCAGATCGGAATGCAGTCGATCGAGAAAGCGCGAAATGTCCTGCGTCTGCGAGCCGATCTTTCCCTGCGCGGAGGCAATTATGGCCGGGTTCAATCCCAGTCGCCGCGCGATATTGATTCCCGCCGACGCGCCCGGCACGCCAATCTTCAATTCATATGTCGGCTGCAGCGTTGCTTCGTCAAAGCCCACCGACGCATTGATTACGCCCGCTGTATTCGCGCCATACACCTTGAGCGACGTATGGTGCGTCGAGATCACCGTCATGCAGCCAATCTTGCGGAAGTGTTCGGCGATAGCGACCGCCAGGGCGGCGCCTTCCTCTGGGTCCGTTGCCGAACCAAGCTCGTCGAGCAGCACAAGAGAGTTGGGCGTCGCCGTTCGCGAGATGAAATCGATGTTCGTGACGTGCGCCGAGAAAGTCGAAAGGTTCTGCTCGATCGACTGGTAGTCGCCGATGTCCGCCAGAATCGCATCAAACACAGGCATATCGGCGCGATCCGCAGGCACCGGAATTCCCGACTGCGCCATCAGCGCCAGCAAGCCAAGCGTTTTAAGTGAAACAGTCTTGCCGCCAGTGTTCGGCCCGGTAATTACAAGTTGCCGCCGCTCGCCCTCCAACTCAATGCTGATCGGAACAACTTCTGCCTTCTTCGCCTTGAGATTCCTTTCCAGCAACGGATGCCGTGCCCGATGAAGAATCAGCGTAGAGACGGGACCTGCCCCGTCTCCTGCCGTGCGTGCGCACCGACCGTCAGCGTCACCGCGACGCAGTTGTAATCCTCCGCAAACCGCGCCTTGGCGAACGTCAACTCCAGTTCCCCCAGCACGCCAGCCGCCCCGAGGATCGCCTCCGCGTTCTCCCCAATCTGACGCGTCATCTCCAGCAGGATGCGATGCACCTCGGCCAGTTCTTCGTCGAGCATGCGTACCAGTTCGTTGTTCTGCTCAATCGTCTCCAGCGGTTCGACAAAGACCGTCTGTCCGCTCGAACTCGCTCCGTGCACAACACCCGGCACGCGCCGCTTCTGCTCGACCTTCACGGGGATCACGAAGCGCTCGCCGCGAATAGTGACGAGTTCATCTTGAACCGTTCCACCCTCCGCCAGCTTGCGCAGATGCCCGCGCAGCGACTCCTGAATCTGCCGTTTTTGTTTTTCAATCTCGCGTCGAATTCGGCTTAGTTCAGGCGAGGCCCGGTCGTCGAGCGTGCCATCGGGCAGAATCTTGTTGCGGAAGGCGCGCAGAAAGTTCGAAAAGTCGGCGATCCCCTCAGAAAGCGCGGCCACGGCCTTCCACTCCGACCGCATCGCCGCCGGGGGCTGGCGCACAATCTCGCGCCATTCGCTGGCCCGGTCGGCGACCAGAACGATGTCGCGAATGTCGGTAGTTTCAAGCGCCGCGCCCGAAATACGCGACTTCTCCAACAACTGTTCGACTTCCGGGAGCCCGCTAAACTCAAAGCGACCGCCAACCCTGCGGTACTCCCGAATCTCAGCGGTGAGCGTCTGTTGATTTCTAATCCAGGCGCCGTCGAGCGATGGCCCAAGTTCGGCAATGAGCCCGAGTCCGAGCGGAGAAGCCGCATATCCGGCCAGCAACTCGCGCAGACTCTCGAATTCAAGCAGCCGCGAACTGGCTTCGGCTACCGGATTGGGAACAAATGCCATGCTTCTTGATGTTACAACGAAGAACCGTCCAGACCTCAATCGAGGACGATTCGGAGAAGAACGGTGTAATCTGGGCGCAGTAACAAAACTTACGAAGTGAGGTTTACATAGGCATGATTCGGTCGGACAAGAGTTTGTTGGTGGTGATGTGCACGCTGCTGATTGTTTTATTCTTGCCCCAAGCCTTCGCGCAGAAGAAAGAAGTCATCTGGAGCGCCGACGAAAAACCGTTGGCTGAGCAGATCCATGGCCTCCGCTCGCTTCCCGACGACGTCCGCGCCGAGACTACCAGGAGTCTCGCGATCAAGATCCGGCAGTTGCCCGCGAACGAGAACAAGCTGCGTCTCGCTTTCGGACTAGCCAATCTCTCGACTGAAGGGGACTTTGGCCACGGCACGTTGCAAGAGGTAGCGACGACGCTGGCGCAGACTTTGAAAGAAAGACCTCTCCCGTGGCCGGCGCAAAAGGATTCCGGCGGCACAAGCAGCGCGACCAATCCAGCGCCGCGACAGCCCGCCGCTCCCTATGTCGAGCTTGCCTCTCTGGTGCGCTACGAGCACGTCGACGCGTCTCTCGACAACGATCAGTATCTCGCTGCCCTGGCGCGCCTCGAGGCCGACGACCGCAAACGCGAGCATGCCGACTTCTCGCTCAAGGACCTTAGCGGTAAAACATGGAAATTCTCCGACCTGCGCGGCAAAGTCGTACTCGTCAACTTCTGGGCAACGTGGTGTCCTCCCTGCCGAAAAGAGATGCCCGACCTCGAAACGCTCTACCAGGAATTGGCTCCGCGCGGTCTGGTCATTCTCGGAATTTCCGATGAAGAAGCCTCCAAGGTGCAACCATTTATTAGAGAACGCAGAGTCAGCTTCCCGATTCTTCTCGATCCCGGACGCACAGTGAACGAAGCTTTTATCGTGGAAGGTATTCCGAAGAGCTTCGTCTATGATCGCGACGGCAAACTGGTCGCGCAATCCATCGACATGCGGACTCGGAAGCAATTTCTTGAAATGCTGGCCAAGGCCGGGCTCACGGACAATCAAAAGTGAAGAGGACGACGTCGCGAGCGCCCGCCGAGCCAGCTGGCGGATCCCAATCAAACGGACCCACTACCCGCAAGTTGGATTTCTTGCTTTTTTCGCCTCCATCCACTAGATTTCACCTTTCCCCAAATCTGACGACCGAAGTGGGTAGAAATCTGTCTTAAGGAGTGGTGGGTATGAAACGGAAATACTTCGGGCTGGCCGTAGGCCTGTTGGTGCTTGCGGGGACAGTTTTAAGTCTGCCGAGCTGCGGCCACGATCAGAAACTCCAGAGCATTCAGATTTCGCCTGCCACAGTTACGTATCAGACCCCGCAGTCTGTGGCGGCTGTCCTCAAGGCCTATGGAACCTATATTCATCCCCCGGCGACCAAGGACATCAGCTCAGAGGTGACGTGGGCAACCGACGTGCCCAGTATGCTGGTGCTGACGCCGCAGACGGATGGTGAGCAGGTAGCTCCAAATGGTGTATGCGGTATCGCTGATGTGTCCGCGACCGCCCCAGAGGGCACCGGCGGAGCCGGCAACATTGTGGTCGGCTATGCCACCATGACGATCGATGGAAGCCAACCCACTTGTCCCGGAGCCTCATCTACGGATGGTGAAGTGGTGGTTACGCCCGCCGGCACTGGGGTTGGAACAGTCGTCAGTTCGCCCACGGGCATTACTTGTCCGGGAACAGCGTGCGGGGCGCTTTTCACTCCGGGTACCGTTACCCTGACTGCGACAGTGGGGGCGAGCTCGACCTTTGGTGGTTGGCAGCAATGTCCCACTCCCAGTGGAAATCAATGCACCATAACCGTGTCCGCAGGCGGCTTTATTAACGTAATCGCCACCTTCACCGCGCAATAGAAGATAGAGAGGTTGGCCGCAAGGTCGAGCCGAAAGGCCGATTCTGTGTCAGGTTACTCGTCGCTGAGCAACTTTCCGAGCGTCGGTTTATGCTTCTCCGCCTTGGTGGTCTTAGCGGGAACGAGTCTGCGAAGGTCTGGGCGAGCCAACCCGCTCACGCGCCATTTCGCGCACCACCGTCGCGGCTGAAAAACTCTTCTTTTTGCGCTTCTTCGCCATCCGAAAGACATTACTTGCGTCGAAAGAATTTTCTGCGCTCGAGCGCGAGTCCGAATTCCACCAGCATCCTCTCACATTCCCGCAATCAAAAGTGCAATAATCAAAATAAGAGCTTTTCGCTGCCGCGTCCATGCACTCGATGCATGGGCCCGGAAGCCAAGAGCAAGGAGCCGAGAGCTAAGAGCTGATTATGGATGAGCGCGATTTTTTCGACGAGCGTTCCGACAAGAAGCCGGCGAATTTGAATTGTCCGCACTGCCATCAGGCCGGCGAGTACGAAATCCAGTGGCTGGTGCGCACCAAGAAAAAGAGCCTTCCGCCGCGCGCCGACGACCGTGACCGCGCCAAGTTCGCCAAGGCCCAGTCCTACATGCTGCGTCGCGACGACATGATGGTCTGCAAAAACATTCGCTGCCGCAAACGCTTCGAAATCACCAGCGTGCAAAGCGTGGCGTTTCTGGATTCGTAAACCCTGCACTTGGAGGATTTGGAGCATCGATGGATTCCTGGCTGAGGATTGCGGTCTTCGTGATAATCCTGCTCTCGTTCTTGCGCCGGATCGTGAAGATGAAAAACCAGGGCAAGCCGTCTTCTCCCGCGCCGCAGAGCAAGGTTCCAACGACCATCACTCCGACTCTCGGCCGGGCGCGGTCGGGCAGAAAGAACGACTTCCGCGATGTTCCCCCGCCGCCGGAGAATCCGGAACTCGGATAGGGTCGGTAATACCTTACGAAAGATTCAAGAGCCGCCGCCGTTGCGCCACCGGAAAGCCAGGGTTTTACCCAGCCGCTAGTTTTTTTGTGTCCCTAGGCTTCTGTGGCAAGAAATCGAATTACACAACCGCCGTAAATGTCACCGCTAGACACGCTCCGAAACATTTATACTTACGGGTTTGCTCCGCTGATTTCGGCGACCACCGAATCAGCGGCAACAGGAGCCGAATTGTGAAGATCCTGGTTTGCATGAAGCAAGTTCCACAGAAGGATGCGCCGCTCAAACTGAACGAAGCTGGAACGTGGATTCGCGAAGACGTTTCCTACGAGGTCAACGAGCCGGACGCGTTTGCGCTCGAAGAGGCGCTGCGCCAGAAGGAAAAACACACCGGCGAGGTAGTCGTTTTTACCGCGGGCCCCACGCGCGCGCAGCAGGTTCTGCGCGAAGCCCTAGCCAAGGGTGCCGACCGTGCCATTCATCTCGAAGACAATGCCTTCGTCGGCCTCGATGCCTACAACACCGCGCGCGCCATCGCGGCCGCCATCAAAGACGAAAAGTTTGATCTCATCTTCACCGGCTTGCAATCGGACGACTATGGTTTCGCCCAAACCGGCGTGATCCTCGCCGAAATTCTCGGCTGGCCGCATGCCACCATCATCATGCAGATCGAAAAGAATGACGGCGGCATCCGCGTCAAGCGCGAACTGGAAGCCGGCTTCTTCCAGTTCGTAGACATGCCCCTGCCGGCCGTGCTCACCATCCAATCCGGCATCAACAAGCTGCGCTATGCGACGCTAATCGGCATCAAGCAGGCTAAGAACAAGCCGCTGCGCAAAGTGACGATGGGCGAGGTACAGGCAGACTTAAGCCCGAACCTCCAAAAAATTGAAAAACTTTACCTGCCAGTAAAGTCCAAGAACACCGAATTCATAGAAGGCCCACCGGCAGAAATAGCAAAAAAGCTGGTGGAAAAACTGAAGAACGAAGTCAGGGTGTTGTAGAAAAAGCTTCTTAATCAGCGCACTCGCAAGTGCGAACTCGTCGAATTCTGAGAACTGAGAACTAGCAACTGCAAAGAGAACTCACATGTCCGAAAATATCCTAGTAGTAGTTGAGCAGCGCGAAGGCAAACTAAACCGCGTCTCATGGGAGACCATCGCAGCCGGCCAGGCCATCGCCGCCCAAACCGGATGGTCGCTCGAAGCAGCCGTAGTCGGTTCGAACGTCGCAGCCATCGCGGCGGAGGTCGCCGCCAAAAGAGTCGCGAAGGTCTACGACATCGAGTCGCCGAAGCTCGAGCCCTACACGCCCGATGCCTTCGCCCACGCGCTCAAGGAATGCCTCGCACAGCATCCCGCGAAGCTCGTACTCATGCCGCACACCTACCAGGTGCGAGACTTCATCCCCAAGCTTGCTACCGCCCTCAAAACGACCGCCATCAGCGACATCATCGGCTTCAAATACGAAGGCGCTAAGCTCGTCTTCACCCGCCAGGTGTTCCAGGGAAAATTCGTAGCCGACGTCACGTTCGGCGGGTCGGGGACGTGCTTTGCGACCTTCCAGAACGGATCGTTCCGTGCCGATAAAGCTGAAGCCGGCGCATCCGCAGCTCCGGTCGAAACCGTAAACGTCGATGTACCGGATGGCGTCATTCGCAACCGTCCGCAGGAAGTCTTTAAGGAAGCGAAGCAGGCCGTCGACCTCACACAGGCCGAGATCATCGTCTCTGTCGGCCGCGGAATCAAAGAACAGAAGAACATCGAACTCGCCCAGCAACTCGCCACGGCGCTCGGCGGAGAGATCGCAGCTTCCCGCCCAATCTGCGACAACGGCTGGCTGCCCATGGACCGCCAGATCGGCTCATCAGGCCAGACGGTCGCGCCCAAGCTCTATTTAGCGCTGGGAATCTCCGGCGCGATTCAGCACATCGTCGGTATGAAGGGCGCCCGCAGCATCATCGCGATCAACAAGGATTCGGAAGCCCCGATCTTTGAAATCGCGGACTATGCAGTGGTGGGAAATCTGTTCGACATAGTTCCACCGCTGATTGAGGAAGTGAAAAAGGCGAAGTTGTGAAGTCGATGGATCGGAAAAGGGTTGAAGTTTGCTGCTCTTAGCTAGTGGCTGGCGGCTAGAAGCTGCCTTACGATCCCGCGGCAAACCCACCGATCTGCGCCATGGTCACGCGCAGATACTTGAAGGGATTCACCGGGGTATCGTTGATTCGCACTTCGTAGTGCAAATGCGGCCCGGTCGAACGGCCGCTTAACCCCACATAGCCAATCGTGTCGCCGCGGTGCAGGTACTGTCCGGAGGTGACGGCGAAGCTGCCCAAGTGCCCGTAGCGGGTCGAAATGCCGTGCCCGTGATTCATCATCACGGCCCGCCCGTAGCCGCCCAGGAAATCGGCAAAGGTCACAACCCCATCCGCCGGAGCGATCACTGCCGAACCGAGGCTGGCGGAAATATCCACGCCCGAGTGGAACGCGCCCTCGCCGTTGAACGGATCGATGCGCTCGCCGAAGCTGCCCGTAATCTGACCTTCAACCGGCCACAGATTCGGTGCGGAATTCGCGCGTATCCAATCTGCCGTCGTCGAGTTCCGGGTGAGCCCCATCGAAATGCCCACGCTGGCCGCGCCGGTTAAAGCCGTATTTCTCAGCGCGTAAAGCGTGTCCATCGACGAATCTACCTGCGCCTGTTCGATTTTCTCCGTCGAGGCAGCTACCATCGCGGGATTCGACTTCAGCCCATACAGCGCGGAAACCTCACGCGCCAGCGATCCGAGCGATGCCACTTGAATATCCCGCTCCTTGGCCACCTGCTCCAGGCGCGAATAGTTGTCCTTGAGCTGGGCGTCTTCGGTTCGGAGCTGGTTGTAATGCGAGATCTTCTGAAGCATGCGGGCGTAAGAGCTGGCAATGCCCGTCAGGCTGCATGCGCCAATCGCGGCGCCCGCGATCAACACGTATAGATAATGGACGGGAATCGATATCTTCCGAAGTTGCCCGGCTTCGTCGCGCGCCACAAAAAAGATGTAAAAACGCTTACGCAATAGCCCCATCCGAAAAAACGGATTTTAACGTTTCCTTGCTTAGGAAACCCGCCTGAGCTTGAAGTGTCACGCTCGGGCTCGGAATCCTGATTCCATCAGCCGCATCAGGGGCGACTGAGCACTCAATTACCCTACGGAACCAGGCAAGCCGAAATCCAAATGCACCCGCAAACGATTCAGTTTGCAGCACTTGGTACGGCAAAGATGTTCATTAACGTCGGGTTAACCGTAACAAACCTGATTCCCCTTGTCAACCGCCTACAGACTTCCGGGTAGGTTACCGTTGCGCACGTCTCCACCGCCTATTCGGCCACGTTACCCCTTGGCCAAAAGAGCGTTTGACTCGCTAAAGCTAACCCCCGAATCCAAGCCGCGATCAAGGCCGTGTGGGTCAGATGCGCCTCCGCGTTATAGTGATGCCATGCCGGATAACGAGAGGAAGCTGATCGAGCGGATTCGCCGCCAGGCGAGGGTCAGGGTCGGTCGGACTACGGGCGCAATGCTGATTGCCGGCATCGGAGACGACGCCGCGGTCCTGCGTTTACCGCCTCACCACGACATGCTCGTCACCACGGACTTTTCCCTCGAAGGAGTCCATTTCCGGAGAGACTGGCACCCTCCGGATGCCGTCGGCTGGCGGTGCCTAACGCGCGGTCTGAGCGACATCGCCGCTATGGGCGGCGACCCGGTTGCCGCATTTCTGTCGCTGGCCGATTGCCTCCGACGTCCCCAGTCCTGGATCGATCGCTTCATCAAAGGCTTGCTTAGCCTCGCTACAAAATTCCATGTACCGCTGGCGGGAGGGGATACAGCAAATGCTGTAGATGGTGTTCAGGCGGACATCGTCGTCGTTGGCTCGGTACCGAAGAATTCGGCCGTCCTGCGCTCGGGGGCCAGGCCGGGCGACCAGATCTATGTGACGGGAGCCCTCGGAGGCGGGGCTGCTGCTCTTTCCGAGCTGCGAGATTCGCTTCCTCTCGGGGCGGAATCGCAGCACTATTTTCATCCTCTGCCTCGCATCAGCGTAGGCCGCTGGTTGCGATTGCACAAAATTCCATCCGCCATGATCGATATCAGCGACGGTCTTTCCACCGACCTCGACCACATCTGCCAGGAAAGCGGAGTCGGCGCCGAGATTGACGCGGAACTGATTCCGCTTGCCCTGACCGGACGGCGGAAGAAACAATACGTGGCGCTCGACTTTGCCCTGCACGGCGGTGACGATTACGAATTGCTCTTCACTTCTTCCAATCCGGTCCCTCCGAAAATAGAAGGAGTCCGAATCACCCGCATCGGGCAAACCACTCGCAAGAAAGGCATGCGGCTGATCGACACGGACGGCAAGAAAAGAGCGCTCCTGGTAAAAGGCTGGGAACACTTTCGCGGTCGGAGCCCGGCCCATCCTCCCGAGCTGACGTAACTTTGGTGACCTGTCGGTAATCGCGCCAACGGCCTACAGTAGCCCAATGCGCAGAATTCTCCTCGCGGCAGCATTGTGCCTCATAGCCGTCCCACTCCTCGCCCAACAAACGGCTACGGCCCCGCCCAAGATCGACGACAATTTCGTTCACCAGCAGTTCGGTGATCAGTTCACGCTCATCCCAACCGTGAGCCCCGCCTTCGGCGATCTCGATGGCGACGGCGTCGAGGACGTAGTCATCGCCGCCCGCTGCAAGAATCCCATGCTCGACCAGGGCGAGCACAACTTCACCGTCATCGACCCCTACGACTCATTTTTTGGCTACGGCAACCCGCAGGTTACCACTACATTTTCGGCGGGAGATCCCGCCCTCCGCGGTCTGGTGATGCTGGTCATTAACGGCTCCGGTCCCGATACCTGGCACTCGAGCAAGCCCAAGGCAAAATACGTGATCGTCAATCTTCCTTACAAAGCCATCTACGTGCGCAAGTTCAAATTCAAGAAGAAGAACATCGAAGCCCTGTACGTCGAGGAAGCTGGAGAAATCAGCTCAAGTTCCGCGGTCTTTTTCGATGGAAAGAAATTCCAGTACGTGCCCATGGGCGGAGACATGGAATAGCGCGTTCAGCGACGAGCTGATCGCAGCATCGATCGGCAATTCCTACGGCATTCGACATGTAGTACGCTTCCATCCGAATGCCCCATAAATTGAAGTATCGCATTCTCGGCGAACAACTGGCCGTCTGTCGCGCTGCCCCAAAAACTTTGATCCCCCAGTGGGCGGAGGAATCTAGCTTTTTCTGCGTCGTCCGCACGTCAAACGAACTCTCAGTCGTATGCTCAGAAGGTCACTTTGAAAAAAACCCTCCGAACTGGACCATCGAACGCGGCTGGATCGCCCTCCAGCTCAAAGGCCCGTTCCCATTCTCAATGACCGGAGTTCTGGCTTCATTCCTGCAACCGCTCGCCGATGCCTGCATCCCAATCTTTGCCATCTCCACGTTCGATACCGACTATGTCCTGGTCAAGCACGACGACCTGTCAAACGCAGAGGCTGCGCTCAAAGCCGCCGGCACACGAATTGGCAGGCTAACCAACGCTCCACAGCTCAAATCCTCAAAAACTCCGTTCAACCGCCTCTTCCCGCAAACTAACCCGCCCAATTGGACGATCCAGCCCTCGAAATGTTGAAATAGTAGTAACAAACCATACATGCCGACAGCCGCAGTCAATTTCCGTCGCAAAATCAAAGCAATCGAGCGCAACGCCCACGGTCTCTGGCAGATACTCAAGGCCATCGCCTCGACGGACCATCCGCTTCTCGCGCACCTGATCCCCATCCGCCGCTGCAACCTCGCCTGCACCTATTGCAACGAGTTCGACGATTTTTCGAAGCCCGTCGCCACCGACCTCATGCTCCGCCGCGTCGACAAACTGAAAGAGCTCGGCACTTCGGTCGTCACCATCAGCGGCGGTGAGCCGCTCCTGCATCCCGATCTCGACGACATCATTCATCGCATGCGCGAGCGCCGTGTAGTCTCTGGCCTGATCACCAATGGCTACCTGCTGACCGCCGACCGCATTCAGCGCCTCAATCGCGCCGGCCTCGAGTGGCTCCAGATCTCGATCGACAACGTCAACCCGGACGAAGTCTCGAAGAAGAGTCTGAAAGTCCTCGATCGCAAGCTACAACTCCTGGCCGAGCACGCCGAGTTTCACGTCAATATCAACTCAGTGGTCGGTGGGGGCGTGAGCAATCCACAGGACGCTCTGACCATCGGCAAACGCGCTCTCGAACTCGGCTTCAGTTCCACCGTAGGAATCATTCACGATGGCTCAGGCCAGGTACAGCCGCTGGCCGACGACGAACGCCGCGTCTATCATGAGATGAAATCGCTCGAAAAGCGCAGCTTCACGCGAGTGAACGCCTTCCAGGACAACATCGCGCTCGGCCGTCCCAACCAGTGGCGCTGCCGCGCCGGTGGCCGCTATCTCTATATTTGCGAGGATGGCTTAGTCCATTACTGCTCGCAGCAGCGCGGCTATCCGGCGATTCCGCTGGAGAACTACACCATCAGCGATCTCCGCCGCGAGTTCCACACTGAGAAGTCCTGCGCTCCGCATTGCACCGTGTCCTGCGTGCATCAGGTTTCGATTCTGGATGCCTGGCGAGCCCCGCAGCACCCAGCCCCGGTATCGTCAGGCAGCCTGGTGCAGATCGAATAGAACTTGCCAGTTGCCCGCAGCCAATTGCCAGTAATCTCAAAACCAATAACCTGAGGCGACACATTCCTCTCGCAAGGTATTCCTGCTTGCCTCGGAGGGCACTGGGCACTGGCAGCCGGCAGTTGTTCTTTTAGAACGTCGTCGCCACGGTGAACCGGAAGGTCTTCCTCGGTTCGCGGAGCGTGTAGGGCGAGCTCAGCGTATCAATCGTTGTCTGGTACGTGTAGACTCCAGCGCCGCTATTGGGGAACATTCCGGGCGTGATCTTGATCGGCGGCACTGCGCTGCTGTTGAGCCGCAGAGCATTGTAGGCATAGTAAATGCGGAACGGCGCATTGATGATCGGCAGCATCATCTGCAATTCCAGGCCGGTCGACATTCGCGGAACCCAATTTGTGCCCGAAACCGGCTTCAGATACTGCGAAATGCCGAGCGTATCTCCTTGCACCGCATAATAAATCGCAACCAAACGCTGCCGTTAAAACCGGGCAACCAAAATATTGGCTAAGCAGGTTGTTGTACTGGGTTGGATTGATCTTCAACTGCGACGTCCGCAAGATCGGATCGGTTCCCACATCAACGAATGGAGCCAGCGCAACCGGCCCCGCGATCGTGATGCGGTACTCCAGGTTGCCGTTCATCGCCAGATCGCCGCCCGGAGTCACCAATTGCTGGTAGGGAATCGGAACATTCCAGCAGTTGGCCACGCACCGGCCGCTTACGACTTGTGGCGGGTAGGCAGGATTGGCGGGAACGTAGCTGCCATCCGGATTTCTCAAAGAGATCGTCTGCACGCTCGGCAAATAGGCAATTGGCGAAACCGTGCGGATGTCAAAGCCGCGCAGATCGTTTTCGCCGCCCAGATACGCGCGCTCAAAGGGCGGTGCGACCACTCCGTCAAAGCCCGTAATGAATGAGGCTTGTACGTTATAGCCGAGCGCGTTGCGCCGCTTCTGCATCGGGAAAAACTGCTTGTACTGCACGATCGGACGGAACGTGTGAACCGTTCCGCCGAGTCCCGCAATCTCCCCGCCGATGAAAAGGCTCTTCCCGTGATGCGGGGCATACGCTGCGTCCAGCGTGTTCATCGTGAAGCTGGGTACGATCTTGCTCGTGATAATCCCGTTCAGACGCATTCGGTCCCTGAATGCCGCTGAAATTCAGGTTGTCGAACAGCAGCTTCGACGCGCTGCTGACCGCGACCAGCGACGACCGGTCGAAGGAATAACTGATGCCAAATCGCTTGAATGATCGTCGCAGCGGGTAGCTAAGGCTCAGCGAGAAGCCGGTGCTCGACTGCGAGTAGTTCTGCAGATTCTGAAGGAAGGGCGAATTCAGCGTTCCCGCCTGTCCCGTTAAAAGGGCATACTGTCGGGCCTGGTCGTAGCTGATCTTTCGCAGATACACGTTGAAGCCCGCCTGGATCGGCCGGTCGAACAAATAAGGTTCCGTGAACCCGAACATGATGTCGCGCTGGTAGTTGCCGATGCTGGCTTGAACCGAAAGCGTCTCGCCCAATCCCAGAAAGTTGTTCGTGCTGTAATTGAGCCCCACGAACGCGCCTGCCAGGCCGCTCACGCCGCCCTGAAGACCGATGCTGTTCTTGCCCTTCTCGTGAACCTTCAGCGTCAAGTCCACCGTGCCCTGTTTTTCGTCGAGATGGCGCTCGGTCGTGTTGGGATCATCCGGCTTGAGCTGCTCAAAATACCCCAACTGGTTCAGACGCAGCAGACTCAATTCCCATAGACGCGAGTTGTAGATCTGGCCCTCTTCCAGCGCGATCTCTCGTCGAATGACCTTGTCCCGCGTCGTTGTGTTGCCGTTGAACTCGATTCGACGCACATAAAATTGCTTGCCCTCGTCGACGTCAATCAACAGGTCCACCGTCTTTTTTTCGTCGTCGAACTTCGTATCCGGCACGGACGTGAAGTTGATATAGCCTGCCTCGCCGTAGGCTTTACGCAGGTTCTCGAGACCTTTGGCGACCTTCTCCCGGCTGAAAATGTCGCCGTCCTTGATTGGAAAAAGGGTACGGAGCGCGCCAGTGTTCCGGATCGCCTTGTTGTTCTTGAAGGTGATCGTGCCCAGTTTGTAGCGCGCGCCTTCCTGGATCGGCATCGTAATATCGACCGATTTGCCCGCTCCCGCCTGAATCAAAGGGACGTGCAAACCCGTGTGTCCAGTGTCGTGGATATCCGCCTTGGGGTCTTCCACCAGAACCTTGAAGTAGCCGCGATTCTGGAATTCAGCTCGCACCCGCTCGGTATCTTCCTCGAGCTTGGTGGCGTCATAGGTCTTCGAGAAGAGATTCTCGAGAAAAATGGAATGTGGAATTCCGATGGGCTTCAGGTTCTTCATCGCCGCCCGCAAGGTGCGCGACTTGATGTGAACATTGCCTCGGAACTGAATCTTTCCTACCTTAACCTTCGGCCCTTCTTTGACCACAAAGCTGATGCCGACCGCCGCCGGCGGAATCGGCCTGATTTCCGTGCGGACAGTGGCAAACTGCCGCCCGTGCTCGGCCAGCAGGTCCTTCAGCACAACCTCGGCCTTCTTGATCTTGGTCGGATCGTATTGGCTCTCCACCGACAGCCCGACCTTGCGGTCCTTAAATCGATCCAGAACATCGCTCGTCGAGACCGCATTCAACCCGACGTAGTTGATCTCCCGGATCGTGGGGCGTTCCTTGACGTAAATGTGCAGCACCCAGCCCCGTGTGCTTTCTTCCCGTTCAAAACGGATGTCTTCGAAATATCCTGTGTTCCACAGTGCGTTAAAGTCGCGTTCCAGCGCCTGGACGTCGTAAACATCGCCGACCTTGGTAAAGATGCGTGCCTTGACCGTTTCCGCCGGGATGCGCCGATTGCCGTGAATCTGGATGCCGACAATCAGGTCCGATTGCCCCTTCACCGGCATTGAAAACACGGCGATCAGCAGCAAAGTGACCACGCCCGCCCACCACGATCTACGTCTGCAAAACAGCTGTGCCTTGAAGCGAAAACGCACTTCCTGGACCGCTGCGTCGGCCCTGGCGGTGGCAATTGACCGGAGCCCCCAGCCCGCACGCTTTTCGTGGGATGGGGTGGCTGCTCGGGGCGCACACAGGGATAGCCTGATGACGGCGATGAATTGCAACTACCTCGAAAAACTAGAGTTAGGAAAACGGTAATTATACGGTAGAGAGCGGAAACCGTCCAAGCATGAACCCGTCTTTTTCAATCCGCGTCACGCCCGAAAAGGTTCTACCTCAACACAGACGGAATAGAACGTCGCCGCGTTGCCCATGTCGGTAAGTTTTTCTGAGGTCAGCACGTTAATGTTACGGCCACCGATGCCAAAACGCGCCCAATCCAGCCGCGCCGCCACCACCCCGGCTGAAACCGATCCGTTCACACGCGCCTGTAAAACGATCTCGCCGCGCTCATTGAAAGCGCGAACCCGCTCGCCATCTTGAATGCCCCTCGCCTGCGCGTCCGCCGGGTGCATTTCCAGCGTTCCAATCAGAGGCTCCATTCGCCGCACAGACTCGAGATTCGCAAACGTCGAGTTCAAGTGATTGTCCGGCTTGCGAGCCAGCAGTTCGAGAGGATATCCAACCGCCTGCGATCCATGACGCGACTCTCCCGGCGGCACGAAATCGACCACCGGATCGAGTCCACGCTCCTTCAGGGCCGCGCTGTAAAACTCCGCCTTTCCGCTACGTGTAGCAAAATTGCCGGTAGCAAACGGCAGGAAGGGATCACTCGTGGAAATGGAGGCCCGGGCGCTTTCGCCCGTGCGGGACGGGAACGTCGCATCCGTTCCGCTTTGCTTTCCCGTTCGCGCCAAAGTTCAGCCGAATCCAATGCTCTTCTTCAAGTCGCTCCCGCGTAATCCCGCTCAAATACGGATTCGCCGACTCCAGCGCGGAGTCGATCATCGAATCCACGCTCTCCTGGAAGCATTCATCCGCAAATCCCATGCGCTCGGCCAGCGCCCGGAAAAGATCCACATTCGACCGGCACTCGCCCACCGGTTCCATCGCCTGATCGGAAACCTGGAGAAAGTAGTGGCCATAAGCCGCCTGCAAATCCTTGTGCTCAAAAAAAGTCGTTGCCGGCAGCACGATGTCCGCATACTCCGTCGTATCGGTGAAAAACTGCTCGTGCACAACCGTGAAGAGATCAGGCCTCATCAGCCCCCGAATGACGTCGTTGTGGTTCGGACAAACCGCCGCTGGATTCGAGTTGTAGACAAACAACGCTTTCACTGGCGGATCATGCAACGTGTTCAGCGCCGTCCCAAGCTGCACCATGTTCACTGAACGCGCCGGCCGCCCCAGCGACTTCTGCATCAACTCCGGCATCTCCAGCGCAACCTTGTTCAACTGAAACGACCCGCTCAGGGACATCTGGAGCCCGCCGCCCACTTCCTTCCACGATCCAATCAGGCAGGGAAGCATGGCCACCGCGCGCGTCGCCATCCCGCCGCCCTCGGACCGCTGAATGCCGTAGTTGACACGAATTACCGATGGCCGCATCGTCGCATACTCTCGCGCCAACCTGCGGATGTCGTCAGCTGAAATCCCTGTCCACTGTGCTACCTTCTCCGGCGAATACTCCCGTGCTCGTCCCTTCAACTCTCCAAACCCAACCGTGTAGCGCGCCACGTAATCGGCATCGTAAAGGTTTTCGCCAATGATGACGTGCATCATCCCAAGCGCCAGCGCCGCGTCTGTGCCCGGATTGATGGGAAGATACCAGTCCGCGCACTTCGCCGTGCGCGTGCGATAGGGATCGATGACCACCAGCTTCGCGCCCTTGCGTCGTGCCTCTTCGATGAAAGGCCACAGGTGGACATTGTTGCCATGGATGTTCGCGCCCCAGGCAATGATGTAGCGCGAATGCGCGAACTGTTCCGGTTCCGTCCCGAGCTTGATGCCTAGTACGGACTTCAACCCTTCTTCACCCGCGCTCGAGCAGATCGTTCGCTCCAGTTGCGAAGCGCCCAGCCGGTGAAAGAACCGCCGGTCCATAGAAGCGCCGTTCAGCGCGCCCAGCGTGCCGCCATAGGAGTAGGGAAGAATCGCTTCGGATCCGAATTCGGCCACGACGCGGCGAAAGCGAGACGCAATCTCATCCAGCGCCTCGTCCCAGGTAATTCTCTGGAACGCTGCCGGGGCGGGCATCCGCCGGCTGTCCGTGCCCATCCGCACCCTTCGGTGCCACACGCCGCATCGGATAAAGCACACGCCCCGGCGAGTAAACCCGGTCCAGATACTTGGCCACCTTGGCGCACAAAAACCCGCGCGTCACCGGATGTTCTGGATCGCCCTGAATCCGAGTAGCTCGCCCATCCTCAATCGTAATCAGCACCCCGCAAGCGTCGGGGCAATCGTGCGGGCAGGCGGCATGGACAACCGACTTCATCCCTGCATTATAAGATGGACCTTGAGCCGTCATTCGATGCAGCGCCGATGTCCAGCCGCAAGATCATTGCCCTCCACCAGGATCGGCCTTTCAGGGAACAATCGAGTACCCATCCTGCCCGGCCCAGTGCTATCGTTCAATCCAAGCCCTTCGCACTTCCAGCCGGAGCATCCAGCATGCGCACAATCCTCGCCCCTCTCCTGATTGTCCTGATATTCGCCATCGCCGCCCCCGCCCAGAATTGTAATGCCATGTCCATCGGCATAGGCGCCTCCTTGAACGGCTTCGTCCCATTTCCTTCCGATAGCCTCTGGAACGAAAACATATCTACCGCCCCCGTCGACCCCAATTCCGACGCCATCATCAATTTCATCGGTGCAAACGTCCCGCTGCATCCCGACTTCGGCTCCGGCCTATATCAAGGCCAGTCCATCGGCATTCCCTACATCGTCGAAAGTGGCTCGCCTCTCGTCAAAATTACCTACAAAGCGTATGGCGACGAGAGCGATCCGGGTCCTATGCCGATTCCGGCAAATGCTCCCATCGAGGGCTATCCCAAGCCGGGCAATGGCGATCGCCACGTGCTCGTACTCGATCGCGACAACTGCTGGCTCTACGAACTCTACGGCTCGCACGAAGCGAAGAATGGAAACTGGACCGCCGGCTCCGGTGCCGTCTGGAACCTCCTCGCCGACGAAACGCGCCCCTACACCTGGACCTCCGCCGACGCCGCCGGCCTTCCAATCTTCCCCGGCCTCGCTCGCTACGACGAAGTGGCTGCCGGCGCCATCAATCACGCGCTGCGCTTCACGCTGCAATACAGCCAGGCGGCATTCACTCCGCCAGCCAGCCACTGGGCGGCAAACTCGACGAATCAATACGCCGCGCCCATGGGTATGCGCATGCGCCTGAAGTCGAGCTTCGATATTTCCGGATTTCCGCCGCAGTCGCAGGTGATTCTGCGCGCTCTTCAGCAATACGGCATGATCATGGCCGACAACGGCAGTTCCATCTACATCAGCGGCGCGCCCGACGACAATTGGGACAACGACGATCTGTCGTCGCTGAAAGGCGTGCCGGCGTCAGCGTTTGAGGTGCTGCTGATCGATCCGCTCTATACACAGAACAACATTCCGCAAGGAGCGAATCCTACGATCACAAGCTTCACGGCCAATCCGCAAACGGTCTCGGCTGGCTCTCCAGTCACATTGAGTTGGAACGTTTCTGGCCAGGAGTACAACATCATCTCGCCACAGGCTGGAATAGTGGCAGGAACCTCGGTGACGGTCACGCCGCCGAAGACGACGACCTATACGCTATATTCGACCAATCAGTACGGAAGAACCACCGCGAAGGTGAAGGTGACGGTGAAGTAAAGAGAGTGAGTGTGCCGCCGGGGAGAAGGCCGATGATTTACTTGAACTCCAGCACTTCCTTCTCTTTCGCCTTGCTCATCTCTTCCATCTTCTTGATTTCATCGTCGGTCAGCTTCTGAATCTCGTCGAGCGCCTTCTTCTCGTCGTCCTCGTTGACCTTCTTGTCTTTCGCGGCTTTCTTGATAGCGTCGTTGCCGTCGCGCCGGATGTTGCGCACCGCCGTCCGGTGCTCTTCCAGAATCCGGTGCAGATGCTTCACCATCTCCTTGCGCCGCTCCTCGGTCAAAGCCGGTATCGGCACGCGAATCAGCTTCCCGTCGTTCATGGGATTCAGACCGAGATCGCCGCTCCGAATGGCCTTTTCGATGTTCTGAAGCGCCGACGGATCGAAAGGCTGCACCGTAATCATCTGCGGCTCGGGAGCATGAATGGTTGCGATCTGGTTGAGCGGCATCTGTGAGCCGTAATAGTCCACCGAAACCGTATCCAGCATGTGAACGTTCGCCCGTCCCGTCCGCGTAGCCGCCATCTCACGCCGGAAATCTTCAACCGCTTTCTCCATCCGCGTCTTCAGCTGTACATACGTTTCTTTAAGGGCAGGATTCGCCGCCATCGAGGCTTGTGCCATATCGCAGAGCTCCAATAATTACAGGATCAAAACGCTCGATTATAAACCCAACGTCAATCTTCCGCGGATCACACGGATTCCACGGATTAAGCCTCATTTTTTGGTTCGATCCGCGCGAATCCGTGTAGATCCGCGGAGCAGAAGTTGTCAGGCGCTAACCAAAGACCCAATCTTTTCCCCAAGCACAACCTTCCGCAGATTGCCGTGCTCGTTGAGGTTGAAGATGATGATCGGAAGATTGTTGTCCTTGCAGAGCGAAATGGCCGTCGAGTCCATCACCTTGAGTCCCTGTTTCAGAACGTCCATGTAGGTGATGTGGGTAAATTTCTTCGCGTCCTTCACCTTCATCGGGTCGGCGTCATAAATGCCATCGACCTTCGTGCCCTTGAGGATGGCGTCAGCCTTGATCTCCATCGCCCGCAGCGACGCTGCCGTGTCGGTCGAAAAATAAGGATTGCCCGTGCCGCCTGCAAAAATAACCACACGTCTCTTTTCCAGATGCCGGATCGCGCGCCGCCGGATAAAGGGTTCGGCCACCTGGTTCATCTCGATTGCCGACTGCACCCGCGTATACACCTTCTGCTTTTCCAGCGCATCCTGCAGCGCAAGCGCATTAATCACCGTAGCCAGCATGCCCATGTGATCGGCCGAAACCCGGTCCATGTCCTTGGCCTGATCTGCGACGCCCCGAAAAAAATTCCCGCCGCCCACCACGATCGCAATCTCTACTCCCAGATTGTGCACATCGGCAATCTCACCGGCAATCGAGTGAATATGCGCTGTGTCGACTCCGAAGCCCTGGTCGGCGGCCAGCGCTTCACCGGAAAGTTTGAGGAGAATGCGTTTGAAGACGGGCTGAGACATGAAAATGAAATCCTTCGCTTCGCTCAGGATGACAACTTGCTGAAAATGAGCATAAATCAAAAGGGGCGCCGCAGCGCCCCTGAATTACTTGGCAGCCGGAGCCGCCTCGCCTTCATCCGGTTTAGCGGTAATCGACGCCACCGTAGCCGTGGCCTCGCCCACCTTAAAGCGCGCAAAGCGCCGCACCGCGATGTTCTCGCCCAGTTTCCCGACCTTCGCCGCAATCAGTTGCGAGATGTTGATGGTCTGATCTTTGATGAACGGCTGCTCGAGCAAGCAGACTTCCTCATAGAACTTCTCCATCTTGCCCGCCACCATCTTTTCCGCAATGTTCTGCGGCTTGCCCGATGCCACCGCCTGCGCGATGTAAATCTCACGCTCGCGATCGAAATCCGCCTTCGTCACGTCTTCTTTGCGCACGAACTTCGGATCGCTCGCCGCGATATGCATGGCAATGTCGTGCACCAGCTCTTTGAAGTCCTCGGTGCGCGCCACAAAATCGCTCTCGCAGTTCACTTCGACCAGCACTCCAATCTTGCCGCCGGCATGAATGTAGTGGCCAACCGACCCTTCGCTCGTCACACGCGCCGCCTTCTTCGCCGCGACTGACACTCCCTTTTTACGCAGCAGGACAACCGCCTCTTCGAGATCGCCCTTCGCCTCGGTCAGAGCCTGCTTACAATCCATCATCGGCGCCCCGGTTTTTTCACGGAGCTCCTTCACCTGAGCAGCAGAAATATTTGCCATAGTAGTACTCATTATTGAGGTTCAAAACCTTTCTATAAAACTAGACCCGCGCAAGACCCCACGCGGGTCAGATACTTACAGTTTTCAAAAAAGCCGGTAGCTAGAAGCTAGTAGCTCGCAGCTGAAGTTACGATCTGCGCGTCTCGGCCTGAAGTTCGTCTACATCTTCCGCGATGGCTGCCGGCCGTTTCCGGGTTCCCGCGCCCAGCACGTCTTCCATGCGAATGTCCTCCGCCTCAGCGCCTACGGCAACCACACCATCGCCTTCGGCCGTCTCTCCCTCGACCGCCATCGGGAGCAACGCCCTCGGCCGCCGGCGCATCCGCCACTGCCTGGATTTCCGCCATCTGTTTGTCACCCATGGCATTGACGCCTTCGGCAATCGATTCCGAAATCTTCGATGTAAACAGCCGGATCGCGCGCAGCGCGTCGTCATTGCCCGGTATCACATAATCCACTTCGGTCGGATCGCAGTTCGTGTCCACGACCGCAACCACCGGTATGCCCAGCTTGCGTGCCTCGCGCACCGCAATCTGTTCCTTATTCGAATCAATCACAAAAATCGCATCCGGCAACCGCGACATATTCTTGATGCCCGCCAGGTTTGCCTGGAGATGCTTGCGCTCGCGCTCGAGCTTGATCACTTCTTTCTTCGGCAGCAGATCGTAGCGGCCATCGGTAGCCATCTCATCGAGCTCTTTCAGCCGCTTCACCGACTTCTGCACCGTAATCCAGTTGGTCAGCAGTCCGCCCAGCCAACGCTGGTTCACATAGAACATCCCGCAGCGCCCCGCCTCTTCGGCAATCGCGTCCTGCGCCTGGCGCTTCGTGCCCACAAAGAGAACGATTCTCCCTTCGGCTGCCAGATCCTGCACAAACTTCGACGCCTCTTTAAACATCTTCAGCGTCTTTTGCAGGTCAATAATGTAGATCCCATTGCGCTCGCCGAAGATGTACTCCTTCATGCGCGGGTTCCACCGCTTCGTTTGATGCCCGAAGTGAACTCCCGCTTCGAGCAACTCTTTCATGGTGATGTTTGCCAATCGACCTCCTTATGTGGTCTACATCCGGACGCGACCGGCCCCGGATTGCCATTCCCGTCCACCCCATCTCAGGGGAGGTGGGGGGATGAATTTAACACCTAAAATCGTCGTCTGTCTTTGGTCGTTAGTCGTTGGAAAAACAAAACCGTGAAACCATCATCGAGCCGCGAACGACCGATGACCAACGACCAGCGACGCGCTTTAGCGCTTGCTGAACTGGAAACGTTTCCTCGCGCCCTTCTGTCCATACTTCTTGCGCTCTTTCGCGCGTGGATCGCGAGTGACCATACCCTCGGCCTTCAGCTTCTTGCGCAACTCCAGGTTGAAAACCATCAGCGCGCGCGTAATGCCAAGCCGTACCGCCTCAGCCTGGCCCGCAACGCCGCCGCCATTGACGCGTGCCAGCACGTTAAAATTCGCGCCGGTCTCGGTCAAAGCCAGCGCCTGCTTGGCGCTGATCCGCTGCGAGGGCGTCACGAAGTACTCATCGAACGCCTTGCCGTTGACCTTGAATTCGCCGCTGCCCGGACGCAGATAAACCCGCGCAATCGCCGATTTCCGCCGTCCCGTTCCGTAGTATTGAACTGATTCAGCCATTAGCTCTTTGCTGTTAGCTTGTTCCGCTGAGCGCTAACTTGCCTTTCCTCAAAGTCTCAAACTTGAAAAATCTGCGTAGACCGAACTTCCATTTAGCTAAGAGCTAAAAGCTAATAGCCAAAAGCCTGGCCTACGCGAATACCTTCGCTTCCGGTTTCTGCGCCGCGTGTGGATGCTTGTCGCCCTTGTACACCTTAAGCTTAGTGAACATCTGCTTGCCGAGCTTGTTCTTCGGCAGCATGCGCGACACGGCCTGTTCAATTACCAGCTCCGGCTTGCGCACCAGGCGCTTCTTCACGTCCTCAGAGCGCAGTCCGCCGGGATACCCGGTGTAATGGTGATAGGTCTTTTGTTCGACCTTCATGCCGGTCATCTTCACCTGCTCGGCGTTGATCACGACCACGTGATCGCCTGTGTCGAGGAACGGCGTATATTGCGGATTTTCTTTGCCCATCAGAATGCGGGCCACGCGCGAGGCGAGACGTCCGAGCGGTTGCCCGGCTGCATCCACCACAAACCACTTCCGCGCAATTTCCCCTTCTTTCGGGAAATAGGTAGACATCGTAACTCTCCCAAACTGAAAAAACTGAATGACGAAGACCGCTGAGTGCCCTGATCCTTCTTAAGTAAAAACCTGGCTAAGAAAGCAATCCAACGCAGAACGCGCGCTTAGGTGTTCCGGGCGGGCAGCCGCAGGACTTCCAAAGGAATTAAGGATAGCGTGATAAAGCCGTTGTTGTCAACGAAGAGATTCAGACCAAAGGGGTTACGGAAGGAGCCGAGGCGTAGACCGGTCATGCCCCGTCTTACTCTCGGTCCTCGCGCCTTTTATTGCGCGCAATTATTGCACGCAAGGCTACTTCCCGCCCACCGACTTCAGGCACTTTCCATAGAGCTCAAGCAGATGGTCGGCATACTCCTCTGGCTTGGTGGCAGCGGCTCCGCCCTGAAAACCCACGCCGCCTCCAGTCCCGCTTGTCCTCCCATAACTCGTCGTCATGGCGATGAACTTCATCAAATCAAGCGCGATATCTTCATTACGGCGATTGCCGAGAGAAAGAGCCGCTGCATCCATAATGAATCTCCTCCAGATCGGTGTTCGGTAAAGACTTCAAAATCGGATAATAGCAGAACGTTCGCGCCACGAACCATCGCCTCCACCCGCTCACCCCGTGACCGATCAGCGGTGACCAGTCCTACCCCACCTCCGCTAATCCATAGCTCGATGCCCAGCGCGCGCGCATCGCCTTAAGAGCGCGATCGATTTCTTCTTTTGATATTTCAGCATTGGGGCCACCAACCACGAAGGCGGCCTCACGCTTAGCTGCCTCCAGCAGTTGCCGATCGCGGATCAGATTCGCCACCCGAAAGCTCGGAATGCCCGCTTGCTTCGTCCCGAAAAAATCTCCCGGCCCGCGCAGTTCAAGATCCAGCTCCGCGATCTTGAATCCATCATTGTTCTGCACCATGGCATCGAGCCTCCGCTCGCCCTCCTCGGAAACTTTGCCGCCATGCATCAGCACGCAGTACGACTTTGCCGCCCCGCGCCCGATGCGTCCTCGCAACTGGTGCAGCTGAGCCAGGCCGAAACGGTCCGCATGTTCGATGACCATCACGGTGGCGTTGGGAACATCGACGCCGACTTCAATGACGGTAGTCGCAACCAGAATTTCAATCTCACCCCGCTGAAATTCGCGCATGATGCGTTCTTTCGCATCGGGATCGAGCCTCCCATGCAGCAGGCCAACATGCAGGCTGGGGAAGACCTTCTCGCGCAGTTGCCGGTGCATCTGCTCGGCGGCCTTCAGTTCGCGCTCTTCGTTCTCCTCAATCACGGGATAAACGACATAAGCCTGATGTCCAGCGGCGATCTCCCGCCGTACAAACTCCCACACCTCCGAATCCCGCTCATCAGGCACGGCCTGCGTATCGATGGGGGTTCGTCCGGGCGGAAGTTCGTCGAGCACCGAGACGTCCAGATCGCCGTAAAGCGTAAGCGCCAAAGTTCGCGGAATAGGCGTAGCAGTCATGACCAGCACATCCGGCTACCCAGCCGCGTGGGACGCCGCTTTTCGTTGTCGGCGATGCGAAGGATGCGGACTCTTTCTTCATCAGCTTCAATCGCTGCATCACCCCGAAGCGATGCTGTTCATCGACGATAACCAGTCCCAGCTTCTCGAATTCCACCCGATCCTGAATCAGCGCATGCGTCCCAATGATCAACTGCGCATTCCCGCGCGCAATATGCTGACGGGTCAGGCGCTTCCGGTCCTGCTCCATCGATCCCGTCAGAAGCACGATCCGATACCCCGCCTTCTCCAGCATCTGCCGCGCCGAAAAATAATGCTGCTGCGCCAGAATCTCCGTCGGAGCCATGAACGCAACCTGATACCCGTTCTCGATCGCGATAATCGCAGCCTCAAACGCCACGATCGTCTTCCCCGACCCGACATCGCCTTGCAGCAAGCGCCGCATCGGATAAGGCGTCTGCATATCCTGCGCGATCTCCTTCAGCACCCGCTTCTGCGCCGCCGTCGGATGAAATGGCAGAATCTTCTTGATCGCTTGCCGCGCTCGGTCATCGAGTTGAAACGCGATTCCCGTCTGCGCTTTCTGCTCGCGCCGTTTCAACTCCAGCCCAAGCTCAATAAAGAAGAGCTCATCAAAAATCAGCCGGATATGCGCCGGTGTCCGCGACGATTGCAGATCGGTAAAGCTCTCTCCGGCTTCCGGCCAATGAACGCGCCATAGTGCTTCGCGCGGAGAAAGCAGGCTCAGATGCGCGCGCACCGCTGCCGGAATCGGATCCGGCAAATCCGGATTCAGATTCTCCAGCGCCCACCGAATAATCCGCCGGAACCACCGCGGCGTAAGCTTTCCCTGGCCGGTGGATTCGTAAATCGGAACAATCCTTCCAATTTCCAGGGAAGCCGCCGCCTTCTTCTCCGCCTCGTCCGCTCCGCCTTCTTCATTCACGTCGCCGAGGATTTCGAACTGCGGCTGCATGATCTGTAACTGCCCGTTGCGATCCGCCTCAACCTTCCCGTATAGCGCCACCATCTGCCCGGGCTGAAAACGATCCCGCAGATATGTCGCATTGAACCAGAGGCACTTCAACCGGCTGCGTCCCTGCCCCACCGTAAGCTGAAAGATCGGCATGCGCCGCGTGCGAAACAGCCCCGAATTCCGCACCTCCGCGATCACCGTCGCCATCTCGCCCGCGCGCAATTCCGCCACCGACCGCGGATTCAATCGGTCCTCGTAGCGGAAAGGCAGATAATGAAGCAGATCGTCAACCGTGCGGATGCCCTTGGCCCCCAGCACCTCCGCCAGGCGCGGCCCGATTCCTTTCACGTACTGCACTGCGGTCGACGGTTCCAGCATCTCAAGGGATGTTAGCAGGAGGAGTCCGGCGAAGTGAGTCGCACCTCAACCCGAAACACTCTCACGAATTTCTTCGACGCACTGCTCGCGGTTCTCTCCGGCAACGCCATCTATTTCCTGCTGATGCCGCACCTGCCGCACGTCATTCGCCACGCCATGTTCAAGGAAGACTGGGGGCTGCTCGTCGATTTCGCGATCTGCACCATTCTCTTCGCCGGAGTGAAAATGATCTTCCGCCGCAAGCGTGGATCTTAATTGTCATCCTGAGCGAAGTGAGGTGAGCGAAGCGAGCCGAACAGCGAAGGACCCCTGCATGCTCATCCACGCTTGCAGTCGCCGCAAGGCATTCTCCCCACCACGACCGTATAATTCGCTCAATGATCACCGTCTCCAAGGAGGACTACCTTAAGGCCATCCTCGAAGCCGAAGGCGAAGGCGAAACCGTCATCTCCGCCACGCTCGCCCACTGGCTCAACGTTTCTCCGCCTGCCGTCACCATGGCCGTTCGTCGCCTGAAAAAAGATGGTCTGGTCCGGGTGAACGCAGAAGGCCGCGTCAGCCTCAGCTCCTCCGGACGCAAGATCGCCCGCAAGCTTACCGAGCGCCATCACCTCATCGAGCGCATGCTGAGCGAGATTTTCGGCATGGAGTGGTACCAGGTCCACGACGAGGCCGAACGCCTCGAACACGCCGTGTCTCCCGCCTTCGAGGCCAAACTCGTCGCCAAATTAGGCCGCGGACGCCCCTGCCCGCACGGCAACCTCAGCGAATTGGAAAGCCCCGCCAGCCGTCGCAGGCGCGGCCTTGTGCTGCTCTCCGACGCCGAGCCCGGTGAAACCTACACCGTCAGCGGAATCTACGAGCGCGACCGCAAGCTGCTCGAATTCCTCGAATCGCGCGACATCCGCCCCGGCGGCAAAATCACTGTCATCGAACGCAACTATGACAAAACGCTTTCCATCCGAACGGCCAATGGCCCGGCGGTTCTCGGCCGCTCCGCTGCCGAACGAATATGGCTTTCCTCTTTGTCTCCGCGTTCCGTATAATTAACCACAGTTAATATCCCGGCATGTACGCCGGTTGACTGTGGGGTTGATCTGGCTTCATCTTTTCAGCGCGGCACGGAATCGACCGATGTCTCCGGAACTGTTGCGCCAGTTCACACGGCCCCGCACGTCTCCCTCGAAGGTGTGCACCACACCATCGCCGTCCCGCACCACGAAGCCGGATTCTGGCGTCAGTGGCGCGCCTTTGTCGGCCCCGCCATTTTAGTCAGCGTCGGCTATATGGATCCCGGCAACTGGGGCACTGACCTGCAAGGCGGCGCGCAATTCAAATACGGCTTGCTGTGGGTCGTCGGCGTAGCCAGTCTCATGGCGATTTTCATGCAAGTCATCTCCGCGCGCCTGGGCGTAGTCACCGGCAAGGACCTGGCCCAATGCTGCCGCGACTGGTACCCCGCTTGGACCCGATGGCCCAATTGGATCATGAGCGAAATGGCCATCGGCGCCTGCGATCTCGCCGAAGTCTTAGGCAGCGCCGTCGCGCTCAACCTGCTCTTCCACATTCCATTGTTCTGGGCCGTCATCATCACCGGCCTCGACGTTCTTCTTCTGCTCGGCCTGCAAGGCTTCGGTATGCGCACGATCGAAGCCGTCGTTCTGCTCCTGATCGCTACCATCTCCGTCTGCTACTTCATCGAAATCTTCGTCCTGCCCGAAACCCAGCCCAGCTTCCTCGAAATGGGCAAGGCGATGATCCTCCCGCACCTCAACCATTTCGGCATGGTCTACATCGCCATCGGCATCATTGGCGCCACCGTCATGCCGCACAATCTCTATCTTCATTCCGCCCTCGTACAGAGCCGCCAGCTCCAAAAAGACGACAAGTCCATCCGCCGCGCCATCCAGTTCAACACCATCGACTCCACCGCCGCGCTCACCGTCGCTTTCTTCGTCAACGCCGCGATCCTCGTCCTCGCCGCCACCGTCTTCTTTGGTAAGCAAAGCATCACTGTCGCCGGCGGCCACGTAGTCAATTTCACCTCCGACAGCGACTGGATCCGCGTAGCCTACCTCACCCTCGCCCCACTTCTCGGCACAGCCGCCGCCAGCACGCTGTTCGCCGTCGCCCTTCTAGCCAGCGGACAAAGCAGCACCATCACCGGCACCCTTGCCGGTCAGGTCGTCATGGAAGGCTTCATGCACTGGCGCATCAAGCCCTGGGTGCGCCGTCTCATCACGCGCACGCTCGCCATCCTGCCAGCCGTCTTCATCATCGGTCTGCGCGGCGACAGCAGCGTCACTGACCTGCTCACTCTCAGCCAGGTTGTCCTCGCCCTGCAATTGCCCTTCGCCATGTTTCCGCTCCTCCAATTCACGAGTTCACGCAAGCGCATGGGCAAGTGGAAGAACGGTCTGTTCTTACTGATCGCGGGCTGGGCCAGTGCTATTCTGATCACCGCCATGGATATCTACGGCCTGCCCGATTCGATCAAAGCAGCATGGCAGGTGATTGCAGGCGGATAAGAATCGACTTTCATGTACAACAAAATTCTCGTCACGCTCGACGGCACTTCCTCCGATCGCGCCATCATCGAGCACATCAAGCAACTCGCCAAACTCGCGCATAGCCATCTCGTTCTGCTCCACGTAGCCGATGGATGGGCCGCTCGCACCTATGGCCCCGACGCCGTCAGCCCGGAAATCTCCGAAGACACCGCCTACCTGGAAAAAATTCGCGCCGAGTTCGAGTCCGCCGGAATACCCGCTCAAGCCGAACTCGCATTCGGCGAGCCCGCCAGCCAGATCATCGAATGGGTAAAGCAGAAGGGTTGCGACCTCGTAGCCATGAGCACCCATGGCCACCGCCTGCTCGCCGACATCTTCCTCGGCGCAACCGCCACCCGAGTTCGCCACAACATCAGCGCCCCCGTTCTGCTCCTCAAAGCCAGATAGGCGCAGCCGCCGAACAAACATTGACTCTGTGACACGCAAACTCTGCGCTTGTGCGCTTCATCACTTACGCAATGTGACATCCGGGGACTAAACTATAACTTCAGATTCCGGCGAAAATTGCCCCCCGGAACCGTCGTCTGTTCCCAGGAATCGATAAACTGGTTACATCATCCATAACTCAGGAAGGCCATCATGTCAGCGAACAGTTTCGGCGCCCGCGCCACCTTCAAAGTCGGCCACAAAGAATACGAACTCTACCGCATCGACGCTCTCGACAAGCAAGGCATCTCGACCAAGCACCTCCCGTTCTCGCTCCGCATTCTGCTCGAGAACCTCCTCCGCACCGAAGACGGCCGCAACGTCACGCCGCAGGAGATCCGCGCCCTCGCGTCGTGGAATAAGAATTCCAAGCCCGAAAAAGAAATCGCCTTCACACCCAGCCGTGTCCTGCTCCAGGATTTCACCGGCGTTCCCGCGGTAGTCGATCTCGCCGCCATGCGCGACGCCATGCGCCATCTCGGCGGCGATCCCGCGCTCATCAATCCGCTTCAGCCCGCCGAACTTGTCATCGATCACTCCGTTCAGGTCGATGAATTCGGCACCGCCGGCGCCTTCGAAATGAACGCCCTCCTCGAATTCCAGCGCAACAAAGAGCGTTACGCCTTCTTGCGCTGGGGACAGACCGGTTTCCGCAATCTAGCCATCGTTCCCCCCGACACCGGCATCGTCCACCAGGTCAATCTCGAATATCTCGCGCGCGTAGTTTTCGTCAGCGAAGAAGGCGGCAAGCGCACCGCTTATCCCGACACGCTGGTCGGCACCGACTCCCACACCACAATGATCAACGGCCTCGGTGTTCTAGGCTGGGGTGTCGGCGGAATCGAAGCCGAAGCTGCCATGCTCGGCCAGCCAGTATCGATGCTTATCCCGTTGGTAGTCGGCGTCAAACTTACCGGCCGCCTCCGCGAAGGCGCAACCGCCACCGACCTTGTTCTCACCATCACCGAAATGCTGCGCAAGCATGGAGTGGTCGGCAAGTTCGTCGAATACTACGGCCCCGGCCTGCAAGATCTTCCGCTCGCCGATCGCGCCACTATCGCCAACATGTCGCCCGAATACGGCGCTACCTGCGGCATCTTCCCCATCGACAAAGAAACCCTGCGTTACCTCAAACTCACCGGGCGCACCGACGAGCAGATCGAACTCGTCGAAGCCTACGCCCGCGAGCAGGGCCTGTTCCACGACGCCCGCACGCCAGCCGCCGAATACTCCGAGCACCTCAGTCTCGATCTCTCGACCGTCGAGCCCTGTCTCGCCGGCCCCAAGCGTCCACAGGACCGCGTGCTCCTGTCGAGCGCGGCCGATTCCTTTACCACTGCCTTGCCTTCGCTGATCAAGCCACCGAAGACCGGGCGCAAAGCCCGTTCCTCCGGCTGCCACCGCTGCCCGCTGGGAGCAGGAAGGCGGCAATCCCTCCGCCATTGGCGTAGAGGATCCCAACATAATCGAGCATGTCGCCGCCAATTCCGCGAAGTCCATCAAGCACGGCAGCGTAGTCATCGCGGCCATCACCTCCTGTACCAACACCTCGAATCCCTCCGTCCTCATCGCCGCCGGGTTGCTGGCGAAAAAAGCTGTCGAGAAAGGTTTGTCGATGCCAGCCTGGGTCAAGACCTCGCTCGCGCCCGGATCGAAAGTCGTCAAAGACTACCTCGAAACGGCCGGCCTCCTTCCCTATCTGGAGAAGCTGAAATTCCATCTGGTCGGATATGGATGCACCACCTGCATCGGCAATTCCGGGCCGCTGCCCGCCGAAGTCTCGGCCGCCATCGAAGAGAAAAATCTGGTGGTCGCCTCGGTGCTTTCCGGCAATCGCAATTTCGAAGGCCGCATCAACTCCGAAGTCCGCGCTAACTATCTGATGTCCCCGCCGCTGGTAGTCGCCTTCGCGCTAGCCGGACGCATCGACATCGATCTCCGCAAAGAGCCCATCGGCAACGGCAAGCACGACGAGCACATCTATCTCGCCGACATCTGGCCCACGCAGCAGGAAATCGAAGCAGCCGTAGCGAACTCGATCACCTCGCACATGTTCCGCAAGAGCTACGCCGAGGTCTACGCCGGAGACGAGCGCTGGCGCGGCCTGCCTGTCCCCAAAGGCGAAACCTACGCCTGGGAAAAAGACTCCACCTACATTCGCCAGGCCCCGTACTTCGACGGCATGAAGATTCAGCCCTCCGGCGTCGAAGACATTCAAGGTGCGCGCGTGCTGGCCGTGCTCGGCGACAGCGTCACCACCGATCACATCTCTCCCGCCGGCTCGATCAAGAAAGACGGCCCCGCCGGAAAATATCTGATCGCGCACGGCGTCCAGCCCGGAGATTTCAACTCCTACGGCTCGCGTCGCGGCAATCACGAAGTCATGGTCCGCGGCACCTTCGCCAACGTTCGCCTGCGCAACAAAATGGTGAACACTGAAGGCGGATTCACCCGTCACTTGCCTGACGGCGCCGAGATGTCCATCTTCGATGCCTCCGAAAAATATCACTCCGAAAAAATTCCGTTGGTAATTCTCGCGGGCAAAGAATACGGCTCCGGGTCCTCGCGCGATTGGGCCGCAAAGGGCCCCAGGCTGCTTGGCGTTCGCGCCGTAATCGCCGAAAGCTATGAAAGAATTCACCGCTCAAATCTGGTAGGCATGGGAATTCTCCCGCTGCAATTCCTCCCCGGAGAAAATGCCGAATCGCTGAAGCTAACCGGCGAAGAAATTTTCGAAATCAAGGGCATCCGCGAAGTAGTAGAAAAATTCGCTTCCGGTCGCAAAATCAGCGTGCGTGCGCAAAAGCCCCGATGGCAAGACTAGACGAATTCCAGGCCACAGTCCGCATCGACACGCCGCAGGAAGCTCTCTACTATGCCAACGGCGGCATCCTGCATTATGTGTTGCGCCAACTCCTGGCCGGAAAAACGCAACCGGAAGCGGTGACTGCCTAAGGAACTGAGCTGAAGAAGCAAGGGCGGAGTTTTGGCTCCGCCCTTCTCATCGCTATTCACGCACTCCCCATTGTCCCTCTATAGCACTTTCCCATCCGCGCTCATGAGATGAAACTCCCCCAGGTTGAGATCCTTCACGCCCGACTCAATCTTGGCCCGGTCCCCGACTATCACCCAGATCAAATTATCGGGATGAACGATCTCTTTCACCGCCCCGTTCACATCCGATAACTGGAGCGCGTTCACCTTCGAGCCGTAAGTTTCGTAGTAGTCATCGGGCAATCCAAATTGCACGATGTCCGCCACCGCCTGCTCCAGTTCGTCCAGCGTCTCGCGCGACCCCGGCACCTTGAGCGTTTCGTTAGCCTGGATTTTTTTCAGCTCTGCGTCGCCAATCGGATGATCGCCCACAATGCCGCGAAACTCTTTGTTCATCTCTTCGAGCGACTCTTTAGTCTTGTCAGTCTGCACCGGAGCGACCGAAAGATATGGACGCTGCGACCGAGCATCGCGCAGAACCGACCGCGTTCCATAAGACCAGTGTTTGTCCTCGCGCAGATTCATGTTGATGCGCGCCCCAAACGTACCGCCCAGAGCGTCGTTTGCCGCTTCGATCGCAATCTCGTTCGGGTTCGCTCGCGGCGGCGCAACAATTCCCGCCACGATCACCGATTGCAGGGCTCCCGGTTTGTCGATCAGATAAACTTCCGACTTCGAAGCCATCGGAACCGCAGTCACGTTCTTTTTGGGAACCTCGCCGCTCTTCCATCCGGCAAAGAGCTTCTCCAGCTTCGGCTTAATCTGTTCCATCGTCGTGTCGCCCACGATGATCATCGTCGAGTTATTCGGACGCAACCACGTATCGTGAAACTTAACCAGATCAGCGCGCGTCATCTTCGAAACGCTCGCAGTCGTGCCCGATCCAGTCAGAGGATTTCCATAAGGATGATTCTCTCCATAAAGCAGCGCAGGCATCACGCGATAAGCCATCGTTTGCGGAGTGTTCTGTTCCCGCTCAATCGCGGACAAGACTAGCTTCTGCTCGCGCTTGACCTCAGCCTCGGGAAACGAAGGATTCAAAACTACATCCGCAAACAGGTTGAGCGAAGGATCCAGCTTCGCGCTCAGTGCCGAAAGCGATATGAACGACAGATCGAGGTTGGAACCAGCTCCAACTTCCGCGCCCAGACTCTCTTCTTCGTCGCTGATCTGGAGCGCATTGCGCGTGTGTGTTCCATCCATCAGCACCTTCATCGCAAGATTGGCAGTTCCCGCAGCGGACATCGAATCCGATGCGAAGCCCGCATCGCTGACCAGCCTGAAGTTCACGATCGGTGTTTCGTGCCGTTCAGCCAGCACGATCTTCAGCCCGTTCGAAAGCGCAGCGTGCTGCAGTTTCGGCAGCTTCAGTTCAGGCGGAGTTCCCGGAACTGGCGGCGAACTGCGATCCGCTCCCGTCGAAGCCGTCTTGTACTCCGGAAAAGGATCGACCTCAAGAATGTAAACGCCGTCCGAAAGCCAGCGATTCGCCGCGGCTTTCAGATCCTCCGCAGTCGCTTCGCGCACGCGCTTAAGCGAGATCTTGTACGCATCTGGACTGCCGCGAAATACCTCGCTGATCGCCAGTTGATCCGACTTTCCACCAAATCCGCCGATGCGCTCGATGCCGCGCAGAAACTGCGCTTCATTCTGCGCCTTCACCCGCTGCAGTTCTTCCGCGGTCGGTCCGTTCTTCAGGAAGCGCGCCAGTTCTTCGTCCAGTTCCTTCTCAACCTTGGCCGGACTTTCTCCAGCGCGCACAGTCGAGCGCACATAGAACTGACTGCCAATTTCCCGTTCATCCACAAATGACTGCTGCGTCGGTTGCAATCTGGTCTTCATATACCAACCGTTTGTAGAACCGAGATGACTTCCCCTCACTCAGGCAAGCCGCGACCATGTCCAGATAATCCGCGTCCGCGCTGCCATATTCCGGAACGTTCCACACCTTGTAGATCCGCGCCTGCGGAACGCGATCCTGCACAACCTGCCGATGCGTTCCCGTCATCTTCGCAATCCACACTTCCTGATGCGCGACTGGAGGACCAGCCGGAATGTCGCCGAAGTATTTCTCCGCCTTCTCGCGCGCGGTCTTCACGTCGATATCGCCCGCAATCACCATCACCACATTCGACGGCCCGTAATAAGTCCGGAACCACTCCTTCACGTCGTTCATCGACGCCGCATCAAGATCAGCCATATCGCCAATCACAGTCCATGAATACGGATGGCCTGCGGGATAAGTGTTCTGCGTGAGCAACTGCCGCGTTACGCCATAAGGCTGGTTCTCTCCCTGCCGCTTCTCGTTCTGCACCACTCCGCGCTGCAAGCGTAAGCGTCTTCTCGTCGAACGCGCCCAGCAAATGTCCCATGCGATCCGATTCCATCCAGAGCGTCAGATCGACCGCCGAGGTTGGAACGTCCTCGAAGTAATTAGTGCGATCGTTGTTGGTAGTGCCATTCAAATCCGTCGCGCCGATCTTCTCCATCGTCTCGATGTAGCGTCCCGGAGCGTGCTCGCTGCCGCCAAACATCAGATGTTCGAACAGGTGCGCAAAGCCGGTCTTGCCGGGCTTCTCGTTCTTCGACCCGACGTGGTACCACATGTTGACCGCCACGATCGGAGCCTTGTGATCCTCATGGACGATTACCGTCAATCCGTTGTTCAGTACGAACCGCGTGTAGGGAATATCAACCTCTTTGGCTTGGCGACACCTTCGATTGAGAAGGCTTCGCCTGTGCCAACTTCGGTTTCGCTGTTTGTGCCGAACTAATGCTGAGGATTGCTGCCACCGCCAGAATTAGCGCTGCCAGTTTCGTGCGCATCAATCAACCTCCAAGGGTGATGAAGACTCGGATAGACTGCATAAATTGGTTTCACTCGGGAATCGTTCTTTAGTCTACAACCGGAGAAGTAGAGGGAGAAGAGAATTAACCTTTTTCGTGCGCAAAGCGGAAAAGCGCCGGGTCCGGCGATGTTATTCTAGAGGTGTTTACACCCTCGAACTCTCGAGCGCCGGAACCAATCCAACATGCCTGATCCCAAGAACCTGGAAGCGATAAATCCCGAGCACGACTCCGCCGCACCCACCACAATGAGTGAGTCGGCTTCCGCAACCGCCTCCGAACCTGAAGTATCGTTTGGTGAAATTTTCTCCGAGTACGAGAAGAGCCATGCTCGCAAGCCGGAAGCCGACCAGAGCCGTGAAGGCACGGTGATCTCAGTCACTGTTGACTCCGTCATCCTCGACATCGGCTTCAAGAGCGAGGGCCTTCTGCCTCTGCCCGAACTGCGCGGTGCTCCCGTCAAGCCCGGCGATAAGCTCAAAGTGACGATCAAGGGCCGCGATCCGGAAGGCTACTACCAACTCACGCGCGGCAAAGTCCAGCGCGTCACCGATTGGGATTCTCTGAAGAAAGCCTTCGACGAGAAGGCAACCATCGTCGGCATGGTCACGGGCGTGATCAAGGGCGGACTCAACGTCGATGTCGGCGTGCGCGCCTTCATGCCCGCGTCGCGCACCGGTACGCGTGACGCCGCTGAAATGGAGAAACTGGTCGAGCAGGAAATCCGTTGCCGCATCATCAAGCTCGACATCGACGATGAAGATGTCGTCGTCGATCGCCGCGCCATCGCCGAAGACGAAGAGACTGGCCGCCAAGCAGCGCCGCTTCGGAGAACTCAAGGAAGGCGACACCGTCAGCGGCGTGGTCCGCAGCCTCACCGACTATGGCGCCTTCGTCGATATCGGCGGAGCCGACGCCCTCTTGCACGTCGGAGAAATCTCCTGGCATCGCGTGAACAAGCCGTCTGACGTGCTTTCCGCGGGCCAGTCAGATCGAAGCGAAGATCATCCGGATCGAACCCGAGAAGCGCCGCATCGCCATCAGCATGAAGCAGCTTCAGGCGCATCCCTGGGATTCTGTCGCGGAGAAATACAAGGCCGGCGACAAGGTCCGGGGCGCCGTCACTCGGGTCGCTGACTTCGGCGCATTCGTAGAACTTGAACCCGGTGTCGAGGGCCTCATTCACATCTCGGAAATGTCTTGGGGAAAGAAAGTTCGCCACCCCAGCGATCTGGTCAAGGTCGGCGAGACTGTCGAGGCCGTTATCCTCGGAATCAAGCTTGACGAGCGGCGCATGTCGCTTGGCCTGAAGCAGGCGCTCGGCGATCCGTGGGTCGGAGCAACAGAAAGATTTGCACCCGGAACCGTGATCGAGGGCCCGGTAACGAACCTCACCAAGTTTGGCGCCTTCGTGCAACTCGCCGAAGGCATCGAGGGCATGATCCACGTCAGCGAGATCAGCGCAGAGAAACGCATTAACCACCCGCAGGAAGTGCTGAAGTCCGGGCAAGTGGTTCAGGCCCAGGTGCTCGCGATCGATCCGGAAAAGCGCAACATCCGCCTGAGCATGAAGCAACTCGTGCCCACCGGTCTCGACGAGTATCTCGCTGAGCACAAAGAAGGCGATAGCGTAACGGGCCGGATCATTGAAGTTTCCGGCGACCGCGCAAGAGTCGAACTGGGGGAAGGCATCCAGGCACAGTGCAGAATTCCGCGAGAGGGAACCGATCGCTCCGCAACGAAGGAGGCCGCGCCTGCCGCGGCGTCTGCTAAGCCCAACTTGTCCTCATTGGGTTCGATGTTGCAGGCGCGGTGGAAGAGTGGCGCTCCCGCCAGCGAGACTAAGCCGGAAGGCTTGCGCTCCGGCCAAGTGCGGGAATTCCGCATCGCAAAACTCGACGCCGCGGCCAAGAAAATTGAATTGGAATTGGGATGATTCCCTGCGTATTGTTTCGCTCCGGCGAAAATAAAAGCAGCGTCGACTTCAGACGTCTCTACCGTCCGGCGTTCACCATCATCAAGGCAAACAGCGCGGGCAGGTAGATGATAGTAGCCTGAAGCAGTCGCCGAGCAGGTCCTTTGGAGGCTGCGGCGGTTGCCGGTAGTTGCGGCAGTCGCCATTCCCATCGAGTAGCGGAACAGCATCGCTCCCATCAAAATCGCTCCCACAAAATAGACGCGTCCAGCCATTCCCATCGCAACCGGCAATAAGCTCACCGGAATCAGCGCCGCCGAGTATGCCAGAATACGCCACACGGTGGATTTCCCATTGGAGTCGACTACCGGCAGCATACGAATTTCACCCTGCGCATAGTCTTCGCGATACAGCCACGCGATCGAAAGAAAATGCGGGAACTGCCAAACGAACATGATCGCGAACAGAACCACCGTCTCCAACTCAATCCGTCCACGGACAGCAGTCCACCCAAGTGCGACTGGCATCGCGCCCGGAAATGCACCAACGAACGTGCAAATGGGTGAGACTTTCTTCAACGGCGTGTACGCCGCGAGATAGACCAAGGCAGTCAGGAACACCAGCAGTCCCGTCAGCAAATTCGAGTAAATGGCGAGATAGATCGAACCACCAACTGTGAGCGCCAATCCAACCGCGATGGCATGCGTGCGCGACATGCGTCCTGAAGGTAGCGGGCGGGTGGCCGTGCGACGCATGCGCGCGTCCACATTGGATTCGAGCACTTCATTCAATGCAGCCGTCCCGCTCGAAACCAGGGCAATGCCCAGCAACGCGTGAAATAATCCGATAGTCCATGACGAGACGCCGGCACGATGTGCGCCGAAAAAATAACCGCACCAGGCCGTCAACACGATCAGCGTCGTAATGCGAGCCTTAGTGAGTTCAGCGTAATCGCGCAATTGAGCCGCTATTTGTCGCGCAAAACTTTTATCTGCCATGAACCCCACACCTGCCGATTTTCTTTCCGCTTTGCTCCCAGCCCGCTCAGTCCCCGCTTCCAAGCGGCACTCGGAAAACTTTGACCGTATTCGATCGGACCGAATCAACGATCAGAACCCACGAAGGATAGCATTCGTATCGCTTCCCCAGTGTAATGTCAACAACAATTCTGAATACTGTCTCGAAACGCAATACTCAATGTTCGCACCCACACGCGCATTTTGCCAACCTGTCTATGCGATTAACGGCCACTGGCGGCGCTTGAAACCGTGAAAGTCTCGGGAGGATCGAAATAACATTGGTGCCACAGGGCGGCATCGCTCAATCCACCGGCTTTCCATTTTCGAATCGTCGGCAAGGTAGCAGCAATCATGCCGCCGTCGACAGAGTCGAAAATCAGCACTAACCCTGCCGCGTCAGGGATTTTCGCCAGGTCCTCATAGCTGCTATCGAGCACCGACTTGGCAAATTCCAGTTTCGCGCTCGCTCCGCCGTCTTTTTCATCCTCACGGATCTTCTGCACGGATATGATCTTGACGCTCTTTCCCCGCAGAGGCGCCCAGTCTCCCGGGAACGGCGCCATCTCCTCGCGACTCACTTGAAACAGATCCGCGGCGGTTGGAACCGAGTTGCCTGCCGAGGTCGGAATATCGGAAATGCCCTCCGGCATTTCAAGGCTGGTGCGCCAGATCCATCCCCGCGATAAGCCCGAGATGCGGACATGGACCCAATCTGCATTGAAGTCCAGCATCTCAAACTCGTCCTGCGCGTCCGCCAGAAATAGAGTCTTGCCGCTCAGGCTCGGAGACCCGACGACAGGCGTACCCGATTTCTTAACCGCCACCAGATTTTTGGGCCGGGATTGATTTCGGATCGCCTCTTCCAGACTTGAAACCTCGGCGCGCAAGTCCGCAGATTTTTTATCAATCACCCTGTCGGCCGGGTGGGAACGCTCCGATGGAAGCGATGGCGTATTGCCGATTCCCGATGAAATCGTGCCCGGGCTGTCGGGCGCGTTCGGCAGGGGATTCGATACGACCGGCAGATCCGAAACGATCGGGAGACTTGATCCTGTGGACGGCCCAGGTTTTGGTACGGCCGGTATAGTGGCGCTACCCGTTTTCTGATCGCCGCTCGTCTGTGCCGTGTTTGCGTCCGACAACTGGTCGCCCAACCGATCGAGCAGGTCACTTTCCAGCCGTCCATTCGAAGTGAGCAATTGATAGCCCGAGTGCGCCGAGCTTGCGTCTTGATACCAGGCGGTGACGTTAGCGCTGATGCGCACCACCGCACCCTCAGGAGTCTCGCTGACCTGCGCGGTGCACTGGTAGAACGCCCGTTTGTAATGGGTCAAGGGATGATCGCCTACGAGCACGAACCCTTCGAGCGTCGGAAGCGGCCCGCTCATCGCCGGTTGGAGTTGTTTCAGTGCTTTTTCGATCGTCTTTTTCGGGGCACGAAATGTACGCGTCACACTTCGCGTTTCCCCTCTGCCAATGCCGGCTAACAACGCGAGGGCGACGCCCCAGAGCGCCAGGATTTTAAGATATTTGGACGCAGCCGGCCGTCGCTTCATGGCAACATCTCGAGTTGATCGCGACGAATCCAGCCATGCGCCCCTTCATGAGTTTCGACTCCGAGCCAGTATGTGCTCAGGATCACAACCAGGACTTCCGTGCCCGGCGCCAGAGTTCCGACGTTGCTCGCGGTGTGAAACGGGGCTGACTTCAACGGCGCGCCCGGACTCTTAACGATCCGCTCCACCTCTCGTTGAAGTCTCGCGAGCCGCTCCTCGGGACTCTCGTTTGGATTCTTTGCCAGAATGGAGGCTGCTGAGGACGAGGTGAGCGTCGATAGGCGCTTCGAGAGTACGCCCGGTGATTGGCCGTTCGTTGCCGCCTCACTCGTGCGGCTGGAACTCTCTCCGATACGCAGCCTCCGATGGTGTGCTCAGCATCTCCGTGTTGTTGTTATCCAGGTCGAATTCTTTCTTGGCAATATGTTCCCGCTTCTCCTTGAGGGCCTCCTCGGTCTCCTTCTTGACCAATTCCATCTGAGTCAGGATGGTCCTGAATGTCCTTGTACTCGCTGGATTCGACCGAACCGTTAGAGGGGTGAACGGTGCGCTTCCAGTCCTCCACGTAGACGGCGTCGATTCGCAGAATGGAATTATTTTCGCCCTGTGGCTGCACGATGTATCGTACGGCCACCGTTCCAACGTCGGCGCTGTCTTTGAAGTTCCAGGGATTGATGGTTGCTTTTCGCACTTTGTAGAAAACTTTTCCCGGGTCTTTCCACGCGGTAAAGAAAGAGCTCGTGCTGGCTGCAACCGCCCCGCTGAGGTATTCGTCTTTGATGTACTCCTTGGATCCGCGGATGATGCCATTGCCCACCACATCGGTCACCGCCTCCGTGACTTCGGCGACCGGCGAAGGAATGTTGACGATGAGTCCCACGCCATACTGAACTGAATTTTTCTCCCGCGCCAGCGCAGAGGCGCAAAGCAGGGCGAATAGGAAAATGCATGCGCTCCATTGGAATCGTGGCGTACGCTTGCCCCACAGGGACTTACCCCGAAATCCTCGCTCCATTGCTGCGACTCGCTCCATCGACTCAGATGCTGAGTCTGATACGGAGTGCTCGCCGCTGTCAACCTGTTCCGCGAAATGTCTGTTTTTGAGAAAAAATGGATACTCCGTAAAAAAATCTTTTCCGGCACGCTTGCACTTTGAATTCGCTCGGTAGTAATATTTCGTCCGCTAGGCAGTGGTTGGACCACTTGACCGGAAAAACTTTGCGTTTGTGGGGGCGATCATGCGGCTAATGATCGTCATGTAGGCCGCGTTATTCGCTTCGTGGGGATTTGCAGTTCATAAAATTTGGCAAGTATCTGAGGAGTGCAGCATGCGTATGTGGGCGCAGTCTCACCTCTGTCAGAAGCCGCAGCGGTCAACTTCATGGTTGTCCGCCGCCCTCCTGTTGATCGTTTTGATTCTCGGCACATCTCCATCAGCCACCGCCATTCCGGCGTTCGCCCGGAAGTATGGACTGCGCTGCTCAGCTTGTCACGAAAGCTGGCCGATGCTGAATTTCTTCGGCCAGAAATTCAAAGACAACGGCTATCAGCTCATGAATGATCGGGATTCACCCATCTGGCAGAATCCCGGTTACTGGCCGGCAACCTTCCGCATGACGCCGATCTGGCACCGTGTCAGCACCGCTCAGGTCGCCACTGATCAGTCTTCGACCGGCGTGCAAAAGATCACTTCCAGCGGTTTCGATCTCAGCGGCCTCGATTTCCATACGGCTGGCACTCTCGAGAAGAACTTTTCGTTCTACCTGTCTGCCCTCTTCCGACAACACCGGGGCATTCCACTTCGAGCAGGTGTTCGCCCGCGTGGATAACATCGGTGGAAGTTCGTGGCTGAACGTCAAGCTCGGCAAGTTCGAGCTGGACAATTTGCTCTCCGAGAAGCGCATCCTGACGCTGACGGGAAACGGCGGTGTTTACCAGATCTATCACTTCATGCCGCAGGGTGACGGCAACATCTTCGGCCAGATCGGAGACAACCAACTGGGCGTGGAAGTCATGGGTCACTCGGCCAATGACCGTACCCGCTACTCCGCCTCGATCCTGAGTACGAATGACGGCCAGGTCGGCTTGCCCTACGGCGCCGAGTCCTACTCCGCATTCTTCACGGCAAGCCAGGCATTTGATTTCGGCAAGCTGGGCGTCTCCCGCTTTGGCTTTTACGCGATGGTGGGAGGTGCGCCGATCCAGTGGTACACCGGGCCCACGGGTGGCGGCTATGGCGGAGCAATCGCCGGCTCTGGAGTCAACAACAAGGGCTATCACCGCGAGGGCTTCGTCGGGCAAATTTACCTCGGCGAACACGCCGACGTGACGGTGGTGACGCAGCATGGCTCGGACAATGCATGGTTCGGCCAAGGCTACGGCGATTACATCGACGGTATCGCCACCAACAACTACGTGCCCGGCGTTTCGACACTCACCACCGGCTCTCAAGCTCCGAGTTGGAATGGCGTGCTCGTCGAGCCGCACTACGTCGTCAGTCCGCAATGGATTCTTCTGTCGCGCTACGAAACGATTCGCATGTCGCAACAGGCGGATGGCGCCGGTTATACGGGCGTCAATCCTCTGGGAGTCGTCGGACCCACACCCTCCAACTACGGAAATGTCAGCACCTACACGATCGGCACCCGCTACAACCCGATCATGAATCCGCGCGCTGGTTTCGCTTACCACGCGGAATATAACTGGTTGCACCAGGATGGGACAGGAGTCGTTCCTGGAACCAATATCAACACCGGCGAAATCTTGCTGGGCTTTGACTTCGACTTCTAGAGAGGATGACGATGAACTCGCGATTGCTTAAGACGACGTACTTCGTGGTGATTGCTTGCTTCTTGGCGTTGTCCGCTCTGGTGCAAGCGCAAATCACCGAATCACAGGAACAGCAATGGCTCAATTCTCCGGCTGCTACCAGTCATATCGGAAATCTGACCGGAGATGCGCACGCCGCCACCGAGCCCTACCGCCGGTACTGCATGGTTTGTCATGGTGCTCTTGGCGATGGCAACGGCGAAAGCGGAAAGTGGTTTGAGCCCCCGATGTTCCCCAAACCGCGCGATTTCACCCTCGGCGTTTTCGAATGTCGATCCACTCCTACTGGTACTCTGCCGACCGATCAAGATATCTACGACACAATTGCCCGCGGCATCGATCGCTCGAATATGCCTCCGTGGAATACTTTCCCAGCCCAGATGCGAGCGGATCTCGTGGCGTGGATCAAGCATTACTCGCCACGGTGGCAGACCGAGAAACCCGGCCCACCCATCGTTATCCCCCAGGAACCGGAAGTGACGGAAGAGCGCATCAAGGCTGGCCAGGAGGTCTTTTCTCGCGTCCAGTGCTGGAAGTGTCACGGCGTCGAAGGCAGAGCCAATGGCCCGTCCGCTTCCACTCTCACCGACGACCAGGGTCGTCCCATTTTGCCGTACAACTTCGCGGATGGTGGCCGATTCAAGTGTGGGACCACGGATAGCGATCTCTACAGGATCTTTATGACGGGTCTGGACGGTACGCCCATGCCTTCGTTTTCCGACAACATCAAGCCGGAAGAAGCTTGGGACTTGGTGTTTTATCTGCGAACTCTCCAGCCCTTCAAGACGAAAGCCAAAGAGATCGCCAAACAAGCTCATCTGAAGTCTTTGAATTCAGATGGGTCAATGCCGAAATAAAGGCGCCAATTACAGGAACGGGATTAGGAGAAATTTAAATGAAGATTTGGTATAAGCGCACCTTCCCGATACTATCGGCCATAGTTGTTGTTGCTGTAGTCGCGGTCATTGTCGGCCAGCACGTGAAGGCAGCCGGCGAAGGATCGATCACCGGAACCGTCAAACTCACCGGAACTGCCCCGCACATGAAGGGCATCGACATGGGCAAAGACCCCTATTGCGCCGCCCAGCACAAGGACAAACCAGCCACCTTGGAGAACGTAATGGTTGGCGCCAATGGCGGTCTGGAAAACGTTGTTCTCTATATCTCTGAAGGCCTGAACGGCAGCGCCGCCAGCGCTGTTTCCTCGGCGGAGCCGACCTTCGACCAGAAGGGCTGCATGTACACGCCCCACGTCATGGCGGTCAACCCCGGTGAGAAGTTCAAGGTCATCACCAGCGATCAGACGACCCACAACATTCACCCACTACCCGCTCCCGGCAGCGGCAACATTGGCTGGAACAAGTCTCAGCCTCCCGGCGCGCCGCCGATCGAAAACAGTTGGCCGAATCAGGAAATCGCCATCTCGGTGAAGTGCAATATCCATCCCTGGATGCACGGCTGGCACGTGGTTGTGAAGGGGCCGTACGCCGTCACCGATGACAACGGCAACTTCACCATCAAGAACGTGCCTCCGGGCTCGTACACCGTGACGGCCTGGCAAGAAGATCTCGGAACGCAAACTGCCAAGGTCACCGTTGCCGGTGGTCAGGCCGCAAAAGCGGACTTTACGTTTAAAGGAAAGTAGACCGTCGAAATAGAAACAAGGTTGGAGCCGCTGGCAAGCCCAGCGGCTCTCGCAATTAGCCTGGCGCCGTTCTATGACGCCAGTGTGGGGGCAAAATGGCAAAATTCTTTGCTGTCACCATCATTATTATCGCGATCGTCTCCGCGATTCCCATCCTCCGCCACACCTGGTGGATGCCCGAAGATATTTCCACCCACGGGCAGCCCATCGATGAGCAGATGTCGGAGACCATGGCCGAGGCCGGCATCTCTTTCCTCGCTTCGCAAATCCTGCTCGCCGTCTTCATCTGGCAATACGCCCGTCCTCGTCCCGGAGAGAAGATCAAGCGATTCCCCGGCGGCGCTATGGGTCTGGTGATCGCCGCGTTCCTGCTTGTGGGAACTGAAGTCCTCGCCCTCGGAGCCTTCGGCGCCAAGGCTTGGGCGAATATCTATCTCAGTCCGCCGGCTGCTGACGCGATTCCAGTTCAAGTGCAGGCCGGGCAGTTCGCCTTCTATTTCCGCTATCCCGGCCCGGACGGAAAATTCGGCCCACTTCATCCCGACCAGATCAACGAAGCCAACGAAAACTTCTTCGGACTCGACACCACTCACGACCAGGATTCGAAGGACGACATCGTGACCGCCGAGTTGGCCATTCCCGTGAACCATGAAATTCACCTCCTGATGCACTCCAAGGATGTGGGGCATTCATTCTTCGTTCCGGAATTGCGCGTCCATCAGGACTTTGTCCCTGGCCTGGATCTCTCGATTCATTTCACGGCCACCAAAATCGGCAAGTACGAAATCGTATGCACGCAGCTTTGCGGCCTTGGCCACTACAACATGAAGGCGTATTTGGAAGTCATGTCGCAGTCCGACTATGACGACTGGCTGAAAAAGCAGGCGGCACTCCAGTAAGTGCTGTGCCTCGCTCTCGCGGCGAGGAATTCTCTTGAGGTGGGACCCATGCACGATATGTCAGCGCACGCCCAGGCAGCACACGCGGCACCGACAGGCTTCATTCGGAAGCACGTTTTCAGCCTCGATCACAAAGTGATCGGCAAGCAATACTTCGGCTTGGCATTTCTGGCGGCCATTATCGGCATGTTCCTCTCCTGGGTCATGCGCATCCACCTTGGGTGGACGAACTACGCCATTCCCGGGCTTGCATTTCCTCTCCAAGAACGGCGCCCCCGGCGACGTGATGACGCCCGAGTACTACCTCCAACTGATGACCATGCACGGAACCATCATGGTCTTCTTCGTGCTCACAACGGCGCCCTTCGCGGCCTTCGGCAATTTCTTCCTGCCCATTCAAGTCGGCGCCGAAGATATGCCGTTCCCGCGCTTCAACATGATGTCGTTCTGGGTCACCTTCGTCTCCTTCCTGGTGATGGTTTCCTCCTTTTTCGTGGCGGACGGACCGACGCTTGGTGGTTGGACCCAATACGCGCCGCTCAGTGCGGTGGGCGCGTCCGCCGGTCCCGGCCAGGGACTCGGTGTAGTTCTCTGGGCCGCGTCGATCGCCATTTTCTGCGTCGGCCAGTTACTCGGCTCCTTGAACTTCATCACCACCACGCTTGACATGCGAACCAAGGGGATGAGCCTGTGGCGCATGCCTCTGACTACCTGGGCATGGTTCATCACCTCCATCATGGGCCTCACCGCTTTCGCGGTTCTCATGCCCGCCTGCATCCTGCTGATTCTCGATCACGTCGCCGGAACCAGCTTCTTCGTGCCCGCGAATACCGTTCTCAACGACCAGATACTGCCGCACTCCGGCGGATCAACTCTGCTCTGGCAGCACCTGTTCTGGTTCTTCGGGCATCCCGAGGTCTATATCGCCATCGTTCCCGCCATGGGCATCGTCTCGCACATTCTGATGGCGACCATCCGCCGGCCGCTTCTCAGCCATCGCGTGCTGGTCTACTCCATGGGCGGCATCGCCGTCCTGAGCTACATGGTGTATGGCCATCACATGTTCGTCAGCGGGATGAATCCGATCTCCGCCATCGCGTTCTCTTTCCCGACGCTGATCATCACGATTCCGGCCACCATCATTGTGCTCGTCTGGCTGGGCAGTTTGTACGGCTCGCGAATTCGCCTCAACACGCCGTGCTTGTTTTCGCTGGGCATGATCTCGATGTTCATCACCGGCGGCGTCAGCGGCTTCTTCCTCGCCCAGCCCTCGCTCGACATCATGCTGCACGCAACCTATTTCGTTGTCGGCCACTTCCATTTCGTGATGGCCGTCTCGGCGATGTTCGGAATCTTTGCCGGCACCTATTTCTGGTTCCCGAAGATGTTCGGCCGGATGATGAACGATACCCTCGGCAAGGTGCATTTCTGGCTGAGCTTCGTCGGCGCGTATTGCATCTTCATGCCTTTCCATTACCTCGGCCTGGCCAGCAACGTGCGCCGCTACCAGGCGTTCACGGACGATTACCTTCAACCCCTCATCCCGGTGCACCGTTTCATCACCGATCGCCGCGATCTGCACTGGCGCCGCGCAGTTGATCTTCGTCTACAACTTCATTCACAGCCGTTTCTGGGGTAAGCCGGCTCCCGATAATCCATGGGAAGCGACCTCTCTCGAATGGGCCACGACCTCGCCGCCGCCATTCGATAACTTCGGAGGCACGCTGCCGGTCGTCTACCACGACCCCTATCAATACGGCATCGAAGGTTCAACCGGCGACTATGTAATGCAGACCGATCCCAAACAAATTCAGAGCCAGGGCGACGAGGCATAACTCGGAAGGAGCAGTGAGCATCAAGATGGCAACCACAGTTCATCCGCCGGCAAGTCAGGCGCCGCAAGAAAGAAAAAGTCCCCGGGGAAATGGAGGCGGGCGCGATCTCGTCCCGGCCAGCGGGAACCTGCGTGCTGTCCAGGACTATGCCCCACCGCCCGCTTCAACCGGCATCTGGGTATTCGTCGCCGCCGTCTGCATGACCTTCGCGGCCCTGACCAGTGCTCTCGTAGTCCGCAAGGGCGGAGCCGCAGATTGGCGGCACTTCACGCTTCCGTCCATTCTTTTTCTGAATACCGTCATTTTGCTCGCCAGCAGCGTGACTCTGGAAATTTCGCGCCGCCACGTGGCCGGCTTTATGGGCGGTCTGCAAGCGACCGCCGCCAATCCGGCGCGCTGGCTCTATGCCACGTTGTCGCTCGGCTTGCTGTTTCTGCGTGGGACAGTACATCGCATGGCGTGAACTGAGCGCCCAGGGCCTTTACCTTTCGACCAATCCCAGCAGTTCGTTTTTCTATGTATTCACCGCTCTCCACGCGTTGCACTTGCTGGGTGGGCTGTATGCGATGGTCCGGGTAATTCGCAAACTCAATGCCCATGTCCTGCGTCGAGTCACGCTGGATGCGACCGCGCATTACTGGCACTTTATGGATGCGCTTTGGATTTACTTGCTCGTGCTGCTATGGATGAAACTCTGATGATCCGACAGGAGGCTCTGTGAGCCAAGCCGATTTAACCATGGGGCACCACCATCCCCCCGGAATGACGGTGGGGCTGCCGCCCTTCGTTGTCTCCGCAAAAAAGATGGCGATGTGGCTCTTCATCATCGCTGACGCCGCCACCTTTGCCGCCTGCCTCGTGGCCTATGGGTTTCTGCGCAACGGAACCGCCGACTGGCCAAGACCATTCCACAGCATCACCAACGTTGCGATTATGACTTTCATCCTGCTCACCAGCAGCTTGACCATGCTGTTGGGCATACGCTCGGCGAAGGCTGGCGATAAACCGGGCGCCTTCCGTTGGACCATGATTACCGCGCTGATGGGCGTGGCTTTCGCCGCACTCCATATTCGCGAATGGATGGGCCTGATCGGCGAAGGCATGACCATGTTCCACAATCCGTGGGGAACAGGGCTTTTCGGCGCGTCATTCTTCAGCATAACCGGTCTTCACCTCACGCACGTCACCGGAGGCGTGATCGCCTTGATCGTCGTCGGTATTCGTTTTATGGGCGGCCGCTATAACGCCGACGATCTTGAAGTGGTTGGTCTCTACTGGCACTTTGTCGATCTCGTCTGGATGTTCGTCGTGCCGTTCGTCTATCTCTTGAATCTCGGTCACTAGAAATCGTTACGGAGCCAATATGGTTACGCCACCCGATGTACAGAAGCACGAACCAGCCGCGAAATATACGGATCCCCTGGGACGTTATCTCGCGATCTATGTCTGCATCCTCGTTCTCGCGGCCGCGCAATTCTTTATCGCCTTCAGTCATGTGGACAGCGAGCACATGTTCGCGCGCATGCTCTTCGTCGCCATCGCCGAGGCTGGTCTGGCGACCATGTTTTTCATGCATCTCTGGGCGGAAAGGCGAGGGTTTCTACTCTTCGTGATGGTATTCACGGTCTTCGTCACGCTCGTCATGCAGTTCGGCTGGACAGACAGCAATCGCATGGAAAATGGCGTGCCCTACTCACAAACCAGGACCGGGACAGGGCAGTGAAATCTTCTCGAACAATTCATCGAGCTGCATGGATGTTTCGCGGCGGTCGCAATGTTTGTCGTCCGCGCTGCCCGCCCACGCTCAGAGCTGCGCTCTCTGCTACACCCAGGCGGCTTCCTCCGGGCGTCAGATGATTGAGGCCCTGCGCAGCGGGATCCTAATCCTCGATCGTCCCTCCCACGCTCGGCACCATAGCCCTCTTATTTATCGTCCGTCACAGGCGCAACCAGGTCCGCCGCGCCGATCCCCACGGACCGCGCCTCGATTGGTAGGCGCTCGCTGAGCAACAATGCGACAGGGAAGTCTCGCAGCGCTTTACCCATTGGCAAAGTTTGCCGCTGGCCCTCGCCGCGAAGGGCAACACATTCGCCGGTAAACGCATTATGGACGCATCTCGCTGCGCCCTCCGGAAGCTCAATCTCGGTGTCAGCCCACACCGCCACGTCACACGGAGTTGTTCGCGTATCTCCCAGCAGGGCGGCACACAGCCGCGGCACAGCTACGATGGCCAGTCGTCCCTCCACTTCTCGCGCAAACGCGCACACATGGTCCGCTTTTTCGCCGCGAACATTCAAAGGAATATATCGTCCGTGCTGAAAGAGCGCCGGATCGCTTTTTCGGATCGAAAGCGTTCTCTGGGTTAGGTACAGCTTGATCCGCCCGTCCTTCATGTGCAGTAGGATCTCGCTGAGGTATCCGCGCAGAGCCCTATCCTCCGCTCCGCGCGTTTGCCAGTCGGTTTCAGCCCCGGTCCGACCCGTCATTTCCTCCAGCAACCGCCGTCGCAGTTCATAATCCACCGGTCGGCGATTATCCGGATCGACCAGGCTGAAATCCCACAACTCATTGCCCTGGTAAAGGTCGGGTACTCCCGGCAACGTCATCTTCAGCAAACATTGCGACAGGCTGCTGTACATCCCAACCTGCGCAATCCGTTGTTGAAACTCGGAAAAATCGGTAAAAAATCGGTTCGTCGTACGCCGCTCCAGAACCGCGCGCGTAAAACCGACCAGGGCCTTCTCGTATTCAGAGTTCTGGTTTGCCCAACTTGTCAATTCCTTCGCTTCCCGGACCGCCTTGAGCATGTACTCCTCGATCCTCTTGGAATACAGATTCCAACCGGCATTATCGAGGTCCTCCAGCGGCCAGGTTCCGAGAAGTGTCTGGTAGAGCAAGTAATCGTCATTCCGCGTCGGTGCTATTTTGCCGTCTACTAAAGACTTCTTACTCCGGTTCCATTCCCGCCATTTGCGCAGCCTCAATCGCCACAAAGCCGGCATCTCAGAAAGCACATTGATGCGTGCCCGCACATCCTCCGAGCGCTTCGAGTCGTGCGTTGATGACGCCAGCATCGAATGCGGCCAGCGCTCCAGCTCGCATTTCGTTTGCGGAATGAAACTCCTCGAGGGCCGTCCCGAACTTTGCCGGATTCCCGCCAACCTCATTCAAAGAGACCAGCCGGTGATAGCGATAGAATGCGGTGTCTTCGAGTCCTTTGGCCATCACAGCCGCAGTTACCTGCTGGAACTTCATGGCAAAGCGAGTGACCGATTTTTTTGTAACAGCCTGACTGCGATCCGTTCACGTCGAGCAGCAGAATTCTCTGGATGAAGTCGAAAACACTGAGGTCCGCGGCATTGCTTCGTCGCTTTCCGGCCGCGACAGCCTGCCACACTCGACGACGATCTTCCTCGGACACATCGCCATCGCTGACATACGTGCGATACACAGGAAAGCTCGCGATGATCTCCGCCAGTGCGCTACGCAACGCGTTCAAAGTGAAGTCGCAGGTGTGACGGTTCGCCAGGGCAACCCGGCTCAGCAAATTCGCCAGGACGCTCAGTTCGCTGGCCAGGGCTACCTTCAAAATCAGCTTCTTACACGTATAGACAAGGTCAGCGTAGTCCTCGCGCCGGCCAGTAAATGCGCGGTAGATCCGTTCCATCTTTGAAGCCGCCGATGGGTCCACAAAGATCCCGTTAATAAGGTTAGCGACCTCGTACCCCGTCGTCCCCTGCACTGGCCAGTCTTCCCGCAGTCGTTCTGCGCCCGTCAGAATCTTCTCCACCACCACATAAATCGGCGTGTCTTTCTTCTCAACCCCTCGCTCCGCACAGGCTTCGCGCAGCTGGCATAGATATTTCTTGGGATCGTAAAGGCCGTCCGGGTGATCGATGCGCAGCCCATTCAGCTTGCCCTGCGCTACCAGTTCAAGGATGAAACGATGTGTTTTGTCGAAAACATCCGTATTCTCCATGCGCAGTGCGGCCAGTTCGTTGACATCAAAGAAGCGCCGATAGTTGATGTCATCTGCGGCTACGCGCCACTGCGCCAGGCGGAATGCTTGCGCCTTGATCAACTCGTGGAGGTCTTCAAAACTCTGGACGTTTTCGGGACTCCCATTCAATGCATCGACATTGCCGGTAAGAAATTCCCCGATCTCGCGAGACCGAGCGCATAGCGCCGCCAGCCGCCGCTTTTGAACCTCTTTCTCCTGTCTTCGCTCTGCGCGTTTTTCGGCCGCCATCGCGCTCGCGCGCTTTGGGAAGGTAATTGAAGGCAGTCGCAATACTTTGCAATTCCAGAAAACTCTCGTGCGTCGCGCCAAGTGCTTCCTGGAGTCGCTCCAGCCGTGCAATCAATATCCGGGGATACTCGCTGGGGTCGATGGGAAAGCGATGGTGAAAGTAGAAAATGCTGAACTCCCCATGCTCCGCATCAAAAGTGAGCTTCAGCTCTCCCCGCTCCAGCACATTGCCGTATTGATCCTCTAGAACGGGAATCAGTACCTTCCCTTGCAACTCGTCTTTGATGGGGTTCCAATCGATATCGAGAAACTCCGCATATTCGGATGCTTCGCCGTTTTCAAGCACGTCGAGCCACCAGGCATTGTCGCTTCCCATCACCCCCATGTGGTTGGGAACAATATCCAGAATCTGGCCCATTTCATGCCGCCGCAGCTCATCAATAAAAAGTTCGTAATCTTCGACCGATCCGACTTCGGGGTTCAAACAATTGTGATCGACGATATCGTATCCGTGCATGCTGCCCGGTCGCGCCCGCAAATAAGGAGACGCATAACAATGGCTGATTCCGAGCTTTGCCAGATACGATAGGAGAGCGGCCGCGTCACGAAAGGTGAACCCGCGATTAAACTGCAACCGGTAAGTCGCCGTCGGAATGGAGGGGAGCTTGTTCATTGCGGGGATCGCCCCACGAATCGCGAATTGGAACACCTGTCGTGCGATGTCGATTGCTGTTGAGCGGTTTGCTAAGCCTATGAGGTTATGCCACGCTCCATCGGTCGCAAGGAATACAGCACATCCTGTACCCACCTCGCACCGTGGATGCGCCGAGCGTCAGCGAGCGGACGACGACTCTGAGGTTTCTTCATGTCGGCTAGGTCCGCAATTATTTATTTGCCACCTCAACGCAGGTGGCTGCTACGACGACTCCGTCGCACACCAGTTTGCCATCTGATCGTTGAGCGCAGGGCCGGGTAAAACTCTCCGCCGTCATCTTCAAACAGCGGCTAGGAACGATTAGGCTCGATGCCGGCCGCTTCGGAGTCGTGGCGCACCCAACCGTCATCAGACAAAGTGCGGCAGCAAGCACTGGAGTGTATTTCCGTCTGTATTGGAGAAACCAGGTCGACTTGCGGCTGGCGACGCGGGATGCGTCCTTACATTGCACAACGTGATTCCGAAAGACGAGGGGCTTTGCAAATTCAAGTTTGTTACTCATGTCAACACCGCACGCATAAGATGCGAGATGGTGAATGAGCGAAATTAATTTTTGTATAAGCTGAGCAGATTCTAAGAGTCAAATATCAAATCGGTGGGCTGGCTGCGTATTGTTCAGCCGCCTCGGCCACAAGAGGGCGTTTCGCAAATGCGGCCCACTAAGTGTCCCTCTGAGTCCATCTAATGACCCGGCCCTTCCCGCATAGGGAGACTGCTGTATTGTCCCCGACATTTTCTTCCGGAATTATCAAAGTGCTTTAACGCACGCGGGTCCCCTTACATTGAACAACCGCTCTTAAAGGCAGGAATATGGCACTGATCGTCTGGCCCGGTAAGCCTTATCCCCTCGGCGCAACCTGGGATGGTGAGGGTGTGAATTTCGCGCTGTTCTCCGAGCACGCGGAGAAGGTCGAACTCTGCCTCTTCGACGAGGCCGGACGCCGCGAAATTCATCGCATCCCGCTCACGGAACAAACTGATCAGGTCTGGCACTGTTATCTGCCCGAGGGGCGCCCCGGCCTTCGCTATGGATATCGCGTGCACGGCCCTTACGATCCAGCCAGAGGCCTGCGCTTCAACCGCAATAAGCTTCTGATCGATCCGTATGCCAAGCAAATTCAAAACGGCATTAAGTGGCACGACGCACATTTTGGATACCGGATCGGAAATCGCAACGAGGATTTATCCTTCGATCGCCGCGACAGCGCCCCCGGAATGTTGAAAGCCGTCGTAGTCGATCAAGCGTTTACGTGGGGCGCGGATCGCCCGCCTAAAACGCCTTGGCATCACACCATCATTTATGAAACGCACGTAAAAGGTTTCACATTTCAACATCGTGACGTTCCACCGCATTTGCGCGGAACCTACGCCGCCCTCGCGACCGCCCCTATCATTGATTACCTGACGCGCCTCGGTGTGACGGCAGTCGAGCTTCTTCCCGTCCACGCTTTCGTCGACGATCGGCAACTGACCGAACGCGGTCTCCGTAATTATTGGGGCTATAACTCGATCGGTTTCTTCGCGCCCGAACCACGCTACTGTGCCACCGGCAACATCAGCGAATTTAAGACGATGGTCAAAGCCCTGCACTCCGCAGGCATCGAAGTCATTCTCGATGTCGTCTACAATCACACCGCCGAAGGCAATCAACTCGGGCCCACACTCTCTTTCCGCGGCATAGACAATCCGGCCTATTACCGGCTTGTCCCGGATAATCCCCGCTACTACCTCGACTACACCGGCACCGGCAACACGCTCAACATGCGTCACCCGCGGGTGTTGCAGCTCATCATGGATAGCCTGCGGTATTGGGTTCTTGAAATGCACGTCGACGGGTTCCGCTTCGATCTGGCAGCGACCTTGGCCCGCGAACTCCACGAGGTCGACCGCCTCGGTGCATTTCTCGACATCATTCACCAGGATCCAGTGCTCTCCCAGGTCAAACTCATCGCCGAGCCCTGGGACCTTGGCGAAGGCGGCTACCAGGTCGGCAAGTTTCCCGTCGGATGGGCGGAATGGAACGACAAGTATCGTGACGCCGTGCGTTCTTACTGGAAGGGCGATGGCGGCATCGTTGGCGAACTCGCGTATCGCATTACCGGCTCCAGCGACTTGTACGCGCGCAGCGGCCGCAAGCCCTACGCCAGTATTAATTTTGTGACTGCTCATGACGGCTTCACTCTCCAGGACCTCGTCAGCTATAACCAGAAGCACAACGAAGCGAATGGAGAAGACAATCGCGACGGCACCGACAACAATCGCAGCTGGAATTGCGGTGCCGAGGGGCCCACCGACGATCCGCATATCACCAACTCCGCGCGCGCCAGAAGCGAAACATACTCGCCACGCTTCTCCTTTCGCAGGGCGTCCCTATGCTGCTTGCCGGCGACGAACTCGGCCATACCCAGCAGGGCAACAACAATGCCTACTGTCAGGACAATGAAATCAGCTGGATCTCTTGGGATCCCGCACAAATGGATTCGGAGCTTCTCGCCTTTGTGAAGCGCCTGATCGCGTTGCGCAAAGACCATCCAGCCTTCCGTCGCAGAAACTTTTTCCAGGGACGCAAGATCAAAGGCGCTGAAGTCACCGACATTGCGTGGCTCCGCCCTGACGGTCAGCAGATGACGGATGAGGAATGGAACCAGCAGTTCGCTCGCTGCTTATGCGTATCTCTGTCCGGCGAGGCCGTTGACGAAGTGGATGAGCGCGGCCAGCATGTGCGCGACGAAAATTTCCTGTTGCTTCTGAACGCGCATCATGAGGAGATTCCCTTCACATTGCCCTCAGCCGCCACCAACGCCGGCTGGATCGCGCTCGTCGATACTTCATGCCAGACGACCCGCCGACCCGACGCCTTTTATAATGGCGGCGCGTCGTACCCGCTTCAGCCGCGTTCTATGGCTCTGCTTGTCGAACGATTGCCCAGTCAAATCCGTGGCGAAGACCGGCGGCTCACGCCTTCCAGATGAGAAGCAAGTACGAAATGCCCTTCGGTGCAGAATGCCGCGACGATGGGACTGTACGTTTTCGGCTCTGGGCGCCGAAGGCCGAGTCCGTTTCGCTTCGTCTCATCAGCTCGCACCCCGGCGGGGACCCGCGCGATCTGCCGATGCCCCGCGATTCTCACGGATGGCACGAGATCATTACCGACGCGGCGTCCGCAGGCACGCAATATCAATTTGTTATCGATGGCGGGCAGGCAGTGCCTGATCCAGCTTCCCGTTTTCAACCCGCCGGTGTCCACGGCGCGAGCGAAGTCATCGATCCAAGCGCTTATGAGTGGCACGATACAGCTTGGCGCGGCCGTCCCTGGCATGAAGCTGTGCTCTACGAACTCCACGTCGGAACTTTTTCTCCAGAAGGAACATATCTCGAAGCGGAAAAGAAGCTCGACTATTTAACTGATCTCGGCATCACCGCCGTCGAGCTGATGCCTATCTCCAGTTTTCCCGGCGAGCGCAATTGGGGATACGACGGCGTCTTGCCTTACGCTCCGACCGCCAATTACGGCCGTCCCGAAGACCTCAAGCGCTTTATTGACGCTGCACACGCCCGCAATCTGATGGTGTTTCTCGACGTCGTCTACAACCACTTCGGCCCTGAAGGAAATTATCTTTGGCTTTACGCGCCGCAATTCTTCACCGATCGCCACCATACCCCTTGGGGACAGGCCATCAACTTCGATGGCCCAGACAGCCGCACCGTCCGCGATTACTTCATTCACAACGCGCTCTACTGGCTGGAAGAATACCGATTCGATGGCCTTCGTCTCGACGCAGTCCACGCCATCAAAGATGATTCGCGCCCCGACATTCTGATTGAACTAGCGGAAACAGTTCATAATCACTTCGAGAACGGCCGCATCGTCCATCTCGTTTTAGAAAACGAGCACAACGCGGCCAGATATCTCCGCCCTCAAGATCTCCATCGCAGAGATATCCCGCAAGAAGTCCGTCCTGTATGACGCCCAGTGGAATGACGACATCCACCATGCGCTCCACATTCTCCTTACGGGTGAAAAGGATGCCTACTACTCGGACTACGCCCAGGATCCCATTGAGCACCTGGGCCGCTGCCTGGCGGAGGGATTCAGCTATCAGGGTCAGCCGTCCCAGCCGTCCCGGTATCGAAACGGCGAACTACGCGGTGAGCCCAGCCGTAACTTGCCGCCAACCAGTTTCGTTTCCCTCCTTCAAAATCATGACCAGGTCGGCAATCGCGCCTTCGGAGAGCGCATCAGCCAGCTCGCCGAGCCCGCGGCTCTCAAAGCTGCCTTGGCCATCCTGTTGCTCGCGCCCTCACCACCCCTGCTCTTCATGGGAGAAGAATTTGCCGCTGCGACGCCATTCCTCTTCTTCTGCGACTTCGGTCCGGATCTGGCCGCGAAGGTGAGTCAAGGCCGCCGCGCTGAATTTCCGCAATTTATGACGAAGGGCACCGCGGATTCAGCGATCCCCGACCCCGACTCGCTAGACACTTTCTTGCGTTCGAAGTTGGATTGGAACTCAGTCGCTTGGAGCCACCATCGCTCGTGGCTCGATTTCTACTGCCGCCTTCTCACGCTTCGTCAGAACGAGATCATCCCATTGATCCCAAGACTTGCAGTCGGACAAGCACAATATCAGGCCGTCGGCGCCTCAGCGCTAGCGGTCCATTGGCCTGTGGATCAAGATGGCTGCCTTCATCTGCTGACCAACCTCGGTGCAGTGCAAACGACGACTGAGGTCCCGGCCGGCCGCAGCCTCTTTTGCACACATGAGGGCGACACCGACTTTCTTTCGGGCACACTGCCCGCCTATTCCGCGACCTGGCTCCTTACGTAAGCGTCAGCTACGTCAAAAACCCGATTCCTTTTTTCTTACATCCCTCCGATCATCTTCTTGAAATCTTGCACTACGAGGAGGGCAAGTGATTCGCAAAATCAAATCGGGCGAATACCGTTTGTACTCGCGCAAGAAAGATGCCAAGACCGGCAAGCGCCGTAATCTTGGCACCTTCAAAACCAGGAGCGCCGCCGTAGCGCACGAGAAAGCGGTGCAGTATTTCAAACACCATTAATCGGATGACCACTCGAGATGCGGACGGGCGCACATATTGCGACTGTTCCAAGGCTCATGAACTAAGGACACTCCAAATGGCTACCAAAAAACGCAAGGCGACACAAACCCATAAATCCCGCTTTTGGGTGGCGAAAGTAAAGACCAATTCCACGCATCCGCCGGAAGGTTTTTTCACGAAAGACGCTGCCACGATTGCGAGGTCCCTCGCCTCCAAGCGCATATCTCCAAAAGGGCCCGACTCGGGCATGCGAATGCTCAACTACTTCATCAACCGCGCCGGCAGCGGTCTAAGCCGCAGCCGAAAAGCGGAATTGCAAACAGCCAAAGGTCTGCTGTCCCGCCGAATTCAGCGGTTAAAGCGGCGAGACCAAAAAGAAAGCCGCCTGAAAGTCGTCCCTGTTTACAGCGATCCTTTATGGGGCATACCGGAATGACTGGATGGAGGAATGTTCGGGGAAAACCTATCCTGAGCCTACGTGGATTGATCCTTTGTCACGCCACTCAAAGGAGCAGGAGAAATATGAAAACCGCAACTCCCAATCTTTCTATTTCCGAAACAGAACTCACACGCCTCGCTCGGCAAGGTCACATCGGCGCCTTTGCCACTCTCTTTGACTTGCACAAGGCCAGCATCTATTCGCTCTGCCGGCGTTCCACGAGTAGTGTTGCTGACTCGGAGCAATTAATCCAAGCCATCTTTCTCGATGTATTTCGCGGCCTCGCCTCGTCTCCGGACCATGGATCATTCTCCGAATTGCTTTATCGCGCCGCCGAAAGCCGCATCGAAATGCACGAACGCAAAAATCATCTGACCGCGCATTTCCTGGATCATTTAATGGAGCTTGCTGGGCAGCCAGTCATGGCGCCTCGCCCCGCACCGCGCTTTGCATGGATGCGGGACAGAATGCGCACTGCCCGCGCGATCCTTTCGAATCAGCACGCCTGAACTCACGGGCAAGATTTTCCGCACTCGAAACCACGAAACGTCCGGAGGCTCCAATGGCAGCGAAAAAGAAATCATCAGGTCGAAAGTATGGCAAGGCCGCTGGCAAGTCAGTCGAAAGCGCCATGCGCCGCAAGAAAAGCGGCACCCTTCGTTCTGGCAAGGCAGGCAAAGGCGGAAAGGTGAAAAGCCGCAAACAAGCCATTGCAATTGGCCTGTCCGAAGCCCGGAAGAAAGGTGCTAAGGTGCCGAGAAAAAAATCGAGCTGACCTACAACGGCGACAACTCATCTTCCTTCGCTCCGCGCCTTCTCTTAGCCAGTCTTTCCTCCAGGAATTCCCGCGCCAGATGCTGGCCGCCCAGTCCGAACGCAATCGCCAGTCCAAGCATAACCGCTCCAAATGCAGTCCCGAACGCGATCATGATCGTTCGCTCGGCCACGCCCGCCACCTCAAAGGCCATTGACAGCGAGAAGACGATGATGACCACCCGCACCGAAACGCTCGCCAATCGTGAGGACCGGAAGTTGGCGTTCACGGCGGCCAGCAAGGCCGCGCGCGAAAAGAAACTCGCCGCCAGCAATCCCAGGAAGAGAATCATGAGAGCCGCAAACAGCCGCGGCAAAAACAGGAAAAACCGCTGCCGTATATTCTTCCAGCCCGACGATCCCAAGTATGCTCACGCCAATTAACACGACTCCTACCCAGGCGACCCAAAAAGCAAACCGGCTCAACAACTCGGTCGAAGAGGGAAGCGCTGCCTGATGCAGCAACTGCGCTGCTCCCGTGTGCTCCGAGAATTTGGAAAACTTGGTCCATCGCAAGAGACTGCGCACGATCGCCTTTACCGCATACGCGACCAGCCAACCCACCAGCGCGATCACCAGCAGCACAACCACGCGCGGCAGGTAGTGTGCCACCCCCGCCTCCACTTCGTGTAACATCTGCATCAATTCGCCGACGATTATTCCCCACATATTCATCTCACCTTCCCGCTGCCCACATTTCCAGCAGATGCGGCTTCAACCGCTCAAATTCGCCGCATAACGATTCCACGTTCTTCTCCACCTCCTCAGCCGAGGCATCCTGGTTCTCCAGCAAATAAGCCAAGGCCCTGCCGCGATAAAGAGGCACCAGGGCCTGAACAATATGATCGCGGTTGATGACGGACCGGTGGTAAGACGCGGCAAATTCGAAAACGGTCCTCACCCAAACTTCTGCCGGATAATGAAAGTTTCCAAGGTCGAGCGCTGCGATTGCTCGCAATTCGCTGAGCGTTGTCGCAGTCAAAACCGACTGGAAAACTGCGTCCAGTTCGGCTACGCCCGTAACAAACATCTCGCGGATGCGGGCAAGGTCGACCGCGACCGGTTCGACCGTCACCTCGGACTCCGGACCAAAAGTCTGCACCTGCTCGCACCCAGCCACTCCGCTCCAGAACTGAAAATTACGGTCGAGAGATGAAAACAAGGCGCCCACAGTCCGGCGCATCGCCTCGACTAGATCCGCGCCACCCCGATCCTGTGGTGGTTTCGATCCGAGAAACGCCTGGCACAACCGGTACTTACCCGTAATCGCCATCACGCTCAGGAAGATTTCGACGCCAGTCCTCGCCCCGTCATCGTTCCAGTTGTCGCTGCTCAAGAAATCGGTCGCCAGGCGGCTGGAAATCGCAAACTCGGAGGCATAGGGCTCGCGGATTCCAGCCCCGTAGATCGCCCGCGTCATCGGATAGAGCAGGTTGCGCATCAACACGCCGGCGAATTTCTGCCGGCGATAGATCGGAGAAACAAAATCAAAGTTATCGTTGTAAATGGGCCGGACAAGCCGCTGCAGCCAGTCTGTCTCAATGGTGCTCGAATCGGGAGACATTACCACGCAGGCCCGCGCGCGCAGTAAATCGGCAGCAGAAAGAACGGTCCGAAGCGCAACGCCCGGCTCCGGGCTGTGCCCATATTGCGTAATGATGACCGGCAGAGTTCTCAGGGCATATACCTTGGACGCCCTCCACACGTCATCGATCGAGACGCCGTTGACCACCTCCCGCGTCCCATCCTGCGAACCGCCATCCGCACTGACAATGACCACTCGCTCCCGCGGAAAGCACTTGAGAATGCCCGCCTGAATCGCGCGTACGACCGGCTCAATCGTCTTGGCGTTGTTATAGGTCGGCAGCCCAACCAGGATGTCGACCTCGCCCACGTTCATGAGTTGGCGAAGAAATTCATCGTTCAACAGTGTTTCTTCCGCCAATTCAACCTCCGGGCAAAATTCTTCACATCACTCATGTCGCATTCACATCGATCCGCGCCGGCAGATCAAATCCGACGCAGCCGGAACCAGTAAAACTGGTACGGCCCCATCGTGAGCAGGTAGGGCAGATCGCCGATCCGTGGAAAAATATTTCTGCCAAACATCTCAATGAGAATGTTTCCCTTGTGTCGTTTCAAATCCAACTCGACTGCCTGTGCCGCGCTCGACAAGTTGTTCACTACCAGCACCGTGTCTTTGCCAAGTTGCCGCACATAGGCCAGCACCCGGTGATTCGCCGGATAAAGAAACTCGATCGTCCCCGACCCGAACACCGGACTCGATCGTCGCGCCCGAATGATGCTTTTCATCCACGATAGCAGCGAGTGGTCAAAGCGCTTCTGCGAAAGCACATTCACCGCCTGGTAGCCATAAACGGGATTTGAAATAGGCGGCGAATACAAATTCTCCGGGTCGGCCAGCGAGAAACCGCCATTCCCGCCCCCCGTCCACTGCATCGGAGTGCGCACCCCATTGCGATCGCCCAGATGAATGTTGTCGCCCATCCCAATTTCATCGCCGTAATAAATGATGGGCGTTCCCGGCAGCGACATCAGCATCCCATTCATCAATTCGATGCGCCGTCGGTCGTTGTCAAGCAGCGGCGCCAGTCGCCGTCGGATGCCGAGATTTAACCGCATCGATTTGTCCGTCGCATAAATGTCGTACATGTAATCGCGCTCGATGTCGGTCACCATCTCGAGCGTCAACTCGTCGTGATTGCGCAAAAAGATTGCCCACTGGCAAGTCGCGGGAATATCCGGCGTCTGCTGCAAGATCTCCGTAATCGGCTTACGATCCTCCAGGCGCAGTCCCATGAACATTCGCGGCATCAGCGGAAAATGAAAAGCCATGTGGAACTCGTCCCCGTCGCCAAAATAGGGACGCAAATCCGTCGGCCACTGGTTCGCCTCTGCCAGCAACATCGTGCCGGGAAATTCGTCATCCACCTTCTTGCGCAACCAGCGGATCACCTCGTGCGTCTCCGGCAGGTTCTCGCAGTTCGTTCCCTCCCGCTCAATCAGGTAGGGAACCGCGTCCAGCCGGAATCCATCGACTCCAGTCTCCAGCCAGAACTTCATGATCTGCCACATCTCTTCGCGCACCGCTGGATTGTCGAAATTCAAATCCGGCTGATGGCTGAAGAAACGATGCCAGTAATACGACTTGGAAATCGGGTCCCACGCCCAGTTCGACATCTCCGTATCCAGAAAAATAATGCGCGTGTCCCGATACCTTGTATCCGTGTCGCTCCACACGTACCAATCCCGTTTGGGATTGTCCCGGGAACTCCTCGACTCCTGAAACCAGGGATGCTGATCGGAAGTATGATTCGCAACCAGTTCAATGATGACGCGAATGCCCCGCTCGTGCGCGATCGTCAGAAACGACTTGAAATCTTCTAACGTTCCATACCGCGGATGCACCGACCGGTAATCGGAAATGTCATAACCGTCATCCCGCAGCGGAGAAGGGAAGAACGGCATCAGCCAGATCGCATCTACTCCGAGTTCCTGCACGTAATCCAGCTTTTGTGCCAGTCCCTGAAAATCTCCGATGCCGTCGCCATTGCTGTCGAAAAATGTGCGCACGTGAACCTGATAAACGATTGCGTCCTTGTACCAGCCCGCCTCCCTCTTCAGCGTCAACCTGTCCCCCGCGGTGGATTGCCCAGCGCCGTTCATTGAACTGGCAACTGCCCAACATTCTTGCCGAATGTGCAGACCGTTAGATGCCCGACTGACAATCCCTGTCCCTTTCACTGTCCGGAAAATTAAACGCTCGGTCGCCTTTAAAACAAGCTATACAGCATCCTCGCACCCGGGCAATGCAGCAATCACCTGATTGTGCATGCTGTACCCCGGAAGTAGTCTGATGTTGTTGGTAATACATAGTTTCTAAATCTAGTCGGTTGTGCGGGGCGCGTTTTCAGAGTCAACTGACCATTCAGCGGTCGTCCCCAGCAATGGGTGTGCCCATTTTCCACAATAATGATTTTGAACGGGGAGTCCATGAGAATTGCACAGGTGGCGCCACTGTATGAAAGTGTTCCTCCAAAACTTTATGGAGGAACCGAGCGCGTCGTTTCTTGGTTAACCGAGGAGTTAGTCAACGCCGGTCACGATGTAACCCTTTTCGCCAGCGGAGACTCTTTGACCTCGGCTCGACTGATCCCGGTTTGTCCCCAGGCGCTTCGTCTCCATTCGCATTGCATCGATCAATTAGCCCATCATGTGAACCTTATCGAGAAGGTACTCCTTGAGCATCAAAAGAAAAAGTTCGATCTCATTCATTTTCATATCGACTACCTGCATTTTCCCTTAAGCCGCAGCCAAAGGCTCCCTCAAATCACAACTCTCCACGGTCGCCTCGATATTCCCGACTTGGTTCACCTTTACCGTCAGTTTCCCGAGATGCCCGTCGTTTCCATCTCCGATTCTCAGCGTGCGCCTCTCCCCTGGATTAACTGGCAGGGGACTGTGCATCACGGTCTGCCGGAAAACTATTACTCGCCTTATCTCGCGCCGGGTGACCACGTTGCGTTTCTAGGCCGGGTTTCTCCGGAAAAAGGTCTGGACCGCGCCATCGAAATCTCGAAGCGCTCCGGGGTACCGCTCCGGATCGCTGCCAAGGTCGACCGCGCCGACAAAGATTACTATGAAAATATTATTAAGCCGCTGCTGAACACCGAACTCATCGAGTTCGTCGGCGAAATCGGCGATCACGAGAAAAATGAATTTCTCGGCAAAGCAATGGCCCTTCTCTTCCCTATCAACTGGGCCGAACCTTTCGGCATCGTCATGATCGAGGCCATGGCCTGTGGAGTTCCAATCGTCGCGTTCCCCATGGGTTCCGTGCCGGAGGTCATCGAACCCGGCGTGAATGGTTTCCTGGTCGAGAGCATTGAAGACGCCGTAGACGCGCTCGATCGTCTCTCAACAATCGACCGCCACCTTTGCCGGCGCAGATTCGAAACCCACTTCACTTCGCGGCGCATGGCACGGGACTACATAGCGATCTATGAGCGCGTCGCTCGGCATGTTCCTCGGTCGATCCTCAGGCAGATACCGGAGCCGAGGGCATTCGCCAAAAAATCCGCCAAACCGATCGTTCTTGACGATGGAGATGTCAATTGGACGCAACTGGAGTCACCCAGCAATACTACATAGCCGCGGGTTCATCGCCCTCCGATGACCGGGTCCGTGTCCTGAAATATGGTCAGTGCTTCGCCGTCTTCAATCGTTATGGTGATATCGAGCCGCTAGGTTTAGGCGAACAAGGCATTTTTTTTCATGGAACGCGGCATCTCTCCGAACTTGCCCTGCTGCTCTGGCAGTCGCGGCCTCTGCTCCTCAGCTCAACCGTCAAGTCCGACAATTTCGTATTCACTGCCGATCTCGCCAATGTCGATGTCAGCGAAGACCAGCAGGTGGTCATCCCGCGCGGTACGCTCCACATTGTTCGTTCCCGTTTTCTGTGGCAGGAAGTATCCTACGAGGAATTCGAGATTTGTAATTACGGCCTCAAACGAATCCAGATTCCCATCAGCCTTGCCTTCGCCGCCGATTTTACCGACATCTTTGAAGTGCGCGGCACGCGCCGTGAGCACAGAGGCCGGCGTCTGGACGACGAAATCGGGCACGACTCGATCACCATGACTTATGAAGGCCTCGATCACATCGTGCGGCAGACCCGCATCGAGTGTAAACCCTCGCCCGCCCGTATTGCCTCGTCCGAACTCCGCTTTGATGCAGCGCTCGATCCCGGCCAGTCGGCTAGGTTTCAGCTCTCCGTCGTCTGTAATCCGAAATCGCCCAGGACCAGGACAGTCTTTCAACGTGCCCTCGTCTCTGCCGAAAGCGAACTGAAAGCATCCTCCGCTGCGATTTGCAAAATCTCCAGTTCGAATGAGCGTTTCAATCGCTGGATCAAACGCTCCATCGGCGATGTCGAGATGATGACCCTCGGAAATCCCGAGACAAATTATCCCTACGCCGGTGTCCCATGGTTCAGCACCGTTTTTGGACGCGATGGCATAATCACCGCCCTTCAGATGCTCTGGGTCGCGCCTTGGATCGCGAAAGGCGTGCTCGAATACTTGGCCTCATCGCAAGCCACCGAGATCGATCTCGAAAACGAAGCGCAGCCGGGAAAAATTCTGCACGAAACTCGCCGCGGCGAAATGGCCAATCTCGGCGAGGTTCCATTCGGCCGCTACTATGGCAGCGTCGACAGTACTCCGCTCTTCGTGATGCTCGCCGGAGCTTATCTCGACCAGACTCAGGATACTGATTTACTTCAAAAGCTCTGGCCGCACGTCGATCTCGCTCTCGAATGGATCGATCGTTACGGCGACATTGATGGCGATGGTTTCGTCGAATATTCCCGTCACGGAGAAAAAGGACTCATTCAACAGGGATGGAAAGACTCGAACGACTCCGTCTTTCATGCCGATGGCACGCTTGCCGAAGCCCCCATTGCTCTCTGTGAAGTCCAAGGCTACGTCTACGCGGCGAAGATGGCGGCCGCCCGAATCTGCGCCGCCCTCGGCGAAACACAACGACAGTCCGTTCTCGAGAATGAGGCCGAGGAAATCCAGCGCCACTTTGAGGAAGCCTTCTGGTGTGATGAAATCTCAACCTACGCGCTCGCCCTTGATGGCCGCAAGAAACCTTGTCGCGTGCGTACCTCGAATCCCGGCCACTGCATGTTCTCGGGCATCGCCAGCCGGCAAAGGGCGCATCTGGTTGCCCACACCTTAATGAGCCGTGACATGTTCAACGGATTCGGCGTCCGCACCGTAGGCTCCGAGGAGGCCCGCTACAATCCGCTTTCCTATCACAACGGTTCGATCTGGCCCCATGACAACGCGATGATCGCCGCCGGTATGGCACGCTACGGCTTCCGCGACTTCGCCGGTCATATACTGATGGGCCTGCTCGATGTCAGCAGTACAGTTGATCTACACCGTCTTCCGGAATTGTTCTGCGGCGTCGATCGCCGTACCGGCGAAGGTCCCGTGCTCTATCCCGTAGCCTGCTCTCCCCAGTCTTGGGCCGCTGGGGCGGTCGTCATGATCCTCGAAGCGTGCCTCGGCATTTCCATTCATACGCAGAAGAAACGGTTGGTTTTGAACCGGCCTTACCTGCCTGAGGGCATTCCCCAGCTTTGGATACGCGGCCTCTCAGTTGGCCAATGCAAGATGCACCTTTTCCTGGAGCGCGACTCCGATTCGATCCGTCTCCAAGTCCTTGAAAAACAGGGTGACGCCGAAGTCGTCGTTGAATAGCTGGAAGCCCTGCCAAGGCATTTCGCCTTCTCGTTCTACAAACATCCCGTTTGCTAATCCGGGCATCTCAGAATTGCGCAAATCGCCGAGTGCAAACCTGCCTCGGCTTTGCGCACCAATAAAACCCTCCCTCAGACGTTCCTCTCTTAGAAGACGCAGGCCAGCGTAAGAACCGCCCATTTTACGCGGGGTATGGTATGCACTGACCTCCGGAATATTCGGCAGCCGAAATCCCGAGGGAGCGAGGGACCGCTAATCTGGAAATAGTATGGCAGCCGAACCTGTAAGTTGAGGCGATAAGCGGGCGTGAGCGAAGCGGGAGTCCGCTGCCGAAATCCCGAGCGAAGCCGAGGGACGAGAAGTCTGGAGAGTGTATGGCAGCCGGACCTGTAAGCCGAATTCTGTCTGCAACAAGAATGCTGCAGGACGATCATTCCTCTGGGCCGCGCATTACTGCCCGGCTCTAGCGACCTACCCGGAGGTTTGGCGCACCGAGCCGGCACGCATCCACCGTCGCAAAGCGGCGGCGAAACTTCCTCCCTATTTGGTCTTGCTCCGTGTGGGGTTTGCCCTGCCCGCTCGATTACTCGCGCGGCGGTGCGCTCTTACCGCACCTTTTCACCCTTACCCGAGCCTTGCGGCCCGGGCGGTATGTTCTCTGTGGCACTTTCCGTCCAACCGGCTTCAACCGGCCGTCCCGGACGTTATCCGGCACACTGCTCTGCGGAGTTCGGACTTTCCTCTGCCTTGCGACAGCGATCGTCCGGTCCGGCTGCCAACGCCTCCATTATATTGCATGCCCGAAATTGGGCCTCTCGAAGGTCACCGGTCACCTGCAAATCTCTCTCGGCAAACAACGGTATAGCTGGAGGGCTCGGTTGTCACCCCGCTTGCGGCTTATCTTAGTGCTGGAAGGCAGAATCTATTCTTTCGGAGCCAGCACGAAGCCATAGACCGCCAGCGCCAGCCCAATGAACAAGGGAATCGTACCGACCAGATAGGCGGGTTCTTCATGTTCCATTGCGTGGAGAAAGATCATCAATCGCCACGCCCACCGCCGCGGTAATCAAACCGCCGAGCTTCAGCCCTTCCACTCTTTTTCGGACCGCCATGCTGTTCTGTTCGCGCAAATACTCGACGGCAGACTTCGCCCCTTCGGCCGAGCTGTCGGCGATCTTCTTCAAAGCATCCGCCGTGTAATAAGCCTCGCGCTCTTTACGCCGGGCATCCGACCACGAAGCCACTGCCAGAAACGAAAACAGCGCGATGCTGCCGACGATCGGAACCAGAAATACGCCTAGGTTCGCAACCCCCTCAATACCTTCCATTGCGTCCTCCTTGCTAGTTTCTTTCAATTTCACAAAGTATGACCGGGGCCGTGAGCTTGCGGTTGCATTTTCTTCGGGCGGTTGGCGCGGGGAAGGTGGGGGAGCGTTTAAGTCATTGAGAGTATTGGTTGGCAACAGCCAGCGGGTGACGCAAAAAAACGCCCGAGAACCGAGCGGCAATTCGGAGAAAGCCGGACCCGTTAGTTGCAAACCCGCCGCGCTGCGTGCAGCTAATTTTCTACTTGCCAGTGCCCGTAAGACTTGAAGTCTGCGGGCTACCAAAACCGCTGTCGACCACTTGCAACGTCCCCGTCAACGTGCCTTTCGCCAATGGCTTGAAGACTACGCTAATCTTGCAGCTGGCCTTGGCGGCGAGGCTCGTCATGCAGGTGGTCGTGGAGACATTGAACTCTCCGGTCGTCGAGATCGCGATGCTGGTCAGTGGCACGCTCTGTTTGTTCGCCAAGGTAAAGACTTTGGCTGGGCTGGTTGTTCCCACCTTCGTCGCGGCGTAGGTTGCCGTGGGCGGCGTTAACGTGGCCTGGGCAGTTCCTGTGCCTGCGAGCGTCACCGTTTGTGGATTGTTGATCGCATTGTCGGCAATCGTGAGGTTCCCGGTCCGCTCCCCGAGTGCCTTGGGAGTGAAGGTGACAGAGATGATGCAATTCGCATTCACGGCTAGCGTGGCACCGCAGGGCTTCTTGCTCGTTACAAGAGCAAAGTCACCGCTGGCCGCGATGCTGCTGATGTTCATCGTTGTGCTTCCGTAATTGCCCAGGGTAACGTTCTTCGTGGCGCTGGTCGCACCCACTACGGTGTTGGGGAACTTTAAAGAGGCAGGCGTCAGCGTGGCGTATGGAGCTGTTGGGGCATTCACCGACAGGTTCACCATGGCCGTTGACGTCAGACTGCCGGATGTGCCGGTGATCGTCACGTTGGCTAGCTTCGGGCCACGAGGTACAGCACACGTTAAAGTCAAGGTGCTGGTGGTGGTTGCTGGGTTCGGGGCAAACTCGGCGGTGACACCGCGGGGCAAGCCCGATGCGGTGAGCGTGACACCGCTCTTAAAGCCGCCGAGCGTATACACGGTAATGGTAGCAGTCGTGGTGTTAAGCGGGGGATCTTCGTCCACGCTTACGACAGGCGGATAGGCTTCCAACGCGAAGCTGGGTCCTCCGGATAGCGCGTTGATGAGGCCGGAGCCATTGGGACTGCCCCAACCAGTGACCAGGTCGTAGCCCGTAACGGCTGGAAAAAAATAGGGTCCATTACTGCCGGAGGTGATGTCGTGGAAAGCGGAGTTATAGCTCGGGCCTACTCCGATTGGATAGAGAAAGGGAGTCATTAAACCGACGGGAGGATTGCCATTGGCGATTGCCTGCTGATTAACGAGGGCCATATAACCTGCCCACATGGGAGCAGCGAAGCTGGTTCCGCCCCAGCCTCCCTCGCAGCCGCTTTGGTTGGAACAAACATAGAAATCGAAATTGGCTTCGGCCGCTACGTCAGGAACGTTCCGGGAGTTTGTCGAGCCGAGGTTGTTGCCGTTAATCACGCCCGGGATCTGTTGCCAGGAAGGGATCCAAATTCCATCCGGTGAAATTCCGCCGCCGCCGCAGCCGAAGTAACTGCCGTTGCAGCTCCACGCAGTCTCTGAACTCCAGGGGCCGCCCGCGTGAGTGACCTGTAAGTCCGTGCCGCCAACCGCGGTGACGTAATAGTCTTCCTGGGGGTAGTAGAAACCAGTAGGATCACTTTGATAAGAACCATAGTCGCCCGAAGCCACAAACATGTTTTGGCCCTGCGCGGCAAATTTCTCAAAGTAGGGGTCGTCGGTTAAGGGGTCTGCCGCCGCCCATGACCAGGAGCAGCTTATTTGCGAACTCAACGGGGCAGCCTCATTCGTTGACATCGCACTGAGACAGGCAGTGTCGCTGAAAGACCCATATCCGTGGGAATCCACGTCGCCGCACACGTACATGTAAAGCATCTTAGAGCCCGGAGCCATGCTCATTGCCTGAGTCATATCCAGCGTCTGCTCAGTGTCATTGCAATTATTTGAATAAAGGCAGGAGGTGCCGTATCCGCCCGTGGAAATGAGAGTCGGCGTGTAAGGCTTAGTTTGCCCAACATTCGAATAGTACGTGTTCAAGTCGTCCAAATCCGTGCCGGCCGCCTCGAACAGCGCGATGTTTTGGCCGGTGCCGGTTAAAGTCGATGAGCCGAGATAGGCGGCGCGCATGTCGCTGCCGCAATAGTAGCCGCCAGGGCAGGAGCCTGCGACACTGGAAGAGGCCGCTTTGACTTCGCTGCGCTTGACCATTTGGCGCGGGATCGAATAGTTATCCAAACCGGAGATGTGCCACAACTGGAATGGCAGATCCACCGTGGGTTCGCGGTCGGGAGCAAAAAATGTGCGTTTTTCCGTGGGGTGCTGATACACGCCCATGGTCACATGAAAAGCCTTCTCGACGTTTACCACCGTGCCTTCGAACTGCACGTCCATCGCATCGCGCGAACCACCAACCACCTTGAAGTTGTTCGCCGCCGCGAAACCGAGTACGGCGTCATACTCTTCCTGGCTGGGGCCAAACCTTGCCGTGAACTCTTCCGGGGTGAGGAAATGGCGGTAGGAGGAACTCAAGGGATCGTAAAGATCCTGCAGGAAATTATTCAATTCAGGCTGATGGCGCAGAGCGAGAACAATGTCGAAGAGCATGGTTTGAGTTGCGGGGAGCCGTCCGACGGAGTGCGCCTCGCCAGCGAGGATTACGTCGCGCACGTGACGCGTTAACAGAGTCTGCGACTGCCCCTGAGCGTGCGCGGCAGGAACAACGAGCATGGAAACAGATGCCAGCACCGCGAGCAGACGGAAAAACCCTTCACGAGACATGAGAAAACCTCTCAGGCGCCGAGTATCCCCGGTAGTATGTAGCCCTGTCAATCTGCAAATGGCTGCAGCCGTGGGGCTGGATTGCGAACCATGCCCCGGTCCCTGAAATCATGGGTTTGACGCTTTCTAAGAGGATTGTTGGCGAAAAATTCCGCGTTATACTCATTGCCCACCATTCCAAGGGACCCTCCTTCAAAATAATGCAACCGCCCGGCGCGAGTTCCTGTCGTACCCTTGTGGACGGAATCCAGTGGCCATGGCGATGAGCGCTGCCGACGACCAACTCGCGGCCGAACGCGTACTGGGAGGCGACATTTCCGCCTTCGAGGAGATTGTGCGGCGCTGGCAATCGCCCCTGGTGAACCTGGCCTATCGCTTTTGCCACGACCGCGGACGCGCCGAGGAGATGGCCCAGGAGGCCTTTTTGCGTGCCTACCGCAATCTGAAGCAGTGGCGGAAGGAAGCCGCGTTTTCTACATGGCTGTTCGCGCTCGCGACCAATTTCTATCGCTCCGAACTCCGCCGCATTCCGGTGTACGTTTCGATCGACGATGTGCGCGAGCCTGCCGATCCGCGTGCGCAGGATGGCGGACTGGAAGAGGAAGATCGCGATCGCGCCGTGCGGCAAGCAGTGTTTGCGTTGCCGGAAAAGTATCGCGAGGCTTTGATCCTCTTCTATTTTCATGAAATGGATGTTCCGGCGGCGGCTGGCAGCCTGGGTGTACCCGAAGGAACATTCAAGGCTCGCTTATTTCGCGGGCGGGAAATACTGCGCGGCAAGCTGCCGCAGTTTCTGGCCGCATCGCGGCTGAAGGAAGCGTGATGCCGGACTCGCCGATACCCGGAGCAGTAGTGCCGATGTGGCCGCAAGCGGCGGTGTCAGCGGCCGGCTTGGCGTTCGATGGAAAACTCGAAAGAAAACTCGAAAGAGATAGGATGGACACGGGAGCGAACATGAATCACGACGAACTGGACCGCATTCTCGCTAAGCGTGACGACATCCAGCCTTCCTCGGGCTTCGCGGCCTCGGTGATGGAGGCAGTGCGCGAGGAAGCGGCCGCGCCTCCGCCCATACCGTTTCCGTGGAAGCGCGCGCTTCCGGTGCTGGTGTTTGCAGCTCTGGCTCTCGTGGTGGTCGTTGCCGCAGGAGTCGTATCTATCGTTCAGCTCAGCCGCGGAGAAGTCACTTCGCAGATCGCATCTTCTTTATGGGATCTGGTGCCCGCTTATGCGCGCGGCTCCGCCGGCACAAGCTTGGCTTGGACGGCAGCGGCATTGCTTGCCGCATTTGTTTCCGTGAAGCTATCCATGCGTCTGGGCGCGGGACGCGCCTGATGCTGGCTTGCCTGCGTAGCCCAGCCTTGCCTTGCACTCGGATCCATCGGTCCCGACATAACACCCCCAGCCTGTAAAGCCGCGCCAATTCGCACAATCCTGCTAAACTCAACTGGGAAAACGCGCCGCCACCACGGTCGCGAAGCGCGAGCCAATAGCCAAAAGCTAATAGCCAAAAGCCGCTATGCACACCGCCGAAGCCATCAAGATCGCGCTAAAGTCCCTCTGGGCCAACAAGCTTCGTTCAGCGCTTACGCTTCTCGGAGTCGTCATCGGCGTCGCGGCCGTCATCGCTGTCGTCACCTTCGTCAACGGCATCAACGGCTATGTCTCCGAGAAGGTCCTCAACCTCGGCGCGGACGCTTTCATCATGTGCAAGGTTTCGCCGGCGACCACGAACATCGATAAATACCTCGAAGGAATGAAACGCAAAGACCTCACCATGGACGATTACCGCGCGGTGCGGGAGGGGTGCAAGCTTTGCTCGAACGTTGGAGCCTATGCTTTCAAGCAAACCGGCCATGTGAAATACGGCGAGAAGTCGCTGAGCGACACCAGGGTTTGGGGGATGACACCGGCGGTTGCAGTGATACGGGACGTCGATATCGATACGGGGCGCATGTTCGGAGAATCGGACGTGGAGCATGACGCGCCCGTGGCAGTGATCGGAACCGACGTCGTGGACAATCTGTTGCCGGGCGTCGACCCGCTGGGAAAAGAAATTCGGGTGGATGGATGGGTATACCGCGTTGTCGGGGTGGGAAAAAAGAAGGGCTCGACGCTGGGGCAAAGCGCGGATAACTATGTGTTTCTGCCCATGACTTCGTGGATTAAGCAGTATGGCGCCCGCGACATGAATATGCGGATCGCGGCCAAGACTGCGGGCGAGGGAGCCGTGATGGATGCGACCATGGACGAAGCACGGGTGATTGTGCGTGCGCGGCGGCACGATGCTCCGGGCCAACCCGATTCCTTCGACATGGAAAATAACGCCAACCTGATGAGCATCTTCGCCAACCTGACGGGCACGTTCTTCATTGCCATGGTCGGCATAGCAGCGATTTCCATGGTGGTAGGCGGCATCGTCATCATGAACATCATGCTGGTCTCGGTGACCGAGCGCACGCGTGAAGTGGGCATCCGCAAAGCCATGGGCGCAAAGCGCGCGGACATACTGCTGCAATTTTTGATCGAAGCGGTAACGCTAGCGCTGTTCGGAGGATTGCTCGGCGTCCTGCTCGGCATCGGCATAGCGAAAGGCGTAACGCTGGCGGTGGGATTGCCATCGGTAATCGAGCTGTGGGCGGTAGTTGCGGGGCTGCTGGTGGCGACGAGCGTAGGCGTTTTCTTCGGAGTCTATCCCGCAAGAAAGGCGGCAACGTTAGACCCAATCGCCGCCCTGCGATTTGAGATGTAACGGAGACCGAGAATCGGCCAGAAGTGAAGTAAAGAGGTTTGCAACGCCGCTCCGGTAAAGCTTTTAGCGGTGACACTGAGAACTGAGCAACTGACAACTGAGAACTGAGAACTGAGAACTGAGAACTCCCATGGTCGGACGAAGCGAATTCGGCGAAATCATCTCGATGGCACTGGCCACCATCCGCAGCAACAAGCTGCGCTCCGGCCTCACCGTGCTCGGCATCGTCATCGGCGTCGCCGTCGTCATCGGAATCTCATCGATTGTTCGCGGTCTTAACAACAATGTCAGCAGCATGATCAGCAGCATGGGGTCGAACATCATCTTCGCCTTCCACATGCCGATCACCTTCGGTCCGCCCACCGAAGAGTTGCGAAAGCGCAAAGAGCTCACCTTCGAAGATGCCGATGCGATGAAGGAACTGCCACACGTGAAGGCCGTGACGCGCCGGTATCCAATATGTCGAGCCGCAATTCGGCAGCGGCACTTTCACCGTGAAATACGGTAACCGCAAGGCGAAGCAGACGATCCTTGAAGGCGACACCTCCTCCTGGAAAGATGTTTTCGACCTGGATCTGGCTTCCGGCCGCTGGTTCAGCGATACCGATGACGAGCGCCGATCGCCGGTGATCATCCTCGGCGCCGATACGAAAACCGAGCTTTTTGGCGACTCCGACGCACTCGGCAAGGACATCAGCATCGAAGGCCAACTCTTCGAAGTGATCGGAGTGGCCAAGATTCAGAAAAGCGCATTCGGCGGCGGCAAGAATCCCGACGACAACAAAGTTTACTTTCCGCTGTCGACATTTCACGCTTTACACCCCGAGCTCAAGCAGCACTTCATCAGTGTGAAGGCGACCTCGCACGACGACATGCCCAAGGCGATCGACGAAATGCGAGAACTGCTTCGCCGCCGGCGCCGCGTACCGCCGGATAAGCCCGACAATTTCAGCATTTTTACCCAGGACTCGCTCTCCGATGTTTGGAATCAGATCAGCGGCGCCATCTTTATTTTTATGTTCGCGGTGTCGAGCGTAGCGTTAATCGTCGGCGGCGTGGGCGTTATGAACATCATGCTCGTCTCCGTCACCGAGCGCACCCGCGAAATCGGCGTCCGCAAAGCCATTGGCGCCCGCCGCGGTGACATCCTGCTGCAATTTACTCTCGAGGCCATCACACTAACGGCCATTGGAGGAATTCTGGGCGTGCTCTTCGGCGCAATCATCACCTTCGCCATCCGGGAAATCTGGGATTCTCTGCCGGCGACCATGTCCCTCTTCTGGGCCAGCCTCGGATTTCTCTCTGCCGCCGCCGAAGGTTTGTTGTTCGGAATCTACCCAGCATGGAAAGCCGCGAACCTCGACCCGATCGAGTCCCTTCGCTACGAGTAAGATTGCTCGCTGCGGCTTTGCGCCGCAATATGAAGCCAGCCGCGAAGCGGCGTAAGATTACAACCCACGGCGTAAGCTGTGGGTAGCCTGTCGGAAGTCGGCGAGCCCCGGAGGGCGAAAGAAAAAACAAGGCATGCACCTGAGAACTTTTCTGGAAGCAGTCACCGCGCTGGGAACCATCTCAAGCCTCTGCTTCTACCTTCTCTCGGCCTGCGGCCTAGTAAGTTTTCTAAGACAGCGGCAAGAAAAACGGAATGCGTCCCCACTCCCAGCAGTCTCCATCCTCAAGCCGCTAAAGGGCACCGACCCCGAAATGTGGGAGAGTTTTTGTTCCCATGCTGAACAAAACTGTCCCGACTTCGAACTGATCTTCGGCGTCAACGATCCCAACGACCCGGCCGCCGAGGTAGTCCGCCAGTTGCAACGAAAATACCCAAACCGCAAAATCAAGCTAATCTCCTGCGACCGTACGCTAGGCACAAACATTAAAGTTAGCAATCTGGCGCAGATGCTGCCCCATGCGACGTACGAAGTTCTGCTGATCAATGACAGCGACATTCGCGTCGATCCGAACTACTTACGGCAGGTCATTGGCCCGCTAGCCGATCCGCAAGTTGGTCTCGTCACGTGCCTCTACCGCGCCGAACCTGCGGGCACATTAGGCTCGCGCCTTGAAGCCTTGAGCATCGCCACCGACTTCGTCCCCGGAGTCCTGAGCGCAAGACTTCTGGAAAACGGCCTGCACTTCGGACTGGGTTCAACGCTCGCCTTCCGCCGCGCCGATCTCGCGACCGTCGGAGGATTCGAAGCGATCCTTGATTATCTTGCGGATGATTACGAACTAGGGCGCCGCATTTCGAACACAGGGAAAAAAGTTGAACTGAGCTCGGCGGTTGTGACGACCTTTCTTCCAGCCTACTCGCTAGCCGAATTCTGGCGGCATCAACTACGCTGGTCGCGCACGATCCGCGACGCGCGCCGCTGGGGATACGCGGGCCTGATCTTCACGTTCGGATTGCCGTGGTCAGTGGCGATGCTGATCACGTCCGCAGGAGCGCCATGGGCATGGGGTACTGTTCGCGCTGACTTATCTGATGCGCTTGGCCGTCGCACTCACGACTGCAACGCCGAGTCCTACAGGACCGCCACACCGCGCGCAATATTTTCTGGCTTCCCATCCGCGACCTGATAGCCCCGGTCGTCTGGGCGTGCAGCCCTCACCGGCAACAGCATCCGCTGGCGCGGCGAAGATTTCTATTTGAAGGATGGGCAACTGGAGAAGAGAAAATCAGAAGTCTCCGGCTGATGGAGCTTCGCCGCTGATGTTCAGCGCGCCGCAGACCGCATCCGATGAAGGCCGATTGGAGTAAACCGTCTTCCCGCCCCGTCGAGCAATCACATAACTTGTCTAACCGCGAAGTGCCGGAGGCTCATCCTGATCCGTCCACAAAAAAACTCTCTCCGGCCCATTCCACAAAGCGACAAACGAATCCTGCGTCTCCCAAACCGGCGGCGCATCCGGAAATTGCGCCCCGTACCACATATTTCCGCCCGGAGCATGCAAACTAAGCAGCCGATACCCGCCATAAAAATTCAATGTCGAAGCATTCTCATACAGCCCGGTCGCCACCACCTGATCTCCCGGCCGGTACTGCTCGCGAATCGCCAGCGCCAGATCCTTCGATGAAATAATCGGCGAAAAAATTCCGAACGCAATCCGCACGCAACTGAGCACCACCACCATCATCAAAGCGAGCGCCGCATTCGCCGCCCCCGCGCGCCCAGCCCGCCGTAGCCACCAATTCGCCAGCGTGCCCAGCCAGGAACGCCGCCGAAAAAAGTCCCAGCGGCAATCGAAATGCCCCCATGGCTTGCGGCGTCAGATCCAGAAAATGGCCGAACGACAGCGCATAATCCTGCGGATTCTTCCTCAGTAGATCCGAAAGATCCGTTCCCGGCGCCGGAGTCTTCGAGAAAGCAAGTAATGCAAAACCAACGACCGCAATCAGGACGCCCACGACCAGCAAGCCACCGAAGAGATCCGTCCCGCCCGCCGCTCCCGGCTCTCTGCGCCCGATTCCCGCTCCCGCGCTAGCCATCCTCCCACCAGCAACGCCATCCCCGGAATCGCCGGAATCGTGTAATACTCCTGCCGCGTAGAAAAACTGAAGAACCCGACAATCACGACGTTCCACAAAAAGAAAAGCAGATAAGCTCTCTGCCGCCGCGTCATCTGCGAACGAAAATCTCTCCACCGCCGCGGCACCTCCATCAGCGCTTGCGGCAAGAACGCGGTCCACGGAATCAGCCACAACACCAGCAGCACCCAGAACAGCAAAAGCGGAACCGTATCATAGTCGTGTGGCATGCGTGTCCCCAGAAATCGCCGGACATGTTCGTTAATGAAATAAAACCAGAGGAACCCGCGCACATTCCCCTGCGGAGGATTTCGCAATGCCGCCAGAATATGCCACGGCGCTGCCACCAGAAAGAAAACCAGTGTGCTCGAAGTCAGCCGCAGCCGGAGCACATGCCGCAGATTTCCTGTCAGCAGCAAATAAATCCCGATCGCGCCGGCCGGAAACACCAGCCCAATCAGGCCTTTCGTCAGCACGTTCAGCGCGCACACCACAGCCAATCCCCAACAAACCAGCCGCGACGGTTTCTCCTGCTCAAGCGACACCAGAAAAAACCAGAACGTCAGCGTCAGCCACAACCCTACCAGCACATCGGGAATCAGGAACCGCGTAAACAAAAATGGTCCGAGCGCCGTAGCCAGCACCAAAGCCGAATCGAATCCACCTTCGCCGCCAAACGCCCATCGTCCCAACCCATACGTCGCTAGGATCATCGCCAGCACGCCCAACATCAGCGGAAACCGCGTGCTCCACTCGCTCATCCCAAACAGTTCGTAGCTCACCGCCACGCTCCAATACATCAGCGGAGCCTTTTCCAGATACCTCTCGCCATTCACATACAGCGTCACCCAGTCGTTCCGTTGCAGCATCTCCTTCGCCGCTTCGGCATGCACGGTATCGGCATCGTCCAAGAGTGGCGCGCCCGACAATCCAACCGCGTAAATTGCGATCCACAATCCAACCAGCACGAGCAAAGCAACGCGCCAGTCCGCGAGCAGGCGGCCGCGGCCTCGCATCAGCCAAAATCTGATTACGCTCGAGGAGAGTCGGGGAAGTTCATCGGGAAGATTCATTACGAGAACGTAGAGATCGCGCGCACTATCACTCCACCACATCCGCGTCCAGAACGCGCGGTTGCTCCAGATAATGTGCCACCGCATACTGCGCCAGAAGCGGCGTCAGCAGCCGGATCTCAGCCCCTATCCATTCGCCGTTCCCATGTGCCGAATCCGCCGCGTGATGGCAGGCTCCGCCGCCACAACCAAACTCGGGCCCAAACGCGGCGTTCTGGATCTGATCAAACTGCTTGATCCCGTGCCAAGCCTCATCGCCCACCGTCCCAGCGACATCGATTTTCAACCGTACGATGGCCATGAATTCTTTTCCCTTAGATGCTACTCGATACGACCGCGGCTCTGCCCGCTCGCCGGCCACCTCGCGATAAATTTCCAGAATCCGGGCCACCGAACTCTCCCAGGAAAATCGTTGCGCCTGCTCATATCCCAACCGCTTCATCCGGTCCCGCAACTCCGAATCCAGCAGCGCCTGCTGCAAAGCGTTCCGGATCTCAAACACATTTTCAGGATTCACCATCAGCGCCGCGTTCCCAACTACCTCCGGCAAGCTCGAGGTATTCGACGTGACCACCGGCGTCCCGTGCGCCATCGCCTCGAGCGGCGGCAACCCGAATCCCTCATAGAGCGAGGGAAACACAAAAACCTTGGCCACATCGTAAAAAATGCGCAGCACCTCGATCGGCACGAATCCGAGGAAGCGTACATCGTTCTGCACTCCGCCGCGCCACTACCGTCCGCCGCAGCCGCGGGTGGCTCGACAAATCGTCGCCAATAATAATCAGCTTCAGATCGGCATATAGGCGCTCCTTGGCCAGTTCGTTCTTCAATGCCGAGAAAGCCTCGATAATCCGCACCACGTTCTTATGCGGCCGGATCGCGCCCGCATACAGAAGGAACGGATAGTTCACCTGATACCGCTGCGCAATCAATTCGCGATCCGCCTGGCTCGCATGCCCGTGCAGAAACCGCTCGTCAATCGCGTTGTAGACCACCTCGATGCGGCTATCCGGGAATGGCCAGCAGCTTGTGAATCTCGCCCTTCGTGAACTGCGAAACTGCGATCACGCGCGCCGCTCCGCGCAGCACCCGCCGCGTCAGGTAAAAATGCAAACTTCGCCGCAGGCTTGAGAAGTTCCGCGACCCATACATGTGCTCCAGCAAATCGTGCACCGTCAGCACGTATGGACACGGCAGCCCGCGCGGCATCCAGAACATGTGCGGAATATGCGCAACATCGCACCCCAGCCGCCGCACGATCGCCCGAAATTCAACGCCTCCCTTCAACGTGTTATCCGGCGCCGTCAGTTCGACCGCGTGAAAGTTCTCCGGCAGCGCTCCAAATTCCGCCACCTTCGCCGGGGATCCAATCAGAAAGTAAGTGCTGCTCCGATCCAGCCGCGCCAGCGTCCGCACCACGTTGCGAATGTAAGTGCCAACGCCAAACTCCGTCATCCGCCGGATATCGATCGCGACCTTCACGAGGAGAATTTAAACACAGGCAACCGAGCGGAAACAGCAAATTAAAGCGACAGGTGCAGGCAAAGAAGCTGCCTCCACCTTTTCCAGCGCCGTGCCATAAGTCTTCAGATATTTCATCCCGGTATCGCACATGATCGTGACCACGGTCGCGCCAGGTCCCAATTCCTCGGCCAATCGCAAGGCGGCAATCACGTTGCACCCGGTAGAGGTCCCGGCAAAAAGCCCTTCCTCCCGCGCAAGACGGAAAGCCATCGATATGGCATCTTGCGTCGACACGCGCTCGATCCGGTCGCTGATGTCATCCCTCCAGAGCGGCACCACAAATCCCGCCCCGATGCCGTCAATCTTGTGCGCCCCCGGCGCGCCTCCCGAAAGCACGGCCGACTCCGCCGGTTCGACGGCAACCATTGTGATTTTCTTGCCCCGTTGTCGCAACCTCTCCCGTACCGTGCCGCGAAGCGACTCAGCCGTTCCGACGCTTTGCACGAAACCGTCGATTTTCTTGTCCGTTTGCGTCCAGATCTCGTCAGCCAGCGTGTGATAGGCAGCCAATTGATCGGTATTTCTCAGCTGATCGGTCCAGAACCCGCTTGTCTGCTCGGTGATGACGCGCGCGGCCTCCACCATGTCGCGGGTCAGCTTTCCAGTCATGCCTCCGCCATCGCTCGGCACGATTTGCAGCCGAGCCCCGAGTATCCGCATGTGGTCAAGCTTCTCCCGCGAGAACGCGTCCGAACTGACAATATGCAGCGGATATCCCTTGACCGCACACACTAGCGACAGCGAGACACCCGTGCTCCCGCCGGTATATTCAACAACGGTGCCGCCCGGCTTCAGCCGTCCATCCGCCTCGGCAGCTTCGATCATGGCCAGTGCCATCCGGTCTTTCATGCTGCCGGAAGGATTTTCGTTTTCCAGTTTCAGGAAAATGCGCGCCCCGTTCGAAGGCACAACCTTGCGCAACGCGATTAAAGATGTGTTCCCGATGCACCGGAGAATGTCGCGCGGAAGTGTGTTCATAAGGAGGTTAAGAGAATAATAGTAGATCGCCACCGGCCTAAGAGCTGAACGCTCCCTCATGCCGATGGCGATTTGTGACATGGAGATTGAAGGCACGAGAAACTACGCCCGCACCTCAGCCCGTTCCCCGCCGCTGCGCGTAGAGCGGAAACTCTTCCGCCAGTCCCAGCACCTGCTTGCGGATCTTGCCCAGCATGGCGGCATCGGCCCGATTCTGCAGGGCTTCCGAAATCCAGCGCCCGATCTGCCGCATCTCGACCTCCTTCATCCCGCGCGTAGTCACGGCTGGCGTCCCAATACGAATCCCGCTCGGCTTCATCGGAGGATTCGTATCAAACGGAATCGCATTCTTATTGACGGTGATCGCGGCCTCGCCTAGCGCCTTTTCGGCCTCGCTCCCCAGCATGCCCTTGGCGAACACGTCGACCAGCATCAGGTGCGTGTCCGTCCCGCCGGAAATAATCCGGAATCCTTCCGCCGCCAGCGTCTCCGCCAGCACCTTCGCGTTCGCCACAATCTGCCGCGCATATTCTTTAAAGCTGGGCTGCGAAGCTTCGAGGAAGCACACTGCCTTCGCCGCCATGATGTGTACCAGCGGCCCGCCCTGCATTCCGGGAAACACGGTCTTATCGATTGCCGCCCCAAATTCCTGCCTGCTCAAAATCATTCCCGACCGCGGTCCCCGCAAGGTCTTATGCGTGGTCGAAGTCACAATCTGCGCGTGCGGTACCGGCGAAGGATGCGCCCCTCCCGCCACGAGTCCGGCAAAGTGCGCCATATCCACCAGATAGATCGCGCCCACCTTATCTGCAATCTGCCGCATCCGCGCAAAATCGATAATCCGCGGATACGCGCTGCCTCCGCCAATAATCAGCTTCGGCCGCTCCTGCTCGGCGAGCTTTTCCAATTCATCGTAGTCAATCGTCTCGGTCTCTTTCGTTACGCCATACGGAACGATCTTGTATGTCTTTCCCGAAAAATTCAGATGATGGCCATGCGTCAAATGTCCGCCATGTGCCAGGTTGAGTCCCAGAATCGTGTCGCCCGGCTGAATCACCGCCGCATACGCCGCCTGGTTCGCCTGTGATCCCGAATGCGGCTGCACATTCGCATGCTCCGCGCCAAACAATTTCTTTACCCGTTCGCGCGCCAGATTTTCCACCACATCGGTAAACTCGCATCCGCCGTAATACCGCTTGCCGGGATAACCCTCCGCATACTTATTCGTGAACACCGGACCCGGCAGCCTCGAGCACGGCTTCGCTGACAAAATTTTCCGAGGCGATCAGTTCCAGCCCTTCGTGCTGCCGCCGCACTTCGTTATCGATGGCGTTTGCGATCTCAGGATCGACTTCAATAAGAGGACGACTCATAGCGGAATTTTTCATAGGAATTTACCCGTCCCTGATTGTAACTCGCCTCGGGAAGGCCCGCCCGCGCGGGACGGATCAGGGCCGATGCGGCCTTAAACTGATAAAGAGATGCCAGAACCCGACAGTCCGTCGAAGAAAGGTCTGGCCTCAGGCCTGTGCGCAACCTGCCTGAACGCCCGCGCAATTGAGTCCGATCGCGGCTCGGTTTTCATCCGGTGTCAACTCTCGCGAACCGATGCCAGCTTCCCGAAATATCCCCGCTTGCCCGTGCTGGCATGCCGAGGCTACGAATCAAACGAAACGCCGCACTGACCCAACTTTCGCCAGCGCTCAGAACTCCAGCAATACAAATCGCGCGGGCCCGCTCCCAGCGTTGATGACGGTCGGCGCTCCATCCGACCACCACACCTCTCCCGCCTTAAGTACTTCTCCGGCCGATCCCTTCCCGTCCGCATTCGAACCCAGCTCAAACCCGCTCACCGCTACCAGCAACACTGGACCACTATGGCGACCCTTCGGCAGCGCAGTCTTCGAATCAAGTTCGACTTGCGAAACGCGCACTCCATCTTTCACGAACAGAATCTTCCGGTCCCAGCCCAGTGAAGACTCCTCGCCGCTATCCTTATCCCAATGCGAAGCCGAGGCCCTCCGCTTCTCATCCTGGAGCAACTCAATCGTCACGTTGCGAAATGGTGTGTCTTCGAGATTGCGCGCGACGTGCGCAAAGTTTCCAGGAATAAAGCGCGTGGCGCCGTCGCTCAGCAGCGCCTCCACCGGTTCCTTGCCCTCGACCTCGTTCGAAATCCGCGCGTCGCCCAGCGTCACGAAGAAATAATCATGCCGGTGCCGGTGCATCAGCGTCGCCGAATGCGGCGCAACCGAAACGCTGAACACCCGCACCTGTTCGTTCTCGAGAACAAGATGGTGCGAAGGCTCCGCTGTGATTTCAACTTCCTGCGCGCCTCCCAAGCCCATAAAAACCCCGGTAACACTACCAACAGTAGTAGAAGTCCACTTCGATTCATGGCCGCGAATTGTAGCATTCCAGCTCTGACCTATCGTCGCGCTCGCTCCGTGGCCTTTACGCTTTTGCGCAACTCTTTGCCTACTCCAGCAGTTGCTGCGGCTTTCTTGCCGATTTTAAGTTCCTGATCCCAAAGCGGTTCGCGTAAACTTACCTTCTCCCCTCAGATTGCAGAAGGTCTTGTCAAGGATAGGTGTCCCATGAGCTCTGCCACTTCGTTATGGACGCAACCGACCAGACTGCGAGTGCTATTATCTGTCGCCCCGCGCTTCGCCAATGCTCTGTCCTCGCTCGCGATTCCGAAAGCCTTTCTCCTTCCTGTGGCGGCGCTCCTTCTCGCTCTAATGCTGTCTCCTGCCGCCGTCAGTCAGACCGCGTTCTCACCCAGCACTATGACAATGCTCGCACCGGCCAGAACACGCAGGAAACCATCCTGACGCCCGCCAACGTGAACCCCAATCAGTTTGGCCTGCTGTTCACGCAACCACTCGATGGCCAGATGGCCGCGCAGTCCCTTTACGTTCCCAACGTCTACATTCCCTCGCTGAATGCCACGCACAACGTTATCTACTCCGTCACTATGCATGACAGCATCTACGCCTTCGACGCCGACAATAATCAGGGCACGAATGCGCAGCCACTGTGGTATGTCAATCTTCTCGATGAAGACAATGGCATCACAACCGTTCCGCTCGCCGACGAAGATTGCCGCGTCACCGGCTACACCGAGTTCGGCATCCAGGGAACGCCTGTCATCGATACCACCAGAAACGCTATTTATTTCCTGGCGATGACTAAAGAGAACGGAAGCTACGTTCATCGCCTCCACGCTCTCGACCTCGGCACCGGCGCCGAACTCTTCGGCGGCCCTTCCACTGTCTCCGCCTCGGTCGTCATTAACGGTGAGACTTACACCTTCATCGACAAGTTCCAGCAGCAGCGTCCCGGCCTGCTTCTCCAGAATGGAATCGTCTATATCGGATTCGGCGGTCCCGGCTGCAACATCAAGACAGAAAACGGCTGGGTTATCGCCTATGATGGCGGCACGCTCCAGCAGGTCGGCGCGTTTGATGTGTCGCCAAACGTTCAGGCCTCTGCCATCTGGCACTCCGGCGCTGGTCTCGCCGGCGATAACAATGGCAACGTTTTCTTCAGCACTGGCGATGGCCTCTTCGATGGCCCCGGCGGCACCCACTTTGGCGATACCGCTCTCAAACTCACGCAGGTCGGCAACACGCTCGCGCTCGGCGACTACTTCACTCCTTATAACCAGCTCTTTTTCCAGGAAAACGATCTTGATCTCGGTTCCGGTTTCGTAATGCTGCTGCCCCAGCAACCCAGCGGCCAATATGCTCTCGCCGTCGATAAGAATGGCACCGCCTACATCCTGAATCAAAACAACATGGGGGGATACAATCCGGCCGGCGACTTCCAGATTCCGCAGGAACTCGACGTGCCCGTCGCGGGCGAAGTTCATGCCGGCCAGGCCTTCTGGAATAGCAACGTCTACATCGCCGCTGAAGGCACGCCCATCATGGCCTACTCTTTTAACAACGGCCAACTCTCTCTCCAACCCACGTCGCAGACCCCGAAAGCCACTGCCAATCCCGTGGGTGGCATCGTTTCCGCCAATGGCACGCAGAACGGAATCTACTGGCACGCCACCTTTCCGACCAGCAAACTCTATGCCTACGACGCCACCAATCTTGCCACCGAGTTCTACGACAACGGCATGAATCCCACGCGCGACGCCATCGGCAAGCTCGTCCACTTCGCCATGCCGATCGTCGCTAACGGCAAGGTCTACGTCAACGGCCAGACCCAGCTCTCCGTCTTCGGTCTCCTGCCTGCGTTCCTTCCGGTCGCGGGCAACAATCAGAGCGCTCCAGCCGGATCCCAACTGCCCCTGCCGCTCCAGGCTGGACTGACCGACCCGTACAGCGGCAATCCGATTCATCAATCCGGAATCCAAGTAGCCTTCACCGTCAGTCCCAAGAGCGGCTTCTTCTCCAATCCAAAAACGCAGACTGACTGCGAACGGCCTTGCTACCACCAACTTCACTCTTTCCAGCACTCCCGGCGTTTACACCATCACTGCCTCGAGCAAGGGCTACGCCAGCGCTACCTTCACCGTCACCGCCACCGGGAACGCTCCCGCATCGATCGCCATCGCCTCCGGAAACAACCAATCCGCTCCCGTCGTCACCAGCCTGGGCGCGCCTCTTAAAGTTAAAGTTAAGGACGGGAATGGTAGTCCGGTAGCCGGCGTTTCCGTTACCTTCTCCGACAACGGGGCTGGCGGCGCAGTCGCGCCCGCCATCGCCACCACCGACTCCGGCGGCTTCGCTTCTACGACGTACACCACCGGCACCAAAGCTGAAGCGGTGAGCGTGACCGCCTCGGTGACCGGCATCAATCCCGTTTCCTTCAAGGTGAATGTGCTTGCCGGCCCGCCTGCCGCAATGACCATCTACGCTGGCAACAACCAGACCGTCAAAGCCGGCCAGAAAGCCTCAAAACAGTTACAGGTGCTGATCGAAGATCAATATTCAAACTTCGTGAAAGGCGCTCAGGTCACCTATAGCGACAACGGAGCAGGCGGCAGCTTCTCACCGAACCCGGCCACCACCACAAGCAAGGGAATCGCGGGCTCGCGCTACACCGCTCCCCCTCAGACGGGGACCGTTACGGTGACGGCATCCTCACCGGGCGTCGCGAATGTGACATTTACAGTGAACGTTGATTAAGCAGGCCGCGAAATGTCGCAGCTCAAAGGAGTCACGATCCGAGGGAATCCGTGAGAATCCGCAGGAAAGAATCGAGCGGTTTCACGCCTCGTACACTACCACTCCGCCTACAACGGTAGCCATGACCTTCCCCGTCATCGCCCACCCATCAAACGGAGTATTTCTCGATTTCGACCGCGAGTTCGCGGCCTCAAACGTCCACTTCTTCTTCGGATCGAAAATCGTCACATCCCCAAACGCTCCGCGCTCCAGCGACCCGCGCCCGCGCAGATCAAAGCATCGCGCCGGACCCGCCGTAAACAACTCCACAATTCGCCGTATTGGAATCCGCTTCCCAACGTGCAGCTTGGTGATCGCCAGCGCCAGCGCCGTCTCCAGCCCCGTAATCCCGAAAGCCGCCCGCTCAAACTCCATTTCCTTCTCGTGCGCCGCATGCGGAGCATGATCCGTGGCAATCGCATCTGCCGTCCCATCCTCCAGCGCTACCAGCATGGCCTCCAGATCTGCCCGCGACCGCAGCGGCGGGTTCATCTTGAAGTTGCTGTCATAATCCCGCATATCCTCATCGCTTAAAACAAAGTGATGTGGCGTAACTTCAAACGTAATCCGCGACTTTGCCCGTTTCCCGCGCCGCACCGCCTTCAAGGCATCCGCCGTCGAAAGATGCGCCACATGCAGCCGCGCATTCGGAATCGTAGTTGCCAGCTGCACATCCCGCTCCACCACCGAAGCCTCCGCCGCCACCGTCATCCCGCGCAGTCCCAGCCGGAACGACCGCGGCCCCGCATTCATGGAGCAGTTCTCTGTCATGCGCGTATCTTCCGCATGCTGCACCACAGGAAAATTCAACTCCCCGCCCAGAATCAAGGCCTCACGCATCACGCGGTCATCAAGAATCGGCCTCCCATCGTCGGTGACGGCGATCGCTCCGGCCGATTGCAACGCCCCAAAATCGGTAAGCACCGCGCCTTTGCTGCCCCGAGTAGCCGCCGCAATCTGAAAGACATTGACCACCGCCCCGCGCTCCGGCGACCCAACCCACCTCACCCAATCTGGAGAATCCACCACCGGCGCCGTATTCGGCATCGTGCAAACTGAAGTAAATCCCCCGGCCGCTGCCGCCGCCGTCCCCGAAGCAATAGTCTCTTTATGCGATTGTCCCGGCTCTCGCAGATGCACGTGCAAGTCGATAAACCCGGGCGAAACGACCAGCCCGCGAGCATCAAACTTCCGGTCTGCCCCTTTGATCTTTCGAGGAGCAGCCACCTCCGCCACGCGCCCATCCTTAATCAAAATATCCATAGGCGCATCAATCCGCGTCGCCGGATCAATCAGATGTCCGCCAGAAATCAGCAAGCTGCTTTTGTCGTGTGCTTTCAAATCGTGTCCTCATCGAACGCTGCGTGGGGGCAGCCGCCCTCGGCTGTCCCACGGAGCAAAAGCTCCGCAGTCATCGCATCTTCCCCACCGCCCGCGCCAATATCGCCATCCGCGTAGGAACGCCATTCCTAACTTCCTCAAGTATCCGCGCCTGTGCTCCGTCCGCCACATCGCTGGTGAGTTCCAGCCCGCGGATAATCGGACCGGGATGCATCACAATCGCATCTTTCTTTGCCATCTTCAGCCGCGCCGGTGTCATCTGGTAGCGCGCAATATATTCCGGTAGATCGATCTTCATCCCCGCCAGCCGTTCTTTCTGCACGCGCAGCAGCATCACCACGTCAGTCCCGCGCAAAGCATCTTCAATATGCCGCGTCACCCGCACGCCTGGAGCAATCGTCGTGGCTATCTCCGGCACCAGTTCCTGCGGCCCGCACAAAATAATCTTCACTCCAAACTTCGACAGCAAATGACAAGCCGACCGCGCCACGCGGCTATGAAAAATGTCGCCAACAATCGCGACTTGCAGCCCCTTAAAGCTCTTCTTGTTCCGCAGAATCGTATAAGCATCCAGCAGCGCTTGGGACGGATGCTCGTGCAATCCATCTCCTGCATTGATCACGGGCACATCCAGATGCGAAGCCATCACCTGCGGCGCCCCCGCGTTGGGATGCCGGATCACAATCACATCCGCGCCCACCGCCCGCACCGTATATCCGGTATCGAGCAGCGACTCGCCCTTCTCAATGCTCGATCCGACGGCCTGAATCAGGATCGTGTGCGCGCCCAGGGTCTTGGCCGCAATCTCAAACGAACTGCGCGTCCGCGTGGAAGCCTCATAAAACAACAGCAGCACCCGCCGCCCGCGCAGCAATGGCCGCGGCCGGTCTGGATTCATCCGCCGTGCCGCCTTCAGTATTCTCAAAATCTCGGCCGCTTCAAGATGCTCTATGCCGAGCAATGACCCGCGTGCTGCATTCATATTTTTGCTTTATGGAACTATCGTTATTCCGAGCCATTCCGAGCCGCGTTAGCGCGGCGAGAATAAGCGACGAACTTGCAGTTTGCTCTCTTTAAGACTGCCCATCGCGAAGCGAGGTCAATACCGCTTACCCCTTCTCCATCAACAATACTTTCTCCGCGTCATCCACTTCCCGCAACTTCACCTCAATAATCTGATTCTCGGTAGTCTGCACTACCCGCCCGATAAACGAGGCCTCAATCGGCAACTCCCGATGCCCGCGATCAATCAGCACGCAAAGCTGTAGCCGCTTCGGCCGGCCTTCATGGAACAAGGCATCCATCGCCGCCCGCGTAGTCCGTCCCGTGTAGAGCACATCGTCCACCAGCACCACCGACTTGCCCGCCACCGGAATCCCGACATCGCTCTTCTGCACAACGGGCTTCGAATCCAGAGTCGAAAGATCATCGCGATACAACGTGATATCCAAAGTCCCTACTGGTACCGGCTTCTTCTCGATCCTCTGAATAATCCGCGCCAGCCGCTCTGCCAGCGGAACCCCGCGCCGCCGAATCCCCACCAGCGCCAGATCCTCGCAACCATTATTTTTTTCGAGAATTTCGTGCGCCAGCCGGATCAGCGTCCGCTCTACCTCCGAAGCCGACATAAGCTGCGCCTTCTGATGAATCTCCACCGCCCGCGCCGCCTCTCGCGAAGTCATAAACGCTGCATCATACGCGCCCACCAAGACCAAGAGCAAGGATGCCCGCCACAAGTGCCTAGCGCGAACGTCCCGTCGGTCACTGTGAGAGCCGCCCTGAGCTTGCCGAAGGGGCGACCTCACTCTTCATGAGTGGAAAGATAGAAATGTCTAAAGAAAACCCAAGGAAGATAGTACCCAACGAGTGCCCGAGCTCGATGAGATTTACCCAGCTCCGTGCAACTCCTCGATCGCCGCCTTCACCCGCGCCGACACCGCCTCGGTATCCGCCAAGGTCAGCCCCGCCGTGGAAATCACGTCGCCCACCCGCATCTCCAGCGGTCGGCTCTTAATGTGATAGGTATTCATCGGCAGCAAATCAAACGTTCCGGCCAGCGCAATGGGCACAATCTCGGCCTGCGCCTTGATTGCCAGAAAGAACGCTCCCGGCAAAAACGGCTGAATATTCCCGTCCGGAGTCCGGCCGCCCTCCGGAAAAATCACGAGCGGCATCCCCGAGCGCAAACTCCGCAGCGCCGACTTGATCGCCCCGATAGAAGCCGACGGATTCTGCTGATTAATGCAAACCTGCCCCGACCGCTTCAAGTGCCATCCAATAAACGGATACGACAGCAACTCGCTCTTGAACACAATCCGAAACTGAAACGGCAAATAAACATACAGAATCGGAATATCCAACGCCGAAGCATGGGTCACGGCAAACACCCGCGGCTTGCCGCCAACTCCGGCCGCAAGCGCCGCCGCATTCCCCGTCACGCCAACCGGCGACAGAATCGTCTTCATGATCAGCCACGACCACAACGCCGCCAGCCGATGTTGAATCCGCCCGCTCCGGTCAAAAAGCGACGTCAGGAGCGAAATCGTTCCCAAGACAATCGTGTAAGCCCAAATCAGAGGATCAAAAATAAAATAGGATCGCAGCCGGCTACCCCACCCATGCCGCCGCGCGGAGCCGAAAGCGGGTGCTCCCTCAGTCCACGTGGGGACAGCCGCCCTCGGCTGTCCAGCCGAGCGAAGCTCGGCCCCAGATTTCTCGGGCTCAATGGTTGTGATGACCTTATTCAAGTTTTCAAAACTCTTTCAATTCCGACGTCTTTGACCCATCCCGCTTGTCATTAGATGCAGCCAGGAAAACGCAGGATGAATTCCTCTGTGTTCCAACGTGTACCCAGTGTTTACATCCAAGCGTCGCACTGACCACGGTCCAATTTTCCGGCGCCGAAGCACCAAGCAGCTTAGATGCCGACCCCAAGCGCCAGCATCGCTTCTCCAACAACGTAAATCGACCCGGTAACCACAACCAGCCCCTCAGCCCCAGCCAAGCCAGCAGCCAACTCCAGCGCGGCACCCACGTTCTCAGCCTCAACCATGTCAGCCGCCACTCGCCGCGCCGCCTCCCGAATCTCACCCGCCGTAGCCGAGCGCGGATTATCCGCATGTGTAATCACCACCCGCTCCGCCACCGGAAAAAGTATCTCCGCGATTTCCCCTACTGCCTTGTCCCGCATAATTCCAAACACCATGGTCACGGGACGCTCCCCAAACTCCGCTGAGAGCGCAGCCCGCAAAGCCCACGCCCCCGCTGGATTATGCGCCACATCCAGGACAATCTCAGGCCGTTCACCCGCAGCCGGCACCACTTGAAACCGCCCCGGCCACCGAGTCTCCCGAATCCCGGACTCAATCGACCGCGCCGTAATCGATGAGAATCCCTGCTCCCGCAACTCCACCGCCGCGGCAATCGCTAAAGCGGTATTCCGCAACTGATGCCGCCCAACCAAAGGCGATTCGACCGTAATCTCCTCGCCCAAAACCGCCAGTGGATACCTCTGCTTTCGCTGTCCGCTTTTCTCTGCGAACTCAGCGCCACTCTGCGGCTAAAGGTTTTCGCTGCGCGCCCCAAAACGAATCACTCCCCGGTGAAACCGGAGGCACATAAGGCACGGCATTCACAGCCCGTGCCCCCAAATCCAGAATCGCGTGTCCAATCACGTCATTAGCCTCAGCCATCTGAGGCAAGGTGACCACCACGCCGCCAGCACGAATAATCCCAGCCTTCTCCCCGGCGATCTCTCGCAGCGTTTCGCCCAGATACTTTTGATGATCCAAAGAGATATCGGTAATAACGCTGACCCGTGGCTCAACGACGTTCGTGGCGTCCAGTCGCCCGCCCATCCCGACCTCAAGCACCACCAAGTCGGGCCGGCTCCGAGCAAAATACTCGAACGCCATCGCCGTCAGCATCTCAAAAAAACTGGGATGCCATGGCAAGTCACCCTCGCCAACAAGTCGCTCCGCAGTTCGCCCGACCACGTCATGCACCAGAGCAAAATCGTCATCCGAGATCGCCACCCCATCCAGCCGGATCCGCTCATTGATCCGCACTAGATGGGGCGAGGTATAAAGCCCGGTCTTCAGCCCAGAAGCCCGCAGAATGGCAGCCAATGTAGCCGAGGTCGATCCCTTGCCATTAGTTCCCGCCACCAGCACCGAAGGAAAGCTGCGTTCCGGATTCCCCAGGGCCCCCAGCAGCACCCGCATGTGCGTCAGGTCAAACTTGTGCGCCGGCGTAGATGCCAGTTCATGGCCCAACGCATACATCTGCGCAACTGCGGTTTCGTAGGACAAAATGCTCGCTTGGCCGTCGGTCGTTGGGAGATGCCTCAACTAGGCGACGCAACGTACATCTAGGGTATCAGGGGCTTGTGAGAAAGGTGAGAAAGTGCCATCGGAGAGCTGCCCAGCCAATTCGAATTGCGCTGAAAGAGGCCTGAAAGGAAGCGGAAGACTAACCTCGAACCATTCAAAACTCGCGGACAACCAGAGACCAACGACCAACGACCACCCGCACTCTATGCCGCCGCTCCAACCATAAAACTCAACGCCCGCCCAATATACGACTTCAACTCCTTGCGGGGAACCACCGCATCCAGCATCCCGTGTTCCAGCAGAAATTCCGAGCGCTGAAACCCAGGAGGCAGTTTCTGCCGGATCGTCTGCTCAATCACCCGCGGCCCGGCAAAACCAATCAACGCCCCCGGTTCCGCGATATTCAAATCGCCCAACATTGCAAATGAAGCCGTCACCCCGCCAGTGGTCGGGTCCGTCAATACAGAAATGTACGGCACCTTCGCCGCATCCAGCCGCGCCAGAGCCGCCGAGATCTTCGCCAGCTGCATCAGGCTGATCGCGCCCTCCATCATCCGCGCCCCGCCCGAGGCCGAAACAATCACAATCGGAGTCCGCGTCTCCGTGGCCTTCTCGATGGCCCGCGTAATCGTCTCGCCCACCACCGCGCCCATGCTCCCGCCAATAAACGCGTACTCCATGGAGCTGACAATCAACGGACGCCCATTCAACTTCCCCAGCGCATTGATCACCGCATCCTTCAGCCCCGTATCCGTCTTAGCCTGCTTCAGCCGCGAAGAATACGGTTTCAAATCCACAAACTTCAGCGGATCGGTCGAAGACAGGTTGCTGTCAAAAGTCTCGTAGACGTTGTCATCCAGAAGCTGAGCCAGTCGGGTCCGCGCGTCGATGCGAAAATGCTTATCGCACTTCGGGCAGACGTTAAAATTCTCTTCCAGATCTTTCTTCCAGATAATCTGCCGGCAAGAGTCGCACTTAACCCAAAGCCCCTCAGTGCGGACCTTCTTGTCCCCGCCCGCATCAATCTCCCCGGATTGTCGTTTAAACCAAGTCATAAGAGCGATTGGATCATTGAGTCATTGAGCGATTGAGTCATTGCTACGTCCAAACCGGATGGGGCTCGCGTTCAATGACTCAATGACTAAATGTCTCAATGATTCAATATCAGTACTCAATTCCTCTCTGCGCCATCACGCCCTTCTCATAAGCGTGCTTCACCTGGCGCATTTCCGTTACCGTATCGGCCAATTCAACAATTGTCGGATGCGCATTCCGTCCGGTCAAGATCACATGCACCATCTCCGGCCGCTTCTTCAATCCTTCAGCCACTTTCGCCGGATCGAGCATCCCGTAGCTGATCGCATAATTAATCTCGTCCAGCACCACCAGATCCCATTCCCCCGACTGGATCGCGCGCTCCGCCTCCGCCCACGCCTCTTCCACCATCCGCACATCTTCCGGATCAGGCTTCTCCGCCCCTACCTTCACAAACCCGCGTCCCATCTGCTTCATGACGAACTTGTCGCCAAACGCCTTCACCGCATCCAGTTCTCCGTAATGCCAAGACCCCTTCAAAAACTGGAGCATGAGCACCCGCATCCCCTGCCCAACCGCGCGCAGAGCCGTCCCCATGGCCGCGGTAGTCTTACCCTTGCCCGGCCCGGTATTGACAATAATCAGCCCTCGCCGAATATCCGCCATAAACACTCACGTGTGACAGCCACCCTCGGCTGTCCAGCGGGGCGAAGTCCCGCACTAAGGCCGAGCGAATCCTTGATTGTACGCGGGTAGTAACAACCTCGCCAGCAGATCGTCTCTGCTCCAGCGGTGTCTTAAATGGCATAAGACGCTACTACTCTCCCGCATCGACACATCCCCCGCCTCGCGCTAATCTACTCTCGCCTCAAAACCCGCATTCCTGGAGCCCGCAATGGATCAGCTAGCACGCCGTCTGTTCCTCCGCAACGCCGCCGGTGCCGCCGCCCTCACCATGTCTTCCCGCCTCTCCGCCTTCGGCCGCACTCACACGCTCGAGAGTCAACACCGCCATCGCGCCCGACGCCGCCGGCCCTGTCCCCGGCATCGACCGCCTTCCGCCCGACTGGTATAGCCGCAAAATCACCCAGGTCCAGGCCGCCATGGCCGAACGCAAGCTCGATGCGCTCGTTCTCCTCCACGCCGTCAACGTCATCTACACCACCGGTTACTACCATCTCTCCACCGAGCGCCCGCTCGCCGCGCTCATCCCCAAGTCCGGCGATCCCGCCCTCTTCATCCCCGGACTCGAGTCCGACCAGGTCAAGCTCTGGTGGGTCAAGGACTACGAAGCCTATTTCGACTTTCCGGGCCCGGTGAACCGCGTGCGCTGGATATTCGAGCGCGTCGCGAATCGCGGGTTCGGCAAAGGCAGAATCGGTATCGAAGAAGCTACGCCCAGCCGCATGAAGCAGATCAAACTCGGCGCTCCCGATGCCGAAATCGTCGAAGCCGAAGACATCGTCGAAAACATGCGCCAGGTCAAGGACGAAGCCGAACTCAACGTCATGCGCCGCAGCATGTATTACACCGAATATTCAGTGCAAGTCGGCCGCGATTATGTCCACAAACACGGTGCCGTCACCGAAAACGAAATCCTGAAAGCTGCCGCCGATGCCGTTGCCGACCGCATGTCCACCGACCTCAAAGACGTCGTCGGCGTCAGCATCGACCCGCCATTCGGCGGACTCGTCCCCTTCGGCCGCCGCTCCGCCTTCCCGCATGCTGTCCCCAGCACCGAGCGCATCAAGAACGGCGACGCTCTCATCATCAGCTTCGGCTCATGCGTCGGTGGCTACAACGTCGAGTCCGAGCGGTCCTTTGTAATCGGCAAGCCAACCGACCACGCCAAGCGGTTGTTCGAAGCTATGCTCGCCGCCCACGACTCCGGCGTCGAAAATATGAAAGAAGGGGCAATCGCCGAAGAGGTCGACAAGAAAAGTCTCGATCAGATTCGCAAAGCCGGATTCGAAAAGTTCCTTCGCCACCGCACCGGGCACGGCATTGGCCTCGAAGGCCACGAATCTCCTTGGATCGCCGAAGGCGACAAGACTGTTCTCAAGCAGGGAATGACCTTCAGCTGCGAACCCGGTGTCTACGATCCCGATTGGGGCGGCTTCCGCCACTCCGATACGGTTCTGGTGGGGAAGGACCGGGGCGAGGTGCTCAACCGTTATCCCACGCGCTTGGAAGACATGATCATCGAAATCTAGAGATGTGATGCTCCGGCAAAATCAAAAGCGGGCGGCCATTTCAGCCGCCCGCTCCGGAGCGTCGTTAAGAGGAAGGGGGAGGTTGCGTAGAAAATACTTCCCGCTCCAGCTGCTAGGGCATTTCCACCACGCGCGTCAGGGACTGACCCTCATTGCTGCTGGAGAGTTTCTTGTCCTCCGCGCCGAGTAATTTTGCCGCAATCCGCAAAGCATCCATCTCTTTGCGCACCTTGATCAGTTCTTGCTCTTTCACGCGTAAAACATCGTACGGGTTCTTCATCGGGAGAGGGCCTCTATAAAAATTTCAGACGAAATTCGTGGCGCTCACTTCGTCTGTAGGTTCACCATAAGCCAACTCCCCGCCCTTGCAAAGTCTCAGAGGTACATCGCAATCGCCCACTTCCCGCATCCAGCCGCAAGTCTAACCGGCCCCTGCCCATTTACTAACAAGTTAATGATCTCCGGGCCGTCTTCCAACCGTCTCATCCTAAGCGCAGCGCATGAAGCGAAGCGTAGCGGCGCGAAGTCGAAGGACCCAGGCAAGCAAGCATCTCAAACCGATAACGCGGGGCATTCTCCCCGTGCATTGTCTATCGCAACCCACGTCCCCTCCGTGGCCGAAACACCCTAGTGCCCCACGTGATAGGGATGCCCTTTCAAAATCGTAAATCCGCGGTAAATCTGTTCCAAAACTACCACCCGCGCCAACTCATGCGGCAGCGTCATTATTCCCAGCGACCAAACAAGTCCCGCCGCCCGCCGCGCCTCGTCTCCAAACCCATCGCTCCCGCCAATCGCAAATAGGAGCGGAACCGCATTCACCTGCTCCCGCTGCAGCACAGCCGCAAACTCCTCCGACGAATACTGCTTCCCCCGTGCATCCAGCAAAACCAACTTGCATCGCGTGCACGCAGCCAGCGCCAAAATCGCCGCCTCGTCCTTTACCGCAACGCCTTCAACCTCCGCATACCGCGATATGCGCTTCAAATATTCATCGGTCAAACTCTGAATCGCTGCTTCTTTGGTCTTTCCAACCCAAGCAACTTTGATCTTCACGGAGCGACCTCACACCCGTCCCGAAGCCAGCACCACATCCGCGCCAAATCGAATTTCCTCTCCCACCCGGTATCGCTCCATCGCAGCCACGGCCTCTGCCCGAATCGCCGGCCACGAGCTTCCTCGGGAACCCGCTCCAGCATGGGACGAAACGGCGCCGCCGTCGCGCAGGCATACTCAAACACTTCTTCCGGATCGCCCAGCCAGGTCCAGGGCAAGTTGCGCAAACTTTCCTCCACCTCCAGAAATCCCGCCGCCCGCAAAACATCTAACAACGATCCCGCCGTCGAATATCGAAACGGATCCGCTCCACCCGACGCCAGCAGCGGCCCGCCAACATGGCGATGCACGACCTTCATCGTGGTCTGCCAGTAAGGCTGTTCCATCGGACCCCAAGCCGCGAAGCAAGCGCGCGCCCCCGGCTTCAAAACGCGCCGCAACTCGCCCAGCGCCCCGGCAGCATCGGCAAAAAACATCACTCCAAACCGGCAAGTCGCCAGATCGAAACTCCGATCCGCGAAAGGAAGCGCGTGCGCGTCCGCCTGCCGCGTCGTGAAGTTCGCCAGCGATTTCTTCCGCGCCCGCTCCGCCGCAATCTCCAGCAATTCCGCGCTTTGGTCGACCGCCATCACCGTGCCCTTCGCGCCCACGCACTCCGCCAGCGTGATCCCCGGCTCGCCCGTTCCGCTTGCTAAGTCGACTACTGACATCCCCGCCACCGGCTGGGCATACTCAACCAGCGCTGCCGTCACAGCTCCGCCCATGAAGGCTGATTTAGCTTTCCACTTCTCCGCCGCCACCAGCCGGTATGACGAACTCCATGGAGCCGCCTTTGCCTCCGAGTTTTTCGAATCCGAATTGGAAGATGGACTTGTCACGTTTGAATTTTTCGAAATCGACTCAGACGAACGAAAGTTTCGATCAACGCAAATCAGCCCGCGAAGGATCGCCAGCCATCACCGTCAGGCCCGCTTCTTCCGGGCATGTTTACGCGGGCTTTCGGTAGCAATCTCAACTGCGGCGTCAGGCGCCGCCTCAGCTTTGTTCTTGGCCCGCTTCCGCGGCTTCGCCAAAAACTCCTCCGCCTCTATCCGCTTTGCCGACTTCCACAACCGCTCTAGGTCGTAAAATTCCCGCGCCTTCTCGGAAAAAATGTGCACGACAAAATCCACATAATCGAGCAGCACCCACTCCGCCTGCTTGTAGCCTTCTTTGTGCGTGACGCGCATTCCGCCCTGCTCCAGCCGTTCCTCGACCGCGTCGGCGATCGCCTGAATCTGCCGGGGATTCGTCCCGCTGCACATCACAAAATAATCGGTGAACGCCCCCGACTCTTTTTCCAGTTCCAGAATCGTGAGCTCTTCCGCCTGTTTGTCCTGACACGCAAGAATGGCTTCCTGCACCTGCTGCTTGAGGGGATTTTTAGTGGGCATAGATGGTTACGTTGATTGTAAGTGAGCGGAGGAGCCATGAGCCGCAAGTCACGAGCAATCAAATTCGAATATCTGCGACCCAAGCGCTGTCCTCGGCGGGGCGGTCTAGGTTTTCAAAAGCCCACTTAGATTCTCTCCAAGCGCCAAACCTCTCAAACTTGAAGTTTTCACTTCGGCATTCTGACTTCTGACTTTCCGACTCCGACCTCGCTATCGGTACAGTCCGACCTTCTTGATATACTCCGCCACGCCCGGATCCAGCCACCGAGCCAAAGCCTTGCCCCCAACCGCCGCCGCCCGAATCGCCGTAGCCGAAACATTCTGATGCACGCCCTCCAGCAGATGCAGCGTAACTCCCGGCAGAACCAAATCCCCGCTGGCTGGCTGCTTATGAAACGGCCGCGTCACCGACTCTGCCGGCCGCAAGCCCTCCGGCAGAGCCTCCGCTACATCGCGCAGTGAGTACCCCGGACGGCTGGCCACCACAAACTCGCACTCGCCCAGGAGCGCCCGAGCCTCATGCCACTTCGCGATATCGCGAAACGCATCCACCCCAATCAAAAAGAAAAGCCGGTCCGCCTTCCGCAGCGAAGCCTTGACCCGCCGCACCGTATCAATCGAATAGTTTGGTGCAGCCGCTTGCCGCCTCAACGTCGCGGGGGAAAAGCCGCCCTCGGCTGTCCAGCGGAGCGAAGTTCCGCAGCATCCGGCCCCTCCAGCAACGAAGGCACAAAACTCTTTTCCCCCGCCGTAGCCAGAACCACCATCGCATACCGGTGCACAAACTCCGTAATCGCCTGCTTGTCTTTGTGCGGAGGCGTATTCACTGGCACAAACAAAACGCGCCCCAGCGCATACTTCTCCATCGCCGCCTTCGCCAGCGAAATATGCCCGCGATGAATCGGGTCGAACCTTCCCCCAAAAATTCCGATATTCATTCCGTCTCTTCCTGAATTGCCCCGCTAGTTTCAAGTTTCGACGCCGCTATTGCAAGTCTTTGTTCCTTACCCCACTTTTGCCCAATTGACATTTGCCCAAATCGCCCCCGGAGATTAGGCTACGGTCAACGCTTTTCACGCACACCTCTTCGTCTACCGCGCACCTCTTCGTTGTCCCTCTGGCCACTGGGCCGCCAGGAAAATGCGGCGACCGACTGAACAGGCGTAACTCGCCTCGCCACAAATGAACGCATAGCATCGTCACCAAGCGGCATCTATCGAAACAATGAAGCTCCCCCTTGCCAGCACCTTCGCCGTCGCTCCTGCACGCGCTCCAATTTTGCGCTACGGAGTCGCCCTTCTCAGCACGCTTCTCGCACTGATCCCAACTTTGTTTTTTTCCGATCTCGCCGAGAGCCGTCTCGTAGTCTTCGCTGTCGCTGTCATGGTCAGCGCCTGGTATGGCGGTTGGAAGCCGGGCCTAGCAGCCACTTCCTTCGCCCTCACCGTCAGCGCCTACTACTCCTTTAACGGAGATCAAACTCCCGCCGAGTACCGCCGTTCACTCGCCCACCTTGCGCTCTTCTTCGCCGTCGCGCTTCTCATTTGCTGGTTCAACGCCGCGCTCCGTTCCGCCCAGGAAAGCCTTCGCCGATCGGAAAGCAACTTCCGCTCCCTGGTCATGAATGCCCCTTACGGCATCTGCCGTTGCACTGCCTTCGGCATCCTCCAGGACGCAAATCCCGCGTTGACCGCCATGTTTGGTTACTCAAGTTCCGCGGAACTCGCCGGGCGCCATCTCGGCAGCCTTTTCGCTGACGCTCAACAATGGTTTCAAATTGCCGATTATCTTCGTGCGCGCAAGGAATTCAACAACCTGACCATCGATTGCCTCACAAAAAATGCCTCCCCCATCGTCGTCCGCATCTCGGGACGCGTGATTCCCAATGGACCGGAAGGCAACAACTACGAGATTTTTATGGAAGACATAACCGAGACCCGAACCCTCGAACTCCAACTCCACCAGGCTCAAAAAATGGAAGCCATCGGCCGTCTCGCCGGCGGCATCGCGCACGACTTCAACAATCTGCTAATGGTGATCTCCGGCTACTCCGAATTTCTCCTCGAGCGTCTCGGTCCCGATCCGCGCCTCCGTGGCCCCGCTCAGGAAATTTCCAACGCCACCCGCCGCGCCACCTCGCTCACACGCCAGCTCCTCGCCTTCAGCCGCAAGCAGATCCTCGCCCCCAAGGTCCTCGACCTCAACGAGGTCGTCACCGAAAATCTGAAGATGCTAACCCGCATGATCGGCGAAGACATCGATCTCGTGATGGTCCCCGGCCCCGATCTCGGCGCAGTCCGCGCCGATCCCGGCCAGATCGATCAAGTCATCATGAATTTAGCCGTCAACGCGCGCGACGCTATGCCACAAGGCGGCAAGCTCACCATCGAAACCGCCAACGTCAGGATCGACGAAAATTTTGCGCGCACCCACCAACCCGTTGTTCCCGGCGACTACGTCATGCTCTCCATCAGCGACACCGGCGTCGGCATGGACAACGAAACTCAGTCCCGCATCTTCGAACCCTTCTTTACCACTAAGGGCGCCAAGGGCACGGGCCTCGGCCTTTCCACCGTCTACGGCATCGTCAAGCAGAGCGGAGCCTACATCTTCGTTCAGAGCCAACCCCAGCGCGGCACCGCTTTCCGCGCTTATTTCCCGCGAGCCGACGTCCGCGAGGAAGCCGTCCCCGCGCAGGAATCCACCGGACTTCCCAGCGCCGATCGCGGCCAGGAAACCATCCTTCTCGTCGAGGACGAGCCCAACCTCCGCCGCCTCGCCCATCAGTATCTGGAAAAGCAAGGCTACCGGATTCTCGAAGCCGAAGATGGCGCTGCCGCTCTCCAAATTGCGTCGGGCCATCAAGGCAAAATCGATCTCCTCCTCACCGATGTCGTTATGCCCGGCATGAACGGCCGCGAACTCGCGAACAAAATTACCGCGCAACGTCCCGAGATCCGCGTCCTCTACATGTCCGGATACACCGAAAACGCCATCGGCCACGACGGCCTGCTCGACGCCGGCATCAACCTGCTGCAAAAACCCTTCAGCCTCCCCACCCTCAAAGAGCGCGTGCGGGAGCTGCTCGATTCAGAACCGATCCCTCAGGAGGTTGTGATGTTCAGCACTCAACCCGGCGCCGATGCTCGCCAGCGAAAAATTCCCCCATTCCGCGCTCGCCGCTTCAACCTTCATCTGCCACTGCGTTATCGTCCGGTGGGAGAGAAGACCTGGCGTCCCGGCACCACGGAAAATATCAGCCGTTCCGGCCTGCTCTTCCACGCCAGCGAAACGCTCCAGCCCAACGCCCAACTGGAAATCAACCTGGTGTTGCCGGTAGAAATCGCTGGTCTGGCAGCCACGGAAGTGGTCTGCCGCGGAGAGATAGTCCGCTCCGAAGGCGCAAAGAAAACTGGAGCCGGAGAAGTAAGTCCAGCCCTCGCCGCAAAAATCCTCCAATACCACTTCCAGCACGGAGCCAAAACCGCCGAAGCCTAAGTCGATCTGTGCCCCAGGTTCGCGCCCGGTTCTTTTGGGCGCTAACCTGGGAGGTAACGTAGACTCTTGCCTCTCCAATCTCCCCTCTGATCTCTGCAATCGGTTCTAGCCCCGAATCCCGACCCTCTAACCTCGGTTACTCCCAATACTCTTTCTCGCTTGGCATCCCCTCGCAACACTGATACATTTCGCCCATGTCCCTCGTAGTCAAACTCGAAGACGACCTTGGCGAACACAGCGAGTGGATTATCCTGAACGGCGTCATCCCTTCCGCCCCCGACCCCAACTTCGTTCTCCTTAGCGGCATCGACCCCTTCGGCAAAACCGTGTTCAATCACCTGCAAGTCGAATCCTTCCTTCGGGAATGGGAAGCCATAAAAGACCGCGCCCGCGACGAATCGCAAAAAGAAGCCTGGAAAAAAGTGAAGGAAATGGCCGAGGCCTGCCGCAAGGATCGCGACCTCTATCTTCGCTTCGTGGGCAATTAGATCCCGGTTTTCCTCCGAATCTCCGCCCATGAGGGACCGCCACCACCCCAAAACCGCAATTTCCCCTTGACAACATAAATGACGTGCAGTAACTTAACACTGTTAACTTAACATCGTTAACAAAAGGACCACTGTTATGGGAGTCAAAGAAAGGCGCGAACGCGAGAAGTCCGAGACCCGCGACAAGATCCTCGACGCCGCCCGTGAGCTTTTTGTGACCGAAGGCTACGAAGGGGTGTCCATGCGTCGGGTGGCCGAGAAGATCGAATACTCTCCCACCGCCATCTACATCCACTTCGCCGACAAACAGCAACTCTTCCACGAACTCTGTCAGCAGGACTACGCCCGCCTCGCCGAGATCTTCCAAAGTTCTGCAATGTCGTCCGATCCCATGGAGCGGATCCGGCAGATCGGCAGCACCTACATCGACTTCGGCCTGCGCTTTCCCAACCACTACCGGTTCATGTTCATGACGTCACATCCGGCCCATGAGCCGAACGAGGAAGACCGCGAGACGATGGGCAATCCCGAGGTTGACGCCTACGCCTTCCTGAAGTGGGCGGTGCAACAGGCTATCGACGCCGAATGTTTGCGCGAGGAATTCCGTGATGCAGAGGTGATTTCTCAGACTCTATGGGCATCAGTGCATGGCGTGATTGCGCTGCATATTGCCAAAGGCTGCGATCCCTGGGTCGACTGGCGTCCGCTCGCGCAACGCGCTCAATTCATGCTCGATATCACGATGCGCGGCCTGGCACGAAATCCGGGCGAGGTGAAATAACCATGCCTCCTCTGGCCCAGCGAAACTTGTTTCACGACAAAGTTCGGCTCGCCGTCACGCTCACGGGAATCGTCTTTGCCGTGGTGCTGATCGTCGTGGAACTGGGATTGTTTGTGGGGTTCACCGTGACTACTTCGGGCCTGATCGATCATTCCGGTGCCGACCTGTGGATCACGTCCAAGAATGTGCCCTATGTGGAGCAGGGAGTTCCTTTCAGTGAGCGCAAACTGAATCAGGTTCGAGCCGTGCCCGGCATCGCCGACGCTCAAAAACTCATCGCCCACTGGACACAGTGGAAGCGCCACGACGGCGGCCAGGACTCGGTCCAGATCGTCGGCTTCAACGTCGACGATCCCATGGAACGGCCGTGGAACCTGGTCGAGGGCAGTGTAGAAGACTTGAAGTCCCCCGACGCCATCATCCTCGACGAACTGTACAAAAAGAAACTCGGCGTGACCCGCGTCGGTGAGGTCTTTGAAATCGCCGGCCATCGCGCGCGAGTGGTGGGTTTCACGCGCGGCATCCGGTCATTCACGACTTCTCCTTACGTGTTCACGACCTTCAAGAACGCGCAGAACTATACCGGATCGCGGGAGGACCAAACCTACTTCATCCTGGCGAAAATGGCGCCGGGAGCGAATCTCGACGAAGTGCGCCGCGATCTTCTCGATCGCGTCAAGGATGTCGAGGTCTTCACCACCGCCGAATTTAGCCGCATGACGCGCTTCTACTGGATGTTCACCACCGGCGCGGGCGTGGCCGTCCTGATCGCCGCCGTACTTGGGCTCGTGGTCGGATTTGTCGTGGTCGCGCAGACCATCTATGCCACCACCATGGATCATGTCCGCGAGTTTGGAACCCTGAAGGCAATGGGCGCGCCGAACAGTTATGTCTACAAAGTCATCATGAAGCAGGCCGCCATCAGCGCGGTCATCGGCTACGTCCTAGGAATGATCGTGAGTGTGTTCGTGGTGCGTGCCAGTCAGGAAGGTGGCGCCGCCATCCTTATGCCTATGCCGATGGCAGTCGGCATGTTCTTCCTGACGCTGGCGATGTGCGTGGGAGCGGCCCTGGTTTCGATCAACAAAGTCACCCACATCGATCCCGCCATGGTCTTCAAGGGATGACGCGAGGCTTGGGCTTCTGCACGAACTGAGAGGGGAGAGAAGGAACGCAAACATGCAACCGGCAATCGCAGTTCGCCAGCTCACCAAGACCTACGCCGAGGGTGCCACCGGAACTCTTGCCCTCCGCGAAGTCGACCTCGACGTCCATTCCGGAGAATTGCTCATGCTGATGGGCCCATCGGGAAGCGGAAAAACTACTCTGCTCTCGATCATGGGTTGCATCCTCACCGCCACCTCGGGAAGCGTGCAGATTGCTGGAAAAGAGATTATTCGGTTAACGGAAAAGCAATTGCCCGCCATCCGCCTTGCGCACGTCGGCTTCATTTTTCAGGGTTTCAATCTCTTCCCAACCCTGACCGCCAGCGAGAACGTGGAACTGATGCTCGATCTGAAAGGCGTGCCCGCGAGGTCGGCAAAAAAGCGGGCGGCGGAATTGCTGGATCAGGTTGGTCTGAGCGGTAAGTACAACAGCTTTCCCTCCGACTTGAGCGGCGGGCAAAAGCAGCGCGTGGCCATTGCCCGGGCGCTCGCGGGAGATCCCGAAATCATCCTGGCCGATGAACCAACCGCGGCTCTCGACTCTCACACCGGCAAGAACGTCATGGAAATGATGAGCGAACTGGCGCACAAGCGCAATCGCGCGGTGGTGATCGTCACACACGACTCGCGCGTGCTCGGCTTCGCCGACCGCATCGTGAAAATCGAAGACGGGGCCATCGCCGGTCATGATGGACCCGCAATGGAACCTGCCGGTCTTCCGGTTCATGGCTTTCAAGTAAACAGCAGGGTGGGATCACATCGAGAGGCAATTTTATGAGCTCTCATCCGTCTACACATACTTGGGGTATTGACACGTGCTTTTCCATGGAACGAATCCCGGGCCGGCCTGAATTTGAGTCTGAAGAGGATTGGCCCGAGAAAGAAAGGGTTATGAAAGTGGATTATGCAAGGCCACCCGACTTCTGCCAGGCATTTCACGACCACCTGGACGATTTCTACACGCTTTCCTTGTTGTTGACAGCAGACCGCGAAAGAGCCGAGCAATGCGTCGTCTCGGGGTTGGACGATTGCCTGCAAGGGAACGCGGTATTTCGAGAATGGGCGCGATCTTGGGCAAGGCGCGCGGTCATCAAGAACGCCATCCGATTGACCGCGCCTTTGATGTCTTCATCACTAATAAATTCGCCGTCGCCAAAAGAAACTGCGATGACGACCGCGATCGCGGAACCGCTGCCGAAAGCGGAAGCCACTCTCGCCGCGATCACCAGCCTGCCGTTGTTTGACCGTTTCGTATTTGTCTTGTCCGTGCTGGAGAGGTTCTCCGACAACGAGTGTTCGATTCTTCTCGAGTGCAAGATCGAAAAAGTGATTGCTGCGCGGATACGGGCGCTGCAACGGATTGGTGATGCGGCCACTCACAAAGGCGCACCGGAGACTGCCCTGACGAAAGGCGCGGCATAGACGCAGCATCCGGGTCAGGGCAATTCGCAGTAATCGGGAAACTTACGGAGAAGGCATTATGAACAACCATCTTTCAATCCGCGCTCTTACGAAAAACCGCACTGCGTTCTTGGTAGGTCTGGGCACTTTGCTGCTAGCCATGTCGCTGTTCGCGTCGCGGCACGCGCACGAAAATAGTGCCGCATCGGCCCCTGTCGCCGCTGCCGACACTCCGAGCCCTGCTCTGATCGCCGGCCCCGGTCGCGTGGAACCTTACTCCGAAGACATCAAGATCGGCTCCGAACTCAGCGGTCGCTTGAAATCCGTGTTCGTCGAAGAAGGCGACGCCATCCATCGCGGCCAGGTTCTCGCGGAACTAGAAAACGCTGACTACCATGCGCAGGTCGAATCGGCCAAAGCTAGCGTAGCCGCCAAGGAAGCGACGCGGCGAAAAGTGATCAACGGCGCTCGCCGCCAGGAGCGCGACGAAGCCTGGTCCTCCGTCGATGAGGCCCGCGCAGTAACCGAGACCGCGCAATCCGAACTGCACCGCCGCCAGCAACTTTTTGCCGCCGGAGTCGTCTCCCGCGAAGAACTGGATCGTTATGCCCGCGAGGCCGACGTCGCCAGGGCAAAGTATCAAGCGGCCGTCCAGCAACACTCCCTTGTCGACGATCATGCGCGCGAAGAGGACCGCTCGTTCGCCGATGCTGACCTGCAACTCGCCAAGTCGCAACTCGAAGAGGCGCAAGCGCGCTACGAAAAGACCTTCATCCGCTCGCCCATCGATGGCACTGTTCTCCGTAAACATCATCGCAGCGGAGAAAGTGTCTCCAATTCCTCCACCGTTCCCGATCCTGTCCTCACCATCGGCGACCGCAAAACCCTGCGCGTCCGCATGGACGTCGACGAAACCGACGTCAGCAAAGTGCGCGTCGGCCAAAAAGCTTACGTGACCGCCGACGCCTTCGGAAAGCAAAAGTTCTGGGGCCGCGTGGTCCGTGTGGGCCAGCAACTCGGCCCGAAGAACGTTCGCACCGACGAACCAACAGAAAAAGTGGACACCAAAATTCTCGAAACGCTGGTCGAACTCGATCCCGGCACGCAGCTACCCGATGGCTTGCGCGTAGATGCCTTCATCCTCCCCGATGGCGCAGAAATGGCCCAAGCCCAACCGCGACGCTTCTAGTCAAGTGCTAGAATTTGACCCCAAAGATGCAACTCAGGGGGATCCATTGACCGACTCGACCAATAACCCATTCAATCGCAGAGAATTCATCCACGGCGCACTAGCCGGAGCAGCCCTCGCCGCCCTGCCAACCAGGGCATTCTCCGCCGATCATCCCGACCTCGAGTCCGTCCTGAGCCAAATCCCCAAGCTCCACGACGAGAACGTAAAGCGCCTCCAGGACTGGATAGCGATGCCCTCCATTGCCGCCGAGAATCGCAACTACCCTCAAGGCCCCGAGTATATGAGGCACCTTGCCCGTGGCGCCGGGTTCGCCGACGTAGAGATCATTCCAACCTCCGGCAAGCCTGGAGTCTTCGGCTTCCTCGACGCCGGAGCCGCCACCACCGTCGGCATCTACTTCATGTACGACGTAAAACAATTCGACCCGGCCGAGTGGTCCTCGCCGCCGCTCGAAGCCCGCATAGTAGACAAGGAAGGCCTCGGCAAAATCTGTGTAGGCCGGGGCGCAGTCAACCAGAAAGGCCCGGAAACCGCCTTCCTCGGCGCTCTCCACGCCTTCAAAGCCGCCGGAAAAAAGCTGCCCGTAAATCTGGTCCTGGTCTGCGAAGGTGAAGAAGAAATCGGTTCCACTCACTTCCCCGAGGTAGTCCACCAACCCAAAGTCACCGCCGCCCTGAAAAAATGTATGGGCGTCTATATTCCCGAAGCCGGCCAGGACCTCGACGGCGGCGTCCAGATTTCCCTCGGCGCAAAAGGCGTAGTCGAACTCGAACTGGTCTCCACCGGAGAGCGCTGGGGCCGCGGCCCCAAGCACGACGTCCACTCCAGCCTCGAGGCCCAGGTAGACAGCCCCACCTGGCATCTCGTGCAAGCGCTCAACACGCTAATCGAATCCGACGGACACACGCCCGCCGTAGCCGGCTTCTTCGACAAAGCCAAACCGCTAACTCCCGCGCAAATGAAAATGATTCAGGAAGCCGCCGCCCGCCGCAGCGAAGCGACGGTCAAACAGCAGCTAGGCGTCGAGCACTGGGTGCACGATAAAAACTGGCTGGACTCGCTCGTGCTCCTCGAATCCAAGCCCACCATCAATATCGAAGGCCTGGTTGCCGGATACACTGGCCCCGGCGGAAAGACTGTGTTACCTCATCGCGCAGTCGCTAAGATCGACATGCGCCTCGTGCCCGACATGACCGCAGCTGGCACTCTGGCGCTGCTGAAAGATCACCTCGCCAAACACGGCTTCGGCGACATAGAAGTCAACATGAGCGGCGGCTACGATCCCACTCAGACCGACCCGAATTCCAAGCTAATCCAGGCGCAAATCGCCACCTACCGCAAGCTCGGTCTTGACCCCGATCTCTGGCCACGCTCCGCCGGATCATGGCCCGGATACATCTTTACCTCCGACCCCATCAATCTGCCCGCTGGCCATTTCGGTCTGGGACATGGAACCGGCGCGCACGCCCCCAACGAATATTTTCTGATTGATTCCACCAATCCAAAAGTGGCGGGACTGGACGCAGCCGTCCGCTCTCACGTCGAGTATCTCTACGCATTGGCCTAGAGGAAGCTCAGAGGGTTAAACGAGAAAGGGATGATCACTACTCGCGCATCGGACCGTCTAATCGTCCAGGCGCTCCCCTCATAGCCCCGTAAGGAACCGCTGCCATGCATTTGCGAATCGGTCGACTCGCTCTCTCGCTCTCCCTTCTCCTCTGCACCGTGTCCGCGCAAAAGGCGTCGATCTTCACCTCGCCGCTGCCCACCGGCCTCCGGCTCGATCCCGCTGGCGAGTCAATCGACCTCGGCAGCTTGCCGATCAATCTCATACTCGCACCCGAAAAAACGAAAGCCGTAGTCGTGCTCAGCGGCTGGCGCGAGCAAGGCATTCAGGTTGTCGATCTGAAGACGCGGAAAGTGACGCAAACCCTCCTACAGGATGGCGCATTCTATGGCGCAGCATTCTCGCCCGACGGCCATCGCCTCTGCGTCTCCGGCGGCAATACCGACCTGCTCTTCCTCTACGCATGGAAAGATGGCGTTGCCACCCTCGAAAACAAGTTCGAACTGGCGAAGGCAAAGACAACAGATGGCACGGGCACAAGTTATCCCTCCGGAATCGCATTCTCGCCCAATGGAAAATTCATCTACATCGCCGAGAATGTCGGCGATCGGCTGGCAGTGGTGAACGCCGCAACCGGCGAGGTCGCGCAGCGATTTCCCACCGACCATTATCCCTATGGCGTCGCCCTCACCTCCGACGGTCAAGTCTTCGTCTCTGCCTGGGGCAGCACCACGCTCTCCCAATTCCGCGCTCTGGCTGACGGAACACTCGCCTATCTCGGCCGCATCGAAGTCGGCCGGCATCCTTCGGCATTGGCCGCAAACGGTAAGTCGCTCTATGTCACGCTCGCGGGTAGCGACCAGGTGGCCGTCGTCAACACCAAGCTGCGCAAGGTGACGCGCTACCTGCACGATGCCGCGCCCGGTGCGCCGCCCGAGGGCAGTACTCCCAATGCGGTCGCGTTCAGTTCCGATGGAAAACGCCTCCTCATCGCCGAAGCCGACAACAATGCCGTCGCAGTCTTCGACGAGGCTACGGGCAAGTTGCTGGGGCGTGTGCCGGCCGACTGGTATCCCACCGCGCTCGCCGAAGTCAATGGAGAACTGCTCGTCGTCTCCGGTAAAGGTCACGGTACGCACGCCAACCCCGACGGCCCCGTTCCGCTCACCAACTGGCCCGATGGAAATCCCACCGCCTATACCCTCGGGCAGTTGAATGGCACACTGCGGGTGCTGCCATCCGCCATATCATCGACGCAGCTGGCAGCTTTCACGCAGCGCGTCGTCGCCGCCAACAACTGGCAGCAGAAGTCCACGCCGCGGCATTATCCGCCGTTCCACCATGTCGTCTACATCATCAAAGAAAATCGCACCTACGATCAGGTCCTCGGAGACATAAAGGAAGGCGATGGCGACCCGAGCCTCGTCTATTTCCCCGACATCGCGATTACTCCGAACCATCACGCCCTGGCGCGTCGCTTCGGCCTCTTCGATCGCTTCTTCGTGAATGCCGAATGCAGTTCGCAGGGACACATCTGGTCAACCGCCGCCTACGTCACGAACTACGGCGAGAAGGTTGTGCCCTCCGCGTACGCCGGCAAATATGCCGGCCCGGACGGCGAAGAGAGCGATGAGCCGGAGCGCGGTTTCCTCTGGACGCTCGCCATCCGCGACGGCATCACCTTCCGCGACTACGGCGAAATGGTCAAGGGGAATCCCGGCTGGCCGGTAACGCAACGCGACCTCGCGGCCGACGTCAATCCCGACTACATTCCTTTCGATCTGGTCACGCCGGATCAGAAGCGCGCCGACGTGTGGATCGCCGAACTCCAGCGCTACGTGCGCGATGGCAACATGCCGCAGCTCGAAGTCATGCATCTGCCCATGGATCACCTGACGGCAGGTCGTCCGGGTAAGTGCACGCCCCGTGCCTGCATGGCCGACAACGACCTTGCCCTTGGGAGGATCGCGCAGGCGCTATCGCACAGTCCATATTGGAAAGATACTGTGATCTTCGTCGTTGAGGACGATTCACAAGCCGGACCCGACCACACCGATTCGCACCGCGCCCCGTTCTACGCCATCTCGGCCTACAACCGCCCGGGGACGGTACATCGCTTCATCAATACGACCGACGTCATCGCGGCCATCGAAGACATCCTCGGTATGGGGCGCCTTTCAAAGTTCGATTACTTCAGCCGCCCCCTGTCAGACATCTTTACGACAGCGCCTGACCTCACGCCGTACGACCCCGCCATCCCCACGCAAGACTTGAATGAAAAGAATCCGGAAAAAACTGCAGCCGCCCGCATGTCCGAAGGACTGGATTTCAGCGCACCCGATCGCGTGGACGATCAGCTCTATAACCGCATTCTCTGGATGATGCTGAAGGGTGATACTTCCCCGCCGCCCGCACAGACCCATGCCTCTCTGCAAGCAATGCAATCGAGCAAATGATTAATTAACCTGTGCGCGGTCTGTGTGGGGCGGGCATTCCTGCCCGCCGATCGGGCTAAGCCCAACCAAGTTTCTACCGCCCCGCGTAACTTCCGGCTGGCCTGCGAATCTCCTCTACGCAGCCGGAAGTGTGTCGGCCGCAAATTCAATAAGAATTCGAGGAGATTTTCATGAGGAAGATTATTGCCAGGTTGATGGCCATGTGTGTTCTGGGCGCATCACTCGCCGCTTTTGCCCAGTCCGGCGACACCATGAAGCAGGACGACACGAAACAGGACACCATGAAGCACGACGATATGAAACAGGATCAGATGAAGAAAGACGAAATGAAGAAGGACAAGAAGAAGACCAAAAAAGACAAGATGAAGAAAGACGACATGAAGAAAGACGACAACATGAAGAAAGACGATGGAATGCAGCACAACTAGCCTGCGCCGCACTTCTTCATCGCGCTTCGGGGTAGCTGGTGCTGAGATGTCACCGGCTATCCGGAGGCTCTTTCTACCCAATAAAATGCGAGCGAGCCGCGAACCCTCCACAACTCGCCCGCGCCCTTACCGCTAGTTTGCCGCGATGCCGTTAAACCCGGCAGTTGCCGACAGTCCGCCTGCTTCCCCGAAGCTGGTAAGAGTTCCATCTTCGTTGATGCCGAAGATGCTCACCGAGCCCGTCCCGGAATCCAGCGTGTAAAGGTACGTGCCATCCGAGCTGATCGCCGCATCGAGGTTCGTGCTCCCTCCAGGCAGTGTCGCCACCACCGTTCCCGCCAACGCAGTCAAGCGCTCCATTACTACCCACCGCGAATCCCGAGATGGTAGCCGAACCCGCGTTGGAGGTGTAAACGAAACGCCCATCCGGGGTCACCGCCTGCCAGCAAGTGGCCGCACCCAGGGTCGGCACACTGGCGCTGATCGCGTGAAAGTGTTCCATTCGGTGCACCGAATATGACGAAATAGCAGAAGCGTTGTTTCCGCCCGCCGGCCCCGTTTCGGACACCAGCGCAGCTCCGTTCGGCGCAAACGACACCGCAAACGTGCCCGGGCCCACCGCCGCATTCGCCACGATCGGACCAAGTGTGCCGTTCGCCTGCACATGGAAGGCGTCGATTTTATTGTTGAGCTTCTCCGTCACTAGCAGAAACTGCCCGTCCGGACTGAACGCCAGCGATCCCGGCCCCGAGTTGCCACTGGTAAGGAAAGCAATCGAGTTTGCGATCGCCTTGAGTTTCCCGCTTCCGTTCAACCAAAACCCCGCAACCTCGCTGCTACCTCCGGCATTCACCACATAAACCAGGCCGCTATGCTCTGCCACCGCAACCGGTTCACTGCCACCGCAGGGAACCCTGTCCGTCAGCGTCAAGTTAGCCCCATGCACGCGGAATACGGAAACAGTCCCGCTACCAGCATTCACCGCCAGCAGAAACGAACCGTCTCCGGTCAGCGTGAGCGATCCTTGCGAAGCCAGCGGATCGGTCGTACCCCCACTGCCTCGGCCGCCCGTTAGGAACGTCCGTCCCTCTTGCAAAGAACCATCAGCGTTTCGTTTGTAAGCAATGACTGCGTTGCCCGACGCCCCATTCGTCATGACGAACACCGCTCCGTTGCTCCCCTGCGTTTTCGCGTGGCTCCGTGCCGATAATCCTGCGGCGATCGCCAACATAACAAGTAATAGCGTGCGAATCCTGCTGACCATTGACATCTCCTCGTGCGACAGATTTGCGGCACCAAGCCGCCCGCCCAGAGATGCCCCACCCGGAAGGAAGTTACAGCCGTCTTGTGAATGATTGGTAAAACTCGCGGCGTTCGCTAGGCTGGCGAATCCGGCAGGGGCTTCGGCGACTCACGCTCCGCCCGCAGATACTTTTTCAGACAACGTACGCACGGCGTGTAGCCCTCTTTCTCGGCCTCGCGCGCCGCAATAGTCCGCACACGCTCCTTGTCCTGAATAAACGGGCACCCGGCCAAGTGGAACAGCTTTCCGTCGGTTGACACCACGACCATCATGTCGGGAGGCACGCCGCTCCCCGCCTCGGCCATTTTCGACTGCTGTTCCGGGTAATGGCCTGCCGAATACCGCCCTAGCTCGATGCTGCCCAAAAAGAGCGCCGCCGTCGCCCCCGCCACGATCCATCCCAGAAAACTCCGCCGCGTGGGCTGCGTGTCCTCCGCCAATCTCCGTCGCAGCCGGTTGCCGAATCCCAGCGGCACTTCGCTCATGCGCTCGTCGCCATATAACTGGATCACATTCCGCGTGCCCTCGAGCACCGAGCGGCACCGCTCACACGACCCGAAATGCGTCTCCATCGCCGCCCGCAGCGCCGGATCCACCTCATCGTCCAGATAATTGGAGATCTCCCGCCACACCTGTTCGCAGTGAACTACCATGGCTTGGTCCCCTTTGCGAAATGTAATCGTGTGCTCCAGGCTCCGCCCAGTCCCGGCGCCAGCAGATCGCGCAGCATCAGCCGTGCCCGCAAAAGCCGTGTCTTCACGGATGCATTCGAAATTCCCAAAGCCTTGGCCGTCTCGTCGATGCTCAGGTGCTGCATGTCGCGCAACACAAATACTTCCCGGTAAATCTGCCCGAGTGATGCCAGCGCTTCGCCGAGTTCTTCCCGGATTTCTTTCCGCTCCAGCGTCTCCGAAGGAATCTCCCGCCAGTCCGCGAACTCCCGCGGAATATAATCTCCCTCCGCGTCCTGGCGATCCACGATCGGCTCGATCATGTGCGCGTGTTCTTTTCTCTTCCGCATCCGAGCCTCATTGATCGTGATCTGAATCAGCCAGGTGCTGAAGCGCGCCTCCGCCCGAAACTGCCGGATATGCTTGAACGCCTTCAGCATCGCCTCCTGCGCCGCATCTTCGGCATCCGCTTCATTGCGCAAAATGGCCAGCGCCGCCGAATACACGCGCCGCTCATAAGGACGAATCAGCTCGTAGAAGAGCTCATGTTCGCCCTCTCGAACGCGCTGGATCAGCGTCTCCTCGTTCGACCACTCGGCTGGATCTCCCAGCGCCATCGCCTCTTCCGGCATCTCCCCTCACCGCAACCCGAACTCCCGCACCCGCCGACCGCAACGCTTACTCTACCCCGTATCCCAGTTCCGATTCACAAATTACCCGAAAGTTACAACCGCTGACCTGAAAGGTACAACCGCAAGTGTAGGGCGGACACTCCTGTTCGCCCCTCCGAACCCTCCTCAAACCCGTGATCCGAACCGTTCGCCGTAGCTTGTCATCCTGAGCGGAGCAACGCCTTCGCGCAGCGAAGGGGTCCGGAGTCGAAGGACCCCTGCTCACCTGACATCGCGAATTACGCGTCAGGGAATTCTCCCTATGCTCGCGCTAACAAGGGTGAATGAAAATCTGCGGGTGCCCCATGTCTCGGGGCTCTCGAGACATGGAAACCACGAACGCCGGCACCATTGCTTACGGGACTCAATTTGGAATCCTGAAGGGCGGAGCCCCGGCCACAACAGGAGAGCGAAATTTCGATGGCTAAGCTTTAGGTTTCGAGCGCTTGGCTGCCACGGACGTGGAGACCATCTCCTCCAAGACCCGCGCGTCCACATCCGCCAGCTTCTTGATATAGAGACAGCCCTTCCCGGTCGTGTGCTTGCCGAGCTTGGCAAGCAACGCCTTGGTCTCGCCTGCCCCCGTCACGCCATACAGCACATTGGCAGCCTTGCGCGGCGAGAAACCGATCAGCGGCGCATCGCCCTCCCGCCCGCTGTCATAGCGATAATGGTAGCTGCCGAATCCGATAATGGAAGGCCCCCACATCTTCGGCTTTTCCCCAGACGCGCTCTGCATCAATTTGACGAGAGCCTTGGCGTCCGCGCGCCTGGCTTGGTCTGTGAGAGCGGCAACAAACGCTGCCACGCTCACGCTGGTAGGTTTAGTTTTGTTCTCCGCCATTCCTCCTGCCTTTCGTCGAAGCCCGCTCATTTCACCGGCTCCTGACCGCATGCACCAGATTCTACCCGGCGAGCGATACTCCATTACGCAGGATTTAAGGCTTATTTCACTGCAACGTTGGATGGTCGGAGGTTACGCAGGACCAAGCCGGCTCATCCGTATCGATCCGACCAACTTCCGCCAAAGCGCGTTTAGTGCCAACCTCCGAACTCGAACGTGGCGGGCGTCATTTTGCTGCGGTACTCGCAGTCAATGCTTTTGGCTTGGCGGCATCGGCGATCATGGTTCCCGTTCCGTCCGCGATCGCTTCGACAGCGCGCAGTTCGTCGGCCGTGAAAGCATCGGCTGCGGCGCGATAGAGAGCCAGAACCGCTGCCACGCGTGTCGCTGCAACCATCGGCACCGCCAACGCGGATCGCAGCGTGCTGTGCTGGTTAGCATCATTGAGATAGCCCGGTTCCACCGACGGGTTGCCGTTTAAGATCGCTCTGTGATTCTGCGCCACCCATCCACACAGGCCGTCGCCGATTCGAATCCGCAACGACGAAAACAGGCGGGAGTTTTCTCCGATGACGAGTTCGGGAATCAGCATCTCGCCATCGGACAAATACAGTACCAGTGAGTCGTAGGGCACGAGCGGTCGCACGCGCAGAGCAATCAATGCTGCCACGTCCGCCACAGTCAAACGTGCAGCACCCTTGCCGGCAAGCCCAACGATCACTCGAACCTGCTCCACGGCTGACGCCACATTCGTGTTCGATTCTCTGGCTGAAGTCGTTGATGTCGTTGGCTCGGCAGACTCTGCAAAGCCGGCGTCAGGCGCCAGCCCCCGTTCCACCTTGATGTCCGTTGAGAGCTTAGGCGGCGCCTGCAGCGGGTGCTCGTGGGCCATTCTCTCCAGTTCGACGTAACGCCGATTCAGAACCGCCACGACGTTCGGATCAAAACTCTTGCCCGCTTCCGCGACCACGCGTGCCATCGCTTCATCCAGTGGCAGCGCTTTTCGGTATTGCCGGTCAGAAGCCAGGGCATCCAGACAATCGACCGCTGTCAGGATTCGGGCGCCGATCGGGATTGCCTCAGCTGCCAGGCCGTAAGGGTACCCGCTGCCATCCCATTTCTCGTGGTGAGCCCGCACAATGGGCACCACCGGATAAGGGAAGTTCACCTGCTCCAGAATTTCCGCTCCCACGATCGGGTGGATCTTCATCTTGTCGAATTCTTCCGGAGTCAGCCTTCCCGGCTTACTGATGATGTGCTCGGGCACCGCCAGCTTACCAATGTCATGCAGCACCGATGCTGCGCGGAGCGCTTCTGTTTCGTCCTCACTCAAACCCAATTCCTTGGCGAGTTCCATCGCATAGACGCGCACGCGCTGCAGATGTTCGCCCGTCGTCTGGTCCTTTGCTTCAATGGCGAGCGCCAGCGCCTCGATGGTTCGCAGGTGCAGGTTCGAGACCTGCTCCGCATGGCGCTTCTCGCTTTCCAGCCTGCCAAGGTAGAGACGGAAGGAACGGTACAACAGATAGATCGGCGGCAGCACCAGCAGGGACGATTGCCATCCGATATGGGCATTCAGGAAATGAACCAACCCCGCCGCCGCCGCGCCCACCAGGTAGTAAGGAAGCAGCCAGAGGTGGCTGCCTTTCCACACTTCGGCGACCGGCTTCCCCTCGGTCAATCCGATGATCGTTGAGGTCGCCCCGGTATTGCACGCATAGTGCACGATCGCCGCCACGATAAGGGCGAGTGGTCCGGGGGCATGCAGAATGTGACGGACGACAAAATAGTAAGCGCCATACGCCGCAGTGCTCGACACCGCTACTTGGGAGATGTTGAAAAGTACATGAACTCCGGCCGGCCGGCGCGCTGCTTTCCAGTAGACCTGCCCCACCGTGCTTGCCACACTGAGAAACAACGTCTCCGGCAAGCTCAATTCGAGGACGCCCAGCAGCGTGAACAGGAAATTCACTGTCAGAGTTCCAGTGATTCCTGGCAGCGTGACTTTCAGCGGGGAAACCAGCAGCGCGACAATCAAATAGCAGACGAACTTCACCGGATCGCTCGAGTGCCAATGCGGGAAAGCAAAAGCAACGCAGCAGCAGGCGCTCGACCGCCAGCCCCGCGATGAAAAATCTGGTAAAGATGGATCGAACCCCACTCATGAAAAATTGGTTTGATTTTCAATGATTTGCGACGGCCTGTCGGCGCAAATAGTGACCTGCGCGTTACCTTGGTTTTCCCGAGCAGAATCAGTCAGTTGGAACTTGGACATCGCGCTGTTTCGCGCGCGAGCGATCAAGCATTTTCGGGACATCTTGTCTCGCTGGCCTATGGTCGGGACAGAATGCCCGTTGTATTTCGCAACAGTCCTTCCTAAGACACAGATAATGAAGGGCGTTCCTTCCCCGTTTTGGAACCCCAGCTGCACGTATCCAGCGCAACTGCGCGTGGGGCGCATTTGTGGGGAAAATCATGAGAAAAGCTCTGCTGTTCTTTTTGATTGCGGCGATCCCGTTCGCTGCGCGTGCCGACAACTCCAAGATTTCACCCGATCTGCGTAGCTATCCCGCCAACCAAACGGCGCAGGTCATTGTTCAATATGCTCCGGGCTCCCAGGCCAACTGCACCAGCGTATTGGGACTGGTCGGCTGTCTGGTGAATGACATTACCAAGCTAGGCGGCACGATCGTGTCGCAGCTTCCACTCGTGAACGGCCTGGTCGCAACCCTTACCGGTAATGGAATTGTCCAACTTTCGAATCAGTCGAATGTCGTCTATATCAGTCTCGACCGTCCGCTGTCGCCGACGTTGAGCAATGCCGCACCGGCCGTCAACGCCTTTTCCGCCTGGCAATCCGGCTACACCGGCAAGGGGATCGCGGGTGGCGGTGATTGACAGCGGCGTGAGCAGCCATCCTGACTTGAATGGCGGTTTTCTCGGTTCATCGCGCGTGGTCTGGAATCAGAGCTTCGTTCCCGGCAATACCAGCCCGAACGATCAATTCGGTCATGGCACTCACATCGCCGGGCTGATCGCAGGCAATGGCGCCAGCTCGACCGGACCAAACTATTCGCGCACTTTCAAAGGCATTGCGCCACAGGCCAACATCATCAACCTGCGAGTCCTGGATCAGAACGGCGGTGGCACCGACAGCGCCGTGATTAACGCGATCAGTGCGGCCATCAGCTTGAAACCTCTCTTCAATATCCGTGTGATCAACCTGTCCATGGGCCGAGGAATTTACGAGACCTATAAGCTTGATCCGCTCTGTCAGGCCGTCGAAGCCGCATGGAAGAACGGCATCGTCGTGGTCGTGGCTGCGGGCAACAACGGCCGCTTCCAGCCCACCAATGGATATGGCACCGTTACCTCGCCGGGCAACGATCCTTACGTGATCACTGTTGGAGCGATGAAGCCCATGGGTACTCCCACTCGCGTCGACGACTTGATCGCCAGCTACAGCTCGAAAGGTCCATCCGTGATCGACGCCGTGGCCAAGCCCGATCTCGTCGCGCCGGGAAATCTGCTGGTTTCTCTCGAAGCTCCGGGCTCAACCCTGTACAACTCTTATCCCGGTAACCGAGTTCCCAACAGCTTCTATGTTAACGGCGGAACCTCGGCCTCATCCTCCAGCTACTTCACCCTGAGTGGAACCAGCATGGCGGCCGGCGTGGTTAGCGGCGTCGTCGCCGATCTGTTGCAGAAATATCCCACTCTCAATCCGGATCAGGTCAAGGCTCGCCTGATGAAGACCGCGTGGAAGTCATTGCCGACGTTCAGCAGCACCACCGATCCAGCGACTGGGATCACCTACACGGACCAGTATGATGTTTTCACGGTTGGCGCTGGCTATGTTGATCTCGACGCAGCAATGAACAGCACAGACGTTGCCAAGGGAACGGCGATGTCTCCGATCGCGGTGTTCAACACCAATGCGGACACCGTTACCTTCACACCGAACTCGACCGCGGTCTGGAATACCTCGGCAACGTGGTCTTACCCGTCCGTGTGGGGCACATCGCAGTTTGTAGTCGGGCCAGCGGCCTCTTCTGTCGCCAGCGCGCCCCTGTGGGGCGGAACCGATGAGCCATGGGGCTCCAATGTGGTTTGGGGCACCAACGTCGTCTGGGGCACCAATGTTGTCTGGGGAACCAACGTCGTCTGGGGCACCGACGCCTCAGGAGGAGAGCAATGAAGTAATTAGCAACGGGAGACGCATCGCAGACCTCGCAAGTTTCCGCCATTGAGAATTTGGCAGGAGAGCCGCAGTCTTACACCAGCGTTTCTCTAACGTGGTTAGCCAGGTTTGGCAGAGATGGCGTGGCCTTCAGTTTTGGATTACTTCCGGCTGCCGACCAACCGGGGGTCGGTCGATTTAATCGCCGCAAGCGCGTTTATCAGGAACAAAAAGCTACGTCTCCTTTTCAGTTCAGCCGTTTCAAGATGTAGGCGGTCCTGCCCTTCGTTGAAATCTCCACTTTACTGTCAGAGCCAACAATATAGCGCTGCGCTGTGGCAACGCTTGAATCGACCGGAGTTGCGGATATCTTGGCCTGCGCCCACTGCGAGGGGAGCGTCCAATCAACGGTGCCGCCATCTACTGAATAGACGACAATCTGGTCCCTGATTGGAATCACTCGTCGTTGACCGTCCACGCTTTTGAAATCGTGGTCGACGACCGTCCATGAACCATCGTCAAAAACCGTGGAGACTGTCCCGTCACTAAATCGAGCAATGTAGTTGTTGCGTGGTAAGGTGACGGTCTTTCCGTCTTTCTGCACCTGCTTCTCGCCTGTCTTCTCGGTTCCGAGCCAAACCAGGTTCTTCTTTAATAGATAGGATTGGGTCAGATTGCCGAGGTAATACATGTCCGCGATCTCGGCTTCGCTGTATTTATTGAGATGCATACCTCCGAACTCGTTGCTCTCCCGAATCGAGTAGCCAAGATTCATGGACCAGCCCAGTGCCTGCCCCACGCCTTCCGAAAACTTGCCGCCACCGTAGAGCTTTCCTTGCATCATCATGAGCTGGAAGGGATCGGAGATCACGAACCGATGCTGCACGCCCTCGGCCTTTCCGTAGTAGGCATCCACCGGTCCTTCGGTCAAAGGAACGATGCCGCGCTCGCTAAACCAATCCAGGATTTTGCCGCCATAAACAGTCTCGGAAACAAAGCCTATGTCTTCGCCAGGGCCGACACTGATGTCACAGTTGCGGAACGTATCCAGTCGAATGCCCTCCGAAACCGGAACTGTATCCAGAAATGACTGGATACGCCGCTGAAAGTAGCCTGAGCGGAATTGTTTGGTATTGGAAATCCGATAGTCTGGCGGCGCACCGTCAAACTGGTAGGACCAGATGTAGGGTTTACCTTCTCGATTGAATTGCAAAACGCTTGGGTCGAAAAACGGGTTGTCAGGATAGGCGTCGTTTAGATTGATGTGATACTCAATGTTCGCGTTGTATTCGGCGGCATCTTTCACCAGCTTTCGGAGGGCAGCGGCTCCGCCGGCCCGTTCGTTCACTTGATTCAACGCCGGGTAGCCGGTGTCATGACCCGTGAACTGCCATCCAACCAGAGTCACCCGCTGTTTGGCGTTGCCTGTCACCTTGGCGACCGCCCGCACAATGTCCAGAGTCTCGGCGAATGAAGTAATCGGCGGAAGATAACCGCCCGGTGGCTCTTTGACCGGCTTCACCCAATCGATAAAAACGATATAGGTGAAAGTCTTTGGTTCATAGGTCTCACCCGGCGTCCGCATATGGTCGCGATGCCAAAGAGCAGCTTCCATCCAGTCGACGGCGCCGTCGTGATTGCGATCTTCCGTAAGCACTGCCACACGCGATTGAAGGAGGGGTTGAACGTCGTCCGAGAGGCGGTAGTAGTAGGTACCAAGCCACATTGCAAAATCGGTGCCCGGACCCTCGCCGCCCAGGACTTGAGTCTTGAGTTTCCAATAGGGGATGTTGTCGGAGATGGTCGCTACAACTCCGGGCACATCGGCGGAAGCCCAGTTTGCGTCTTTCGGGTACTGTTCTCCATCAGCCTCGCTGATCTTCATGAAGTGCGCGGTTGACTGCCAGAGAAGATTCGAGTACGGTTCACTCCATTTTTGCCGCTGGTATTCGCCGCGATAGGCTTGACCCTTCCCATCGGCCGCCGGGACCCGGACCAGATAGTGATCGGGAAACTCCAAGGTGCGCAGACGGAAACTTCCGCCCTCTGACACTTTCGTCAAATCGAAAACAAGCTCGTTACCTTCGATTACAAACCGCCAGTCCAGCCCCAAATCGAGAGATGGAACCCGCATCCCATACGTCACAGCCGACGCCGCAGACCGGACGCGGACGTCCAGGTCGCTCGCCGTGTACAGTTGTCCATTCAACTTGATTGTCGGGCGCGACGACTCCAATGCCGCCGGGAGGCTCTTTCCACTCGCCGTCCGATATGCGAAAACACGCGGAAATTTTGCGTCGAGCGTGACCGAAAGAGTTTCCGATCGGATCTCCAGCGAGGCCGATGATTGCGCACACAAGTCCTTCGGTCCCAAAAATAGCCCCAGAAGGACGGCCCCAAAGATTGCGATTCTGCATGCGGGGATCGATTTGTAAAGAACGGTACTTCGCATCGTGCCTGAATCCTCCTGCATGCTCCAAAACAAATTGATTTTGGTTGCTTGCCTCACGCCTGGGCCATCGAGGTGCACCAGAAGGCTAGCCCGCGTAATTTATGTTGTCAACATTCATGTTGACAGTTCGGAGGGCGGTGCGAATGTACCATTCCGTTGGACAGCGACCACGCCCCTTGATTGGCATCGATTCTCGACGGATGACGGGCAAACCGGAAGTTATTCCTGGCCAGAAGTCGGCTTCCGGGAAATTACAAAGATCGCCCCTTGATAAACCCGCTTGCCCTCACTTCTCCGGCAAGTTCGCCTGCAAGAACTTCACCGCATTCCCGCCCATCACCATCCCAATCTCTGAATCTGAAAATCCCGCGTCCATCATCGCCTCGGTAATCTTCACCAGTCCGGTGGTATCGAAAGGTTCCGTCACCGCCCCATCGAAATCCGACCCCAGCGCCACATGCTCCACCCCTACCAGATTGGTTACATACCGCATCGCTTTCACAATCGCCCGCGCATCGGTCCCGCAGGTCGCCGTGTCCCAATATCCAATCCCAATCAATCCACCTTTCGCTGCCACCCCGCGAATCTGATCGTCACTTAGATTCCGGTTGTTATTGCACGTCCCCTTCACGCCCGTGTGCGAAACCACCACCGGACGGGTAGCCATCGCCAGCACATCTTCAATCGTCTTTGGCGAAGCGTGCGCCAGGTCGACGATCATGTGCCGCGCCTCCATCTGCCGCACCCACTCGCGTCCTTTATCGGTCAGCCCGATCTTTCCCACCCCTGCCGCCGCGCCCCCAATATCGGTATCGAAAAAATGGCTGGGCGAAATCATCCGATAACCTGCGCGATACAGCACGTCGAGATTCTCCAGCTTCCCATCCAGCGCATGCGCTCCTTCAATCGAAAGCAGGCCAGCCGTAAGATTTCTGTTTTTCTCCCGCCGGGCAAGATAGTTTGTGAGATCGGCTGAGCTCTCGATCACCACAAATCCGCCGCGCGATCCCTTCGCGAATTGATGCAGACGTCGCGCCTGGTAAAGCGCTCGTTCCGTCAGACTGTTCCAGGTCGAAGGAGGCCAGCGTTCCGCCAGCGCCAGCAAAGTAATGTTGTCGCTCTTGTCATCGTTGCGCTCAATGTTCAGTCCACGCGGCGACTTGGTCGGCAGAGAAAAAACCTGCAACGCAACATTTCCATCGGCCAGCCGTGGAATGTCGACGTGCCCCACCGTATCCCGCTCTAAAAGATCGCGTCCCCACAAAAGCGAATCCGCATGCAGATCGACCACGGTCAGTTGACGATGCAGTGCAAAAGCCTTGTCCGAAGCAGTATACGGCGGCTTAGCCAGAACCTTGTTCTGCCGCTGATCCACCAGTTCCGGCAGTTCCGCCACAAACGCATAAGCGATAGCCAGCACCACAAGAACAATAAGAACAACTCGCCGCACGATCCCTCCAACTGGTATTCACCTCTGTCGCTACCGCGCCACCTGTCTCCCAACGCTGTCATCCTGAGCGAAGCGAAGGAACTATGCAGCTAGCTCGTGCAATCAGGCGCAGTGTTCTAGAGGGTAGCGCCGGCGCCCTGCCGGCTGTTCCGAGCGCGCCCCCCGCTCGTAGAAGCAACACCAAATCGTCGTTCAATCCAACTACTTCGCCAGAGCCCCAAGCGCCTCCCGGAACAAAGCATCGAATCCTCCAGAAGCCTTGCCCCGCGCGGCATTCAGAGCCTTCTCCGCGGCCGCTCTCTGATACCCAAGATTAACCAGCGCGGAAAGAACATCCTCTTCCACCGGCGATGCCGCCGGCGCGCTCACCTCCGCCGCCCCCGTAACGACTGGCAACTTATCGCGAAGCTCGAGTACCATGCGCTCTGCTGTCTTCTTTCCAATTCCCGGAATCCGCGTCAGTCGCGCCACATCGCCGCTCCGAATCGCGTTGACCATCTCGTCCGCGGGCATGCCGCTGAGAATGGTGATCGCCAGCTTAGGACCAATCCCGCTGACTGTAAGAAGTTTTTCAAAAAGATGTTTCTCGGCGATCCGCAAAAATCCATACAAACTCAGCGCGTCCTCGCGTACATGCGTGTGGATGTGCAGAGCCACCTCGCTCCCCGCCGCGGGCATCTCGGAAAAAGTAGGCACGCTGATGGTCACGTCGTAGCCGACGCCATGCGTCTCCACGATCGCCTGATTCGGATGTTTCGCCAGCAGCGTTCCGCGAAGGTGCGCTATCATCGGCGCTATTGTACGGCACCAGAGAGGTCATCGCAGATCCGTCAGCTGGCGTGGCTCGCCGCCGCGTGAAAGCTCGCAGCTCAGTGGCTGCGCCCATCTTTTCCAGATTCTTCCACAGGAACTTTCCCCTCTCCACATCTTTTGCACAAGGGTGAAGCAGTTTGCCGTTGCGTTCATTCGCCCGCTCCGGCACAGTGTTCCGAGCCAAAGCGCGAGTTGTTCCAAGCGTGCGGCCGGCCAAAGAGTTCAGCGTTGCCGGTGACTCTCTCGAGGGTGAGTCATCGGGGGAATTCCGGTTCATGTCAAGTGAGCCGGAGCCCGGGCATTGCGGCCTCCTCCGAAATCCTCCTCCAAGGCAGGATGGAAGCGCTGAATTTGAAGCTGGGGCGAGAGCCTCAGCGGGCATCGCGCCAAGGTGCTCGCGAGAGCGCGGGCGCAATGATCTTCCGTCCCTGGCGGAAGACGGCAGCCGGGAACATTCGCGACAACAATGCGGCTCGGGTGGCTGGCCCGGGCCGCATTTGTTTTCATGGAGATAGATGGCGCGGGAGAAAATGCTCCACGTGGAGCAATGATTGACATTCATGTACATACAAATTACAAAATTGTACGTACTGAGATTTTTATCTGACTGATTACACGCGTTTTGCCGGGCTCGATTTCCGGACGCTTATCTAGCGCGCCGTGGTCACTACGATCAGGTCAAAATCCGGGGTGACAGCACCTCAATGTAGTAGCACGTCCAACCGTCAAGCACCTCAAATCTGGCTGGGTTCGATGGGGTCGGGACCCGGGAGGGGCACATCAGGGTTTTCGGGACCGTCGGGAGCGGGTACTCGAGACGGCGTCGGTATGGGTTCGGGGGCCGGAAACGGTTGGGGAGGACTCAAGGGATCGCTGGGTACTCTCAAAAGAAAGGGAGACGATCCCGGCACGGCAGGAAGGGATTCAGGAAAAAGAAATTCGGTTTGATCGTTCATAAATAGCGTTTGAACTCGCATTCTCTGGAGGACGCACCAGCGGCCTGCAAATCGGGATTCCGGTGCCTGGTTTCTTCGCGCCTCTCCAACTTGGCTCTTCGAGCAGGGAGATTTCTTCTCATTCCCACCCGCTGAACGCGGGAGGCCCAGCGCTTCCACCATCGGGTGAATTCGGGGTTTCCCTGCACTTTTTCAATCAATGGCGCCGCCAGACTCTGGTCCGTCGAAATGCTGTTCGCCGATTTAACGGCAATATTTTCCTTAGACTTATTGGTGAACATAGGAACCATTCTCCTTTGAACGCGAATCCGCGTCGATACAGGAAACAGTCCATGCCCTTTTTCGCAAACCTGTACGGAAGTGACAACACTTGCAGACCGTGGAGGCAGTCAGAGTGAGCACCAATTAAAGTGGCCGCGGGATGGCAGATTGTATTTGCTTTTTGTTCGCCATGTTGGGCATACTGCCCAGAGCCGATGGTTGCCTCCCAAGAGTACGTTCGTTTTTGGTGAGTGCAGAACCGGTCGCTAAAAAATTAAATTCGGACCGCGTTTTCCGAATCTGGCGCATACCATTCACAGGCCGAGAAGAATTACGATGCATCGCACCCACCTCAACATCGTGGCCACTATCGATACCAACGTCGGACGCATGCCCCAGAATGTGGAGGCCGAGCGCTCTATTCTCGGCGCCATCCTGCTCGACAATCACGCCTACAACGATGCGGCCGAGCATCTGAAGCCGGATGATTTTTCGCTGGATGCGCACCGGCGCATCTACACCGGCATGATGGAGCTGGCGGAGTCTTCGCGACCGATCGACATCATTACGCTGGTCGAGGAACTGGACCGCAAGAAGGATCTCCAGGCGATCGGCGACGTGGGATATGTTTCGAGCCTGCTGGATGGAGTGCCCGACCGGCCGAGCATCGAGCACTACGTTCGCATCGTGCGTGACAAGGCCATCCTGCGTGGGTTGATCGGGGTTTCAAATTCCGCCATCGCGAAGGCAAGCGAGCAGGCCGACGATGCGGACGACATCCTCAACGAGGCGGAAGCGGCGATTTTTGCTCTTTCGGAAAAGCGTATTGGGCAAGGGTTTCAGCGCATCAGCGATACGATCCGCGACTCCGGGGGAATCGATGCCCTGATGCGGCGCGGCCAGCGGATCACCGGACTGGAAACGCATTTCACGGAACTCGACGAGATGACGAGCGGGTTCCAAAAGTCCGACCTGGTAATTCTGGCGGCGCGGCCGTCCATGGGCAAAACATCATTCGTCATGAACATCGCGGAGAATGCCGCCATCGATGACGGAAAAACGATCGGCATTTTTTCCCTGGAAATGTCGAAGGAAGCCCTGCTCCAGCGTTTGTTGAGTTCGCGCGCGATTGTGGATGCCCACAAGCTTCGAACCGGATCGCTCTGGAAGGACGACAAGGATAAATTGTTGCGGGCGGCCGGCGAACTGGCGGAGGCGCCTCTCTTTATCGACGACACAGCGGGCATCTCGCTCAGCGAAATGCGGGCCAAGGCGCGCCGGCTGAAGCAATCACAGGGTGCGCTCGATCTGCTGGTCGTCGACTATCTCCAACTGATGTCGGGCGGGAGCAAGCGTTTTGAGAATCGCACGCAGGAAGTTTCCGCGATCTCGCGCGGCCTGAAAGCCATCGCCAAGGAATTGCAAGTTCCGGTGATCGCGCTCTCGCAGCTAAGCCGCGCTCCGGAAAGCCGGGGCGGCGATCATCGGCCGCAGCTCAGCGACCTGCGCGAGTCGGGATCGATCGAACAGGATGCGGACGTGGTCATGTTTATCTTCCGCGAAGAGATTTACAAGCCCGATGATCTCGAACTCAAGGGCCGAGCCGAGATCATTATGGCCAAGCAGCGTAACGGGCCAATCGGCAGATTCCATCTGGCGTTTCTGCACAATTCAACGCGCTTTGCCAACCTGGCAGACGGCAATAACGAGCCGGGCGAGACAATCCAGTAGCGGATTGTCGTGGGTCATTTTTGGGGCGGACGTGGGCGCGGCTGGCGGAGGCGGGCAATCTTAGTCTCCACGAAGGGCTGCTCGCCAATGGGAGTAAGTCATTTCGGGTACGAACAGGCCTCCCAACCTGTGGAAAATGTTGTGGATGCGAAGGACGGCAGGAGCTCTGCTGGCGAACCGACGGTTCGGTCGGGATAGTTGCCAGATTGGAAATTCGTCTAACGCTATGTTTTTAAGTTGGTTAACTATGCGATTTGCGCTTGTGCACGCGCACCTTCCAAATCAACACTTTCGTTCCCCAAATTGAGATTTGCACATACGGTTCCGACGGTAGGTCGTGGAATCGGCAGTAATTTCGCGGCGATTGGACGGTCAAACGCGGCTGTATTTTGTATTTTTGCGGGCAAAACGTGCATCGTACCGCAAGGTCGGGCGGTACAATTCTGTGCAATGGTGCGCCGGGTCGCTTTCGTTATTTTCGTGGGGCTTCTGCTCTGTTTTTTCGCCAGCGGGCAGAGGCGTGGCGGATTCCGCCGCGCGGGCCGCGGCGGGCGCGGATTCGGATTTGGACGAGCGTTCGGCGCGGGTCACCGGGGCGATGCGACTCGCGGATATTTTGTGGGGGACACGGCGTTCTTGTATGACGACTATCCGTTTGCTCCGGCGGTGCCCGAGGTGGCGCTGCCGCCGTTTACCATCGCGCAGACGCCGGTGGTAGAGGAAACTCCAGCGCCGAAGGCTCCTTCTCTTCTGATCGAATTGCGGGATGGTCGCTATGTTCGGTATGGAGGATTACCGCTCGTTGCCGCGGATGCGAGTGGCCGTGCGAATGGCATGCGCGAAGTTCCGGCTGGCGGTGAAAACCGTTCAAATCTCACTTCTGAGAGTTTGCCTGCTACGGTCATCATCTATCGGGACGGACACCGCGAAGATGTTGCGGACTACGCGATTGTCGGGACGGTGATGTATGCACATCTGACGGCTGAGATGGCGGGCGGACTCCACAACATTCAGATTTCCGCGCTCGATGTTGCGGCTACGGTGCGGGTGAATCGCGAGAATGGGGTGGGATTTGTTTTGCCAAGGGCGAATGAAGTGGTGACGCGGCCTTAACGTCTTCGCCTTAGCTTCTTTCAACTTTCTTCTGCGGGTTGACGCGGATCCCCTCCGCATCGAAGTCCAGTCGCTGCCGCCTGCCCTCACCGCGGGCCGAAGTGGTAGCTAGCTTCTATCTTTGCGACGACGGGCTGACCATTCAGGAGGCGGGGCTCGTAGGTTTCCTGTTTTACCGCGTCGACGACAGGTCCGATGAATGGCTCGTCGCCGCCGACGACTTGGACGTCCTGGACTCTTCCGTCCGTGCCAACCGTAATGACGAGGTAGACCGAACCTCGCTTGCCAGTCAGGTCTGGCGGCAACTTCGGTTCAACGCTCGAACTCTTGCGAGGGGCGAGCACCAGGACGCCCGAATCGGTCACGACTCCGGTGCGGAATTCCGGCCGGTCCGGCAGGGAAGTAATGCAATCGACGCTGCCCTGAACGTGGTCGCCGGTCTTACTGACGGAAAAGAGGTAGCCGATCTGAGTCTCGACTGCGAGAGGCGTTCCATTTAAAAGGAAGGGCCGGAAGTGTGAATTTTGCAGAGCTTCAACTGCGGCGGCGACAAGGAGAGGGGCGCCTTCGACGGGTGCGGCGAGAACGACCTTGCCGGTAGCATCGATCTCCAATTTGAAAATCACGTTGCCCTGAATTTCTTTCTGCATCGCCTCGTCAGGATAGACGGGCATTACCTTGCGGTCGAACATCCCAAGCATGACGCCGCCGGCAACGCGAATTCTCTTGGGGACCGGCGATGGAGCGGATCCGCGGCGGTGATGGGGTGACCCCTCCGTTCGTTTGGGCGAAGGAGGAGAAGGGCAAAGTCAGCGAGAGGAGAACAAGAAAGGTGGCGAGTGGCGGAGTGTGTTTTCGCATCTTTGCTCCTACCTGGCTCTAACTGGTGGATTCTCCTACTTTGAGCACGGCCAGGAAAGCTTCCTGCGGAATATCAACGCGGCCGATGCGCTTCATGCGCTTCTTGCCTTCTTTCTGTTTTTCGAGGAGCTTGCGTTTGCGGCTGATGTCACCGCCGTAACATTTGGCGATGACGTTCTTGCGCATGGCCGCCACGGTTTCGCGGGCGATGATCTTGGCGCCAATCGCGGCTTGGATTGCGACCTCGAACATCTGACGGGGGATGAGTTCTCTCATTTTCGAGGCCAAGGCGCGGCCGCGCTCGTAGGCGAAGTCTTTGTGGATGATGGTCGAGAGGGCGTCAACGGGCTCGCCCGCGACCATAATGTCGAGCTTGGCCATCGGCGATTCCCACGTGCCCGAGAGGTGATAGTCGAGCGACGCGTAGCCGCGCGAGACCGATTTCAGGCGGTCGTAGAAGTCGAGCACGATCTCGTTCAGCGGAAGTTCGTACTGGAGCATGACGCGCGAGGCGCTGACATATTCGAAACTTTTCTGCTTGCCGCGCTTTTCTTCGACCAGCTTCAGAATGCCGCCGACGTATTCTTCATTGGTGAGAATGACGGCGAGAATGACCGGCTCTTCTACTTTTGCGATCTCGCTGGTGTCGGGCCAACGTGACGGGTTGTCGACTTCGATAATCTCGCCGTCGGTTTTGTGAATTATGTAGCGAACGCCGGGCGCGGTGGTGATGAGGTCGAGATTGTACTCGCGCTCCAGGCGCTCCTGAATGATCTCCATGTGGAGGAGGCCGAGGAAGCCGCAACGGAAGCCGAATCCGAGGGCGGCGGAGCTCTCCGGCTCGAAGAAAAACGACGAGTCGTTGAGCTTGAGCTTTTCGAGCGCCTCGCGCAGTTGCGTGTGCTCGTGCGCGTCCACCGTGTAGAGGCCGGCGAAGACCATGGGCTTGATCTCTTCAAAGCCCGGCAGCGGCTCGATCGAGGGACGCTCGTCGTCGGTGATGGTGTCGCCAATCTTCGTGTCGGCGACATTCTTGATGTTGGCGATGACGAATCCAACTTCGCCCGCTTCGAGTTGCTCGACGACAATCGGCTTGGGTGTCAGGGCGCCGAGGGCTTCCACCTGGAAGACGCGGCCGTTCCACCAGAAACGAATCTTCTGATTGACCTTCATCGTGCCTTCAAAGACGCGGGCAAGGACGACAACGCCGCGATAGGGGTCGAACCAGGAGTCGAAGAGCAGCGCTTGCAGCGGGCGCTCGGGCTTGCCCTTGGGTGGCGGGATGCGCTTGACGATGGCTTCGAGGACCTCGGGCACGCCCTGGCCCGTCTTGGCGCTGATTAGCAATGCGTCGCTGGCGTCGAGACCTACCGCGGACTCGATCATCTCCTTGGTGCGGGGGATGTCGGCGCTTTGCAAGTCGATCTTGTTGATGACTGGGATGATTTCGAGGCCGTGATTGATGGCGAGGTAGGAGTTCGCGAGCGTCTGAGCTTCGACGCCCTGGGAGGCGTCGACGATGAGCAGAGCGCCTTCGCAGGCGGCGAGCGAGCGGGAGACTTCGTAGGAGAAATCCACGTGCCCGGGCGTGTCGATGAGATTGAGCTGATAGGTCTGGCCGTCCTGCGCCTGGTACAACATGCGGACGGCGTGAGCTTTGATGGTGATGCCGCGCTCGCGCTCGAGGTCCATGGCGTCGAGGACCTGCTCCTGCATTTCGCGCATGGCTAGGGAACCGGTCAGCTCCAGCAGGCGGTCGGCGAGCGTGGATTTGCCGTGGTCAATGTGCGCGATGATCGCGAAGTTGCGAATGCGGGATGCTTCCATGAGGACAGTATCGATTCTAACAGGCGATGCGGCTGGTGTTTTGGCAGTCATGGGCGCTGCCGGATTCACTTCCGCTGCTCGCGTGGCGGGTCTACAATGTCGGCGTGACTGCGACTCCTTCAACAAAGCCGGTTGCGGAAGACAAGCATCGACATCGTCATGCGCAGTACGCGGCGGAGGCTAGCGGACTGCTGGTGATCGCGCTGCTGCTGCTGATTCTGGAACTGGTCCGCTACTGGGAGAATATAAGCTGGAGCGCGCGCTGAGGCGCTCGCGTTGATGCTGCCGAACCTGCCTCTGCTTGTGGTGGTTCAAGGCCCGACTGCCAGCGGCAAGACGGCGCTTGCGCTCTTTCTTGCCCGCAAATTTCGTGGGGAAATCGTCAACTGCGATTCGGTCGCGATGTATCGCGACTTCGAGATTGGTACAGCTAAGCCAACCGCCGCCGAACGGGCGGAGGTGCGGCACCATCTTGTCGACTGTATCGATCCCTTCAGCGATGTTACTGCCGGAGAATATGCGCGTGCGGCGCGCGAGGCGGTGCGCGAGATTGCGGGGCGCGGGCTTTTGCCGATCATTAGCGGTGGAACGGGGCTTTATCTGCGGGCTCTGCTGCAAGGGTTGTTCTCCGGGCCACAGCGGTCGGAGCCGTTGCGCGAACGGTTGCGTGAGATTGCCGCGGACCGCGGAAGGGATTATCTACATCGCATTCTGCGGCGGTTTGACCCGGCGGCAGCGGAGAGGATTCACGCCAACGATGTTCCCAAGGTGATTCGGGCGATTGAGGTGTGTCTTGGGGCGCGGCGTCCGATGACGGAGTTGTGGCAGGAGGGACGCGAGCCGCTTTCGGGCTTTCGCATTCTGCGGCTGGGATTGAATCCGGAGCGCGAGGCTCTTTATGCGCGCATCAACGACCGCGCGACGAAGATGTTTGACGCTGGATTGATCGAGGAGACGGAGGCGCTTTTGGGGAAATATGGGCCCGCGGCGCGTCCGCTGAATGCGCTTGGGTATAAGCAGGCAGTGCAGGTGGTGCGCGGCGAACTGGATCGGGAGTCGGCCCTGCGTGCGGCTCAGCAGGCGCATCGCAATTATGCCAAACGGCAGATGACTTGGTTCCGGCGCGAGGTGGAGGTGCGGTGGCTGGCGGGCTTTGGAGATGATCCGGGTACACAAAGTGCGGCGGCCGCGTCTGTAGCTTCTGAGCGTGAGACGGAAGCCACTTGACACGAGAGTTCCCCAGACCGAATCATTGGCTTATGAATCGAACACACTTTTATGCTCCGTCGGCTGCGATATTTGGGCTCTTGCTCGCATTGATTTGCGTTCCTCTTGGGGCGCCCGCGCAGGCGCAGTCTAAAAAGACAGCCGCGGAGAAGGGCGGCTCCGAAGGCGGCGATGTGGCGCGCGGAAGGTATCTGGTGGAAGGGGTGGCGATGTGTGGACAGTGCCATACCCCGCGAGACGGCAATGGCAATCTTGACCGGAGCAAGTGGTTGCAGGGGGCCCCTGTGCCTTGGGCGCCGGCGGGCGGAAATATGAGCAACTGGCCAATGATTGCGCCGAGGATTGGCGGGAATCCTCCAGCGAGCGACGCAGATATGGTGAAGCTGCTGACTACGGGGATCTGGAACAACGGCCAGCCTCTCCGGTTTCCCATGATGCCATTTCGCATGAGCGAGGCGGACGCGAAGGCGGTGGTGGCTTATCTGAAGTCGGTGGTGCCGGGGAAGTAGTCAGCCGCGGAATGGACGCCGGTTGTTGTCAAGTCGGCGGTGAGACTGGTTAGTTGGGACTAAACCTTGCCGCGGGGAGGGTGAGGACGCCCGCCGGCGCTACCCGTAATTTCTTCGCTGACTTGCACAGGCTCACATTTGGTATTGTCTCTCGCATGTTCCGACATGCCATGTTTGCCGCGCTTGTCTTTATGTTTGTCTTTTGCGCGGCGGGCGGTTCCGCCAAAGATCAGGATGCTCATCAAAGCAGCGAGCGCGGGCCTCGGCCGATTCATCTTGATGCGGCTGGACGCAAGTGGGCGGATCGGACTCTCCGCCGGATGTCGACCGAAGAAAAGGTTGGACAGCTGTTCATGATCTGGGCGAAGGTGCAGTTCATGAACGACGCCGATCCCATCTGGATTGAACTGCGCGACAAGGTTCGGAAATATCACATTGGCTCGCTCGGGATGACGGTGCCGACGGATGGTCCGTTGCTCTTGAAGAGCCAGCCTTATGAGGCGGCGGAGCTGCTCAATCGGTTGCAGAAAAGCTCAAAGCTGCCGCTAATATTTGCGGCGGACTTTGAGCGCGGCGTTTCCATGCGGCTGAACGGAACAACGGTCTTTCCTCATGCGATGGCGTTTGGCGCGGCCGGGAAGCCGGAGAATGCCGAAGAGGCTGGACGTATTACGGCGCTGGAGTCAAGAGCAATTGGAGTGCACTGGAATTTCTTTCCTGACGCGGATGTGAATTCGAATCCGGCGAATCCGATTATCAATACGCGGTCATTTGGCGGGGATGCGGCGGAGGTGGGTGACTTTGTGGCGGCCTATATCAAGGGCGCCCATGAGGGCGCGATGCTGACCACGGCGAAACATTTTCCCGGGCATGGCGACACGGCGACGGATTCGCATCTGGGCGTGGCGCAGGTATCCGGCGACCGTGCGCGACTGGATGCGGTGGAATTGCCTCCATTCAAGCGCGCGATCGAAGCAGGCGTGGATGCGGTGATGGTGGCGCATGTGACCGTGCCCGCGCTCGACGCGGAGCCGAACCGCGTGGCGACGACTTCGAAGGCGGTGGTGACTGGGCTGCTGAAAGATCAGATGGGATTCAAGGGCATTGTGGTAACGGACGCGCTCGACATGGCGGGGCTGACACGGATGTATGCGAGCGATGTGGGGCGGGCGGCGGTGGAGGCGTTCAAGGCTGGGAATGATTTGCTGATTATTCCGGCAGACCTGGAGGCGAGCTATCACGATGTGCTGGTCGCGGTGAAGAGCGGCGAGATCAGCCGCGAACGGCTGGATGAGTCCGTGCGCAGAATTCTGGAGCTCAAGGCTTCGCTGGGATTGAACAAGAATCGGCTGGTGGATCTGGACGCGCTGGAGCAGGTGGTGGGTGCGCCGGAGAGTCTGGCGGCCGGTCAACGCATTGCCAATGAAGCGATTACGCTGGTCCGGGAGAACGGGCAGGTGCTACCGCTCGGGGTGCGATGGCGCCGAAGTGTCTTCGGGAACTCCAGCAGGCTCCGCTTCCGTATCAGTCAGTGACAGAGGCGCATGAATCGTCTTGTTGTTGTGATTTTCTCGGACGATATGCGCACCGAGTCGGGGCGGGTGCTGTCGCGGGAGATTTTGGCGCGGGTGCCGGACGCGCGCGTTATTTATGTCGATTCGCGGTCGGCGTCGGGGATGATGCCGACGGTTACGGCTGCGGTGGAGGCGGCGGACCGTGTGATTGCGGCGGTGTATGTGATTCCGACGGCGGGCAAGGCGATTCGGTCCGGCGCAGGGAGTGAAGAATACGGTGTCGATGGACGACGCGAGCGCGGGCTTGTTGAATGCGGTGCTTGAGCGGGGCGCCGCCCGCACGATTGTTCTGGCGATGGGTAATCCGTATGTGATTGGGGATTTTCCGGCGATCGAGAATTACATTTGCGCATTTTCGAATGCCACCGTATCGGAGACGGCGGCGGTGAAGGCGATATTTGGCGAGATTCCGATTGGCGGTCATCTGCCCGTTACGATTCCGGGCATAGCAAACCGAGGCGAGGGACAGGAACGCCCCGCCCGGGCAGTTTCAGGAGGTTCGGCGCATGGTCAGAATTAAGGGAATCAGAGAGAACGCGGAAAACAGAGTGGTCGCCGCTTGCTGGCTGGGCTTGCTGGCGATAGCGCTTTGCGCGCTGCCGGCGTGCAGCATCAACGTTGACAAGAAGGGCGAGAAAGACGGCGCCAAGCACGTCGACATTCAATCTCCGGTGGGCGACTTGCACGTGAGCGAGAATGCCGATATTCGTGATACGGGTCTGGACGTGTATCCGGGAGCGAAGCCTGCGCCCAAGGACAATAGCGACGACGAGAAGAGCGCGAACGTGAACCTGGCGCTGCCGGGATTTCAGTTGAAGGTGGTGGCGGCGGAGTTTCTGTCGGACGACGCACCGGACAAGATCACGGCGTACTACGACAAACAGCTGATGAAATTCGGGAAACCAATTCAGTGTCACGGGGAGTACAGCAACGGTGGACGAATCAATGGCAACAACCACGACGATTTGCAGCGTCCGGTGAGCTGCGACAAGAGCGGATCGAGCGATGGGCTTGAGTTAAAAGTCGGGACGGAAGGGAATCAGCACATCGTCGCGGTGAAGTCGAGCGGCAAAGGCACGCGCTTTGCGCTGGTGTATTTGCGGATGCATACGGGGAAGGAAGACACGATCTAAGAGTACGGCGGTTAACGAAGCGCAATTTGCGGTTTAGGGAGCGGGATCAGCGAAGGCGGTGACTCGATAGTGGAGTTGCCGCCTTCTTCGTTTCTGCGTTAGTTTCAGAGCAGTGGATCATCCTTGCGACAAGTGTGGGGCGGCTGTTGAAGATGGACGGCCATTCTGCCCGCAGTGTCGGGCGCCGCAGATTCACGTGAAGGTGGAAGTTCCGGCCGAAGAAGATGTGCGAATACCTGCCGATGAGAAGGACGCGCCAGCGTTGCGCCTTCCCGGAGTCGCCGATTCCTACCCTGCCCACAGAACGCAATCCAGCCTGTTAGATCGTCGAGTTGCGGTGCGTTCCGCGCTGAAGGCGGGCGCACTGGGTGGCATAGTCGGCATGGTTGTCCCACTCCTCGGCCTGATGCTGGCCGGATCGGTTGCCGTGTATTTGTTCCGGCGAGAAAAGGGGGTTGTACCTGGTGCCCGAACAGGAGGGCGCGTGGGAGGAGCGGCGGGGATCGTTCTGTTCGCTATCGACTACGTACGTCTGATCGTCGAGATTTTCGTTTTGCACGGCCAGCAAGAATATGTGGAGGGGGCCCAGAAGGTCTGGCAGGCACTCGGTTTCAATCCGAACGATCCCGCGATTCAAGCCAGCATTCACAATGCCTTCACTGTCACTGGGCTGACGGTCGCGTTCGTTTTCGGGCTGATTTTTACGGTGGTGATGGCTGGGCTTGTGGGCGCAGTGGCGGCTTGGTTCATGCGATCGCAGGCGCGTTAATAACGGAAAATGGCTTCGCGCTTTTGTACTTCAAAATCAGGTTGGAATGTCGGGCGGTGTTTGACCCTCCTCTGACTGTCTCTTAAACTTAAAAGATTCGATCATCAAGAAAAGGCTCACTTATGTCTGACAGCATTCATGTGAAGTTACCCGACGGCAGCAGTAAGGAAATTGCGAAGGGCGCGACTGCGCTGGACGTGGCAAAGTCGATCAGTCCGCGGCTGGCGGACGCGGCTTTGGCGGCGAAGACGAATGGCAATCTGATCGATTTGACGAGGCCGCTGGAGAAAGATACCGACCTGCGCATTTTGACGGACCGAGATCCGGAGGCGCTGGAGGTTTACCGGCATTCGTCAGCGCACTTGATGGCGGCGGCGGTGCTCGAACTTTTTCCGGAGACGAAACTTGGTCACGGGCCGGCGACCGAGAACGGGTTCTTCTACGACTTTTATCGGGAGACGCCGTTTACGCCGGAGGATCTGGAGAAGATTGAAAAGAAGATGCAGGAACTGGTGCAGCAGGACTTGCCATATGCGCGCGAGTTTGTGGAGCGCACCGAGGGCCTGCAACAGTTCAAGACGGAAGGCGACTTCATGAAGTGCCATTTCATCGAGCAGTTCACCAAGCCCGATGAAAAGATTTCGATCTATAAGACCGGTAAGTTTCTCGATTTTTGCCGCGGGCCGCATATTCCTTCGACGGGGAAGATCAAAGCATTCAAGCTGCTGAATATTGCCGGCGCGTACTGGCTGGGAGATGAGAAGAATCCGCAGCTCCAGCGGATTTATGGGACTTCGTTTTATTCGAAGAAGGATCTGGACGCGTATCTGAATTCGATTGAAGAGGCGAAGAAGCGCGATCATCGCGTGCTGGGGAAGCAGTTGGATCTATTTTCGATTCAGGAACTGGCTGGGCCGGGGCTGATTTTCTGGCATCCGAAGGGCGGGATCATCCGCAAGCAGATGGAAGACTGGATGCGCGAGCAGTATGTGAAGCGCGGGTATTCGCTGGTGTACACGCCGCACGTGATGCGCAAGCAGTTGTGGCAGACCTCAGGACACGAAGGCTATTACGCTCAGAACATGTTTGACGCGATGGAACTCGACGACGCCGAGTACCGGCTGAAGCCGATGAATTGCCCGGGACACATTCTGATCTACAAAGACTCGCTGCGGTCGTATCGCGACTTGCCGGTGAGATTGGGCGAACTGGGGACGGTTTATCGGTACGAGCGGTCGGGCGTGATGCACGGCTTGTTGCGCGTGCGCGGGTTCACGCAGGATGACGCGCATATTTTCTGCACGCCGGAGCAGATCGAGAAGGAGATTGCCGATTGCGTGGAATTCGCGCGCGATGTGCTGCGGGATTTCGGGTTCGAGAAGTTTCAGACGGAGCTTTCGACGTGGGATCCGAATGACCGCAAGAATTTTGTCGGCAGCGAAGAGCAGTGGAACCACGCAACGCATTCGCTGGAAAAAGTTCTGAAGGAATTGAACATCGAATACAAGACGATCCCGGGCGAGGCGGCGTTCTATGGGCCGAAGATCGATATCAAGCTGGTGGATGCGATCGGGCGGCTGTGGCAGCTTTCGACGGTGCAGTTCGATTTCAACCTGCCGCAACGGTTTGATCTGGAATATGTGGCGGAGGATGGGACGCGCAAGCAGCCGGTGATGGTGCATCGGGCGCTGTATGGGTCGGTGGAGCGATTCTTTGGGGTGCTGATCGAGCACTATGCCGGAGCGTTTCCGGTGTGGCTGTCGCCGGTACAGGCGACGATGATTCCGATTGCCGAGCGGCATGTGGAGTATGCGGAGAAAGTCGCGGCGCAGTTGCGGGCTGTGGGCGTGCGCGTGGAGGTCGACGCGCGAAACGAGAAGATGAATGCGAAGATCCGCGAGCATGCCATGCAGAAGGTGCCGTTCTTGCTGGTGGTCGGCGACAAAGAAGCGGAGGCCGGCAAGGTGAACGTGCGGACTCGGGGGAAAGAGAAGACCGAGGACATGGCGGCGACGGAGTTTGTGGAGAAGATTCGGGGCTTGATCGAGGAGAAGAGGGCGACGCTGTAGGGCCGATAACGGTTCCCTCGGCCGTCCAACCCGAAATTGGGTGTCGAAGACGCCCTAGACCAGATGGGCTGTTCCTTGAGGCCCCCGGACGCCTGTGGTAGCATCGGAAGTTTCGCAGGCGCTGCCGCGTTTGGCCTGTACCAGCACTCTTCTATCGATACGGCCCGGCCGGAATTATTCAATTTCCGGATTACGCTGTCCGCCTGCGAACTGCGGAGCGTTCGCTCCGCTGGACAGCCGAAGGCGGCTGTCCCCACGTGGATCGGGCGACGCGATCGTCCCTGCACGCTTGAAGGAGACAAACTGTGAAAGTTTATGAAGGAGCCAATCTCCGCAACCTTGCCTTGATCGGGCACGGCCACGCGGGCAAGACAACCCTGGTATCGGCCATGCTCCAAACGAGCGGTGCCACGCAACGATTCGGGCACGTGGACGATGGCACCGCGACCACCGATTACGACGAAGAAGAAATTGCCCGCAAGATGTCGATTGCGACGGGCTTGGCGTTCGTCGAGTGGGGAAAGACGAAGATCAATCTGCTGGACACGCCGGGGTTCAACATGTTCGTCCACGAAGCGAAGATGGTGCTGCCGGTGGTGGATGCGGCGCTGGTGGTGGTGGACGGCGTGGCCGGCGTCGAGGTGGTCACGGAGCGGGTTTGGGCATACTGCGAGGAAGTGAACCTGCCGCGCATGATCGTGGTCAACCGCATGGACCGCGAGCGCGCCGACGCTACGCGAGTCCTCGAGTCGCTGACCAAGGCTTTTGGGCGAGCAGTGACGCCGCTCCAGTTGCCGATTGGGAGCGAGAAGAATCTTTCCGGGATCGTCGACCTGGTGCGGATGAAGGCGTATACGTACGAGATGGGCGGCAGCGGCAAGGGCAAAGAAGGGCCAATCCCGGCGAGCGTCGCCGATGCGGCAAAAGAAGCGCATGAAAGGCTGGTCGAACTCGTCGCGGAAGGCAAAGACGAGCTGATGGAAGAGTACTTCGAGAAGGGGACGATTCCGGAAGAGGATCTGGTGCCGGCGCTGCACGAGGCGATTCGCGAGGACAAATTGTTTCCGGTGCTATTTGCCTCAGGGCTGGGGAATATCGGCGTCGACGAGCTGATGGATTTCATTGTCGATTACACGCCGGCGGCGAGCGAACACCACGCGGTTACGGGACAGCCGGGCAGCAATGGAACTCCGGCGGCGCGTAAAGTAACGGACAACGAGCCGGCTTCGTTGTTCGTGTTCAAGACTGTGTCGGATGCGTTTGCCGGGCGCATTTCATACTTCAAAGTTTTTTCGGGCGTCCTGAAGAACGACGCTACCCTGCAGAATTTCAATCGGAATACGGCGGAGAAATTTGCCCACATCTGGGCGATGCAGGGGAAGCAGACGATTCCGATTCCGGAATTGCATGCCGGGGACATTGGAGCGGTGGCGAAGCTGAAGGAGACGCTGACTGGGGATACGCTGGGCGACAAGAATGCGCCGATTCAGTATCCGCCGGTGAAGCTGCCGGAACCGGCGATTACCTTTGCGATCGAGCCGAAGACGCGGTCGGACGAAGACAAACTCGGAGTGGGGCTGCACAAGCTGATGGAAGAGGACGCCATGCTGCGATTCTTCCGCGATCCACAAACGAAAGAGTTTTTGATCGCCGGGACGGGGCAGCAGCACATTGAAGTTGTTGTCTCGAAGATGAAGAAGCGTTACCACGCCGAGGTGGTGCTGAAGGCTCCGAAGGTGCCATATCGCGAGACGATTCGCGGCAAGGCGGATGTGCAGGGACGCCACAAGAAGCAGACCGGTGGGCATGGCCAGTACGGCGATTGCAAGATCAAGGTGGAGCCGCTGCCGCGCGGTGGAGAGTTTGAATTCGTCAACGACATTTTCGGCGGTGCGATTCCGAAGAACTATATTCCTCCGGTCGAAAAGGGAATTCGGGATGCAGCCGCGCGCGGCTATCTCGCCGGATTTCCAATGGTCGACTTCAAGGTCATTCTGTATGACGGGTCGTACCATGATGTCGATTCGAATGATCTGTCGTTCCAGATGGCGGGACGCATCGCGTTCAAGAAGGCGATGGAAGTGGCAAAGCCGACGCTGCTGGAGCCGATCATGAACGTTGAAATCACCGTTCCGGACGAATTTGCGGGAACGATCATGGGCGATTTGAACAGCCGGCGCGGGCGCATTCAGGGCATGGACAACAAGGGCGGCAACACGATCGTGAAGGCTGAGGCGCCGATGGCGGAGATGTTGACCTATGGCGCGGACCTCACTTCGATGACGCAGGGGCGGGGCAGCTTCAACATGGAAATGCATCACTACGACATCGTGCCGGCGCAGTTGCAGGAGAAGATCGTTGAGAAGGCGAAGGCGCTGCGAGGCGAGGTGAAGGAAGAGGAAGAGTAGCGACACGTCGGAAGCGATGTCGACATGTGGCGGCCTGCGGGCCGCCTGTTTTGTTTGCTTTCCGCAATCCGGCAGATTCTGGCGTACCATCTGTTGTTAAATCTGGAGGCCCACATGTCCAGGCGGAATCCCCTGATGCATGCCGCTTCTCGGCTGCGGCGTTGGTGTTAATACTGCTGTCAAACTTCGGCAATGCTCAACCGACGAAAAGACGTGGTTCTTGAACTCGACCACGTATCGGTCTGCGGATCCAATCTGGAAACGCTGCGCACGGCATTCACTGAGATAGGACTGACGCCGGATTTTGGGGGTCCACACGGCAACGGCATTACCCATATGGCGGCGGTCGGCTTCGATGATGGAACGTACATCGAGTTGATTGCACCGGTGAAGGCGGGAGAGGCAGCAGGATCGCCGTGGGCAAAATTTATGGGAGAAGACGCCGTCACCTGCGCGTGGGCCGTCGGCACGAACGTGCTGCTCCAGGAAGTGGACCGGTTGAAGAAGGCGGGGATTGCGGTGACCGAGCCAGTCAAGGGCAGCCGCAAGCGGCCGGATGGCATGTCCGTGGAGTGGAGCATCGCGGATGTTGGATCGGGGACGCCCGGTTCGCTTTTGCCGTTCGTTATCGAGGACCAGACGCCGCGGGCCTGGCGGGTGCAAACATCAGCGAGCGCGCAGGGGGCGCCGGTTTCGGGCGTGGAGAATGTGGTCGTGGGCGTGACGAATCTCGACGTCTCGGTGGCGATGTTTCGCAAGGCCTATGGATGGGCCGATCCGATAATTGAGACTCAAAAGGACTGGGGGAAAGTGGCGTACTTTCCAGGCGAGCCGGTGATACTGGCGTCGGGAGCAGGATGGATTGCGGAGAGAATCAGCAAGTTCGGGGAATCGCCGGTGGCTTTTCTGCTGGCGGGGCGTGACTTTCCGGCGGCCGTGAAGAAATACAAGCTTGCGGGCACAAAGACATGGTTCGGGCAAAAGGTGGCGTGGTTCGACGCTGGGAAGCTGAAGGGCGTGCGGATTGGGGTGATTGGGCAGTAGATGGCTCCGCTCTTCGATAAGTATCTTTTCCAGGCAATGTGGCTTGGTTACTTTGCTCGGTCCGAGTCGCGGCGTTGTGCCGCATGTCTTGTAGGTCTCCACGCCTAGCAACTGAGAACTTAGAACTGCTACCATCTCCTTGCCGTGTCTGCCGCCAGAGATAATCCCGCGACGAATGTGAAAGACCGGCTAGTTTCGGCCGCTCCGGTCGAGGACGATTCTTCGTTTGAGCTTAAGCTGCGGCCGCAGAGGCTGGCGGAGTTTATTGGGCAGGCGAAGGTTAAGGAGAACCTGGACGTCGCCATTCAGGCGGCGAAGTCGCGCGGCGAGGCGCTTGACCATGTGCTGCTCTACGGTCCGCCGGGGCTGGGGAAGACTACGCTGGCGACGATCATCGCCAATGAACTCGCCGTCGCGTTTCAGCAGACTTCTGGGCCCACGCTCCAGATCAAGGGCGAGCTGACCTCCATCCTGACGAACCTGCATGATCGGCAGGTGTTCTTCATCGACGAAGTGCACCGGCTGCAGCCGGCGCTGGAAGAGATTCTCTATTCCGCGCTCGAGGACTACAAGCTCGACATTATGATCGGGCAGGGGCCGTCGGCGCGTACGCACACGCTGGATGTAAAGCCGTTTACGTTTGTCGGAGCAACTACGCGGGCAGGACTGCTTTCGGCGCCGCTGCGGTCGCGGTTTGGGCTTTTGCTGAGGCTGGAGTTTTATACCAACGAGGACCTGCGGATTATCCTGGAGCGGTCGGCGGAAATTCTGGGGGTGAAGATCGACCGCGCCGGGGCGGAAGAAATTGCCGGGCGGTCGCGAGGGACGCCGCGGATTGCGAACCGGTTGCTTCGGCGCGTGCGGGACTATGCCCAGGTGCGGGCGGCCGGGAATATCGACCAAGCCACCGCGAAGGCTGCCTTGTCGATGCTGGAGGTGGATCAGCACGGCTTTGATGAAATCGATCGCAAGTTGCTGCTGACGATTATTGAGAAGTATCAGGGCGGCCCGGTGGGCGTGAATACGCTGGCAGCGGCGCTGGCGGAAGAGCCTGACGCCATCGAAGAGATTTACGAACCGTTTCTGATGCAGATCGGGTTTTTGAACCGGACGCCGCGTGGACGTATCGCCACGCAACTGGCGTATGAGCATTTTGGGATTACACCAAACCGCCGGCAGAGTTCGCTATTCTAGCGGCGGTGACTTCGCCCAGGTTAGCGCCCAACGAAGGGGCGCGAATCTGGGGCACCGAGTGAGGTTGATTGGAGGCGGGATGAAGGAAGTGATTTCGACTGAGGGCGCACCCAAGGCGATTGGGCCTTATTCGCAGGCGATTCGGGCGGGTGGGTTCATTTTTACTTCGGGACAAGTGGCGATCGATCCGGCTACGCAGCAGGTGATCGCGGGCGACGTGGCAGCTCAGACGGATCGGGTGTTGAGGAATCTGGCGGCAATTCTGCAAGCTGCGGGCAGCGGGCTCGAGAAGGTGGTGCGGTGCACTGTATTCCTGAAGAACATGGGGGACTTCGGCGCGATGAACGAGGTCTATGCGCGGCACTTCACGCAGGCTCCGCCGGCGCGCTCGACCGTGGAAGTGGCACGGCTTCCGAAGGATGTTCTGGTCGAGATCGATGCCATTGCGATGGTTTGAGGCGTCGAGCCCGGCAGTAGAAGTTGGAGTACATAAGGGAGCACGGGGCCAGCCCGGGTTTCTTATTATGCTTAAAGGAGTTTTAGAACTAGAAAGGACACCATGAAGACGATTGCTCTGATGATGATAGCTTTCTGTTTAGTAATTTCTGCTTGTGCTCAGTCGAAGACAGCCAGCGGTCCTACCAAGGTCACGGGCGAACCCACCAAGACTCCGAGCGGACTGGAATATTGGGACATCAAGGTCGGCACGGGCGCGGTGGCTCAGGCTGGACACAAGGTGAAGGTCGACTACACGGGCTGGCTGACGAATGGAAAGAAGTTCGATAGTTCCGTTGGGACGGGGCATCCGTTCGAATTCATGCTGGGCGCAGGGCAGGTCATCAAAGGATGGGACCAGGGCGTGGCTGGCATGAAAGTGGGCGGCAAGCGGCAGTTGCGTATTCCGCCCGACCTTGCGTATGGAGCGAAGGGGTATCCGGGTGCGATTCCACCGAGTGCTACGCTGATCTTTGACGTGGAGTTGATCGACACAAAGTAAGCGGCTCGGCCAGCGAAGACTGGCAAAATGCAGATAGAGAGCGTTTCTTGTGGCGAGAGAGCGCGGACGGGAGCGTCCGCGCCACGTTTCTTTGTTCCTACGCTTTGACTACCTTGCCGCTGCGCAGGCAGGACGTGCACACGCGCATGTGCTTGGTGGTCGCTCCCACTTTGGCGTGAACCGGGCGCAGATTGACGTTCCAGCGCCGTTTGCTCACATTGTGGGCGTGGCTGATGGTGTTGCCGAACTGCGGCCCCTTGCCGCAGATATCACAGACTCGTGCCATAACTCTGAAGTTCCTTCCCAGGCTGATGCCGAAACATTGATTTTACAGGAAGGCGGGGGGAACTGCCAACAGCGGTTGTCAGTAACCGGTTTTCGTTAGAAGCGAAAACCGGTTTTCCGCTTTTGGGGCAATGGAGCTCCCCCTGATCCCGATCAGGCCGCTTTTCCCATTACCGGCTGGGCGCAGTGAGCGCAGCGACGGGCGTCGATGGGAATCTCGCTCAGGCATTCCGGGCACTTCTTGGTCGTTGGATCGGCTGGCGCCGGGGCCTTGCGAGTCCGGGCGATCAGGGCATTGATTGGTGTGACGACGAAGAAATAAACAGCCGCGGCAATCAATAGAAACGACACAACCGCATTGATAAAGTGGCCCACCGGAAACAGCGTCCCGTGAATCGTGTACTGAATGGCGGAGAAGTCAGGCTTGCCCACGATGGCTGCGATGAAAGGCGTCAACAGATCGGCAGTCAGGGCGGTAACGACGCCGCCAAAGGCGGCCCCAATCACCACACCCACCGCCATATCGACCACGTTGCCGCGAAGAATGAACTGCTTGAAGCCGGATAGCATTATGAACTCCTAGAGTTGGAATGGCCGTAACTGTAAATGCACGGCGGGAGCGGGGTCAAGGGCGGGTGTTCCTGGTGACGGAATTCCATGGCTCCGCAAGGCGGACCTTGAAACTCGTTCCCTATAATTAGCGCCTGGAGGAAACGATGAGAATAGTTATTGCTTCGTTGGCATTGTGTCTTACCGCTTTAATTGCCGAGGGGCAGGAAGTGTGTCGAGAGCCAAAGATCGTCAAGACGACTGGAACTGCCGAGTTGAAGGTCACTCCGGATCAGGCATTGATTCAGCTGGGTGTCGAACGCCAGAGTGCCACGGCGAAAAACGCAAAAGCTGGTGTGGCTAGCGCGTCGAGGAAGATTTTGGAGGCGCTGAAGGACCTGAATATCGAAGACAAAGACATCCAAACCGCCTATTTGTCTCTAGAGCCGATGATCGATTATCGAAAAGGCTTGCGTATTACAAATTTCACTGCGGATCAGTCCCTGTCCGTAACCATTCGCGATCTCTCTAAGCTGGATATCGTGATGGACGCGGTCATCTCAGCGGGGGCCAATCGCATTGGGGGAATCGAATACCAGTCGAGTGACCTGCGGAAATATAGAGACCAGGCACGCGACGCGGCCGCCCACGCCGCGCGCGAGAAAGCCGAGGCGCTCGCCAAGGCGCTGGGGAATCAGATCGGCAAAACTTACTCCGTCGAAGAAGTGCCGCAGGCCGAGGGATACTATGCGTATTCGGGGGGATTGACTGCGAATAGCAGTATGGAATTAGCGAGATCGCGAGCCCCATCGACCGCCCCGGGAGAGCTAACGGTCAAGGCGTCAGTTGTGGTCAGCTTCGACCTGCTCTGAGGGAGGAGTTTGGACAGCCGAGGGCGGCTGTCCCCACGTGAGCTGTTCCCGCGTCAGATCCGCATGGGCATGACGATGTAGCGGTACTTGTAGTCTTCGCTCTCGGCGGGGCGAAGCTGGCCGGCGGATTGGGCATCTTTGAGTTCCAGTTTGACCTCGCCTGCTCCCACAGCCTTGATGAAGTCGAGCAGATATTGGGCATTGAAGCCGATGGCCATGGGATCGCCGTTATAGGCGACTTCGAGCGAATCTTCGGACTCGCCGGTTTCGGTGGACGAGGCGGAGAGCTTGAGTTCGTCCTTGTCGAGACGGAGACGGACGGCCCGGGAGCGCTCGTCGGCGAACTGGGCCACGCGCGAGATGGCCCCGCCGAGGTCATCGCTCTCGATCAGGATCGACTTGGTAATTTCTTTGGGCAGCACGGCTTCGTAGTTGGGAAACTGGCCCGTGAGCTGGCGCGAGGTGAGCAGGCGCGGACCAACGCGGAAGAAGAGAGTCGATTCGTCTTTGGCGAAGTCGATGAATTCGATGTCGGAGTCGAGCAGGGATTTGAGCTCGTCCATGGCTTTTTTCGGAATAAGCGTCTTCATCTCACCGGAGACGCCTTCGAACTTCTCTCCAGAGCGCTCAATGTGAGCGAGCCGATGGCCATCCGTGGCCACCATGGTGATCGACTCGGGCTTGAGGACCATTAATGCGCCATTGAGCGTGTAGCGCGATTCTTCGTTGGCGATAGCGAAGCCGGTCTTGGCGATCATGGAGCGCAGAACGGGAGCGGAAATCTTGATGGCTCCGGCAGACGGGAAGACGGGCAGGCCGGGGAAATTGGAGCGCGCCATGCCGACCATCTTCGTGTTCGAGCGTCCGCAGCGAATGCTGACCCAGTGATTCTCAAGCAGCTTAATGGTGATGTCGGCGTCGGGCAGCAGCCTGACGTAGTCGTAGAGCTTGCGCGCCGGGATGGTGCAGGCGCCTTCCTTTTTAACCTTGGCATTGCAGGAGGTGCGCAGGCTGAGGTCGAGGTCGGTAGCCGTGAGTGAGAGCTTGTCGCCAGCGGCTTCGAAGAGATAGTTGGAAAGGATCGGGATGGTGGTCTTGCGCTCGACCACGCCTTGCGTGGCCGTCAGTTCGCGGAGCAGTTCGGCTTTGCTGACCGTGATCTCCATAGTCGTGGTGGGCGCAGGAGCAGCGACTTCTACCGGCATATTTGGGTCTCCCGACTATACTTCCGTTCTTCTTCTTATATCAAATGCAAACGGCAGAAAACCAGAGGATTGGTCGTTGGTCCCTGGTCGTTCGTCGTTGGGAACCCAAGCTCCGCTGCTTCAACCGATCCACCTAACGACCAAGGACGAACGACCAACGACTGATTTCCTACGCCCCCAATTGCTCGGTCAGCTTGTTGAGCAGCCGGTTCAGATCCTTATCGTCCTTGCGAAGCGTTTCAATCTTTTCGACCGAATGCAGCACGGTGGTGTGGTGCTTGCCGCCGAACTGGCGGCCGATTTCCGGCAAGGAAGCCTCGGTGAGATGCTTGGCCAGGTACATGGCGATCTGGCGCGGGTAGACGATCGAACGCGAATTGTTCTTGGCCTTGATCTCGACGAGGCGCAGCCCGAACTGCTCGGCCACCGCTTTTTGAATGGACTCGATGGTTACTTTGCGCGCCTGGGAATCGATGAAATTCTTCAGCACCTGCTGGGCATAGGGGAGCGTGATCTCCGCGCCGATCAGCGAGGAATGCGCGACCAGGCGGATCAGCGCGCCTTCGAGTTCGCGCACATTGGAGCGGATGTTGGAGGCGATATAGAGCGCCACGTCGGTGGGCAGCGTGACGCGCTCCTGCTCGGCCTTCTTTTGCAGGATCGCGACTTTCGTTTCGAGATCGGGGGGTTGGATGTCGCCGATCAGGCCCCACTCGAAGCGGCTGCGCAGGCGATCTTCGAATTCGGCGAGTTCCTTCGGCGGACGGTCGCTGGCGATGACGATCTGCTTCATCGACTCGTGCAGGGCATTGAAGGTGTGAAAGAACTCCTCCTGCGTCCGCTCTTTTTGCGCGAGGAACTGGATGTCGTCAATCAGCAACACATCCATCGTCCGGAACTTGTCGCGGAAGCTGATCATCTTGTCGTAGCGCAGCGAGTTGATCATCTCGTTGGTGAACTTCTCGCTGGAGACGTAGCAGATGGCCGCTTGCGGCGTGCGGCGCTTGATCTCGTGGCCGATGGCCTGCATGAGATGGGTCTTGCCCATGCCGGTTCCACCATAGAGAAACAGGGGATTGTAGGCCTTGGACGGCCGCTCGGCGACCGCCTGGCAGGCCGCATGCGCGAACTGGTTGCCGCTGCCGATGACGAAGGCGTCAAAGGTGTAGCGGGGATTGAGTTGCGCGGCAGAGTCCCAGTCGAAGCGGCCCTGCGAGGGCGCGATAGTGAGCTGCGGAGCGCCGGCCGATCCGAACGCCGAGAGGCCGCCATTGTGGCGAATAGGTGTGTTTGAGGGATCATCCTCGGGAGTGACGAATTTCACGTCCTGATATCCGAGGCCGAGATCGTCAACTGCCTCCTGAATCAGGTCCGCGTACCGGTCGCCTTCTTTGCGATATTCGTCGCTCGGAACGCGCACGAAAAGTATTCCATTGCTGATGTGGCTATAACGAGTTGGCTTGAGCCAGGTGTTGTAGGAGTGCCGATTGATTTTCTTTTCCAGCGCATCGAGGATGCGCACCCACGGATTCGGACTGATCGGTGAACCGGTAGCTGACATTTTATGAATACCAAACGCCCGGCAACCCGCGCCGGGATCGAATCCAATCTTTAAATATGAAGTCTTCGTTTACTGCGGGGCAGCGCTTGTTTCGAGTACTGGTTATCGGTGAAATTCATTACGGGACGAACGGCATACTAGCATAAAAAAAATCGCTGTGTCGGTGTTGTGTGACAAAAAACTTTTTTGCGCATGCGTGATTGCATCGCGATTTTTTTTAGCTGTCAAGTGTCGAGAAACTAACTGCCGCGAGAAGGGTGCAACCGAGCAGCGAGTCACCAGCCTCGAACAAAGCGGGAACGAATTCGCGACCGTGATCAGCGGCGTGAATGGCGCGGACGCTCTTCGCCTGATCTTGCTCCGCCCGGTCGTGCGGGAGATTTGTAGTTCCCCGGATAGACGACGACGGAACGGCGACCGCCTTCGCCGTCGCTTTCGGTGCGCAGATCGTTCTGTTCGCGCAGCGCAAGGTGAACGATGCGGCGCTCCCGTGACGACATTGGACCAAAGCGGTACGGTTCGCCCGTGCGGCGAACTTTTTCGGCCGCGGTGCGAGCTGCGAGTTGCAGTTCGTCGATGCGCAGCGAGCGGAAATTCTTGCAGTCGAACCAGATCTTTTCGTGCTCGTTGCCCTGCAGGTGCAGGATTTCGGAGGCGAGAAGCTCGAAAGAGCGCAAGAGTTCGCCGCCGCGCTCGAGGAGCAGCGCCGAATCAGGTCCCGCGAACTCGACCAGAATTTCTGGATGCTCCCAGTCGCGATTCTGGGCGATGGGCGGATCGACGGTGATGCGGTATTTCAGTTTGAACGCGCCGTTGGTGATGACGGCTTGCAGGAATTCGCCGATTTGCTTGGCGGCGGCTACTTTATCGGTAATTGGCATAGATGGCTCTTGGCTCTTAGCTGTTTGCTCTTAGCTAAAGGCCAAAAGCCAACAGCGAAAGCTCATTTCTCTTTCTTCCTCGCGCGCTTCTCCATCATCTCGCGCATTTCGCGGCCGAGAGAGGTGCGGTTCATGATCGCCTGCTGCACGATGCTGATTAATTGACCGGCCGACCAGTACAGGCCGAGACCGGCGGGCAGGTTCCAGCTGATGACGCCCATCATGCCGGGCATCATGATGTTCATCATCTTCTGCTGCGACGGGTCCATGCCGGCTTGCGGCGTCATACGCTGCATGGCCAGCATGGTGATGATGATGGCAATCGGCAGAATGTGCGTCTTGTCAGGAGAGGCCAGATCGTGCACCCACAACCAGGGCGCATGCCGTAAATCGATGGCTACGCCCAGCATCCGGTAATACGCGAACAGAAATGGCATCTGGATCAGAAGGGGCAGGCAGCCTCCGGCCGGATTTACGCCTTCTTTCTTGTAGAGCGCCGAAATTTCGGTATTCATTTCCGCTTTGCGCGGATCGCGCAAGCTGTACTTCTTGTATTTTTCCTGGATCGATTTGATCTGCGGCGCGACGCGCTGCATCTTGAGCATCGACTTCATCTGCGAAAGGCGCAGCGGCAGCAGCGCCACATTGATGATGACCGTCTGGATCAGGATGGCCCAGCCCCAGTTGGCGACGATGTGGCTGTAAGTCCACTTGAGCCAGAGGAACAGCGGCCGCGCGATCAGCCCCCACCAGCCGAAGTCGACGACTGCACGCAAGTCGCGATCGGAACCGGAAAGGCCAGGAACGGGGACGGCTTCGAGGTCGGCGAGCGATTTGGGGCCGACGTAAAGGCGGCGTTTCGGTCGGACCTTTTAGGCTGCCTGCCGCGATGCCGTAGACATCCATCTTGTCGGTCCGCTTGTCGTTCGGATCGGACGGATTGTGCGGAATCTCGGTCAGACTGCGCAGCGTAACTAGAGCTGAATTCGAGGAGTCCGCAGGCATGAACACCGCGGAGAAATACTGGTCGGAGAGTCCCGCCCAGTGAAATGGGCCGGGGACGGTAGCGCCGCCGATGGCTTTGATGGAGGGGAATATGCTCCAACTGCTGTTGTTGAGGCGCTCGACCTTGCTCCCGTCCTGATAAGCAATCTGAGTGGCGGCATATTGCGGAGCCGTGATCTGGTCGCCGAAGCCGGAGGGCCACATCGGGAACGCAATGACGTTGGCGCCCTTCACCTTGACCGAGGTCTGCACACCGATCACATAGCTGTGGTCGAAGTGAAAGCTCTTGTGGACGACGAGATCGCCGTCGGAATAATCGAAGGTGAGGTCGGCGGGCGCGGTTGAGCCAGTGCTGGAGGCGACGTAAAGCGCGGAGTTGATCTTGCTGCGGGAGACGTCGTCGAGATTGCCGGGGTAAGTCCAGAGCGACAATGGATAGCCATACTTCTCGGCGTTCGCATGATTGACCAGGTCGAGAGGCTTGCCGCTATCGTCGTCCCACTTTTTCAGAATCCAGGACTTTACCTGCGCGCCACGATTGGTGAAGACGATGCGGTAGAGATCGTTCTCGATGATGCTGTCTGACTCGGTGGCCGCCTGCTTCGCGGGCATGGCGGCGGAGGACGCCGAGGGCGTAGATGTGGTGGAGGTGCCAGCGGGCTGGTTGGTAATCGCCGCGGGCTGTGCCTGATTTGATTGCGCCTGCTGAATCGGTTGGGGCGCGGGCGGTTGCGGCAGGTACTTCTTCAGGATTGGCTGAAACAGCATGATGACCAGGAAGGTCAGCGCAAAGACCAGGAGCAGCCTGCGCTCCATGCCGGGTTCTTGCTGAGGATTTTGAAATTCAGCCAAATTAGTAACTCGTCCTTAGTTGTCTGTCGGTTGTGATTTGCTCATCGTGCCCGCACCACGTTTCGCGCTGGGCGGTTGAAAGTCGCGGTTCCGTGAGAATGAATGTCGTGCTTGACCACTGGATCATAGCCGCCCTTCACAAAGGGATGGCAGCGCAACAATCGCCACGCAGTCATCGCACTACCACGTAGTACGCCGTAATGCTCGACCGCCTCCATCGCGTACTCAGAGCACGTGGGCACATAACGGCATGACGGCGCGAGCGCCGGAGAAATCCATCGCTTGTAAAACCGCAGCACCGACAGCGCCAATGACTTCATGATCACGCCAGCTTCTTTGCGATTACGTCGAATGCCCGCCCCACTTCCTCGAGCACGGTTGCGAATTCCAAAGTCAGAATCGACTTTTTCGGATTGATCACGATGTCGACCCCGGTCTTCAATGTCGAACGCCGAACCCGAACCGCCTCGCGCAGCCTGCGCTTGATGCGGTTACGCTGGACGGCTCCGCCCAGAACACGGCCCACGGTAAAGCCGACGCGCGAAACGTTGCCGCCTGTTGCGTCCGCCGCCTGGGGAAGATAAAAGACCGTCAGGTGCGAAGAGAAGTGGCGCCGTCCCTGCTTGTAAACGCGCTCGAAATCCGAGTGCTTCAGCAGGCGCCCAGCGCGCGGATAGCTCAAACGCGGCCTGGCATGCTCGTTTCCACTCCCGCTCGGAGAGTCGGCGATCACAACCTCGCAATCCTCGACAAATGACGGCATTTACTGCCCTGGTGGGGAAGCTACTCGCGGAAACCCGGCTTCACGGAGACGCGTTTGCGTCCCTTGGCACGGCGGCGCGACAGCACCTTGGCCCCGCTCTTGGTCTTCATGCGAGTCCGGAACCCGTGCTTTTTCGAGCGCTTGCGCCGGTTGGGTTGAAATGTACGTTTCGGCATCGAAAATCCCTGCTCCTGATTCTGTCAATGGTCGTAAGGCAAACGGTAAGTATAAATGACGGTGAGCACGGGCGGCAAACGGAGATGGCGGAAGCCAGTCGCTATACTTCCAGCATGGAGATGAACGGCTTTGCTTTTGCGACCACTGACTGGGCGAATGTAACCCCGACCGAACATGCGGGTGAGACTGGCAGGGCACTCTGGAGAACGCAGTGCTTCGGCGAAGTTCGCGTACGGATGGTGGAGTATTCGCCGGGTTACAAGGCTGATCACTGGTGCACGAAGGGGCACGTGATTCTTTGCGTCGAAGGTGAGTTGGAGACCGAGATTGCCGATGGAAGGCGTTTTACGCTGAAGACCGGCGAGAGTTATCAGGCTCCGGATGGCGAGCCGGGGCATCGCTCGTCGACCGGAACCGGCGCGCGGTTGTTCATTGTTGACTGAGGATCGAGCGCGTAGGCGATGCTGCGCCGAAATGCGCATGGGGCGCAAGTAGGAGCAAGTGGAAAGCGCGAACTCGCGCTGACGCTGTTTACATCGGTTGGCCTAAAGTTCAGAATCAAACAATGTACCGCCCCTTCTTCGCTGTATTCTTCGCGCTGATTGTGACCTCCGCATTCTGCCAGTCCGCTGCCACTGACCCTTGTTGGAAAACGGCGATGGCACAGTCGGAGCTGAATCACTGCGCCGGCCTGGATGCAAGAGAGGCCGATACTGAACTGAATCACGTCTATCAAGACTTGCTGGCCAAACTGAAGGGCAACGACACAGCAACAAAGAAGTTGCGTGCCGCTCAGAAGGCGTGGCTGGTCTTTAGAGATGCACATCTGCAAGAACTCTATCCAGCGGAGGATAAGCAAGCAGAGTATGGCAGCATGTTTCCGATGTGCTATTCCCAAGTAGCAACCGCCATGACAAGGGACAGGACGGCTCAGCTTCGCAGAATGCTGGACGACAAGGAGCCTTGTGAATTGTCGGGCAAGGGGTTTTGAGCGCAATCGCCGGTTAACGACACTTGGGCTATATTCACTGGGATGAGCAAAGGGCACAGACAGGGCGCGAAGGCCACAAGGCGGAGCCTAAAGGTCATTCCCGGCATCTCGTGCGAAGTCCGGGATCAGCTTCTCGCAGCTTACAGATCCTCCGCGCCCGGGTCGGACAAGCACCTGCACAAATTTCGCGCTTTGTGTGTTCATGAGAAGAAGCATGGTTGTGGCCCGGAACTCGCCAGCCAGGAGCAGAGTGGATGAGTGAAATCGGTTACAACAGCTACCCACACACCCCTTTCTCGCATCTCACTCAGGGGAAAGGGAACAAACGCCCGGAAACGGGTGTCTCAATCGTGTAAGCACAATCACTTGAGCGAGGAGGGCCATGACTATCCACAGGCTTGAGTTTCTCCTGCTTTTGATTTTCTCATTTTTCCCGCTCCCTACCATCTCCGCCCAGTCTGACGCGAAGCCCGACCTAACAACCCTCTCTGACTCTGATTTAAAGACAGTAACCATCAAACTTGAGCGAACTCGTTGCTATGGTAGTTGCCCGGCATACACCGTCACAATTCATGGTGATGGAAACGTTGAGTATGAAGGCAAGAAATTCGTCTCGGTCATTGAGACCCGGGAGGGGCATGTAGAATTAGACAAGATCAAGGCGTTGCTCGCAGAGTTTGGGAAAGCAGACTATTGGAATTTCCCGACCCAATACGTTCAGGAGAATTGCACCCGCTACTGTACGGATATGCCCACTGCGATCACGGAACTCAGCGTGAAGGGGATGAAGCAGAGCGTAAAACACTATTACGGTTGCGGAGGCGCCCCTCAATCCCTTTTCGATCTGGAATCTGCCATCGACAAGACTTCTGGTGTGGAGCGTTGGACAGGAGATGTGAGTAAAGCTGGTCCGTTTGGAACAACTTGTTGGAGCGGAAAACGTGGCGAGACGGCGCCTCCGAAGCAGTGATTTCCTGTCGTTAGAACAAGGCGAAACAAAAGAGCAAGCTTGTGCTAACGCCTGGTTACGACAGTTTAGCGGCGCAACTAATTGAGCGCTTGGCTAGTCCCTGCGGCAGGCCCGTTGTCAGATACGCGTATTATGCCTGTTTGGTCGAGGAAGAAATGCCGCCTTGCTCTGCTGCCCGGCCCGAGCGGATCAGCAAACAGGTCGAAGGCATCCACCTTCCCATCCCGTGTTTCGTGAGGAACATACCGGTAGGCGTACCCGGCCCGCTCCCCGCTCCCGAGTTCCGAATTGATTGCCCATTCGGGGACCTTGGAGTCTTCCGGGTGCGACACAAGCTGACTCAACGCTAATGCGTATCCCTGCTGTGGGTGACTGTGTGCAAATGTCGCATTCGACGCGTAAATCATCCGCAGCGAAGCGACTGCTGATGACTCATGAGCAGGGAGTTTGAATCGATCAATCCCCCCCGAAACGAGGAACAGGAATACCCCGATCACGATGATAAGTAGTACAACCAGAATGGCCCTACGCCTCGCTGACATTTCGATAGCGCTCTCCAAGGATCATCCTAAATACCAGATGGCCATGGCGCCAACAGAGCCGCGTGCTTGGGATACATTGTTGGAATATCCCGATTACACTCATCGTCTTCCCCAAGGATGAATAGACCCACCTGGACTCGTACTCGATTAAAGCGCTCGTCCCCCTCGGCCCCATTCACCGCTAAGATAACCCTGTGAACCTCGACGACACTATCGTCGCAATCGCCACTCCCCCCGGCCGGGGCGGCATCGGAGTAGTTCGCCTGGCCGGACCCGAAGCCCGCGCCATCGCAACCCCCATGCTGCGACTGAAGCACGAGTTGGAGCCGGGCCGCGCCATCTTCGGGGAATTGGTCGAGCCGGGAATGATCGACGTGGGGACGGCCGCCCTCGGCTGGCCGGGCGAGCAAGGCTCGCCTGATTTTCCTCCCCCGGGCACAAAGGCTGCGGAGCTTCGCTCCGCCGGACAGCCGAGGGCGGCTGTCCCCACGTCAGATCGCATTGACGAGGTCGTAGTCACTTACTTCCAGAGGCCGCACTCGTACACCACCGACGACATCGTCGAAATTTCGGCACACGGATCGCCGGTTGTGCTGCGGCACATTGTTGAACTGGCTCTTGCTAGGCGGGGCGCGTCTGGCCGAGCCGGGCGAGTTCACCATGCGCGCCTTCCTCAACGGCCGTCTCGACTTGACCCAGGCGGAGGCAGTACGCGATCTAATCGATTCGCAGACTTTGTTTCAGGCGAAGGTGGCTGCACAGCAACTCGATGGCGCGCTCTCGAAGCGTTTGAAGCCGGCGAAGCAGCGACTAATCGAACTGATCGCATTGCTAGAGGCAGGCATCGATTTCGCCGAGGACGATATTTCGGTCGCGGCGGACGCGACGATTCTTGACGGCATCGCCGAGGTGCGCGCACCGCTGGAGGCTCTTGCCGCCAGTTCGGTCTATGGCAAGGTCGTGCATGAGGGACTGACGATGGCAATCGTGGGACGGCCGAACGTCGGCAAGTCGAGCCTGTTCAACCGGTTGGTGGAATCCGAGCGCGCCATCGTGACCGCGCAGCCCGGCACGACGCGCGACCTCGTGAGCGAGACGGTTGCGATCGGGGGAATTCCGGTGAGGCTGGTAGACACGGCCGGCATTCGACGAGCGTTGGATGAAGCAGAGAGCATCGGAATCAAGAAATCGATGGAGGCGCTGTCCGACGCCGACCTGGTGCTGGTTGTGTTCGACGCGTCCGAGCCTGTGGCAGATGAAGACCACGAGCTGCTGCGGCAAGTCGAAGGCCGAGCTGCGATTGTCGTCGCCAACAAATGCGACCTCAAGAGTGCCCAATTCTCAGTTCCCAGTTCTCAGTTTCGAATGGTGGAGACTTCGGCTCTCACTGGTGCCGGAATCGCGGAATTGCGGGCGGGTGTGCTGCGGCAGGCGGGCGGCGAGGATGGTCCACAGATCGAGCCCGGATTCCTGACGAATGCGCGCCATTCGAGACTCGTGAACGATTCACTGGCCGCGCTCGGGGCGGCGGCAAACGCCGTGGCCGCGCGCGTTCCACATGAGATGCTGCTGCTTGATCTCTACAACGCGTTACGTGCGCTGGATGAGATAACCGGTGTGACGACCACGGACGACATCCTCAATTTGATCTTCGGCAGCTTCTGTATTGGAAAATAAAAAGATCGGAAAAGAAAAAGACCCGGCGCGGGCCGGGCCTTGATGGATTGTCTGGGAAACAGCTATTCATCCGATCTCTTGCCGAGTTTCGTCACCTTGTCGAAGCGATGCATCTTGCCAACCCGCGTGATGCTCTTGCGCAACCGCTGGTCCAGGTCCTCGAGTTCTCGGTTCAGCCCTTCGGGCATGTGATCGCCGAATTTGGCAAAGTGTTCGCGGATGAGCGGGATCTCGGCCAGCCAGCCATCGATGTCAATGCTGAGAAGATGGCGCAGGTCTTCCTCGCGCAGGTTGAGACCCTTGGTGTCGATGTCGCGGGCTTGCGGAAGCAAGCCGATCGCAGTCTCGATGGCATGAGCCGTACCCTCGCAGCGCTCAAAGACCCATTTCAGCACGCGGCTGTTCTCACCATAACCCGGCCAGAGAAACTTTCCGTCTTCTCCGGTACGGAACCAGTTGACGTAATAAATCTTGGGGAGCTTCGCGCCTTCGTGCTCGCCGATCTTCAGGTAGTGGGCAAAGTAGTCGCCCATGTTGTAGCCGCAGAAGGGAAGCATAGCCATGGGGTCACGCCGAAGTTGGCCGACCTGCCCAGAGGCTGCCGCGGTTGTTTCACTGCTGGCGGTGGCGCCGAGGAATGTTCCGTGCTGCCAACTGAAGGATTCAGTCACCAGTGGAACTACGCTGGCGCGTCGGCCGCCGAAGAGGATGGCATCGATGGGAACGCCATTGGGATCTTCCCACTCGGGCGCAATGACCGGACATTGGCGCGCTGGAGTCGTAAAACGCGCGTTTGGATGGGCGGCTTTGCGGAGCGAATGTGGAGTCCACGGGCGGCGCAACCAGTCGAGCAACTCATCCGGCTTCTCGTCGGTCATCCCCTCCCACCAGACGTCGCGGTCGGGCGTGATGGCGCAGTTGGTGAAGATGGAATTTTTTGTCGCCGTGAGCATGGCGTTCTTGTTCGACTTCATGCTCGTGCCGGGAGCCACTCCAAAAAAGCCATACTCGGGATTGATGGCATAGAGACGGCCATCCGCGCCGAATTTCATCCAGGCAATGTCGTCGCCGACCGTCTCGACCGTCCATCCGGGAATGGTCGGAATCAGCATGGCGAGGTTGGTTTTGCCGCAAGCCGATGGGAACGCGCCGGTGAAAAATTTGGACTTCCCTTCGGGATTGGTGATTTTCAGGATGAGCATGTGCTCGGCGAGCCAGCCTTCGTCACGCGCCTGAACTGACGCGATGCGCAGGGCGTGGCACTTCTTGCCGAGCAGGGCATTGCCTCCGTAGCCGGAGCCATAGGACCAGATTTCCCGCGTTTCGGGAAAATGGCAGATATATTTTTCGTTGGCATTGTTTGGCCAGGCGGCGTCCTGCTCGTTCTGCGCGAGCGGCGCACCGACGGAGTGCAGTCCACGAACGAACTCGCCCTTTGAGCCGAGAACTTCGAGCACGCGGGTGCCGACCCGGGCCATGATGTGCATGTTGGCCACGACGTAGGGCGAGTCGGAGATTTCGACGCCAATGTTGGCGATCGGGGAGCCGATTGGGCCCATGCTGTACGGAATGACGTACATCGCGCGCCCGGTCATGGAGCCGGCAAAGAGCTTCAGAAGCCGCTCTTTCATGATAGCGGGGGATTCCCAGTTATTGGTGGGGCCGGCTTCTTCCCTGCTTCGGGCGCAGATGAAGGTGCGCTCCTCGACGCGAGCGACATCGGCCGGGCTGGAGCGGACCAGGATGCTGTTCGGGCGCTTTTCTTCGTTCAGCGGAATCGCGGTGCCGGCCAGGACCATAAGCCGGATCATCGCCTGATACTCGTCGTCGGAGCCATCACACCAATGAACACGGTCGGGCTTGCAGAGCTGGGCGACTTCCTCCACCCAGGCGAGCAAGGCTTTATGTCGGCCTCCGCTTGCCCCATCCGTCATTGTTTCTGGATCCAGAATATGAGTCGCCATTGGCATCCTTTCCCCGAAAGTGGGAAGAACTCGACGTTTCAATCCGTGCCCGCCAAAAAATCAGCCCGCAACGCGTGGCCCTCGCCGGGATCTGCCCTTATTCCGAAGACAGGCCCTTCATTTTCCCTCATTTCGCGGGGGGTTTCCAGCAGTACGTGCTAACCGGCTGGCCGGACGGTTGGTCGATTATCGCGATGGGCCGAACCGAGTAATGTGTCCGAGGTCACACTGCCTTGTGATGAAGACAGACGATTTACAGTTTTCCGATTGGGGCGGTAACCCCGGGCGCCCGGCGGACCGACCGGCTAGCCTGAAGCTGAGACGGACGCTTCAACTTCGGCGGCAATCGCATCGTAGATGCTTGAGCGTTTCAGCCACGGTGAGGGAATACATCTCGCGCCCCAAGCCTTCACCGGACTCGAGCGCCGCCTTCAGAAAATGGCCCGCGATCTCAATGGCGAGCGGGTCGGTAATCATTTTGCCCGTGCGCTTCTTGTACTCGACCCATGCGGGGTGGGGCAGGGCAACCCAAACGGGACGGCCATCCACCAGGAACTTGATGTCAACGGCGTCGGCATGCCGGGTTGCGATGGCGACGATCAGGGCCTGATAGAGGACGTGAACCTTCTTCTTCGTCCAGCGGTCGGTGGCAGTAAAGTCTGCGAACATAGAACCTCGAAATTTAACTATATCGCTCGGGCTGGCTGGAGTAAATCGGGCTGGCAGTCGATGAAGGGGATGGCTGCCGCGTGAACTCCTGAACCTCGACGCCGATTCGCTGCCTTCTCCTGCCCTCGATCGGTGAATCCACCCATTGCGTCGGACAGGGAGACGATGGCGATTCAGTATTATTAGACGGTGGCGGTCACGGCGATTCCGAAAACTAAAATTGAACTACTTCATTCCCGCAAACTGGCGGGACTGCCCTGGCTGGTGCATGCTTTCTCGACCCGCGGCGGCGGCGTATCGCGCGTTTATGGCGGGAATGCGCTGAATCTCGGCTTCACGAAGCACGACTCGCGGGCGGCGGTGGAGCGCAACCGCGAACTGTTCTTTAAGAAGCTGGGTGTCGCTGAGCGAGGCAAGAGTTGGCCGCTGATCACGTTGCGGCAGATTCATTCGGATGTTATCTGGCATGTCGATCGGGTGCCGGAACACACGTTGGCGGGCGATGGGCTGATCACCGACACTCCGGAGCTCTTAGTCGCGGTGCAGGCCGCCGATTGCCTTCCGGTAATTGTTGTCGATCGCAAGCGGCGCGCTGTGGGAGTTTTTCACGCCGGATGGCGGGGAACGGTTAAACGGATCGTGGAAAAAGGTGTGGGCGAGATGCGCAAACATTTTGGGAGCGATCCGCGGAACATGATGGCGGCGATTGGGCCGGGGATTCAATCGTGCTGCTACGAAGTGGGCGAAGAGGTACGCACAAAGTTCGAATCGCAATTTGCGTATGCGGGCAGTTTATTCCGCGAACTGAAGGAATCGGACCCGGTGCGGGAGAAATATCCACTGCTGTTCTTGACGGCGCGCGCGCCCGGGCATAGCGAGTTGCCGGTGAAGATATTTCTCGATCTGGTTGAGGCGAACCGGCGGCAGTTGATGGATGCGGGTCTGGCCGAGAAGAATATCGACGCATCGGCTCCGTGCACGGCTTGTCATCGCGAGATGCTATTCAGTTTCCGCGGAGATCAGGGCGTGACAGGCAGGCTGCTGGGACTTGCCGGGATTCGCTCGAAGTGACGTGGGGACAGACGCTCTCGGCTGTCCAGGCGAGCGCAGTTCGCCAGTCAGACGATGAAATTCTATTCTTGCGTCAGATTCACCAATGCGCATCGCTGCGCGGCTTTGCCTCGCGGGACAGCCGGGGGCGGCTGTCCCCCCATGGTCTCATGCCAGATCGAACAGCAGAACTTCGGCGTCCTTTGTGCCTTTGATCGTCAGCGCGGTTTCGTCGCTGATGGCGGCACCATCCCCCTGGAGCAATTTCTCGCCGTTGAGTTCGACTTCGCCTTTTGCCACCTGCACCCATGCGTGGCGCTTCGCGCCGAGCGTGTGTTTGACCTCTTCGCCGGGTGAAAGCAGCGTCACGAATAAGCTTGCGTCCTGATTGATCTTGACCGAGCCATTGGCGCCATCGCGCGAGGCGATCAGGCGCAGCTTCCCGCGCTTCTCAGATTCCGGGAAGCTCTTCTGCTCGTAGCCGGGCTCGTGTCCCTGCTTGTCGGGCATGATCCAGATCTGGAGCAGATGCACTTTCTCCGTCGGGCGACGGATTGTACTCGCTGTGGCGAATGCCGCGCCCGGCGGTCATGCGCTGTCCATCGCCGGGAAGAATCACCGAGCCGGTGCCAAGGCTGTCCTTGTGCTCGAGTTTTCCGGATAGAACGTAGGTGATGATCTCCATGTCGCGATGGGGATGGGTGGGGAATCCGCTGCTGGGCGCGACCCAGTCCTCATTAATGACGCGCAGGGAGCGAAAGCCCATCCACTTTTCGTCCCAGTAATCGCTGAAGCTGAAGGTGTGCTGGGTTTTGAGCCAGCCGTAGTCGCCGCCTCCGCGGTCATTGCTGCGCCGGATGGTAAGCATGTCGGGCCTCCTGAATGGCAAACTAATCGTTATAACGACTATATAGATGCTGGGAGGTGCCGGAAGGACTCAGGTGACCGGACCTCGGTATGCCTGAGCCCTTGGCTTGAACCGCCAAGAGTTTTCGGGTAGGCGGACGGGCCGCGAAGTCGACGTCTCAGTCTTTCTTTTGCTTCTTGGCGGAGGTGTCGGACTTGGGCTTATCGTCTTTCCTGGTCTCTGTCGTTTCCTTAGTGCCCTTGGAATCCTTCGAGTCTTTGGAGTCCTTCGAACCCTTCGAATCCTTGGCATTGCCAGCTTCGGAGGAGGAGGCACTGGGAGCGTTCGATTTCTTCGCGTAGTCCGTCACGTACCAGCCCGAGCCTTTGAACTGCACCGCGGGCGCCGAGATCATCTGTTCGATGGGGCCTCCGCACTCGGGACACTTCTTCAACATCTTGTCGGAGAACTTCTGGATCTTTTCGAAACGGTGTTTGCACTTTTTGCACTGGTATTCGTAGAGGGGCATGGGTGAAGAGATTTTAGGGTTTGGGATTGAGTGGCGTCAATTTTGGGAAACGCTCTCAGTCGCAAGTTCCAAGCTGCAAGCTCCACGTTCTCAGGAAACTCTCCCCGTGCTTAGGTTTTTCCCGGAGGTTGGAGTTGAGAGCTTGCGGCTCGATTTTATCTCTTCAGCAAATCCACTGGTTCGCGGACGTCGACCACGCGGAAATATTTGGCGAGCGCGGGATATTGCTTCGCCACCGCTTCATACATCGCGTAGGCCACATTGCGATAGGAGGCGTGGCCGGCCGGCGTGGTGCGCAGTTCCGAGATGTAGACCGCCTCGGCGAAATCCATTTTGAAGAGGGTGCGCTTGCGGAAGGCGAGGGGGATGGCGTATTGCGAATTTTCTCGTGCTTCGGACCGCCGGCATTTTCCAATCTTCCCACGGCGTCGGTGGCTTGTTTCATGGCGGTTGCGTAGGCGTCACCGATCCCGGCTGCCTCGATCTCCGGAGGCGTGTCGTATCCATGCGCGGTGGTGAAGTCCTGCATGATTTGGACGCAACGACGATGGCGGTGCATGTCGCGGAAGCCGCCGATATCCATGAGAATGTCGAAGCGAAACTCCTGTCCGGCGGAGAAAGTGCGTGGGCAGTTCGTCGTGTTTGCCGCGATGGCGGAAGCCGAGATCGATGATTTCGCGGCGGCGCGCTTCGCCCACTGCTTTTGACCGCCTCGCCGAATCTGGCGATAAGAATAATGGCAGTTGCCGTAGAGAAGCGTCGCCGCCAACTCGATCTCGAGCGGTTCGGTGTCGAGTAAATCGACGAGCGGCGCGGGTGCGATGGCGGCGCTGCGCATCAGTTCGGCGGCGGCCTGCTGAAGTTCGCGGCGGGACTCGATCTCATACGAATTCGGGTCGGCATACTTCACCAGTGTGGGAGCGACCCTGACTTCGTGCAGAAGTTCTCGTTCGGCATGGTCCGCAAGGTCGGGCGCAACTTCGCGAATCCGCTTTACCAGCGCGCGCAATGATTCTTCGTTCGCGTTGTAAGCCGGAGAAATCGCGGCTTTCTTGAGAAGCGCGCCCAGTTCGCGCACCTCGCGATGCGGCTGCGAGAGCAAGTGTGCGACCTGCGTTTCGAGCGTACGGGCGTTGACGATTTCTCCGAGGGAAGTGTTGGTGGCCAGTGGTAAGAGGTAACGCGAGATGTCGAAGGCGCGCGCGCGCAGTGTGCGCTCGTATCCCTCGGGCTTCATGTCCGCCGGCCGCGGCGTGATGCTGGCGAGATATTCGAATGCCTTCTGTGAAACTTCTGCATACGCCGTGAACAGGGATTGGATCGCTTTGGTATAAAGCGCCGTGGCGTCGGTGTTCTCAAAATTCGGCGTGTAGTAGCCGCTCTTCTTGAAGTCCTGATAACGGGTGGAACGCTCCTGCCCGTCCCATCGCTGCTCGTCGGCAACCACGATGGCGGCGAGGATGGACAGCCGCTCGATGGCCAGCGCAATGTGCGCCAAGTCGGCAATGGAGCGGTGGCCGTACTGAAAATAGAACGTATTGAGGAATTTCTCCGCCTTCTGGGTGGTGATCTCTCTGAGAGACTCTTTCATCGAAAGCGATGAGCGCGAATATTTCGCCATCGCATAAGCCTGGATCTCTGGCTCGGCGCCGTAAACGGCGAAGACCTCGATCGACGGGCCGCTGGTGGAAGTGGAGGCGGATGGGGATTGATTGGGCTCGGCGGAAATCACTTCAGACATGAGAGTGAAGAAATCTTAAACGTCCGGTTCGCGGCGTGCAATTGGAAAGGCGACCACCGTGCCAATCCCAACCTCAGTTGTGCAACACGCAAACCAATCAAAGAGCTTGACTACCTGGCTGGTGCGGGCCGGGTGGAGTTCGACGTCGGCTTCGCTCCGATGCCGGGTGAGGGTTTTGAGGAAGGGACTTGATTGATCCTCGGGCTCGTCGTATTCAGCATTTGAGGCAGTTGGGAGACCGAACTGACTGGAGGGCGGGGCGCGTCCTGGCGCAGGACGACAATATCGACGCGCCGGTTCAGACCCCGCCCTTCCACGGTGGCATTGGATGCGACGGGATGAAATTCCGCATAACCTGCTGCGCTAAGCCGTTCGGGCGAGTATCCATCGCGCACGATCAGCAGCCTGACGATCTCCGTGGATCGGGATGCTGAAAGCTCCCAATTGGAGGAGAACTGCGCGTTGTGGATAGGAACGTTATCGGTATGGCCCTCAACCCGAATCCGGCATTCGCGCTGCCGCAAAAGATTGGCGATACGATCGAAGGTGGCTTGCGAGGTGGATTTGATTTCCGCCGACCCGCTTTCGAAAAATCCGGCTTCCCGCAAGCTTATGACGAGCCCATCCGGACCGCGGTTCATGGCAACTTCCTTGCGCTCCATTTCGGCGGCGAGCGTGTTCTCCAGTTCCGTTTGCAATCGAGCCAGATCGCCGCTGTCAGTGCCTCCGCCGAGGCCGCCTTCTGGATGCGATGTAATATGCGCGACGCTGGCGGTGCGTTCCACGTTTTCGATAGCTTGCACGGAATTGAAGGGCATAGGGTCGCGCACATCTACAGGAACGCTGGTGGTCGATGCCTGAAAAACGCCCATCTCCTGAAAAGCGACCTGAATCGCCATGGCCAGTTTGCCAACCTTACGCTTATCGACCTGCGAAGAGGCATAGAGTACGACGAAAAACGCAAAGAGCAGCGTGATGAAATCGGCATAGGACACGAGCCAGCGCTCGTGATTGACATGAGCGCGCACGCGGCGGCGCCGGCTCATATTTTCGTCTCGCCGCAGGCGGTTCATGCGCCTGAGTCAGGAATCCCCGGAGAGTGTTTTCAAGCATGCGCGGATTCATGCCCTCGAGGATGGAGATGACGCCTTCAAGTGTCATTTCCCGGATGATTTGTTCTTCTCGGATGCGAATCCGCAGCTTCCCTGCGACAGGAAGGAAGAAGAGATTTGCCAGGCCGACTCCATAGATGGTGGCGACGAATGCCACGGCGATGCCGCGGCCCACTTCATCGATCTTGTCGAGATGTTGCATGACCTGAATCAGGCCGAGAACGGCGCCGATAATTCCTATGGTTGGAGAAAAGCCGCCGGCCGATTCAAACAGTTGAGGAATTTTTTCTTCCTGCTCTTCTTTGTTGTCGAGTTCGAGTTCGATGATCTTGCGTAATTCCTGCGACTCAGTGCCATCGACGGCGAGCATCAGAGCGCGGCGCAGAATTGGCTGCTCGATTTTGTCGATTTCCTTATCGAGAGAGATGATGCCTTCGCGGCGCGCTTGATTGGCATAGCGAACGAGCACTGCGATCATGGACTGCGCGTCCTGGACAGGTTCGATGAAGACATGCGCCAGGCGCCTGGCGCTTTGGATCGCAACCGGCAACGGATACTGAATCAGGATCGCCCCGAAGGTTCCGCCGAGAACAATCATGGCCGCGGTTGGTTGCAGGATCTGGCTGAGGCTGCCGCCTTCCACCAGCAAACCTAGAAGAACGCCTCCCAGAGCCAGAACCAGCCCGGCGAACGTCGCCTTATCCATGCGAAGCCTACTTCGCCTCAGCTGCGGGAGAGTCGCCGTCGCTAACATGGGGGCTCTTATCCGACGGCGGGCAGAATCGCGGCGTGATTATCCCACCAGAGCATGATTCCCTGGAGCACCGACCGCCGGAACTGGACTACGCGTTCGAGGACATCTTGCGCGCTCTCGCGAACCACGATTTTTTCGCCGTTCACGAGCGTCAGGACAGTGTCCGGGGCCTGCTCGACGAATTTGATGAGGTCAGAGTTCACCGTCAAGGGGTGGTTGTTGAGGCGAGTGAGTTGAATCATGCCTTGCTCCGATTGAAAAGAGTGCCGATCCGCAGGGGTCGATCAAGGATGAGCTTTCATTAATAAGGATCGGCGGAGGATGAGAGGGCAGGAGAAGAACGAAAAAGTGACGGATTACTGCGGGTGTAGACCTCTGGTGACCTGTGAAAATAAAGCTCGATCAGAGCAAGCCGATGACCATTATGAGCCACAAGGTTCCGCAGGACCGAGGGAACGCGCTCCGGGAATGTTTCGGGGACGGATCCAGTAACGGAACCATCCTGCACCAATTAAGGAGCATTTCACATGGCACTTAGCGTACTCAACAACATTGCATCTCTGGCTGCGCAGAACCAGTTGTCGATTACCAATAGCAATCTTCAGAAATCCCTGTTCCAGTTGTCATCCGGCTCACGCATTAACACCGGAGCGGATGACGCCGCGGGGTTGGCTATTGCTGACGGATTACATGCCAACATCACCGCCCTCACCCAGTCCGCCCGAAACGCAAACGACGGCGTTGGCGAACTGCAAGTGGCCGATGGCTCGCTGGCGCAGATAACCACCCTGCTCAACCGCGCCGTTACCCTGGCTACTGAATCGGCTACAGGCACCGTGTCCGATGCGCAACGAGTGGCTCTAGACGCCGAATATACTGCGATCAAGGCAGAAATTGACCGCGTCGGATCGAAGACGAATTACAACGGTGGGCAGGTGTTCACCGCTAACACCCTCAATGTGTTCTTGAGCGACGCTGGTGCCACGAGCAACAGCACTATCGGTGTGACAACCGGGGTCCTTTCCTCCTCCGGGCTCGGCCTCGGTGGTGCGCAAGCCGCCACCGGAACCTTGACCCAGGCCCCGGGAGCGGCTGCGGTTGCTGCTACCGACCTTCTCACAGGAGCCAACTGGACACAGTCCGCAGCAGCCACCAGCACGCTGACAGTAACCGCCGGCGGAACTCAGGTAACTGCCAACGACCAAGTACAGGTTGGGGGCACTACCTATAAATTCGTGACAGCCCTTACGGGAGCCGCGAATGAGGTCCTTATTGGAGCCAGCGACACGCAGGCTCTGTTGAACTTGAAGGCTGCGATCAATGCCGCACCGGGCGGCGCGGGAAGCGCTTACGGCGTTGGAACTGTTGCCAATGCCAATGTCGTTGCGGGAACCGCCACTGCCACCACTCTCGCCGTTACATCCAATGTGAACGGAACGATCGGAAATGCGACGTCAACGACGATCATCGGCGGCGGCTCCGGACACGAAAGTTGGACAGGCGCCACGCTGGCTGGCGGCACGGCAGGCGCTACCGTAAGCGTCGGCAATCAAACCTACACTTTCGTGACCGCCCTTAGCAGCAAGACGGTGGCGAATGAGGTAGTCGCCAGCAACGAAGCTACGGGCTTGACGAACCTGAAGGCTGCTGTGAACGGTGCCGCGGGTGGCGGAACCACTTACAGTAACACCACTCCAGCCAACACTCTGGTTACTGCGGGAGCGGTCACCGGCACTACGCTTGCATTTGCTGCGAATACTCCGGGTGCGGCCGGCAACTTCCTGGTTACGGCAGCTACAGGAACGGTGACCGGGTCATGGGGCACGCTGGATTTCGCGGGAGGTTCCGATACCGGCACGCCGCCATCCGCAATCGCGGGCGACACCGTGACGGTAGGCACGCAGACCTACACCTTCGTCAACAATCTGAATACCGCACCCACGGCAAACCAGGTTTTGGTTCTCGTGGGTTCCTCGAACGCGAACAGCCTGGCCAACTTGGCGAATGCGGTCAATGGGGGAAGCGGTTCAGGCGTTTCATACGCTTATGGAAGCAGCGCAACCGCCAACACTTTGGCCAAGGCAGTCGAGAGTACAAATTCACAGGGTGTAAGCTCGGTGGCTTTTACTGCTCTGCTTCCGGGTACCGCGGGCAACAGCATAAACACAACGTCCAGCAGCGCGTCCAATACCTTCGCCGCTGCCGACTTGGCGGGTGGCACGGCTGGATCGATCAACGACCTGCTGACCAGTGCCGATGCGACTGCTGCTCTGGCAACGATCAACACGGCCGTTCAATCGGTTGCTGCGTTGCGCGGCACGATTGGCGCAACCGTGAACCGGCTGCAAAGCGCTGCTGGCGTCATCAACAACCAAGTACAGAACCTGACGGGTGCTGAAGACGGCGTCCGAGCCGCCGATATTCCTTCGACAGTCGCGACACTAGCCAAGTACTCCATCCTGGAACAGACGGGCATCTCCGCTTTGGCCCAGGCAAACCAACAGCAGCAGCTCGTTCTCAAGCTGCTGCAGTAAGTTATTGGTCGACTAGGAGGCGGGCACGATTCCGCCTCCTTATATCTTATTTGTTGGAAATCAACTGCCTTTGAGACCCTAGTCCCTCTAACCGGCTAAAGAAATGCCCACGATTGACGACAATAGAGAACAGATATGCCCGTTCTCTTTGACGGTTTCAAATCGGGAAGGATTCCAATCGAGGACATAGTCACCACAGATAACAATATCGCCCCCACCTTATCCCACAGGAAATCAAAGTGCAGGCGATGACTGCGCGATTGAAGTCATGATTTACGAACTCTTAGAGAATAGTCCGCTTCGAAAGGCGTCTGGACCCGAATTCTCGATGGAGATTGGGAGCAGTCATGGGAATCAGCTTTAACGCCGCAAGCTTGCTCAATGGCAATGGCATCAGCGTTTCGCAAATCGTGCAGGAGCTTCTCAGTCCACAAACGAGTGCGATCAATGCGCTGCAGAATCAGCAAACCGATCTCTCCACCAATGCCGGTTTGTTGCAGGGTTTTAATAACAATCTCACTAGTCTTGCCTCGACCGTGCTCGATCTTGCCAATCCTCTCGGACCGTTGACGGCACAATCCGCCTCTTCGTCGGATACTGGCATCCTCACTGCCACAGCCCTGGCCACCGCACCTGCCGGTAGCCACCGGATCGTCGTCTCGACGTTGGCGACGACGGCAACCCTTTATACCGATCCGGTTACGAATGCCGGGACTTCCTTATTAGCGAACGGAGCGATCACCGCCGATATTACGCTCCAGATCGGCGGCGCCAGCGGGACTACTCATGACATCGCGATCAGTCAGGGCACTAATGACACGCTTACTTCTTTGGCCTCTTTCATCAACAGCCAGCAATGGGGGGTGACGGCCAATGTAGTGACCGATGCCAATGGCTCCCGCCTCGCGCTGTACAGCCAGGCCACTGGCGCGCCCGGCGCGCTGGCCATCACCAACAATACGAGTGTTCTTTCCTTCAATACTCCAGTCGGTGGAACCAACGCCTCACTTACCATCGATGGTGTTCCTTTTAGCAGCGCGACGAACGCCGTCAGCGGAGCGATTTCGGGAGTTACGTTGAACCTGCAGAGCGGCGACGCTCAAACCACGGTCCAGCTGACCATTGGTCCCGATACGGACCAGGCAACCTCTGCCATCAATTCCTTTGTGAGCGCTTACAACACGCTGGTGAACAATCTCAGTTCCCAATTCACCCTCGATCCGACCAGCAACACCGAAGGTCCGCTCGCAGCCGATAGCTTCTTGCGCACCCTGCAGTCACATTTGCTCAATGATGTCTCTTACGCCACTGGAAATTCCGGCCTCGTCAACCTCGCTTCCCTTGGCATCGATTTGAATAATGACGGGACCTTGACCGTCAATCAGACGGCCACCGAGACCCATCCTTCTCTTGCCAGCGTCCTCGCCTCCAATCCGGCAGCCGTGCAAACCTTCTTCCAAAATGCGACGGGCGACGGTTTTGCCCAGAATTTCAACAATGATCTGGCCAACCTTACCGATGCGACTCAAGGAATATTGAACGTCGACCTCAACGGAAACAAGAACCAGCAGACCGAACTCACCAGCCAGATCACCGCCCTGCAAGATCGTTTGTCTGCCCAGCAGGCTACCCTGACGCTTCAGTTCGATCAGGTCAATGCCACCCTCGAAGCCTATCCGTCACTCTTGTTCCAGATCACGGCTGAAATCGGCTCCATCAACGGAAATTATTCTGCCACTCCAACGGTGTTAGCGAGCACGACTCCAACTAGCGGCACGACCGCATCCGGTTCCACGAACGGATCCTAACCATGACGAATGCACGCACCAGCTATCGCGAAAACGAGGTGCGTGGCGCATCTCCCGTAAGACTCGTGGTCCTGCTTTACGAACAGCTTGTACAGGATCTCCTGCAGGCCATGCGCGCGCTAGAGCAGAACGACATTTCCTTGCGGACCCAACACATTAACCACGCCATCGTGGTGATTGGACACTTGCAGTCGGCGCTCGATTTCGAAAAAGCAGAAAAGCCCGCCAAGGCTCTCGATTCCTACTACAGCACTCTTCGACAGAATCTTGTCGCGGTGCAGTTCTTCCCTTCCAAAGAAGGTTTGCAACGTCAGCTCACCGACTTGCTTTCTCTACGCGAGGCGTGGCTCGAAGTGGACCAGGCAGAGACGCTGATCGCCTCGTCCCCCACCCCAGTCGGCTACTCCGCAGCAACCGAAGCGGAGGTAGTAGGGGTCGATTTGGAGGGCTGATGCCTATTGATCCGGCGGAAACTCTCCGCGAGGTGAATGTCTACTTGCGCCGTATGCTCGTCCGCTTTCACCCGGAGAGACGACATTGCTTTACTATCGCTCCGCAGGATTTTGTCGCCATTCTCGACCAGCTTTTGCGGTCCGCATCTTCCCGGAATTCCCTGGAATCTACTCCCGAGTTTGAACAAGAATTGCTCGATTATCGTGACAACCTGGAAGAGCTCCGGCGGCTGCTTCCTGATCTGCAGGGACGTCTACTGGCCGAGAGGGCACGGCTTGAAAGCGCGCGTTCCCAACTCGCGGCGGCCGTCGTCTGGGCCGACGCCAGCAAGACAACTCTCTGAAGATGTTTCCGAGTTCATTTCCACCACGCCAAGCGCCCGATTTCTCTCCGAACCCCGCTTTGCTATTTGATGAAATCGAAGAGACTGTTCTGGCTAAACCGGCTGATGGCCGCCAGGGTAGCCTGGACGTCGAGCTGCGACTGGCTAAGGTTGGTAGCCACTTGCCCCATATCGGCGGCCCCAAGCGTGTCTTGCTCCTGGGCGATTTGGAGCTTGGCTGTGTTCAGGTAGGTTGTCTGCGACTGCGCCTGGTTCAGCGCGCTGCCGTAAAAGACGCGCTGGGCGGAAAAATAACTCGAGGCTGCGTTAAGATCGCCGACTGCGCTGCTGATGTCGCCGTTGCTTTGCATCGCCTGAATTAGATTGTTAATGGCCAGAAATACGTCGTTGCCGGTGGCGGAGAACAGTTGTGATCCTGGCTGATTCACCGCCAGTTGATACCCATTGCCGATCGACACATGGTTGACGCCCAGGTTGCCCACGTAGGCGATTCCGGAAGGCACGGCGCCATTCAAGACAAAGGGCGGGGTATTCGTGATCGTCCCGGCAAAGAGGTAGACGCCCTCGTAGGAAGTATTTGACAGCGACAACAGCTGGCTCTGAATGCCTTGCAATTGATTGGTGATCGCCGCTCGGTCGGCATCGGAGAGCGTGCCATTGGCGCCTTCGATCCCCAGTGTGGCCGCCTGTTGCAGTGCCGTTACCACCGAAGCCAGCGTCGAATCGGCGGTCGAAAGCTGTCCCTGAATCGTGCTCAGGCTCTGCAAATACCCCTGATTGAAGGTGGCCTGATCGTTGTTCTCAACCAGCAGCGCGGCCGCCGTCGGATCGTCCGAGGGGTCGTTGACACGCTTGCCGGTTGCGATCTCAAGCGAGGCCTCCGCAGACGCCAGTTTGGTCTGGTTCAGCGCGGCAAGCAGGTCCGGAATGGGATAAGGGTTGACGCGCATCGCGATTTGCCTCGTTCCTCGAAACACAGATTCAAACTGCCTTACTGGACCGCCGCACCAAGGCCCAGATTGACGGCATCGGAGAGCAACGCGTCAATCGTCGAAATCACCCGTGCCGATGCCTGATACGCCGTCTGAAATTTCACCAGGTTGGCCGCTTCCTCGTCGAGCGAAACGCCGGAGACGCTGCCACGCTGGTCCTGAAGTTGTTGCACGATCTGCGTGGTGGCGTCATCGTCGGCGGAGGTGTTCGAAGTGGCGCTTCCCACCTGGAAAACGATGTTCGAGTAATAGTCGATCGGTGTCTGCCCGGCTGCGACTGCCTGGGTCGCGACGGCGGTGAGGTTGGCGAGATTCCCGTTGCTGCCCTGAGTGCCGTCGGAACTGGCGGCAATCAGCGCGGGATCCGTGATGGCCACCTGTATGGTCGCGGCCGCTCCCGTCGTGCCCAGCGGCGGCGGGGCGAAAATGTTCGCCCCCTTGACGCCGTTCAGATCGAAACCCTGGGCGTTGGCGGTATTGACCGCATTTGAAAATCCAGCTGCCAATTGATCCAGCTGATTGAGCACGCCAGGAATTTCCTGATCGCGAATCTGAATTGCACCTGCCAGGCTCCCGCCCGTAAGTGACGAGGTGATATCCGCAGCCCCGCTAAGAATGTGCGAGGTGCCGTCCTCCTCGGTCGCGGTCGAGAGCGCGAAGCTCTGGATGCCCGTAACCAGCCCCGTTCCGTTCGAGGTGGCCAGATCGATGCCGTCTTTTTCCGTCGGGATGACCTGAACGTCGATCAGTCCGGAGAGCTGACGGACGAGATTCGTGCGCTGGTCGACCAACGTCGAAGCGTTGACATTGGCGTTTTCGAGAACCCCGATCTGCTGGTTGATACTGGCGATCTGAGCGGTCAGGTTATTGACCTCGCCGACCGATTGCTGCACCGTCAGATTGAGATTGTCCTGTTGGGTCGCCAAACTGCTGGCGGACGAATTGAAGTCTCGAGCCAGATTAGCGGCCGCGGTTAACACCGACTGGCGCAGCGCCAGGCTCGAGGGATCCGGAGAAAGCTGCTCCAGGCTATTGAAGAAATTGCTGATGTCGGCGCCGATGCCGGCGGTCGAACTGGCGAATTGCGTTTGCATCTGCTGTAGTTCGGTTAGCTGTGTGTCTAGGCTGCTTTGCTGCTGCGTCGCCTGGTTGAGCTGAATCTCGAGTATCGGGTCGCGCAGGCTTTCGATCTTTTGCAGCACCACACCCGTTCCCACCACCAGCGATCCAATCTGGATGGGATCTCCCGCTGCCGTGTCCGTAACTTCGCGGGAATAGCCAACGGTGTTGGCGTTGGCCACATTATTGGAAGTGGTCTCCATCTCCTGCTGGCTGACACCAAGGCCACTCACAGCGATTGAAAGCGATCCGAACAAACCTCCCACGGCTATCCTCCCGACCGTAATGACTGGCTTCGCGCAACCGCTCTCGGATCGTGCGCATAGGTGAGAGCGCAACTGTCAACCAGTCGCTGCAGGATACCGAGACTGCGCTGCATGTGGCGGAGCAAGGAGGCGTGGACGCGCGTCAAGTAGACAATGCGCCGTCGGAGCGCCTGCCACTCGGCGTCGAGCTGCGCCGAACGCTTGCCGTCGAAAGAACTTCCGGAAGCCGCTGAGGCTATCTCGATGGGGGGTGACCCCTGAGCCCGCAACTGGTCCTCGAGCAGTCCCCATTGCCGGCAGAGTTCGGCCTGATGCGCGGCGCCGCGTGCAATCGCTTCGGCGTCATGGCCGAGAAGAGCGAGTCGACCCTCCTCGAGACTCGTGGCGAGCCTGCCCACGACGGCAAGTCGCAGATCAAGGAAAGCCGCCAGTTCGGGGAGCGATTTGTCGGCGAAATACATATGAAATATTCGCGCGCTCGGCGGGCGGCGGAACGTTTAGAGCCCCCGCGGCGCTCGCGGAAGCTTTGCGTGCGTTTGTTTTTCTAGATCCGTTTTCAGCCTGCGCGACCGCCCGTACCCGCGATGGCGTTGCCCTTAGGCCAAGTCGTCGAGTTCGTGCTTCGGAGAATCCGACGGTGCGTCGTTACTATTGTCGCTATCTTGGTCTTTGTCTCCGCTTCGGTCCCTGTCCGTCTCTCCCTCACTCGCGGGCGCGGGTGGGCGCTTGCGGGCCAGAGGAGGTTCGCGTTCCTGCCCGCGCTTGTCGATCACGCGCAACAGTCCGGGATCAATTCCGTTGCCAATCAGCGGATCCATAGGGGCGTCGCTTTAGAGGATGCCTGCACCGTAGGCGGAGGCCAACGCACTTGCCACCTTCGCTGTGTCAACCTTGTATGCGCCGCTGCCAATTGCCTGGGCTAGGGATGAGACTTTCGTTTGGCGGATCTCGGGCAACGACAGGGTTTGCGCCGTCAGCGAACGGATGCGAGCCGGGTCGAAGGAAAACTGTGCTCGATCGACGGCCGCGGCAGCGTTCGGATCGTTCGTCTGGTTGGTGGCGGCTCCGCGCTCAGCGCGCGATGCGCTCGCATTGTCCGCGGCCCCGGTGCCGCTCGTTGTCAGGTCTACTCTCATAATCCTCTCCCATCCCGCCTACGATTCACATCGGCAAATCCTAAGTCAACCTTAATCTTTTCCAGGCTCCCGCGAAGGCGAAGTATCCCAATTCCTACATCGGCGGGCGCCGCGGAAACTTTAGCGGTCTCCGTGGCCCTCTCGTTCACCTTTCCCCCTGATCTTTTGGTGCGTGCAAATGGCTCAGAATAAGCCGCGCAATTCCAATCCCCTCTCCCGAGGAAACCGCAGTCGCCATGGCGCGAGTTCCCATGAGCCGGTAATCGGCTGCCCCGGGCGTGTCATCTTGCGCGTCGAAGGAAAAACTCTTTTGCAGCGCGTCGAACAAGGATGTCAGCAGCACCGACTCGAACTCACGCGCCGCCTTCTCCGCCTTCCCGTTTTTCAGGGCGGCAGCGACGGATCTGACCGGGCTGAAAAGGGAAGCGCTTATTGGCTCGGGCAACGTAGCATTCGCGCCCAGCGGGTCGGCCGTCATCAGATAACCTCCAGGTCGGCATCGAGTGCGCCCGCCGCCTTGATCGCTTGCAGGATCGAGATCACGTCGCGCGCGCTCGCTCCCATCTGTTGCAGCCCATTCACCAGTTCGTCGATGGTTGCGCCTTTCGTGATCTCCAGGCGCTTTGCAGGAGTGTCCTTGGCTTGCACTTCGGTCTGCGGCACCACTTCTGTTTTACCCTCCGATAGTGGGTTCGGCTGCGCCACCGCGTAGGTGGTTGAAATCTCGACGGAGAAGCCGCCATGTAGAACCGACACCGCCCCGAGGCGCACATCCTTTCCCATTACGATCGTTCCGGTGCGCTCGTTGACCACCACCCGGGCGCGATAATGCACATTGACGACGACGTTCTCGATGCGGGCGAGGATCTCGGTAAGATTTTTCTGACCCGTTCCGTCGGGATTGACGTCCACCCGGCCGCCGTCGTGCGGGCTCGCCAGTTCGTGGCCGAATTCGCGATTGATGGCATCGGAAATGGCCTTGGCGGTTGAATAGTCCGCCTGGCGCAGCAGCAGCGAAACCGGCGTCAGATGATTGAAATCGAATGCCAGGCTACGCTCGACATGGCCGCCCGATGGGACTCTCCCGATGGTCGGGTGATTCATCTGCTTGGTGGTGCCGGCGCCGCCGGCGGCGAACCCGCCCACTGCGACTGGTCCTTGCGCCGAAGCATAGACCTGTCCATCGGCGCCATAGAGCGGCGTCAGAAGCAGCAGGCCGCCTTCAATGCTCTTGGCATCGCCGATCGAAGACACGGTGACATCGACCGCCATGCCCGGGCGCGCAAAGGCCGGCAGCGTCGCCGTAACGAACACCGCCGCAACATTATTGACGCGCGCCGTTGCCGGAGGGATCTGCGCCCCCATACGCTGCATGATATTAGCCAGCGTCTGGGTGGTAAAAACCGTCTGCTGGCTGTCGCCCGTGCGGGTCAGACCCACAACCATGCCATAGCCGATAAGAGCATTGTCGCGTACCCCCTCGACGGTGGTCAGGTCGCCGATCTTGACCGGCAGCGCCTCGCTGGCATGGAGCCGATGACAGCACAGCAAGAGCAGAATGGCGGCAGTCAGCATTTTCATATTTCCCCGTTCAGCTACGTCTTCGTTTCATTAGAAATTCAGAATCCGCATAATGGCGCGCAGCACGCGATTCGGGGGCCGCACGCCATTCGAAATCACGCCCTTGCCCTTGATCTCCAGTTCAAGGTCGCCAATCGCATTCGAAGCGACCGTATTATTCGGCCCAATATCGCCTCGCCGTACCAGTCCGCGCAGCGTGATGGTCTGCTTTTCATTGTTCATATGAAGCGTGCGCTCGGCTTCGATCACCAGATTGCCGCTGCCGAGGACGGCCACGACACGTCCTGCCAGGGTGGTGGTTAGGGTCGAGCCGGTGTCGCCCTGCGACTTGCCGGCCAGTGTCTCCGCTGACTGGAGGCCGAGCAGGCTCGCAATGCCGCCGGTCTTCAGTTTGCCCGGCAAGGAATTGATCCCGGAACTCGCGCTGTAGGTGCGGGCCGTCGACACATCTCCGGTATTAGTGGACGTCAGACTGTGCGCCACCACGATGGTGATCAGATCGCCGACCGCCGCCGCCTTGTAATCCGATGAGAGCGAGGCCATGCGGCCTGCATCCAGCCAGATGCTGCCGAGCGTCATCGAGGGAACGGCTCCCTGGGAGTCCAGGCGCGCGATGTATTGCGCGAGATTCTCTTTCGCTTTACTGTCTTTTCTCGAAGCCTGAAGCGCGGTACTGAGCGAGGCCAACAGCATTCCGAGCAGCAGGCAGCGCGTGACTACTGGCAGGATTCGCAGAACTGGTCGTAAATTTTGTTCTCGGGGGTGCGGCGATCCGTGGTTGACGATGCCGATGCATCTTCCGTTCGCTCCTGTTGGGGTTGCTCATTCCGGCAGCTTCTCAAGGAGCGCCTTCCCGGTGACCCGCGCCCTAAAAATACGGCCTTCCTGTCCCCGCACGCGCACGATTTCGCCCGGAGCTCCATGGTCCAGGCAGGTTACCGTGGCGGTCATGCGCAGGCCGGAGGCGGCCAACAATGCGGTTGCGCGCTGCCCGGGGCGCACCGTGGGGGCGGATCTTTGTGCCGCGGTGCGCAAGGGCCGCGTGCTTCCAATGCCGCACGACGGAGCGTTCGCATGCGACCCCAATTCAATACCGTCCTTGACATAGGCTAGAAACCGCACGCAGCTTCCGGCGGGAAGGCATTCTAGGCGGAAACGCATGCACTCAGCATCCGCGTCCCAGCAAACCGACGACACCTCCAGTTTTCGCCCGATTCGCGCGGGTACGGCTACGGGCAGTTCCAACTCTTCCGGATGCTCGAGTTGCTCGGGGATGAATCCTCGCGTGCGCAGTTCGTTCGCCACGGCCCGCCATACCTCGGCCGGGGTGACCGGTGCGTATCGATTCTCTCCGAGGACCTGAGCCTCGGCGACCGGCCATGCCGTAACGGCGACTAGAAAAGGCAGGACGCTGAAGATGCCGGTGACGATGATGACTCTCATTCGATCTCCCGCAGCCTAATGTCCAAGGTTATTGATCAGTTGGAACATCTGGTCGGCCGCTTGCACGACGCGCGAACTGGCTTCATAGGAGCGCTGCGCCACGATCATGTTGATGAATTCGTCGACCACCGATACGTTCGACTGCTCGAGATATCCCTGTTCGACCGACCCCAGGCCGTCCGAGCCGCCGGGCGTTCCGACCACGGCGTCGCCCGAGGCGGTCGTCGCCATGAAAATGTTTCCACCCGAACTGTTCAGGCCGCCGGGATTCGGAAAGAGCGCCATCTGAATCGTGCCCACCTGTTGTGCTGCGGATTGTCCGGGCACAGTCACCGAGACGGTGCCATCGGGCGCGATCGTGACCGAGGTCGCGCTCTGGGGAATGGTGATGGCCGGCTGGATTGGGTTGCCGTTGGCGGTGACGACGCTGCCTTGCGCGTCGGTGTGAAAGCTCCCCGCGCGGGTATAACCCGTCTCGCCCGAAGGCAAGAGAACCTGAAAAAATCCCTGCCCTTCGATGGCCAGGTCCAGCGGGTTGCCGGTTGCGCTCAAGTCGCCCTGGATCTGGAGAACTTCCGATGCCGCCGCGCGCGTGCCGAGCCCGATCTGGAGGCCGGCATCGACCGTAGTCTGCTGTGACGCGGCCGCGCCCGGCATGATGACGTTCTGGTAAATCAGGTCCTGAAACTGCATGCGGCTGCTTCTGAACCCTGTGGTGCTAGAGTTCGCCAGGTTGTTGGCTATCGTATCCAGATTGGTCTGCTGCGCCTGCATACCACTGGCGCCGGTGTAGAGCGCTCGAAACATCGTTCCTCCCGATCTTCCGGCGTAGAAAGCACCACCGGTTCGAACTCTTGCTGCATCTTCGCTTAGACCTTGGCCAGTTCGCTGGCGGCGATGTGGTTGAACTCGTTATCGAACAGGGTCAGGGCACGGCCCATCATCTCCGCCTCGCGCTGAACCTCGATCAGCCCCGTTACCGAGGCGATCGCATTTACATTCGACGATTCGAGCATGGCCTGCCTTACCGAGACTTGTTTAGCCGGGTGCTCGCTCCCGGCTGGCGCCGAGACCAGGGCCCCGCCCTCGGGCAGAATCCGCGTCCCGGGCGGGAAGTCGACCAGCCGTAACTGCCCGACGATGGTGCCGTTCACCGATAGCGTTCCATCCGGGCTGATCGCCACCGGACCCGCCGGCACACGAATCATGCCAGTCGTTCCCTGTACCGGATTGCCTGCCGCCGTTGTCAACTCTCCCGTGGTAGCCACCTGAAAGCTGCCATTGCGGGTGTAAAGCGTTCCCCGGGGAGTGTCGATGACGAAAAAACCGCTGCCTTCGATGCCGACATCGAGCGGGTTGCCGGTGTTGAGCAAGTTGCCCGCAGTCAGGTCCAGATGCGTTCCTTCGAGCACGCCGTAATTATTGGTTGCCCGGTTGAGGGCGGTGGACGCTACCGGAGGTGTCAGCGCCAGGAGCGACTGGAAGACGGTCTGTTCGCCGCGGAAGCCCGGTGTGTTCACATTGGCCAGGTTGTGAGCCGCCACCTCAAGCGCTTGGCTCTGTGCCTTCAGCCCCGCCGAAGCCGCATAAAATCCGCTGTCCACATGAACCTCTTCGCCGGGAGTCGCTGCAAGCGAGTCGCCAAGCGCGCAAGATTAGAAGTTTCACAAGTGGGTTTGCTATCAGGGAATTGGAGAGAGACTGCGCGTACGGAAGGATTGCAATTCTCTTAGGAAGGACACCTCGGGAAGATTCTGCCGCTACAGAATCAGTAAGACGGCAAACGCTGCCTCGAAAAGGAGTGACCGAACTCCGCGCTCACTGCTCAGATGAAGTGTTAGCGGGGCGGCAACTGGCGAGCCCTAAACCGGCGACTCCTAACCTTCAACTATGCAACTGCAAACAAACCGACACCGTCGACTCGCCCAGCAACATGACTGTTTCCAGAACCTCGCCATCTGCCAGCGATCGGTAGCTGTATTCCTCACCCTTGATGACGGTCGGCACGCTCAACATGCAGGACTGATTCGCACTCGATAACTTATTCTTGAAGTTTCCCGCGATCATATTGCAAACTTCTCCGAGCGCGTCGGATACCTGCTCCTCTGAATCGGCGATCTCGGGGCCGAGCATATGGAGCGCAATTTCGCGAGCCGTCGCCTTATCGCAGGAAATGGTCAAGATTCCGCAGAGACCGCCGGCGATGCCCACCATGGCCGTAAACCCTCCTGGCGGCTGGGCTTCAGCCTTGGCGGCTGGCTTGACGCGCTGTCCCAGCATGATCTCGAAGACTTCTTCGATTGCCAGTTCGAGCACCGGCAGCCAGTTTTCCTCGTGCGAGCGCGCTACCAGCGAAGCATCGGTACTCATGATTTTCTCCCGATTACCGGCAGGACGTGTTCTTTGACCTGGTCCGGAGTGAAGGGCTTGCGGATATATCCGCGCGCGCCCGCCGAAAGCGCCTGCACCACGTGATTTTCGCTGCCTTCAGTCGTGATCATCACTACCGGCACGCCCTTAGCGCTATCGACGCTTCCGAGTTGCTTGACGAACTCCAAGCCGTCCATCACTGGCATATTGATATCGCACAGAATAAGGTCCACCGATTCCTTGCCCAGGACGACCAGCGCTTCCGCCCCATTTCCCGCTTCGAATACCTTGTTCAACTCCACGCCCGCCTGGCGAAGCGAACGTTCCACAATCTTGCGCATGACCGACGAATCATCGATAATCAGCGCCCGTATTGCATCCATGGTTTCACCGATGTGCGAGTCCGCCTCGTACCGCGAAGCCGCGCGTTCCTTCCTTACCAATCGTTTCATCGGCAAGCCATACCTCTGCTTTAGTGGAGATGTCTTCGTGGATGGGTTGAGGTGCATCCCCCCGAGGCTATTCCCCAATGGCCCGCACCAAACGGGGCGTGTAAAACGAGCCGGGAAACTCGACTGATGTTATTTGCAGGCTCTTGGAGATCGCATCCATCCTGGCCTACGTCCCATCTGGGTCGCCTCAGCGACCGGGATTTTCGACCGGGATTGTCCTGCCCGCGCCGCGTTTCAATCTATGTGCAGCATTCTGCATTCGCCGCGCCTCATTCCCCAAGAAGGAAGGTCCCTTCGAATTCTTGTTTCTAGTCGTAACTCACGTCTTATCAGATACTTTCTGACGACGGTCCGTTCCGGTACGCGTTCATGCCATTTTGGTTCGGCAAATGCTCAATCAGCCTGTAATGAAGAGGCCGCACCCTTGGAACACTCCTTTCAAATTCTCGACTTCTCACCGGTCGTTTCTTCCCCAGAAACGGCGCCCAAATAAGTTCCTCTGAATCCTGCCTAATTGCCTCTTTGAAAAGGGTGGCCCCAAATGGGGCCGCTTTTTTTTGCTACAGAAACTCCTGTACACTCGGTGTCACCACTCGCGAAAATGAATTCTCGAAAAGTCCTGCCCATTCTCTTCTTAATTGTTTCGTCGCTCGTTCTTTTACTTTCGCTCACTCCTCTGAGCGCGCGCGCATCGGCCGCAGCGCCCGCCGCGAAGGCTGCCAGGAAAGACCAGAAACCTTCCCGCGCTCCCGACCGATCTCCCGCCGATGCTCAGCTTCTGGCAACCGTAGAAAAGGAGTTGCACCGCGGCCAGGCCGAACTCGCCAAACTCGATCCTGCTCCCTACTTCATCAGCTACAGCATCACCGACGGCGAGACTATGGCGGTCCTCGGTGCACAGGGAGCGATTCTTACGGCAACCCATGAGCATTCCCGTGTTGCCGACGTAAGCATGAGGATCGGAAAACCCGAACTCGACAACACCCATGGTCGTGACCGGAACTCCGGCATCACCACCGGCGCTCTTCCAATTGAAGACGATCCCGATGCCATCGCTCGCACGCTCTGGCGGCTGACCTACGAGGAATACCGCAAAGCCAGCAAGGCTTATACCAACGCCAAGACCAAGAACGCCGTGCGCGCCAAGGATGAAGACGAGTCGCCCGACTTCTCCGTCGAGAAGCCATCTTCATACGTGGACAACGCGCAGCCGTCCGCGCTGCCCGATCGTAAGGCCTGGGAAGATCTGGCGCGCCGCTACTCGGCGGCCTTTCGCCGTTACCAGATTCAGGAGTCGGTCGTCTATCTCTCCGCTGCCAGCGGCCGCAGTTATCTGGTTTCGACCGAAGGGGCGAAAGTCGTCACCGGCGATGCGATTTTTCGCGTTCTGATCGAAGGCGAAGTGCTCGCCGATGATGGCATGCGCCTCGAACGAGCCGAGACCTTCCAGTTCTCCGATCCCTCCAAACTGCCCTCGCAAACCGAGGTAGATGCGAGCGTCAAAAAGATCGCCGACGATTTGAATGCATTGCGCAACGCTCCGCTGGCCGAGCCTTTCAGCGGGCCCGCGTTGCTCTCCGGAAGAGCCGCTGCCGTCTTTTTTCACGAAGTGCTGGGACATCGCATCGAAGGTCAGCGTCAGAAAGGCCGCGAGGAGGGCCAGACCTTCACCAAGAAGGTGAACGAAAAAATCCTGCCGGACTTTCTCAGCGTCACCGACGACCCTACGTTGCGGATGCTCGGTAGTACAGAGCTCTCGGGCTATTACCGTTACGACGATGAAGGAATGCCGGCCGAGCGTGTCGAAGTCGTCAAGGATGGCGTGCTCAAGAATTTCCTGATGGGGCGCATGCCGGTGAAGAATTTCGGCAACTCCAACGGCCACGGACGCGCCCAGGCCGGCAAGATGCCGGTTGGGCGCCAGGGAAATCTGATTGTGACCTCAACCAATAGGGTGCCGGATGCCCAGCTGCGAGCGCGCTTTGTCGAGGAGATCAAAAAGCAGGGAAAACCCTACGGCCTGTACTTCGAAGACATCCAGGGAGGTTTCACGCTGACTACGCGCGAACTTCCGCAAGCTTTTCAGGTCTTGCCGGTTATGGTGTGGCGCGTTTATGCGGACGGCCGCCCGGATGAACTGGTGCGCGGCGTCGACATCGTCGGTACGCCGCTGACGGTGTTGAATCAGATCGAAGCCACCGGCGACACCACCAGCGTCTTCAATGGAATTTGTGGAGCGGAGTCGGGCAGTGTGCCGGTCTCGGCGGCCGCGCCCATGATCTTGTTTTCCGATATCGAAGTGCAGAAACGTAAGTATGGCGACACGCGTCCGCCTATCCTTCCGGCTCCTCCTGGAGCCGATGAGAACGTCGCCGGGAGAAATGCTGCTGGCGACAAAGGCGGCACACAATGAAGCCCGTGCGGATCGCTTCTCAACGCCGGTATGCGCCTGGTGCGCGGTATCAGCAGTGCGCTGATGGTGGCCTTCTTGCTTCTTTCGCTATCTGCCGCGAGCTTCCCCGCCCAGACGGGCAACTTTTCCGACGACGTCGTCCTTCGCGCCCTCAAAGAAGAGATGGAGCGCTCGAAAGCCAAGCTCAAGATGGACAATGTCGCCGCGCCCTACTACATCGAATACCGCGTCACCGAACTGGAAGCCTTCGACGCCAGTGCGACTTTCGGCGCTCTTCGCAGCCAGCAACGCGCAGGCGGACGCTTTCTGCGCGTTGTCGTCCGCATTGGTGATTACAAACAAGACAGCTACTACGGAGCGGGCGAAGGCACCGTCGATATGATCCCGCTCGACAACGATGTGTATGCGATTCGCCATCGCGTGTGGCTCGCCACCGATCGTGCCTACAAAGCGGCCGGCGAGGCGCTCTCCGCAAAGCAGGCAGCACTCAAGCAATTGACGGTCGATCAGCCGGTCGACGATTTCGCTCACGCCGCTCCGGTTGAATCGATCGAGCCCCTAACCCATCTTCCAACCACCGACTTCACTCCATGGCTCCATCTGATCCAGGAGGCGTCGGGCCTTTATCGAGCCGAGCCGGACCTCGAGCAGTTCGAGTCAGGCCTGCGTTTCGAGACGATCAATCGCTATTTTGTAAACTCCGAAGGGACGGTCGCTCGTTCAGGCAGAGCGCAATATACGATCACGGTTGGGGGCTTCACGCAGGCTGCCGACGGCATGACGGTACAGCGCGCGCACCAGGATGAAGCCAAAGATCTAAACGGCTTGCCATCGCGCGAAGTATTCCTGAAAACTGCGACTCACATGGTGGAGACGCTAAAGCAACTGCGTACCGCGCCTGTCGTTGAGGAGGAGTACCGAGGTCCAATTCTCTTTTCGAACGATGCGGCGGCTTCGGTGGTAAGAGAACTCATCGAACCGAACCTTCTTGGTCGCAAGCCCAAGCTCGGCGAAAATGCCCGTACGACTGGTCCATGGGCGAGCAGCTACAAAATACGCGTACTGCCCGATTTCATAAGCGTGGCTGACGATCCAACCATTTCATCCTTCGTGAACGAACCGTTGTTTGGCGATTACAAACTCGACGATGAGGGCGTGAAAGCTGAGCGCGTTCCGCTCATCGAACACGGACAACTTGTCTCCTATCTCGTCGGACGCCAGCCGATTCGAGATTTTCCCGCTTCCAATGGGCACGGCCGCGCCTCCGCGACCGGCGGTCCAGAGCCTTTTCCGGGAAACTTGATTCTCGAAACCGATGATCCGCGTCCCGAAGGCGAGCTTAGAAGGAAATTACTTCAGCTCGCCCGCGAGCATAATCTCCCTTACGGCGTCTACGTTGAAACTCTGGGCCCCGGTCTCGAACCACGCCTGATCTATCGCGTCTACGTAAATGATGGCCACGAAGAACTGGTCCGGGGTGCGGAATTTGCGGATCTGGATGTTCGCTCGCTGCGCAGCAACCTGATCGCAGCCGGAACTGCGCCCATGGTCGAGAATCATCTGGAGTCGGTGCCCTTCAGCGTCGTGAGCCCCGCGCTTCTTTTTAATGAGCTGGAGATCAAGCGAACACCCGCGAGTAAGTTGGGGCTGCCCGAATACGGACCGCCACCGCTTGCCGGCGGCGCAGTGCGCAGCAACCGGGAAATAATTCGCTGCAAAATGGGATCGCCTCGATGAAGGCGGAAAAGTCCAAAGGAAATATGTTCGATTTAAGAACACTCGCATTGTCCGCCGCTCTTCTAGTCTCAACGTGCCCGGCGTGGCCACAGGCCTCTTCCGCCAATTCGGCCGCAACTTTTTCTTCTGAGCTTCGCGCTGACTTGGAATCAATTCGCGATGCAACCATGAAGAGTGACTACGCCTGGCAACAACTCGCGTACCTGACAGAAAATATTGGGCCACGTCCCGCAGGTTCGCCCGGGGCGCAGGCTGCCGTCGAATACGTCAGCGCAGAACTAAAGCGGATCGGCCTCGAAGTCCGACTTGAGCCGGCACAAGTTTCGCATTGGGTGCGTGGTGAAGAAAAAGCCGAGCTCACCGAATTCCCCGGGAAAGGCACGAACACGCCGCGCAAAGTTGTGCTGACCGCGCTCAGTGGAAGTTCCGCAACCCCCGCTGATGGCCTCAATGCCGAGGTTATCGTTGTGCATAGTTTCGCGGAGCTCACCGCGCTGCCGCGCGAAAGAGTTTCCGGAAAGATTGTTCTCTATAACGTTCCCTACGATGAACGCAAAGCCCTTGCCGGCTCTGCCTTCGAAGCCTATGGCGAAGCGGTTGTCTACCGCACGAATGGCGCTAAGGCCGCCGCGGCTCTCGGCGCAGTAGCCACGGTCATCCGCTCCGTCGGTGGCGCGAACTTCCGCCTCCCTCATACTGGCTACAGCACACCCGCCGGAATTCCCGCTGCGGCCCTCGCCGCCGAAGACGCGGACCTCGTCGAGCATCTCGCCGGGCAGGGTCGGGTGCGCATGCACCTTGTCCTCACGCCGCAAACTCTGCCCAACGTCACCGGCTACAACGTCATCGCCGATCTGAAGGGAAGCGAGCATCCCGAGCAGATTGTCATTGTCAGCGGGCATCTCGATTCCTGGGACCTTGGCCAGGGTGCAATCGACGACGGCGCAGGTGTGGTGATGGCGATGGAGGCTGCGGAAGTTTTGCGGCGCCTGCGTCTCCGCCCGCGGCGCACGCTGCGCGTCATTGCCTGGATGGACGAAGAAAACGGCGGAGGCGGTCACGAGGCCTACGGCAAAGACTATGCCGCCGAGATGGTCAACCATGTTGGCGGCGATCGAAAGCGATGCCGGCGCAGGTCACCCGATCGGCTTCGCCATGAAAATGCCACCGAACGCGCTAGCGTTGCTGCGTCCTGTTGCGGATGTGCTTCGTCCATTGGGAGCCACGTTGCTTACGCCCATCGAGTTCAGTCCGGGATCGGACATCGAACCGATCGTGAAGGCGGGAGTGGCCGGCATCGGCATCATCCCGGACAGCCGTCACTATTTCGACTATCACCACAGCGCGGCCGACACTCTCGATAAAGTCGATCCGCAAGAGTTGAAGGAAAACGCTGCCGCCATGGCTGTAATGGGCTACGCAATCGCCGCACTGCCCGACTCGCTGCCGAAGAATCAGAAATAAGCAGCTTCGAGCCGCGAGCCTTGAGCAAGGCTCAAGATGCATGCATCTTCCGTAAATATCGGTCCCGCCGTAACGCGAGTGCTAGGTTTGCTCGAAGCTCGCGGCTCGAAGCTGTTTCACCCCAGTTGACGCCTGTTCCAATCGGCGCTTACCATATCCGTTTGGCTATTTGTTAGATAGAGCTACCGTGTGGGGATGCTTGAGCAGGCGCAATCATGGATAAGAAGAAACTAGAAGCTTTCAAGAAACGGCTGGAGACCCGGCAACAGGAGTTGCGGCACATGGTGACCCGCAATCAAAAGGACGGCCGGGCCGCGGACGAGGAAGCCACGCAGGACGTGGCAGATCGTGCCGCCAGTTCCTATACCAAGGAATTCCTCTTTAGCCAGAGCAACAATGACCGGGCGCTCCTCAACATGGTCGAGGGCGCGCTCGCCCGTATTCGCGAGGGCAGCTTCGGAGAATGCGTCTCCTGCGGCAAAGAAATCAACGCCAAGCGACTGGAGGCCGTGCCCTGGACGCGCCACTGCATCGAGTGCCAGGAAAAAGCCGAAAAGGGTCTGCTTGAGGCCGCGCAGTAGTAGGAAGACGACGCGCATTCCGCTGGTCGAGTGTTTTTTCTGCAAGCTCCTCAAATTGCGCGCGCGACACGCCTGTGCGCGCGTGACAACAATTTTACAAATCGCTGACCTCAGCCTGACAAGTTAAGCCCGTCACCCCGCTAGTATCCCTCCTGTCGTGAGGTTCGGATCCTTCCGCCATCCGAACCACCCATCCGAGATTCGCTTCAAAGGAGAGAACCATGTCCCAGTCGTTCCGTCGCAATCTGATCTCTGCCGCCATCGTTGCGGTCATTTTGTCTCTTGCAGTCGGCACAGCCTTCGCTCAATACACCGCGACCACCCTCGTCAAAAACACCGGCAAGGGTGGCGATAAACAGTTAATCAACCCGTGGGGTCTGGCCTACGGTCCAGGCGCGCCGTTCTGGCTTAGCGATGCCGGTTCTGGCCTTTCCACTCTGTATGATGGTTCGGGCGTCAAGCAGAGCCTGGTCGTCACCGTTCCTTCGGCTTCCGGCACCGGTCTCGGGTCGCCGACCGGCATCGTCTACAACGCCGGAACCGGATTCCAGATCGACAACTGGACATCGGCCTTCATGTTCTCGACTCTCGATGGGTTGATCTGCGGCTGGTCCCACTTCGATCCGAATAATGCGCTAATCGGCGTCAATAATTGGAGTTCCGGCGCTGTTTACACTGGGTTTGGCGATCAATGCCGCCAACACCATGGTCTACGCTGCGGACTTTGCGAACAACAAGGTCGATGTCTATAACAGCAAGTTCCAATTCGTCACCTCCTTCACCGATACCTCTCTGCCGGCCGGCTGGGCTCCGCTTAACGTTCAGGATATCAACGGGCAACTGTATGTCGCCTTCGCCTCACAAACCGTAGAAAAGACCGGGCAAGTCGACATCTTTACCGAAAGCGGCACCTTTGTGAAGACGCTCATCAGCGGCAAGCCACTCCAGCAGCCCTGGGGATTTGCCATCGCTCCCTCCAACTTCGGCGCGTTCAGCAATGATCTGCTGATCAGCAACAACGTCAATGCCGGAGAAATCAATGCCTTTGACCCGAACACCGGCGCTTTCCTCGGAACCATCAAGACCTCCGCCGGCAAAGTGATCAAGGTGAATCAGATTTGGGGCATCGAATTTGGCGGCGGTACTTCGGCGAATGGCGCCACCAACTCGCTCTATTACACTGCCGGGCCAAAGAACAATGCGAACGGCGTATTCGGCGTCATCAACCCCAACTAGAGCGGTGCGGGCACGGGCGCCTCGCCGGTGCCCACGAGCCTGAAATTCAGCATTCTCCTGACGTGTTGTCTATTGGGGCCCTCCGTCCTCTCCGGGCGGAGGGTTTTTTCTATGTGTATGATTTCAAAGATAGAAGTGCCTCATCGTGCGGGTCGAGGAATGCGGAACGCCGCAAGAATACCGAAAACCCCTTCTGGATAGCCCTTTCGGGCCATACTGTGCCCTGATTTTCCCGCCATTCGGCGTGAAGCGATGGTATGATCTTGCAACTCCTCCCCGGCGCGTTTGTGGGGCGACGAGGAGAATCCAAACCAGGATCAAACCAATGACGTGGACCGCTCCGGTTTTTGAAGAAGTAGTTCTGTGCTGCGAAATCAACTCCTACGTAAGCGCGAAACTCTAACCCTCTCTTGATGCATCTGCGCATCCTCGGTTCAGCGGCCGGGGGTCGGTTTCCGCAGTGGAATTGCGGCTGCGGCAACTGCTCTGGCGTGCGCCAGAATAAGTTTTCTGGCAAGGCACGCACGCAGGCTCAACTTGCGCTCAGCTCGGATGGCGTGCGCTGGTTTCTCGCCGGAGCCTCGCCTGATCTTGCTTTTCAGATAGAAGCAACTCCGGAGCTTCATCCACGCGCCCTGCGCGATTCTCCCATCGCGGGAGTTGTCCTAGCCAGCGCCGACCTCGATCATGTCCTGGGACTGCTACTGCTTCGCGAGTTGCAGCCGCTGCGCGTCTACGCCGCTCCCTCCATCCTGCGCATTCTCCGCGAGGAGAACAGCATGTTCGGGATGCTGAACCGCGTCGAGCAACAGGTACTCTGGACGCCGATGAAAGCCGGATCTCTTTTTCCGTTGTTCGACGCGGAAGATAAAGATTCCGGGCTCCGCTGTGAGGCCGTCTTTCTTTCCGGGCGATTTCCGAAATTTGTGAAGAGCGCAGGGCTGGCGCACGAGGCAACGGCGGCATTGTTCTTCGAAGCCGGTTTGCGAAATCAGCTCGAAAAAGCGCATCGCCTACATTCCTGCTGTCGAAAAAGTCGATGACGCCCTCATCGCAAAGATCGAAGGCGCGGATCTGCTTCTCTTCGACGGCACGTTCTGGAGTGACGACGAACTCATCCGCGTGCAGGGCGGCGGCGAAACCGCCCACCAGATGGGCCACATTCCGGTTGAAGAAAGTCTCGGCCTGCTCAAGAATGTGAAGGTCGGCCGGCGCACCTACATCCATATCAACAACACGAATCCGATCCTGAATGAAGCCAGCCCCGAGCATCGCGCCGTGCGCGAAGCAGGCTGGGAAGTGGCGGAGGATAATTGGCATCTCGAACTTTAACCGGGCAGACTCAAGCAACGCAGCGTCCGAAGTTAACATTTGAAGAGCTGCGCGCGGCCCTGCGTAAGGTTGGCGAGGAGCGCTACCACCACCGCCATCCGTTTCATCTCCTCATGCACGAAGGCAAGTTGAGCCGCGGACAATTGCAGGCATGGGCGCTCAATCGCTACTACTACCAGTCCATCATTCCCATCAAAGACGCCATCATTCTTTCTCGCTCGACCGACTCTACTTTCCGCCGCGCCTGGCGTAAACGTATCATCGATCACGACGGCGACGCCCAACGCAACGGCGGAATTTTACGCTGGATCAAACTCGCCGAGGCCACCGGCCTTGATCGTGCGCAAGTCGAGCGCGCTGATGGAATCCTTCCCGCGACCCGCTTCATCGGCAACGAATATTTGAATCTCGTCCGCACGCGTCCCTTCACCGAATGCGTAGCCAGTTCGCTCACCGAACTCTTTTCGCGCGACCTGATCGCCCTGCGAATGGAAAAACTTCGCCAGCACTATCCGTGGCTCGCCAGCGGACTCGATTATTTCGAGGCGCGTCTTACCGAGGCTCCGGAAGACGCGGCCTTCGCGATTCAGTATGTATTTGACCATGCCGAAACCCGCGCAGAGCAAGAGCGCACAATTCAGGCCCTGCGTGACAAATGCGACATCCTCTGGGCGCAACTCGACGCGCTCTATTTCGCCTACGTCGAGCCGGGCTGGCCGCCGCCGGGCGCGTTCCGCCTCGATGAAGAAGGGCAGGAAAAAAACAAACGTGGCTGATCTGACCGATGCAAGCATCCCCCAACTGGCAGCAGGCTGCCGCTGGGGCGGGACGACCGAGGCGCCGGTCGTACTATTTCCGGAAGGCGCGATCAAAGTCGAAGGAACCGGCCGTGCGATTCTCGAGTTGTGCGCCGGGCAGCTGACGCTAGCCCAAATCGTGCAGAAGCTCGAGGCGCAGTTCATCCTGGCGCCGCCAGGAAAAATCCGCGCCGACGTCATCAGCTTCATCGAGCAACTGCACGCCAAACGAATTATGGATTATTGAGTCATTGAGGCATTGAGTGACTGAGTCATTGAGGCCTTCGGCTTTGGATAAAAATGTGGAGCACCGAGTCTTACGTTTTTCAATGCATCAATGACTCAATCATTCACTCGCTCAATGACTCAATCTCCTAATCCTCTCGCTCTCATTGCCGAAGTAACGCACCGTTGCCCTCTGCACTGTGTCTACTGCTCGAATCCCCTTGAGCTGTCCGCGCGCAGCGAAGAACTGGCAACGTCCGACTGGCTGCGCGTCTTCCGCGAAGCGGCTGCCCTTGGCGTCCTCCATCTCCACCTCACCGGCGGAGAGCCGCTGGCCCGTCCTGATCTAGCAGAGATGATCGCGGGCGCCCGCGCAGCAAAGCTCTACACCAACCTCATCACGTCCGGCATTGGCCTCTCTCGCGAGCGCCTCAAGCAGTTGGTGGAAGCCGGCCTCGACCACATCCAGCTCAGCTTTCAGGACTCTGAAGAAGCCGCCGCGAACTGGATCGCCGGCGCGCGCGCCCACGCCCACAAGATCGAACTCGCGGAGTGGATTCGCGAGCATCGTATTGCTTTCACCGCGAATCTAGTGGTTCACCGCCAGAATATCGATCGTCTGGAGCAGATGATCGCCGCGCTCGAGGCTCTCCGTCCCGACCGCATGGAAATCGCGCACGCGCAATACTACGGCTGGGCGCTGAAGAATCGTTCCGCGCTGCTGCCAACGAGGGCGCAACTCGACCGCGCACTCGCCGTGGTCGCCGCCGCCGAACAGCGCATGCGCGGGCGCGTAAGAATTGACATGGTCGTTCCCGATTACTACGCCCGCTTTCCCAAAGCCTGCATGGGTGGTTGGGGGCGCCAATTAATGCTCATTGATCCCGCGGGTCGTGCACTGCCATGTCATGCCGCTGGCGTGATTCCGGGACTGACTTTTGACAACGTGCGCGACCACTCACTCGACTGGCTCTGGTCAAACTCGGAAGCCTTCCAGAAATTTCGCGGCGAAGCGTGGATGCCAGAGCCTTGCCGCTCCTGCGATCGCCGCCAGGAAGATTTCGGAGGCTGTCGCTGCCAGGCGCTTCTGCTAACCGGAGATGCCGCCGCGACCGATCCTGTATGCGAGCTTTCTCCTCTGCATCAACTGGTCGTGGAGGCGGTGCGCCAAGATACGGCCAGCCTGTCCGCCGAGATCCACGAAGCTCCTCTTCACCTCCTCCAGGACAAGATGGCCGGATTCTGGAGCTACCGTACCGACCCGAAATGAGGCTCCCCGCTTTGACGCTGTCGAAATCCGCCTGTTAGACTGAAGTTTTGCCATCCTACTTCTAAGCCAAAAAGGAAGCGTGTGCGCGCAGAAACTCGCCATCAGATGAAACAGGATCGCTTCAGCAAAGCCACATTGGATGCGGCGGAAGCGACTATGCACTGGAGCCAGGAGCACCAGTCGAAACTTATTGCCGCCGCTGTTGCCGTCATTGCCATCGCGGCCATTGCCATCGGCGGCTGGTATTACATCAATACGCAGGACGAAAAGGCCAGCCTCGACATGGCCGCCGCCATCCGCACGATGGAGGCTCAACTGCGTCCGCCCGGAACGCCCGCGCAACCCGGATTACAAAGCTACGAGTCCGCCACCGAGCGTGCCACCGAAGCCCGTAAGCAGTTTCAGGCTATCGCCGACAAATATCCGCAGACGAAAACCGGCAAAATGGCCCGCTACTTTGTGGGCGTGACCTCGGCGCAACTCGGGGACAATGCCACCGCCGAGCGCAACCTTCAGGAAGCGGCAGATTCCTCGAACTCGCAGCTCGCTTCTCTGGGCAAGGTCGCGCTGGCTTCGCTGTATCGCGGTGAAAAAAAGGACGCGCAGGCAATCGATCTGTACAAGAAGCTGATCGACAAGCCGACGGAATTGGTTAGCAAAGTTCAAGCCCAGATCGAACTCGCCTCGGTGTACGAGTCAGAGCAGAAACTCGACGACGCCAAGAAAATTTACCAGGACATTCAGAAGGAAAATCCCCAGTCCGAAGCGTCCTCGCTCGCCCAGCGCAAGTTGGCGCAGCTTAAATAGGGGCGAGGGAAGTCAGCCAGCGCATAGAGAAAGATTCAGGCGATGCGCCGCAGGCAGGCGATCAGCCGATCGCAATCGCCCTCCGTGTTGTAAAGGTGCGGCGTAACGCGAATTGAACTTCCGCGCACGCTGACGAAGACTTGTTCTCTTGCCAGCATCTCAGTCAATTCCTTAGGAATCGGAGTCTTCCTTCGCAGGCACAGGTAATGCGGCGCGCGTAATGGTTCCGCGGGGGACAAAAAACCAAGCTCGGTCGCTGCCGCAGCCAGCTTGCGGTTCATCGCTCCGCAAGTTTTAGAAACCTCCTCGACCGTCCAGTCCAGAACCTGCCGCATCGCTCTTTCCGCGGCTGGAAGCAGCGCGAAATTCGAGCGCTCGCCCATATCAAATCGGCGCGCGCCGGAATCGTAATCGTCCGAATAGAGAATCAAGCTGGAGAAGTCGCGCGAGTTCGCACGCTGAATCCATCCCTCCTCAAGCGGGGAGGCGCCATGCCATTTAGGCGCGACATATAGCAATCCGGTTGTGTAGGGACCGAGCAGCCATTTGTAATTCGCGGCGACGGCGAAGTCAGGTTGCACCTCATTTACATCGAAGGGCAGCGCGCCAAGCGATTGCGTCAGATCAAGCGCGAGCGCGGCGCCAAGATTTCGGCAAGCCTCGCCGATTCTCACGAGATCGAGACGTCCTCCGCTCGTCCAATGCACGTGCGGAAGCGCCGCGATTGCAACTTGATCGGTGAATGAATCGAGTACTGCGGCGGTCCAGTCATCATCGCTGGGCCACGGAACGATCTTCAGTTCGGCGCCACTTTGCTCGGCCAGTCGCTGCCACGGATAGTAGTTCGACGGGAACTGTTCCGCTAGCACCAGGATGCGTTGTCCGCGGCTCAGCTTCAGATTGTGCGCCGCGGTTTGCAAACCATAACCAGCGGACGAGGTAATGGCAATACAGTTGGCGGAGCAGTTGAGAAGTCGTGATGCAGTCTGGCGAAACTCCTCAGAGCCACTAAAGAACTCGTCCGGCGTCAAATCCCAGGGATGCGCCTTGCGCGCGAGTCCCTTTGTCCCTGCCTCAAGCGCCGTCTTCATCAGCGGCGACATGTAGGCGCAGTTCAGGTACGCGACTTCGTCGGGAATGTCGAAGAGATGACGCTGGCAAGGAAGCATGAGTGAATTCGGAGCTTCCAGTGTATCGAAAAATCCGAGCCTGCTAACGGGATCAGGATTTCAGCGCATTCCATGGAGTTCGGCCGAATGCACCAATTCTTCGGCGCCTTCAACCGTGTCGTACTGCCAAAGGCTCAGTTCATTGCCGTCCGGATCATGAAAGAACGCGATCTTGCCGCCTTTCTTGTTCTTGATGTTGCTGGTCCCGATACCGCGAGCATGCAGTTGATCCAGAGTTTCGCTCAAATCGGATACGGCGAAACAGAGCCGCGCATTGCCGTTGCCCGGAACGACCGATCCCGGAGGCAGAGGCACCAGTTCAACGAGAACCCCGTCAACATCGAAGCGTGCAACGTGGTCGCGGGAGACGAGCGGAAGGCCCAAGCCATCGCGGTAGAAGGCAATAGCTTGCTCGATGTTCGTGACGTAGTAGAAGACGGCGTCGAAAGAGAGTTTCGCTTTGACGCCCGAGAATGCGAGTTGGCTCATGGCAGCACCTTTTGGAGTGGCAATCGGTTCGATGAGAGGAACTCACCGCAGGCGAAGGTCACGGTAGGACGCGCGAACCCATTTTGTCTGTGAGGAACGGCACTGAGGTGAGTGATAGCTTGCGCTCACAAGCAAAGGCGAAACTCGTCAAAAACTACGGAACCGAGCACTGAATTTCCGCGTACTGCTTTCATGAGGATCCGTGTATGAAGCACAGTCTAGCTGCGCTTCCTGGTGTTAATTCCGCTGGCGTTAAGCGCTCAGTCAAATTCCTACGACAAAGTCGTCCAGCAACCTTTTCCTTCGGGCGGCACTGTTCGCCTGCATCTTGAAGCCGGTGGCTACACAATCAAAGCGGCTACGTCGGACAATGTCGTTGTCACGTATTCGCCAAACTCTGGCGGCGAGTCAAGCGCCGTAAAGGTCGAGATCAAGCTGGCGCCAGCGCGGGCTGATGTCTACGTGCGCAATACTCCTCATAACAACTTCAATGCCACCATCGAGGTTCCGCGGCATTCGAACCTTTGGGCGAGGCTCAGCGCTGGAGAACTAACCGTCGAAGATCTTGACGGCGATAAAGACGTCGAATTGTGGGCAGGTCAGATCAATGTCGACGTTCCTCGTCCTGACGTCTACGGCCACCGCGACGCTTCCGTTTTGGCGGGCAGCGTCGAGGCTAGCGCATTCAATGTTTCAAAGGGCGGATTGTTTCGATCGTTTCGGCAAGAAGGTTCGGGGAAGTATCGCCTCCACGCACATGTGACAACTGGCGAGGTAGACTTCCGCTAGAAGCAGCAATCGGCTCGATTCGGCGCTTCGCGTGCTCTAGCTCAACGCTGGCGAAATCCGTTATGCTTAGAGCAGCGATATGACGCTCCTCGACGCTCCTCCTTTTGACGCTGCGCGCGCGCGCCGCCGCAAGATCAAAATCGGCGTTTCGATCGCGCTTGTGATGGGGCTCGCGGTGGTTGCATGGCTCTACCGCAACTTCCCCGAGGAGCGAGTTGTCAGTCACTTCTTTGCAGCGCTCGAACATCAGGATTACGATTCCGCTTACGCGATCTATTTCAACGACCCGAACTGGCGTCAGCATCCGCAGAATTATTCGAAGTACACCTATCAGGATTTCTACCGCGACTGGGGACCGGGCGGTGAGTGGGGAATGATCAAATCTTTCCGCATTTACGGATCCGTGGCCACGAAGGGTTTCGGCGGGGGCGTCATCGTGGAAGTCGTGGTCAACAATCGCGCCGAGCGCGCGCGAATGTTCGTATTGCGGTCGGATAAGACGATTACCGTTTATCCGTACTGAGTGCAGGCGGATGCGATCTCGCCATCTACCGCTAGGTCTATTGCTGAACCGGCACCGCGACCTGGCTCAAAGTCTTTGCCAGCGATGCTTCATCGTTCACTGACAAACAAGTCTTCGAGCGGTCAATCTGACGCATTAATCCCCACAGCACTTTCCCGGGTCCGACTTCGATAAAGAGGCCGACGCCTTTGTCGATCAGCAGCCGGATCGATTGTTCCCAGAGGACCGCGCCCGTGACCTGTCGAATGAGGGCATCGCGGGCGACGTTGGCAGAAGTGATGGCGGCGGCGTCCACGTTGCAGACGACCGGAAATGCCGGGTCATGAAACGCCAGTGCGCCGAGGTCGACTGCCAGCCGATCCTGCGCGGGCTGCATGAGCGCGCAATGGAAGGGTGCGCTTACGGGAAGGCTGACGGCTTTTTTCGCGCCGCGTTCGGTTGCGATTTGAATGGCACGCGCTACAGCTCCCGCGTGTCCCGAGATTACGATCTGCTCGGCTGAATTAATGTTGGCGGCTTGGCAGACTTCGCCCCGCGCGGCTTCATTCGCGATTTCGATGACGCGGTCGAGGGGCATCCCGAGGATTGCGGCCATTGCGCCAACGCCCACTGGAACTGCTTCCTGCATGTACTTGCCGCGATTGCGCACTGTGCGCACCGCGTCCGCGAATTGCAGAGTGCCGGCAGCGACGTGTGCCGAGTATTCGCCGAGGCTGTGGCCGGCGACGAAGGTTGTTGAGGCTTCCGGCTTCAGACCTTTTTCCTGCAGCACGCGCCATGCTGCGACGGACGCGGTCAGAATCGCCGGCTGCGTGATTTCGGTGAGCTTCAGCTTTTCTTCCGGGCCTTCAAAGCAAAGTTCGGAGAGTTTGTAGCCGAGGGCTTCGTCGGCTTCTTCAAAAGTCTGGCGTGCGACTGCGTGATTAGCAGCGAGTTCTTTGCCCATGCCGACGGACTGGGAACCCTGGCCGGGAAAGAGGAATGCGAGGGAGGGAATTGAGCTGGTCATTTAGGCGACACCACAAAAGTATTCGGAAATCGCGAAAAAATCAAAATCAGCAGCAGCGGGTAGGGGTGTCCGCTCTACGATACTCACGTTGCGACCGCCGCGCTCAGTTGCGCTAACTCGCGCTCGATGGCTTCATTGACTTTGCCTTCGGCGAACTCGGACGCTACGCGTACCGCATTTTTGATGGCATTGGCGTTCGACGAACCGTGGGTGATGATGCAGACGCCTTTGATTCCGAGCAGGGGCGCACCGCCGTATTCCGTGTGGTCGAGGCGTTTCTTGAAATCCGAGAATGCGTTGCGCGAAAGATACGCGCCTACCTGGCGGGTGATCGTCGATTTCAATGTTTCCTTCAGCACGGATCGCACCAGTCTGGCCACGCCTTCGGAAGTTTTCAGCGCTACGTTGCCGACGAATCCATCGGCAACGATCACATCCACGTGGCCGTTATATAAGTCGCGCCCTTCGACATTCCCGACAAATTGAATCGGCAGACGCTTCAATAACTGAAATGCCTCGCGCGTCAGCTCGTTGCCCTTGCCTTCTTCTTCGCCGATCGAGAGCAGGCCAACGCGCGGATGCTTCATGCCAAAAATCGACCGACAATAAATGTCGCCCATGATAGCGAACTGCTCGAGGTTCTGCGGCGTGCAATCGACGTTCGCTCCCACGTCGAGCAGGATTGCGGCGGTATTGAGCGCAGTGGGAAACGCGGCCGCCAGTGCAGGGCGATCGACGCCGGGCAGTGCGCCCAGTACGACTTTCGCGGTGGCCATGGCTGCACCGGTGTTGCCGGCTGTCACGAAGCCCGCGGCCATGCCCTCGCGAACCAGGCGCAGTCCTACACGGATGGAGGAATCGCGCTTGGCGCGAATCGCATCCACCTTGTCGTCCATGGTAATGACTTCACTGGCGTGGACCACTTCGATGGGCAGACGCCGCGCGCCGGGATAGCGCGCGAGTTCCGACTTGAGCAGGTCTTCGGGCCCGACGAGCGCGACATGCGCGCCATGATGACGCGCGGCCTGCAAGGCGCCTTCGATTTCCGGCTTCGGCGCCTTGTCGGAGCCCATCGCATCCAGAGCGATTACGCTAGGCATGGAGGGAGAAAACTAGGACTTCTCTTCGACCTCTAGAACTTCGCGGCCCTTGTAATAGCCGCATTTGGCGCAAGCGCGATGCGGGAGCTTCTGCTCGTGGCAATTTGGACACTCCGACAGAGAGTGCTTGGAGAGCGCGTCATGGGCACGGCGAGTGGCGGTGCGCTTCTGGGAGTGTCGACGTTTTGGATTTGGCATGTGATTTTTTTAGTTCCGTCAATTCCCAGTTCTTAGTTCTCAGCCAAGTCGGAGTTCACTGAGAACTAAGAACTGGGAACTGAGAACTTTCTCCTATTGATTCAATTTCGTACGAATATCTTTCAGCGCTGCCCAGCGCGGATCTTCCACCTCGTCCGAGCAAGAGCACGCGCCTTCGTTCAGATTCTTTCCGCAATGCGGACACAATCCCTTGCAGTCCTCGCGGCAAATGGTTTTCAACGGGACCGCCAACAACACCTGCTCACGCAACGCGTCTTCGAGCAACAAACCTTCGCCCTGGTAATACCCGATCTCGGCCTCTGCATCGGTGACCGAAAGCTCTTTGTGGCCGGCATCAGTGCCGAGCGGACGATACAACAAGTCAAAACTGCGCTCGACCGGCAATTCAACCGACTCAAGGCATCGGGCGCAAGCAACCTGAAGTTCGGTTTCCAGCTTGCCTCTAAGCCGGATGTCCTGCACGACCTGATGCTTGCCGTGGTGCTCTACGACCAGATCGGCGTGTCCTTCCGCTCGCAGCGCCGTCTGCTGCCGCACGTCTTCGCCCAAGTCGATCGAGCCCGGAGAGAATTCTTCCCGGAAATCGATAGGGTGAAGCTCCAACTCCTTGATTTCTATGAGCAAGAAACCTCCGCGCCCCCGAACCCGTTACCGCGAAGGCCCGCGGAAGTACGCACAAAAAACGATACGCACAGAGACGAAAGTCTCCGAGGGAGCAATGACTAAGAATAAAGGGGGGAAATCGGGGTGTCAAGGAAGCAACGATCTTCGACTTGATTCCGGAAGCAGCTTATCCGCCTGCGTGCGGGCCGCATCGGCGGCATCTTTTTGTCCGGCGGCATCGAGCACCTCGGCCAATTGCTGATAGGCCATTGGCGTCGGTTGAGTTTCCGCGGAGAGCCTGAAATCACGCGCGGCTTCCTCAAGATCGCCTGATCGCCTTGCAAGCATGCCCAGACCCAGATATGCAGATGAGCTCTCAGGTTGCTGCTTGAGCGCTTCTTCAAAATCCTGCCGGGCCTTGGCGAGTTGGTTCAGCGAGAGATAGGCAAATCCTCGATTGGCATGGGCGAGCGCGAGGAGCGGCGGATTCGCGGTGATCTGCATGACCCGCTCGTAGCCTTGTATGGCCCCAAGAAAATCCCCGCCTTGCTGCGCATAGGAGGCAATGTTCAGGGCGCTTATCGGATCGCCGGGGCGGACTGCCTGGGCGCGGCGGAAGTACTGAATCGCTTCATCGGTTCTACCCTTGGCGAGGAGAGCGGTAGCCACGTTATCTTCAGCGATGAAGTTTCTCTCGGTGACGGCGAGTGTGTGCTTCCATAACGTCAGGTTGTCGGTCCAGAAATTGACCTGGCGGCGCAGGGCGAAGGCGAGCGCGGAGAGCGCTACTACGCTGGCCACAACCAGGAATGCCACAACCGGGAACAGAGACGCCATCGGCCTCGTCTCTACGTTGACGCCGGGCACGATGCGAACGCCTGGAATGCGTTTTCGTTCCAGTAAGTCTGGAATTCCCCAGCACGCGATGGCGAAGATTCCAAGCGTCGGGATGTACGCGTAACGGTCGGCCATCGATTGCACTCCGACCTGGACCATTCCGACCATTGGAACCATCGTTCCAAGGAACCAGAACCAGCCGACCAACAGATAGCGGCGTTCGCGAAAAATTAATACCAGAATGCTGACAGCGAGGATGGCGGCGGCCGAAAGCGCGGCAGCGGAAATGTTGATGGCGCCCCCCGGGTGCGGGTAGAGTGGCGCGAGATTGGCGGGCCAGAAGGTCTTTCCGATGTACTTGGCATAGGCGAGAGCCGCGTTGGCCAGGCGCATCCACAGGGGAATGCCTTCGTGAACAGCGGCACTCTGGGCTTTCATTGTGATTACCGCGCTTGCCGCCGAGAGCGCGAACCACGGGATTTTTTCCGTGATCAGTTTTTTCGAATTTCTCCTTGCGAGCGGCCAGTAGTCGAGCAACAGGAGCGCGAACGGAAATGTAATCACCTGCGGCTTGGCCATCAGGGCCAGGGCGTACAGAATTGTGACGGTCAGATGGCGGCGGAGGTTGGGATTTTTTGCGTACCAACCGTAGGCAGCGAGCGCCAGCAGGAAGAAGAACATGCTTAGGACATTTTTGCGCTCGGCGATCCAGGCTACTGATTCGACGTTGATCGGGTGGATGGCGAAGAGAGCGGCTAGCATCAGGCTTCGCCAAATTTTTCGGGTGGCACTGGCTAAGAGAAGGAAGATGAGGACGGCGTTGGCGGCGTGCAGGAAGACATTCACGAGGTGAGGGCCGGCTGGATTCAGGCCGAAGAACTGGCAGTCGAGTTCGTGCGAGAGCCAGGTTAACGGATGCCAGTTGGTGGCAGTGGTGGTGGTGAATGCCCATGTGATGGAGTGGCGATTCAGGCCGCTACGAACTTCGGGATTTTGCGTGACGTAGATGTCGTCGTCGAGATTTAGAAAGGGCGCGCGGGCGACCGCATTGTAGAGCGCCAAGGTGGCCAAAACGAGCAGCAGGGAGAGCATGAGTTTCTGCGTTGCAAGAGAGGGCAGGGACGATTTTTGCGGCGCCGAGATGGGCTCGTTTGTCGAGGGCAAATCAGGTTCCGAAAGGCGAAGGAAAATGAAAGTCCGAAGCCAAAAATAAATATGATTATGAAACATCCGCTGGAGACTGAATCAGCAATATTTCTGGGTGGTTGTTTACCAGTTTGACGGACAGCAAGTCTGATGTAGTGAATATTGACCGTTTTGTTCCGAGTCAGAGTGTCGATCCGCCCGGCATTCATCAAAATATTGCACACGCGCTGGACACTGGATTACCCTGGCGCGAAAAAGGGGAGAACAAGGCGCACGCTCAGCGCATCGTCTGATTAACTACCGTTTGACTAAGATCGGCATCTATTGATCATGCATACACGTTTCGTCACTTCGAAGTGGTCCATGGCCGATACGATTCTTGTCGCAGTGGGACTCTTGTTGGCACACTCTGTAAGCTCGGCCCAGGGCCAAACTGCGAAGACGCGCCCGCGTGCCTCCGACTTGGGGATCAAGGTCGGCGTTCTGCCCACCGGGCCACTGAATGCGATCACCGATGTAGCAGGCGTCGCAGTCGGCCACACAACAATCATTCGTGGCGAAGATGTGCGAACAGGCGTCACCGCGATCGTTCCACATCCGGGGAATCTTTATCGCGAGAAAGTACCCTCAGGTATTTTCGTCGGCAATGGATTCGGCAAGCTGGCTGGGTATACGCAAGTGGAGGAGATGGGCGACATCGAAACGGCATTTGGATGGAAAGGTGGCATCGGGACCTCATCCCGACGCCTTCCTCCGAAACTCGGTGGCTTCACTGTGGGCGTGCTGGTGCAGACTAATTTTGGCGGCGTGCTCACGATTGGCGGGGCTCCGGTCGGAAAGGAGCTCGGGCAGTACTATCTGCGCGAGGAACTCCAACAGGCAGGAGAAGCGAAGGATCTGGGAAAGGGCTCGGTGATGATTGTGATTGCAACCGACGCACCGCTTGACGCACGAAACTTGAAGCGGTTGGCAGCGAGAGCCTGGCTGGGAGTAGCCCGCACGGGGAGTTCAGCTTCGAACGGTAGCGGAGACTATGCCATTGCATTCTCCACGGCGCCGCAGGTGCGGATACACACATCTGATAAGGCGCTGACGCGACACATCGAAGTGCTTACGAATGACGCGATGTCGCCTCTTTTTCTCGCGGCGATTGAAGCCACAGAGGAGGCAGTCTACAACTCAATGTTACGGGCGGAGACTACGACTTCGCATGGACACACGGTCGAGGCGCTCCCGATTGAAAGGACGACCGAGATTTTAAGGAAATACCAAGTTATTAATTAGGGGAAGCACGATTGGCGTATTTTCTGATGGCGGGATCGCCATAAAAATGCTTTCAGTTCCTGAAAATCTCACTCGTTCATCCCTAGCGAGGATAGTCGAGACCTGCGGATTGGCATGTTACGATGACGCGGCACGATCAGTTGCGGGAGAGGACGAAGGTTGTCGGGGCGATCAGGAACCCCCGGTGACGATCCGTTCAGTGGTCGGCACCCGACCAGTCACGAACGGCGGTCGGGACAGCCTTGGGATGCGTCGTACCACGACGGTGTTGCGCCTTGGGATATTGAGGAGCCGCAACCAGCAGTTCTGCGTTTAGCATCCGAAGGTGGATTTGCCGGGGCGGTGCTCGATGCGGGCTGTGGGACGGGCGAGAACGCGCTTCACGTCGCCTCGCTGGGATTGTTGGTTCTGGGCGTTGACGTGGCTGAAACAGCACTGGCGATTGCCCGACAGAAAGCCGCCGACCGCAGGATCGAGGTTGAGTTCGCTGCGGCTGACGCCTTCCAGTTGGAGCGTTTGGGGCGCACGTTCAAAACGGTTCTGGACTGCGGATTGCTCCATACCTTCGACGGCGACGAGCGAAGACGATACGCGGCGAGCCTAGCGCCGGTGATCGAGCCGACGGAACTTTGTATGTGTTGTGCTTCAGTGACGATGGTCCCGATACTGGCCCGCACCCCATCAATCAGGAAGATATTAGAGCGGCGTTCAACCCAAACAATGGATGGAATGTCGCCGCCATCGAACCGGACCGGATTCAGACCAGATACCACGACCACGGCGCACCCGCATGGTTCGCGACAATCAAACGGCTTGGTTCCGCAGCTGCCAAACCCCTGGCGTAATACCATTCCACGCAAAATAAAAAGGCCCTTACGCTAGGTTTAGATTCGGGCACATCGTTCGCGTACGTCAAACAGATCTGATGTCATTTCAGCGTGCCGACAAAATCCGAACAAATTTTGACTTGATTAGCATTTTGTATAGGGATAGCCTTGCGTTCTATTGCGCAGCCGGCACGAAGAGCCCCCCTTAGAGCACGGCAGGCGCCCCCTCTGTGGAGGAGAAACGCATGAAAAAGAGATCGCTGATCCTGGCCCTGATGACGCTGTCGATCATCGGTGGAGGTGCGAGAGGAAAGTCGGCGCTGGAAGCTTCGAGGTTCGGGACGATCAACTTCGAGCGGGCTGACGTGCCGAGGGTGGGGCAGATCTTCAACCCGGAAATGACGTGCAGTCCCGCTCCTTGCGTGCTGCCCGTTGCCAACGCGTCGGGAACGACAACGGCGGCGAGCGAGATTCCGATGGCGGTGAATCCCAAAAATATTAAACAGCTTCTGGTAGGTGCAAACGATTATGGCTGCAGCAGCGGCAACGGCTTCTATGCTTCGCTGAATGCAGGCAAGACATGGAATCGCACATGTATCAATGTGCTGGCGGGGGAGTCAGGGCTTGCCGATCCCTTGGTTGGCTATGACCTGAAGGGCCACGCGTTCATCGGCGATATGAACGGCAATAGCAGCACTTCGACGATTGCGCTGGAGGTGTCATCGAACGGAGGCAAAACCTGGAGTGCACCTGTTCCTTCCGTCGAGTACATTCTGGCGCCGGGCGGGCTGGTTGACAAACCATGGCTTCAGATCGACACCACGGCGAGCAGCCCTTACGCCAATGCGCTCTACATATCGAGCGCTCAGTTCGACCTGAATAACAACAATCAGATTACGGTATCAAATTCGCACGACAGCGGCCAGACTTGGGAAACATAGCCGTGGCTCCGGAGCAGTTTCCTCCAAACATTAACCAGTTCAGTGACGTTGCGATCGGCGTCGACGGAGCGGTGTACGTGACCTGGATGAGCTGCACGTTTAAGACCGGCAGTTGCGGCGGTCAGACGGCGACTTTTTATCTGGTGAAGTCCACGGATGGGGGCAGCACCTGGACGGCGCCATCCGCGATTTTTACTGCCCAACTGGTTCCCGACGGGTGTCACTGCTCTGCTTATGGCTCCTTGCCCAATACCCAGGAAGTCATGGATGACATTCCGGTGATCGGAGTGGATAACAGCACGGGCCAGCATAAAGGCAATCTTTATGTCACGTACTACACCTGGACGGGAGTTTATATGCAGGTGCGGGTGGCTATGTCTGTCGATGGTGGTAGTACTTGGAACAGCAGTCCGGTGGCGACGGCCAGCGACCAACACGATCAGTTTTTCCCGTGGCTCAGTGTGAGCAAGAAGGGGTGGTCGGGGTCAGCTGGCTCGATAGAAGGAATGACCCAAAGAATCACGATTATGAAGCGTTCGCGGCATTCTCGGCCGACTGGAGGCGCGACGTTTGGAACCAATTACCAGCTTTCGCCAACGGCTTCGAATCCGCTAAACGATGGCGCCGGCGGAAGACATATGGGCGACTACAACGGCAGCGGATGGGCAGGGGCGAATACCTATTATGTTAGCTACGTGGACACGAGCACAGGCACCGCGCAAGCCTTTGTAACTGGCGTCCGCCTGAAGTGAGCATGATGATTGTCTGCGTCACTTCACTATTCGATTGAGATGGAGGCCTACGTAGTTCCCATGTCTCGAAAACCGTCGGAGTAAATAGAAAAGCCCCCGAATTTCGGGGGCTTTCTAACTATGTAAAGTTTTCGCGCTTAGCTGTTGCCGGCTACCTGGCGGAGTTTTTCCGGCAGGAAGTGATAGGGCGGCCAAGGGCCACTTACTACCATTTCGCAGTTTTTAAGCTGTTTGGCGGCGGTGGAGTAGCGGTTCTGATATTTTTCAATGGACTTGGTGTCGATCAGGTGGGCTATGTCGAGGAGCATACCGTCGGCTGCTACTCGTTTGCAGCTTACTTCTTCTTCGAGCGGGTTGAAGAGCTTGTGCACTTGAACGGAGAGGGCGCGGGCCTTGGTCTGGCGCTCGCGCTCGCGCGAGGCCTTCTCGCGGAGCTTGGCCAGATACTCCCGGCCAACCGTGTCGGGTAAGACAATTTCTTCCATATTGCCGCGCAGCGAGCCGTCGCGCACTACCAGCTTAATGCGCATCTCGGACTTACCGCGCAGGCGCGCTACACTCTCGCAGAAAGTGCGGCGATTGGATCGAACGGCCTGGCGGATAGCATCTTCTGTGTCGAAGATCGTTCCAAAACGGAAGGGAAGAACGGTTGCGGTCCGAAAGCTCTGGCTGACTACGCGGGCATGTTCCAGAACCGATTTTTCGTCCAATTTCGAGGTGGTGCGGTCGTATTCACTGACGATGACCGCGAAATCTCCGCTGGGGTAACTCATCACCGGAGCGGCGTTGACACCTTGAATTCCATCGAGGACGAACGGGCGGCGGGCACGAACACCATTAGGAAGGGTCTGGTGTTCCGTGAGGCAGTACGCATACCACGACATGCATTCTCTCCGAGTTGCACCGGGGCCTAGGGCTCCCTTTAGATTTTTTGAACTTGGAGCTTGCTCCTACCTGGAAGACGGTTGTTTTAGCTGTTTTGAGACGAGATAGATGCGAAGTGTCGCATCTAAAGTGATATTACTGCGGGTTCATGAAATTTGCAACCTTTGTTGGGGAGATAGCATCTTTCGGCGTCGCCATCTGCCGAAAATCGATTTTGGCGCGGATTGGCGAGCGGTTTACGACCTGCTTAATAGCGCCGGTGATATGTGGAAAAGTGTAGATTGAATGTTTCTTCGTGGTCATATTGAGGCGCTGGCGGAATGAATTACTCAGGGTTTCTGTTGTTTTTGTGACAGGCGTTCCTGGAGCGCGATGGTGACTACGCGGAGCATCTCCGCGGCGGGGGCGGGCTTGCCGGTCCAGATTTCGAACTGGTTGGCGGCTTGATGCACGAACATCTCTATGCCGGCGACTACCGCGAATCCCTTTGCGGCGGGCAATCTGAAGGAGACGGGTCTCGACAGGGTCGTAGACCATGTCGAAGACTACCTTGGCCTGAACCTCGTCCTCTTTTAGCGGGCAGTCGCGGGGGTTGCCCATGCCGACTGGGGTGGCATTGATGATGACGTCGAATTGCATCTTGCGGATGTCGGCGCGCTTGATGACCTTGGCCTTCGCCTGACGGGCCAGTTTCTGCGCTTTGACCGCGGTGCGATTCAGAATCCAGACTTCGGCGCCGCGCTCTTTTAATCCGAAGACCGCCGCGCGGGCCGCGCCACCGGCTCCGATTACCAGAATCTTTGAGCCGTCGATGGTGATGCGCTGATCGAGCGGGCGAATGATGCCGACGACGTCGGTGTTGAAGCCGAAGAGTTTTCCGTCCTGTCCGCGGACTACTGTATTACAGGCGCCAATTTTTGCGGTGTGCGAGTCAGTATTATCGAGATGCTCGACAATGGCCTGCTTGTACGGCATGGTGACACTTAATCCGTGCAGGGGAATTTCGCGGACGCAGTGGAGGAGATCCTTGAGCGTTTTGGCGTGGAGCGCGACGTAGACGCCGTTGACGTTCTCGCGGCGGAGCGCGGTGTTCATGATGATGGGCGAGAGCGAATGCTCGATGGGATCGCCGGCTACGCCATAGATGCGGGTGGCGGCGTCGACCTGCTCGATGCGATAAATGCCGCGCAGATCGCGGGAGCTGACTTGTCCGGGCGCGGTTTTGGATTCGGGGCTGACGGCGCCGAAGGTGAAGGCGCTGCCGGCGCGCACACTGAGGACGCGACTGATGATGCCCTGCTCACCCATGCAGAGTCCGATGAGCGCGTGCTTATCGCTCTGGGCTTGCAGGAATTTCATCATGGTGACGTTGTCGGAGAGGGTGGTCGCCGTGGTGACGATTTTGTAGAAGTCGGCGGGGACCTTGAGCATCTTGTCGAGCGTGGCGTCGAGGTTGCGAGTGGCCTTGAAATCGTGGAACGAGACAATGAGGCCTCCGGTTTTGCGAATCCGAGCAAGGACATCGGGCTTGGACTTGAGCGCGCTCTCGAGTTCGACGTCGACGAGCTGACATCCGGAGGCCATGGCCTTGTTCAGGACGGAGAGTTCTGCGGCCAACGTGCCCTTAAATTTGCCACCGTTGGAGGCGCGGCGACAGGTGGCGATGGCGGTTACATATTGGTGAGTTTCGAGGAAGCGGCGGAGCTTCGGCATGGCGGCGAGCGGCTGCTTCAGGTAGTCGAGGCGGAACTCCATGAAGGGATTGTCGCGGGCCATGGATTCGGCAGTTTCGAGCATCTCGTCGGGCGTGTTGGCGCTGACAGCGAGGCAGACTTTGAGCAGTCGTTGGGGAAAGAAGCGCGGCGCGAATGTGGGCGTTAAGGCCAATGCCATGTAATTGATAGACGGCGCGATATTACAAGGGCGTACGTCCGGATGCAACAGGCAATGCAACAAAACGAGGGAAAGCACTTTGGGAGGCCGGGCTACTAATACCCTCGTAACCTTGACCCCCTCTCTGGCGCTTGTTACTTTTTGGCTGTAACCCTTGTCTTCCCAGAGAGATAGCTGGGTACCGCGAAGCAGCCTTGGGCGGTGGGGTCAGGGAGTCAACATGAAGAAAACAGTATTGTTAACGCTGCTCGTGTCGAGCCTGGCGTTTGCCCAGACGACGCCGGTGACCTCTACCATGGCAGCGACGCCGAACGAAAAAGGGATTGTTGATAGCACACCCAGCGTCCCATTTGTTCGGTTCCAGACGCCGACTCAGGCCGACATCTATTGCGCCGGTTTCATTTCCAAGGAAAAGTTGCCGGACGCGAAGTATGTAAATGGTGGCTTGCAGTCACCGACCTCGACCAAGTTTGAGATCGGCGAACTGGTTTACCTGACGGGGAAGGATTATCAGGTGGGCTCGCTGTACACGATCGTGCGCGAACTGCGCGACGTCAACCAGTATGAGATTTATCCTGGCATGCGGAAACTGCTGGGCACGGTTGGGCACCCTTATGGGGAGATCGGACGAGTGCGGGTTCTGGATGTGCGCAGCCACAGCGCGGTCGCGCAGGTGGAATTCAGCTGCGATCCTATCAACCCGGGCGACGTGGTTGTGCCGTTTGCGGAGAGGCCGCCGGTGGCGTTTCACGTTCCGGGACACTTCGATCGCTATGCGCCTGCGAATGGCAAGCTGACGGGCCGCATCCTGCTGGGCAAGGACTTCGATACGATTCTGGGTTCGGGCGTGAAGCTCTACCTGAATGTGGGTTCGAACCAGGGCGTGAAGGCGGGCGATTATTTCCGGGTGGTGCGCTCCTATACTTCGACGCTGCACGATGCGGTTGACTCGTTGTCATTCAAGGCGCAGATTTCGGAAGACACGCAGATGCATTCGCCCACGTTCGAAGCGAACAGCTTCACGCGAGGCAAGGGACCGAACATCCACGTGGAAGACCTGCCGCGGCGCGCGGTGGGCGAGATTGTAGTTTTGAGTACGACTCCGACATCATCGTCAGCCATGGTCGTCTTTGCTCTGGAAGACGTTTATGCCGGGGATATGGTTGAGCTCGATCCGCAGGACTGAACCGGAACGGTGAATAAAGCTTTGAAGGGCAGAGACAACTCTGCCCTTTTTGCTTTTTGGGCGAACGTAGTTTACGTGGGCCGCGCGAGACAGTGGTGTGGGGAAGAACGCGGGCGAGGAAAGTCCGCGTTAGATGTTTAGTGGTAGAACGGGATCTTCGAATCGCCGGGAATGGCTGCGCCCGCTACGAGCAAGACCACGATGACTAGTGCCAGTTCCATAGCGCACCTCCTGAATGCAGAACGCCAAGCCGGAACGCCGCGAGGGGTGCGGTGTTAGAGGCATCTCTGAAGACTACCCCGTTTTTACGGGGACGCAAGGTCACCAACGTGCCATCTTCCGAAGTGTCCTGAGCGCGGCCTACATTGTTGGATGCTTGAACTGTGGGCAGAGCAATCGCCAGCCACGAAATACGATCAGGCGGGAGCGCCTTCATCACCAAAAACCTCTGCGGTAAAGGCCTGGATGATCGCGGACTTTCGCCAGGCGTCGAGGGGCAGACCGGCTTTATGGCAGGTCTGGGCGAGGAAGCTTTCGCGGTCCCAACCATGCTCGAGCGGAACCTGAGGCAGCAGCAGTCCGCGACGCATGCCGGAGGAGATCAGGAGCCCGTGGCGACCGACTTCAACCTCGTCCGCAGTGACGGGAAATAGCGGCGAGAGCACGCTTAACGAAATCTGGAGGCCGGGTGCCTCTTCCGGCAGTGAGGGGCCAGAAGCGGGAGTCTTCGAAGGCGGCAGAGCGGGCGGTTTCGGCTACAGCGCGGAAGAGTGGGCGCACCGGCAAGGCGTAACCGACGCAGCCGCGAAGTTCGGCTGCGAGATAGAGGGTGGTGAAGACTCCGCGCGGCTCGGTGAGGGCGACGGAAGGATGAGGTGTTGGCGGGTGGGGAATCAGGGAGCGGGTCGCCGACTAAGCCCGAAGCGATCGAAGCGCGGGCGATGCCGAGGAGAAGGTTGCGCTGTTCGGGAGTAAAGCTGGGCGCGGTTGTGGTTTCGCCGGGGGCGGTCAGATTTTCAGACAGTCTGGACATCGCGTTTCCTCCGCCGTGAGAGGACGAAGGCCCGGCGTTTGCGGCGCTTTTCGGAGGTGCGGTCGATGCGGGACCAGAAGGCGGCGAAATAGTCGATGGCGGAGACCAGCGACAGGAGAACCATGAACCAGATGGCGAGGAGGGCGATCCAGTAGACGGGGAAGATGTAGACCTTGCCCAGCGGCCACTCGTGCCAGCGCCGCGCCAGGATGACCGCGACGACGGAGATGATCTGCACCAGCATTTTGAACTTGCCGAGTTCGCTGGCCTGAATCGTGAAGCCTTCGGAGGCGGCGATGGAGCGCAGGCCGCTTACAAGGAATTCGCGGCCAATGATTACGACCGCGATCCACGCGGGCACGAGGGCGGGATTGAATTGCACGAGGGTGACGAAGGCGGCGGCAATGAGAAGTTTGTCGGCCAGGGGATCGAGGAGCATGCCCATGGTGGTGATCTGGCCGCGTCGGCGCGCGAGGTAGCCGTCGATGCCGTCGGTAATGGAGGCAAGAATGAAGACGGTGGAAGCGAGGATTTCGCGCTCGCCGTTGGTGTCGGAGAGGCGGGGAGTGCACAGGATCCAGATGAGCAGCGGGATCGCGGCGATGCGGGAGAGCGTGATGGTGTTGGGAAGATTCACGCGAAGAATGGCCTGGCTGCGGTTGGCAGACAGAATTGATTATGCTCCACAACCGAGGGCAAGGCAACGGAGTTACTTGCGTGACGCAGATTGGGCTAACTTACCGAACAAGCGGGCAAGACGAACGGCGTGGTAGAGGGAAAACATTGTTTCCGGCAGCACCACTGCTGCGACATCTCGCTCGCCCGGGGTAAGGGCGAGACGTGAGAGGTAACGCCAGCGGTCGATGAGACGCTCTCGCAGTTTCAGAATTTGCCTGAAATAATCCGCCGATTCGAAATCGTAAGTTGCGGCTTGGGACAGCCGGGATGCGCAATCCTTGCCGATCGAGGGAATCACTGGGTCGCCGTCGATTAGATCCTGCGCGGCCGAGGGAATTGCCGCGCCGAGCAAGTGCTGCGACAACCAGAGGCTCACTCCCAGAATTCTTTTAATGCCGAGGGGGTTGGCGCGCGCAATTACTTGCGCGAGGTTGAGACCGGGCGCGCGTAGGGTCCCGGCGATGTCGGCGATCCAGATGAGGCGCGACCATAGATGCTTGGCGGCGTGCAGGCAGAGGGCGAGCAGGGAATCCTCTGGCGAGAGGCAGGGGACGCTCGAATTGTTATTTGCGCCCAGCATGATGCGGCCTGCGCGGGACCAGAGATCGTCAAATTGAAAGTGTTTGGGATCGACGGCGTAGAAGTGAGGAAGGAAGGCCCATTGCAGCTCAACCAGATTTTTTCCGGCGGGGCCGTCGAAGGAGCGCTCATAGCCCGTTTTCAGCCAGAGGCGTTCGACGGCTGGAGTATGGAGCTTGGAGGGCTGGTAACCGATTTGGGAGAGAGCGTTTTTGGCTTGCTCAAAATCGGCGCGGGAGATCAGCAGATCGAGGTCAGAAAAATTGCGCAGGGCCAGGTCGTCATAGGCGGATTGCGCCAGAACCGGTCCTTTGTAAGGAATCGCGCGAACATTGTTCTGCGTGAGGTGGTGCGTGATGCGCATGAGCTCCGAGGCAAACCATAATCCGCGGCGAAAGCTGGTGGAGTAGGCGGATTCCAGCGTGGTCCTTATTTGTGGGGGCAGATCCGGGGCGTGATCGAGAACGTTGCGCGCCGCGAGGGCGAGGACTCCATGGTGCTCGGCTTGGCGGAGAAAATCCTCCCAGTCGAAATCGGCGAAATGGCAGTTGGCGATGCGGGCAACTTGCGCTGGAGTGGGATGCGCCGCGCTGCACGCGCAGAGGAGTTCGAATTCGTGGCCACGACTCGGCGAGACGGTTGGAGCGGGCGTGAGCAAAGAATCAACCCTCCACGCTCAACGTCACGAACCGCGCGACGTTTAAGGATGGGGCACCCTTTCAGACACCGGATTAGTATCGGACTGCAAACTATAATACAAACACTCGGCCCTTCAAATTGATGAAGCAGGCATTGATGGATCAGGTGGTATTCGAATCCGTGCGCAAGGTGTTTCGGCACCGGCCGGCGCTATTCAATTGGGTGGGGCGGGAGCGAACGGGCGAGACGGTGGCGCTGAAGAACATTTCTTTTTCTGCCGCGCGCGGAGAAGTGATGGCTTTGCTGGGTCCGAACGGGAGCGGCAAGACGAGCACGCTGAAATTGATTTCAACCATGCTGCTGGCGGATGCGGGGTCGGTGCGCGTGGGCGGGTGCGATGCGGCGAGCGATGGGAGCAAGGTTCGGCGGCAGGTTGGGATTGCGGTGGCGAATGAGAGGTCATTTTTTCCGCGGTTGTCGGCGCGGGAGAATCTCGATTTTTTTGCGGCGCTGGATGAAGTTCCGCGGAGTTCGCGGCCGGGGCGAGTTGATGAGGTGCTGGGCGAGGTTGGACTGGAAGAGCAGGCCGACACGCTGGTGATGAAGTTTTCCAGCGGGATGTACCAGCGACTGGGGCTGGCGCGGGCGCTGATCAAACGTCCGGCGGTGTTGCTGCTGGACGAACCGACGCGGAGTCTTGATGCCGCGGGTACGGTTAAATTCTGGGCGGCGATTCGCGCGCTCACCCGGCTCAACACCACCGTTTTTGTTGCCACCCACAATTTTGCGGAGGCGGCCGCGCTGGCTAGTCGCGTGCTGCTGCTGCATCGGGGAGAGCTGGTGGCGGATCAGGCAGTGAATGGGGCGGCAAGTTATCCGGGAGATCGCGCGCGGCTGGATGGAAAAACTGCCGATGAATTGCGGGCGCTCTACTTCCGTCTTACTGGGGAGAATGTGAGTGGGGGAGACGTGGGCGGAGACGAGGCCCGCGAACCTTACTCCGAAGATTCGGACGAACATCTTATACGGCGTGCCGGAGCCGCATCATGAGCAAAATTCTGGACAAACTGGCTGCCATTTTTCGCCGCGACTTGCTGACGGCGATCCGGCATCGCAGCGGGTTTGTGGTCACGCTGGTAGGACTGTTTACTGAACTTACGGCGTTTTATTATTTGTCGCGAGCCATCGGACCCGGGTTTCGTCCGGACGGCGTGGGATATTTTCCATTTCTCCTGGTGGGGACCGGGCTCTACACGTTTTTTGTGATGAGCGCACAGGCGTTCCTGAGCGCGGTGCAGGAGGCGCAACAAACTGGAACGCTTGAAGTGCTGATGACAACTTCGACCGCGCCCGCCGAACTTATCGTTCTGAGTTCCATCTCGGCATTTGCCGGCAGCCTGACGAATCTGCTGGTCTACATTGCTGCCGGGATTGGCATCTTCCGGGCGGCGGTCCATGCGAATCTTCTGGCGTGCCTGGTGGTGCTGGCCTTGTCGCTGGCGCTGGCGCTGGCGCTGGGAATTTTCGCGGCTACATGTCAGGTCGCATTTCAGAAAGGTTCAGCGCTGGTGTGGCTGCTGGGTTCGGGATTGTGGTTACTAAGTGGGGCGACTTTTCCGGTGCGGAGTCTCCCCGGTCCGCTGGTTATGCTGGCACGGGCGGTACCTTTCACTTACGCGATCGATGGTCTGCGCGGGGCGATGCTAGAGGGGCAATCTCTGGCAGCGATGGGGACGACGGTTGCGGGACTCGCTTTGTCTGCCGCGATTCTGCTGCCGCTTGCGATGGCCGGGCTGTCGCTGAGTTTGCGGCGGGCCCGGCGGTTCGGCACACTGTCTTTTTATTAGGAAGGGCAAGGTTATTATTCGGAAGGGCAGAGAAGGTCTTCGATCCAAGTGTGTCATTGGCATCCGAAAAATCGTGTAGTACACTGCGCATACTTCTCAAGAAATCGGAGGAATGAGCCAAAGTTAGGGCCCTACTAATTACTATGAATGACCAAGTCCTCCACGAGAAACAGACACACGTTGCAGAAAAGGTAGATGGGAAGAAGCCATACCGGAAGCCGGAATATCGCTTCGAGCGCGTCTTTGAAACGGCCGCGCTGGCATGCGGAAAGATTGCGGGTACGTCGGCGATTTGCAACTCCTCGCGAAAGACCTCCTGACCTTGGGTGACACCCTGAACGAGCGGCCAGCGAATTCGGAGGCTGAGCGCCTGCTATTAGCGGCGGAAAGCCTGCGCGCGAACGGCCGGCTGCGGCTGCGCGTGCGCGGCGAAAGCATGCTACCGAGCCTCTGGCCGGGCGACGAAGTCGAGATCGTGAGCTGTGCGGTAGACGATGCGCGCAAGGGCGATGTCGTGCTTTCGATTCGGGATGGACGGTTTTTCCTGCATCGGTTTGTAGGGCAATTGCCGGGTGGTTTTCTGTTGCGGGGCGATTCCATGCCCGCTCCTGACCCCGAGTTTTCCAGTGAGGCATTGCTGGGGCGGTTGAGTCCTGGTGTGCCTTTGCGTTGGTGGTCGAGGGCGGTGGGGATGCTCCTCTGCTTTTGCGGACCGGCGCGGCGGGTTGCTCTTGAACTGCATGGTCAGACAGCGGTACGCAAGCAGGAGTGCTCGTGCTACACGATCCGTTCCCACATGGTCTCTTCAGCGCAGCAGATCCCGGAGACGCCTCATGGCCGGGTCTGAGTACGTGGCTTGCGTCGAGATCGGGGGCATTTCGGTTTCACTTTCCACCACGGATAAAATTTTCTACGACCTCCTGCTGCGACGTTACGAGGATTTTTTGAGCGCGGGACCCGGTGAATTCGCGCTTAATTTTGAGATTCTCGAGCCGAGGCCGGCGTCGGATGACGATGTTCGCGTGCGCCGCGATGGCGAGGAGTGGATTCTGGAGCGCGGTGACTTTCTGGCCCGGTGGGATCCGCGCACCGGTACCGGCCTGGTTCGTCAAAATGCCAATCCTTATTCGCTGGATTCCGTGCTGCGCATTCTGCATAGCTTAATTCTGGCGACGCGAGGAGGCTTTCTGTTGCACGCGGCGAGCGCCATCTGCGATGGGCAGGCTTTTCTTTTTTCGGGAGTGTCGGGGGCGGGGAAGACGACGATGACGCGCATCGCGTCTCCGGACGTAACGCTGCTCACCGACGAAATTTCCTACGTTCGTCCCACGAACAAGCGAGAGGCCGGGCCCGGCGCCCGATCGTATCTTGCTTTTGGCACACCTTTCGCCGGCGAACTGGCCAAGGCTGGGGAAAATACCAGCGCTCCGATTGGCGGTTTGTTTTTTCTCGAGAAAGGCCCGAAGAACCGCATCGACGACCTCTCCCCCACGGACGCAGTCCGCCGTTTGATGCGCAACATACTTTTTTTTGCCGAAGATCCTCCCCTTGTTGAAGAGCTCCTCGCAACGGCATGCGCATTCGTTGCGTCACTTCCCATCCGACGACTTACGTTCTATCCTGATGCCAAAGTGTGGGACGAAGTGCGTCGCTTCGGTCGGGAGCCTCGACATGCGTGTCTTATTGCAACGGGGTGAGGAGAGGGAAATCCTGCGGAATGTCCGAGACGTATATCGCCCGTAGTCCGGCTATCGCTGCCCGCATGCTCGCTGGAGAAATGATGGTCATGAATTCGGCGAACTCTACGTTTTTCACACTGAACGAGGTGGCGACTGCGATCTGGGAGGCGGCGGATGGGCATACTCCGCTGCACGAGATAGTGCGCGACCACATCTGCAAGAAGTTTGAGGTTACACCCGAGCAGGCGCAGGCGGATGCGGAACGCTTCGTTGCCGACCTGGCCGGACACGGAATTCTGATTGTGTCCGACCGCCCGATTACGGTGGAGCCGATTCAATGAGCCTGATGGCCGAGGTCGGGCAGAAGGCGTTCGACCTTGGCGTCCCGCTGGCCGTGCACCTCGACATTACGTATCGCTGCAACGAGCGCTGCGTGCACTGCTATCTCGATCACGACGACCATGGCGAGATGACGACGGCCGAGATCAAGGACGTGCTCGATCAGCTGGCGGAGGCGGGTGTTTTTTTCCTTACGTTCAGTGGCGGCGAGGTTTTCCTACGGCGCGATTTCTTCGAGCTTCTGGAGCACGCCCGGCGATTGTCGTTCAACGTCAAGATCAAGACTAACGCGGTGATGATCGACGAGGCCGATGCGAAGCGCCTGCGCGCTCTGAATATCGATACGGTGCAAATCAGCTTGTATTCGCATCGCGCGGAAGTGCATGACGCGATCACCAAGTTGCCACATTCTTTCGAGCGCACGGTAAGGGCGATCGAGTTTCTGCGCGACCAGGGATTGCGGGTGACGATTGCGAACGTGCTGATGACGGCCAATCACTCTGACCATTACGGCACGCAAAAACTGGCGGCCGAGTTGGGCGTGCACTACACGCTGGATCCTACAATTACGCCGATGATGGATGGCGATATGGGAGTGCTGGCGCTGCGGATTCCGGGCGAGCATCTGGAAGAAGTTTTCCGCAATCCGGCTCTGGTGGGGAACCAGGAAGAGTTCTGCGCGCCTCCGAAACCGGTGTCGGATGAGGATCTGGACGGTTACTCGTGCAGCGCGGGGCATTCGTTCTGTTACATCTCGCCGTATGGAGAGGTGTTTCCGTGCGTGCAGTTTCCGCTGCCGACGGGGAATGTGCGGCAGCAGAAGTTTCTGGATATCTGGAATCTATCGCCGCAGATGAAGGAAGTGCGGTCGATCCAAGCACGCGATCTGACGACATGTTCTTCATGTTCGCATGTAGCGAGTTGTACGCGGTGTCCGGGGCTAGCCTATATGGAAGGGAATATGCGCGGGCCTTCGACGGCGGATTGCGAAAAATCGTTTTACCGGACGGGCGTGGCGACGGCAAACATGTTGCGGCAAGGTTTGGAGAAGCCGCAGAGCGCGGGGGCGGCGCGGGCGGCGACTCTGATTCAGATTCAGCCGGTGACGGCGGCGGCGCTCAGGGGCTGAGCGCCGTGCCCCAATTTTGCCTTCGCCACGTTGCGGCTGAAGCGGCAACCTTTCAAAGATAGAGTGCTGCTATCGCAGCGGGTAAACCGCTGCGCCACCCAGGGCAGAGTCAAAACCAAAACCAAGGATCGATTTGGAGATTAAACCGAAAATCGGTGGGGAGATTATGCGCCGGCGGAGGCGTTCTGGCTGCGCTGCCGTTCTTGCTTGGCTTCGGAGGATGACATGAGTTCGAGGGTGCGCTGCAAGGCCGTGCGAACCTCGTGGGTCGATTCCTGGAAGCGGATGGCCGCGCCGATGCCCATGTCCATACGCACGACCTGGCTCTGAATTTCGACAGTGACTTGTTCGATGGAGAAGGTCAGCTTCAGCTTCGAGCCAGGCAGGAGCATTGCGCTGGTTTCCACGTAGCAGCCGCCCAGACTGAGGTTGGTGAGAATTCCGAGCACGGCACGGTCCTGGCCCTCGACCGCAATTTCGGTGGTCATGCGGCCGCGGACGCGGGGATACATGCGGCGATTGTTCCGCGACGGCTGACTCTGTTTTTGCAGATACATGCGCTTGTCGGCTTCGGAGAGCAGTTTTTCGGCGTCAAGCCCATCCTCGGGATAGACGGCCTTGCCGACGCTGAGCGACAGGATATCTTCGTTGCAGACCTCGCGCCCGGTTTTTTGGGCGAGTTCACGCATCTGTTCGGCCTTGCGCGAAGAGGCCTCAGGAGTGAGGCCGGGCGCAATCACCACAAACTCGTCTCCACCCATGCGGGCGACGTAATCGTACTCGCGGCTGGTTTCCTTGAGGGCTTGCGCGAAGAGGCGCAGAACGCGATTGCCTTCGAGATGGCCGAAGCGGTCGTTGATCTGCTTGAATCCGTCCATGTCGCTGACCATGACGGTCAGAGACTTGCCGTCGCGCTTGCAGCGGGCGAGTTCGCGGTCGAGTTGCAGGAAGAGCGAGCGCGCATTGGGCAGGCCAGTGAGGTAATCGGTAACGGCGGAATTTTCCGCCTGCTCATACTTGAGGGCGTTCTCGATGGCGAGCGCCATCTTGGAACTGACGGCCAGCAGGATGCGCAGGTGGTCGGAGGTAAAGAAATCTTTCTCGGCGTGGTAGAGGGCGACAACCCCGACAACACCCTGCAAGCCTTCCAGAGGCACGGCTAGTGCGGAGGTCAGCGTGCTGTATTTGGAAGAGTCATTGAGATAGCCGGGCTCGACGGACGGATTACCGTTCAAGATCGGCTTGAGATTTTGAGCCACCCAGCCGGAGAGGCCCTGCCCCATGGGGATGCGCAAAGACGCGAAGAGTCGGAAGTTGTCGCCGTTCACATATTCGGGAACGAGTTCATCCCCGTGGCGGACGTAGATGGCGATGGCATCGTAGGGCATGGCGCGCCGAAGCTTGACCGAAAAGACCGAAAGGGTTTCACCGAGGCTGAGGGAGGCTCCGAGGTCCTGGCTGAGTTCGAAGAGGGTTTGCGCCTCCTGGCGGGCGGCGGCGATCGAACTGAGGAAGCTGCGCTCCTGCGGAAGGGATTTACCCTGGGCTTCGAAGCCAGCCGCCGGTTCGATGATAGAGCGGGCGCCGGTTATTTCATCAACCTCGACTTGTTTCGGTTCCAGAGACAACTTTTGCTTGTGGCCGGTCTGCAGGTGAACGAGTTTTTCGAGTTCAAGGTAGCGGCGCTGGAGCACGGCCACGACCTGCGGATCAAATGACTTTCCGGACTCCTTGACTAGCTTAGCCATGGCTTCATCCATGGGCAGAGCGCGGCGGTATTGGCGGTCGGAGGCGAGGGCGTCGAGAAAATCGACCGCGGCCAGGATGCGGGCGCCAATTGGAATTTGGGTTCCGCGCAGGCCGAGTGGGTAGCCCGTGCCATCGAACTTTTCATGGTGCGCGCGAACGATGGGCACAACGGGATAGGGAAATTGCACGCGCTCGAGGATGTCCGCGCCCACGGTGGGATGGATCTTCATCTTCTCGAACTCTTCGGGGGTCAGGCGTCCGGGCTTGGAGACGATGTGCTCGGGAATGGCGAGCTTACCAATGTCGTGCAGGAGAGCCGCAGCCTGGAGCGCCGCCATTTCCTTCTCGTCCACCTTAAGATCCTTGGCGACTTCGAGGGCGTAGACGCGCACGCGCTGGAGGTGGTCGTGGGTGGTCTGGTCCTTGGCCTCGATGGCCAGGGCGAGGGCCTCAATCGTGCGCATGTGCAGATCGGCCATTTCCTCGACGTGGCGCTTTTCGTCTGAAAGTTTTCCGAGGTAGAGCCGGTAGGAGCGGTAGATGAGGTAGACGACGGGAAGAGTGAGAAGCGAGGTTTGCCAGTCGGTGAAGCTGTGAATCCAACTCATCATGCCGACGACGCCGGCCCCGACGAGGTAATAGGGGAAGCTCCAGAAATAGCAATCCGCCCAGATACGGCGCAGCGAGCGGCGCTCGGTCAGCGAGATGATGATGGCGATGGGAAGCGTGTTGGTGATGAAGTAAGCGCAGGCCGCGAGAAAAAGCAGGGTGGAGGGATTGGCCGCGCTATGGAGCAGGGAGTAGCGATAGAGAAAGAAGGTAGAGGCGATGGCGAGCGCGGTGGAACAGACGTTGAACGCGACCTGCACAGGGACCGGCCGCTCGGTGCTGAGACACTGAACCATGACGGCCGCGCAACCGAGCGCCATGGTTTCCGGGAGGCTGAGTTCGAGCACGCCCGCGAGCACGAAGAGGAAATTCACCGACATGGTGCCGGTGATGCTGGGAAGATTGACCTTGAGCCGCGAGGCGGCGACGGCGATCACCAGATAGCAGAAGAACTTGACGGGGTTCTGGCTCTTGCCGTGGATAATGGCGGCATAGGTTAAGACCGCCAGGCCACAGATGACAACGATGGCGATAAAGACGCGTGGCGCGGCCTTCATTTGCTTCCACGATGGGGCACGCGATGACATTAAGGGCGAACCTCTACCTCGAATCCTGAGAGCAATTCGTAGGACGGCGAACGGACACCCACTATTGAAACAGGCGGCGTATTACGGGGAAAGAGTAAGGGACGCTAAGCAGAAACTAATGTAATTGGACAAAACCGCCGGTAGTACTTGACCTCTTGGACAAATAAGGCATGAACGTTCGGAGCAGAGTAACAGGGGAGTTACTACTTCGCAAAGCGCGCCAAACGGTAGGTTGGAGATTGGGATCCCATCCTTCAAGATAAGTTGGGCCACCATTTCGCCGAGAGCGGGGCCGTGCTTGAAGCCGTGGCCCGATCCGCCGCCGACGATCCAGAGGTTGGGATTCTCAGGATGGCGGTCGACGATGAAGTTGTGGTCGGTGGTGTCTTCGTATTGGCAGACGCGCGTCTCAAGCAGCGGAGCGGCTTTCATGCCGGGAAAGCGGTAGGCGAGGTAGTGGCGGGCTTGGGCCAAGCGGTTGGGACTAACGATGCGCTCGCCGGAAGTTGGATCGAACTCGGGGCCGCGCGTGTCGTCGGCGAGTTTGAAGCCGCGGCCTTCGTTGCCGGGAATGCCGTACATGAAGCGATCGCCGTGATCGGCCCAAACGGGAAGGTTGCCTTCGTTGTAGCGTGCGTCGTTCGCGGGAGTGCCAAAGAAGAAGACGTCCTGCCTGGTCGAGGTGAAGTGCGGGCCGACGGTTCGCGGAAACATTTGGGCGAGCCATGGGCCGCAGGCGAAGATGCAGCGGTCGGGGGTCAGGGTCGTGCCGTCGCCGAGGGACAGGGCGGTGGAGGGTTGAGCGTCGAAGGCCGTGGACTGGATCACTCGCTGCAACTGACGTCTGGCGGTATTCTCCGCCCTCGTTTACGAAGTGCTTCCACAACTGCGCGCGCTGACGCACGGGCGAGCAGGTAGCCGCTTTGCGGTTCGTAGATGCCCCAGGTGACTTTTTCGAAATTTATCTGGGGCCAGCGGCGGGTGAGTTCTCTTGCGGGAAGTTCTTCGAATGGGATGCCTGCGTCTTTGAGGACGGGTAGCGAGCCGCGCTCGAATTCGCCCGTGCCTTCGACCATCCACAGAACGCCGGTGGGGAAGAAGAATTTCCTTTTCCACTGTACTTCGTGTTCTTTCCACAGTTGCATGGCGCGGGCGGCTAGCGAGGTGTAGGGCTGATTGGGGCCGTAGGAACCGCGAATCACTCGAGTCTCTCCGCCAGAGGAGGAACGGGAATTACCGGGCCCCCAGGCGTCGATCAGAGTGACGCGGGCTCCGGCGCGCCGGAGGTAGAGGGCGGTCCAGCCGCCGAAGGCGCCGGCACCGATAACGGCAATGTGGAGTTGGGTCATTAAGAGATTTGGCCCTTCAGGGGCTGAAGCCCCGCTCTATAAGCAAGGTGTATCGCAGCGGTGGAGCGCTGCGCCACCCAAACTCGGCAGCTAATTACACCGATTCACGACTTGGCTAGTTCTAGAATTAACATCTTCGTTACGCCTGCTCGTTTGCCACGCCTCTGGTTCGTCACACCTGGTCGCGTGATTCTCCGAGTTCTACGCTGACTTCGAGTTTCTTTTTGCCGCGGTAGATGGTGACCTTGACTGTATCGCCGGCGCGGTGATTGTTCATGACTTGCGAGAGGTCCTGCTGGCTGGTGATCTGTTTGCCGTCGATGGCGACAATCAAATCTCCTCCGATGAAGATCTGCATGTTGCCTAGATAGGCGCGCTCGGTTCCGCCACGGAGGCCGGCGCGGTCGGCGGCGCCTCCGGGGACCGCTTGGACGATGAGGAGTCCGTAGTCGGCGGAGAGGCTGAGTTCGCTGGCGAGTTCGGCGTCGATAGGGATGGTCCGAACGCCGAGAGCCGGGCGGCGAACGCGGCCGAGGGTGACGAGATCGTTGAGAACGGCTTTGGCGGTGTTGATCGGGATGGCGAAGCCGATGCCGGCGCTCTGTGCGGCTCCATTGGAGGCAATGATGGTATTGATGCCGATGACTTCGCCGTGGAGGTTAAGCAGCGGACCTCCCGAGTTGCCGGGATTGATGGCCGCGTCTGTCTGGATGGCGTCGTCTATCTGCATGCCATCGGGTTCGCGAACGCCCCGGATAGAGCTGACGATGCCGCGGGTGAGCGTGCCGTTGAGTCCGAAGGGATTGCCGATGGCATAGACCTTCTGGCCGACTTGAAGATTGGAGGAGTCGCCGAGCGTCATGGGACGAAGATCGGGAACCTTGATTTGAATCACGGCGAGGTCATGCCCCTTGTCGGTGCCGACGATGGAGGCGGGGATCTGCTTCTCGCGTCCGTGGAGGGTAACGTAGACTTTGCTCGCGTTTTCGATGACGTGGTAGTTGGTGAGAATGCGCCCTTCCTTATCGATGACGAAGCCGGAGCCTTGACCTTCCTGCTCGTACTGTCCATAGAAAAAGTCGAAGGCGCGGACTCGTGAAGTGATGTTGACGACGGAGTCGATGTTCTTGCGGTAGACGCTGATGTTGTTCTGCTCTTCGGCGTCGAAGGATTCGTTACTGGCGGCTTCGGTAATCTCGACGCGCTGCGGATGGCTGATCCACTCGGGGGAATGGAAGGTTCCGGCGCGGTGGGTAGTGAAATAGAAAAAGCCGGCGGCGAGGATGATGGCAAAGACTACTGGACGAAGAGGTCTCATAGGAAATCGCGTTGCAACTCTGCAGATTTGATTTTAGCGAAAAGTGCGTTTCACCGGGAGAGTATGCGGAGTTGGCGGAGAATTCATAATCGGGAAGGCGTGGGCGCCGGAGAAAAATCGGGCGGAGAGTCAGAGACTCACGCGCCCGACTGCAAGCAAGCATCAATTCACGCTATCGCGATTAGGGCGTCAGCTTGAACAGGACGCCGCTGGCGTGCTTGCCGCCCTGAGAAGTGGTTCCATAGAAATTTCCCGCATCGTCCTGAGTCAAGCCTGCAAGCGGCAATCCTCCGTCGTCGCGGTTCCATTGAAGTTGTAGAGCGTGGTGAGATTGCCTGAGGGGTCGAGCTTGAAGATGGTGCCTTGGTCATGGGCACCGCCCATGTAAGTGGTTCCCCACAGATTGCCGGCTGCATCGAAAATGACTCCGTTGGGCGAGGCTCCGTCGGTGCTAACAAAGATGTGGAGTATGGTCTCATTGCCTGCGCGATCGAGTTTGAAGATAACGCCGCAACCAAAAAACGGACACGCATAAGCGTCGCCGCCCGACGTGGTCACGCCGTAAAGATTGCCGGCGCTGTCGAGCACCATAGGCGACCCCGCCGAGGCCAGCCCGCCATCCTCAGTTGGGTAACCTTGGAACGTATAGAGCACGGAGAAATCACCGGCCGCATTTATTTTGAATACCGTTCCAAAGCCTGTGGAACCGCCGGACGAAGCGGTCCCATACAAATTGCCAGCCGGGTCGAGAACCAGGCCCGCGACCGGACCGAATCCGTCAGTTCCGATGAAGCTGTGCAGGACGCTCTCCTCGCCGGTGTTCGAGATCTTGAAGACGGTCCCGGCACTCAGGCTGCCGGAATCGCCGCCGGCGAACGTCGTGCCGTAGAGGTTCCCGGCCTCATCCTGGATCAAACCACATTCCGGAGCCGCACCGTCGTTTGCCTGGGCGGGAAAGGTGTGCAGTATGGTCTCCTTCTTCGATCCCTTCTTCAGTTCGTAGACAATGCCGTTGGCTCCCGGGCCCCCGTAGACGGCCGTGCCGTAGATATCGCCGGAGGTATCCCGGAGCACGGAGCCGAAGGTGGGCCAAAAGCCATCCGACTTAGTATTGGTAAATTTATGCAGCACGGTCTCTTTGCCTGCGGGACTGAACTGGTAGAGGACGCCGCAGCCGAGTTTCGTGCACTGCGTGGCGTAGTCGCCGCCCTGATCCGTGGTGCCGTAGATGTTGCCAGCATCGTCGAGGATAACGCCGGACCATGGATCGGCACCGTGAGCGCCGCCAAATGAGTAAAGCGGGGTATATGTTTGTGCTTGCGCGACGGCGGATGCAACCACGGCTAATGCGAGTAAAAGTGTGCACGCCAACGAGCAGGATTTTACCTGGGTAAGAGTTGGAGACAATGGGAGTCGATACTGCCTTCTGTTCACCATGAAATTTCACCTCGGATTTTTTCAATCGCTACGAACAAAAACGATCGTTAAAGGCTTGGTTCCAGGGGACTCTGGCGGCCAACGTTTTTAACCCGGGAGGATACCACAAGGTAGATGCCGGTGAGGGCAGTTATCCTGGAATGCGTTTGCCCCAGCCGCCGCCGCCGGGAGACTCGATTCTTACCCTCTCGCCGGAGCGGAGGCGGGTGCTGGCCTTTCCTGGCAATTCTTCTTCGCGGCCGTCGTTACGAATGATGATGGTGCGACCGGGAGCGCCGTCACTTCCTCCATTCAAGCCATAGGGGCCGCGAGCGCGGCGGTCGGCTAGTATCGTGACCTGCGCGTCGGTTAGAACTTCGATCTCGCGGATGATGCCATCACCACCCTGGTGCTGGCCGCAGCCTCCGCTATTGGCGCGGAGCGAATATTGCCGCAGTCTTACTGGGTAAGCGTTCTCGAGAGCTTCGGCGGGCGTGTTCAGCGAATTCGTCATGTGGGTGTGCACGCCGGAGACGCCATCTTTTGTTGGACGGGCGCCCATGCCGCCGGCGATAGTTTCGTAATAGGCGAAGGGTTGGCCGGTGCGCGCGTCTTTTCCCCGTAAATCAAGACCGCCGATGGTGAGATTGTTCATAGTTCCGGCCGCGGCGGCGGGAATGCGGTCGGGAATGGCTTGGGCCAATGCGAGCAGGAGCACATCGACTATGCGCTGCGAAGTTTCTACGTTGCCTCCCGCGACTGCGGCCGGCGGGCGCGCGTTCACTACCGTGCCTTCGGGGGCGATGACGCGAATGGGACGCATGAGTCCGGCGGTGGCTGGGACATCATCGCGCAGTAAGCAGCGGAAGACGTAGAAGCATGCGGAATAGGAGATGGCCTCAACCGCGTTGATGGCGCCTTGCACCTGCGGGGCGCTGCCAGTGAAGTCGATGGTTATCGCCGGTGTGCGACTCGCGGATATATTGCGGGATTTCTTGGTGGCTCGCGCGACGTCGATGGTGACGGCGATGCGGACCGGATTTTGGTCGACGCCATCGTCGTCCAGAAAATCTTCGGCTTCATATTTACCCGGCGGCACGGTCGCGAGAAACGCTCGCATGAATTCTTCGGAGTAGTCGAGCAGATCGGCGGCGGCCTTTTGCGTGCGGACAAGTCCGTAGCGGGCGCACAGTTCGCCCAGGCGCTGGGCTCCGGTCTGGCAGGCGGCGATTTGCGCGCCGAGGTCGCCTTCGCGCTCTTCGGGCGTACGGACATTATTGAGGAGCAGGGCGAGCACGTCGGGAACGATTTTTCCTGCGCGCATGATTTTGACGGGAGGGATGCGCAGACCTTCCTGGTAAATTTCGCGGCAGGGACCCATGGAACCGGGGTAGGTGCCCCCGACATCAGCGTGATGGGCGCGGGAAGCGACATAGAAATCGGGGGTGGCGCGGGGAATAGTCTGCTTTGCCATCGTGCCTGAATTACCCGCGCCCAGGTTAGCCCGCAAACTACGCGCACGAACCTGGGGCACAGCCTTCTTTGTGTTGGTAAGGCCTTTGCTGGTAAAGACGGGCATCACCATGGTGATGTCGGGGAGATGGGTGCCTCCGCGGAAGGGGTCGTTGAGCATGACCATGTCGCCGGGTTCGAGCGGCGAGTGATTCAGTTCGCACTGCTTGATTGCGGCAGCGACCGACATAGGCATCGAGCCAAGATGCACGGGCATGTGGTCGCCCATGGCGATGACCTGGCCGCGGGAGTCGAAGACGGCGCAGGAATAGTCGCGGCGCTCCTTGATATTCGGTGAAAAAGAAGTGCGGCGGAGGGCGGCTCCCATCTCTTCGGCGATGGAATTGTAGAGATTCTTGAAAACTTCGAGTTCGATGGGGTCACGCATGAAAAAGTTCTCAGTTGTCAGTTCTCAGTATCTCAAAACGCCAGCCAGTTGTAGTGCGTGAGACTGACGGATGATCGAGGAAAGCAAAGACCTGTGAGCTGGCGACTTGGAACGGGGAACTGAGAACCGAGAACTGTTACACTTTCCTGATTATGGCTGAAGGTCGTTCCCGCATATGGATCTGGTTCTTAGTCGGTGGCGGACTGTTTGTTTTGTTTGTCGCTGCGGTTGTCACGCTGGTTTACTTCAGCTTCAACGGGCGCGACGAGGAGTCTTTTTCGGGCTTTGGACCAAAGATTGGCGTCGTCGATCTGGACGGCGTGATTGTCTCGCCCAGCAAGGTCGTCAAGCAGCTTAAGGATTTTTCCAACGACGATTCCATCAAAGCCATCATTATCCATGTGAACTCGCCGGGTGGCGGCGTGGCTGCGTCGGAGGAGATTTACCGCGAGGTGAAGCGCATCCGCGACGAAAAGAAAAAGCGCATTGTGGCTTCGATTGAGACCGTGGGCGCGAGCGGCGCGTATTACGTGGCTTCGGCTACGAATAAGATCTATGCGGACAAGGGCAGCATTGTTGGTTCCATCGGCGTGATCGCCGAATGGGTGAATTACAGCGAGCTGTTGAAGTGGGCCAAGCTCCAGGCCATCACCATGAAGGCTGGGGAGTTCAAGGATACCGGCAGCCCGACGCGCCCGATGACTCCGGCGGAAGAGAAATATTTTCAGGGCATGATCGATAACATGCACACGCAGTTCATTCAGGCGGTGGCCGACGGGCGGCACGAGAAAGAGGGCGACATTCGCGCCTTGGCCGACGGCAAAGTCTGGACGGGCGAACAAGCGCTGCCGCTGAAGCTGATCGATCAACTGGCGGACTTTGAGGGCGCGGTCAAGGATACGGCGCGGTCGGTAAATATCTCAGGCGAACCGTCACTGGTGTGGCCGCCCAAGGAGCGTCGGCCGGGGTTGGCCGACCTGCTGTTTGGCGATGTCTCGGAGTATCTGCCCTCGCGGGAAAAGCTGCTGGAGCAGCAGGTTGGGTTTTACTATTTGTGGAAGTAGGAGTTGACGTTCTCAGTTGTCAGTTCCCAGTAAAACCAAACAACGCGACTGGTTGCTCAGAACTCACAACTAGACTGAGAAGTCTTCGCCACCGCACCTCCGATTAGCGGTATCCGTCTCCCCACTTGCGCGAAACCCCTGAAATTTGAGAAGGTTATAAGGAATTCTAGTTTCCCGGTTCCGCGTTCTCACTCAGGTCTTTCAACCGAAAGCTGAGAACCGAGAACTGAGAACTAATTGGAGCACAGAGGCTTATGACAAAAGCGGATCTGATCGAAGAAGTTTCCCGGCTGGCGGAACTGACCCGCAAGGACAGCGAAGTGATAGTCGAGACGATCTTTGACAGCGTGGTGCGATCGCTTCGGGTGGGCGACAAGATTGAGATCCGCGGGTTTGGCAGCTTTCGCACGCGCCAGCGCAAGCCGCGAGTCGGGCGCAATCCGAAGACCGGCGACCGCGTGGAAGTGCCGGCGAAAAAGATTCCCTTCTTCAAGCCGAGCAAGGAATTAAAGGACCTGATCAACAGCGGCGCGAGCGCGCCGGCACCACCCGCTCCTGCCGCGCCGCCCGCGAATCAATAGGCACGACAACTCACGGGCCGCGCCGAATCTGTAAAATGAATTGCAGCGGGCCCGTAGCTCAACGGTTAGAGCAGCAGACTCATAATCTGTTGGTTCCTGGTTCGAATCCAGGCGGGCCCACCACGGAGCTACTAGCTTCGAGCCGCGCTTCGAGCTAAAAACCGACACCGATTGCTAAAAATTCGAGCTTCGAGTTAGTTGCTCGAGGCTCAGAGCTGGCAGTTCATAGCTTGCAACGCGTAGCGCTCGAAATTTACTTCAACCCCATCCTGCCGTTGAAGTGCTGAATTACTCCATAACATTCGCAGGCTGCGGCTTCCAGATTCTTGCGATTCAGCACGCGCACGGTGCCGCGCATGTTCTCGATCAGACCTGCCTCTTCGAGGACTCCGGCCGCGAGGCTGACGCTGGGGCGTCCCGTGCCCAGCATTTGCGCGAGAAACTCGTGGGTCAGTGGAAGGGATTCGGAGTCGACGCGATCCTGGCACATCAGGAGCCAGCGAACGAGCCGCTGATCAATGTCATGCAGGCGGTTGCAGGCGGCTAATTGCGCGGTTTGCATGCCGTGCATCAGGGCGAACTGGCCGAGCAGCGATTCGAGCGCGGGCAGGTTGGTGAGAAGGTCGAGGAACACTCGGGTTGGGATTCGCACTCCGGCGCCGGGCATCTGCATGATGGCGCGAAAGGTGCCGCGCTGTAGACCCATCATGAGCGGCATGCCCACCATTCCTTCTTTGCCGACGATGCCGACTTCCACGCTTCTGCCGTCGGAACTGAGAGCTACGATCGAGGCCATGCCTCCGTTGAGGAAATAGGCATAGCCGATCTTCTCCGCGGGCTCGTGAAGGATTTCATATTGCGGTAAATCGACCGGCTCAAGGTTGGGCCGCAGCACGGCAAACTGGTCGTCGGGAAGCGCGAGGAGAAGCACATTGCTGATTGCCTTGCCGGTGCTGTCGGTGCGCTCTCCGGGGCGCACGTCTCTCGCGCGCAACAGGAGAGTCTTGTCCGTTTTAGTTTTTGCGGTCGGATTCGTTTGCGTCAAAATGTTGTTCACGCCAGATTCGATGCGGTGCGGAACCTGGCCACAGTTCGGGACATTCCGTAAGTACGGTAGTAAAGTAACGGATATCTACTAAGAATTAACCGTAGAAACTACGGTGAATCTTCTAGCCCGAGTTACGTATCGGGAAACTGATCCCGGTTTGGCATGCGTGACGGAGGGGCGCGAAATGCGTCCTTATTTTTGTCTGCATTATATTTTTTCTTCGTTCTCATCCTGACTCAGAAGCTGATTCAATTCCTGCACCAGGCTCAGGAATGTTTCCTGGTCGCGCTCGGTTTGAATGAGCGAGCAGAGTTCACGCATGCGATCGTTTTTATTCTTGTCCATGGTGACGCGGCAGTATGGCAATCGAGAGGCGGGTTTCGTATGTTCGATTTCGTACGTTGGGCGGAAGGCGCACGCCGGGAGCGCGGTTGCCGCGGGAATGAGAGGTCCTGCGGCAGCTGAACACAGCAATCAAGGCGGAGTGCATCTCCGGCGGCAATGGGTCGGATTCGCGCTCTCGTTGCGCAGCGATGCAAGCGAGGCTATACTTGCGTTGTGTCGCCCGGTCAGGCAGGGCGTGACCCGGGCGCGGGAGGCCGTCTTCAGCAGTACTGGGTTTCGAATACGGGCTACCCAGCCCGCAGCAGTGACCTCTCGGGTCGCTCGCTGGGCAGAACGAACTGCTGCCCGCCTCTTCTTCACGTTTTTTCCCGCCGATTGCCGAGTTTGTGGCGCCCCGCTGATTGAAGTTTCCCGAACTCCGGTTTGCCAGGGCTGCCTATGGGAGCCTCACCGGTTGAGCGGTTCCTTTTGCGAGGTTTGCGGAGAAGCATTGGATTTCGCGCCGGTTGTCGAACCGGCGGGGAAGAAGTGCCGTCCCTGTCAAAGGGTACATCCACCCTTTAATCGCGCGGTTGCGTTCGGCAGCTATGACGGCACTCTGCGCGACCTGATTCATCTGCTCAAGTTCAATGGTGTGCGCCCACTGGCGCCGGTATTGGGACGAATGCTGGCGGAGTCGATTGCGGATCTGGAGCCATTCTTGCCGCCGGGGACAATCGGAGTGATTCCGGTGCCATTGTATGCGAGGAAGAAGACGCAACGCGGGTTCAACCAGGCCGAGGCGATCGCCCGGGCGGCGCTCAAGCGTTTATCGAGTCTAGATATGCGTTTTCATTTGCGGTTTGAATATGTGCCGGGCGGGTTGCTGCGCTCGCGGGAGACGGGCAGCCAGATCGGGCTCAGCCGCCATGAACGCCGGGAGAATTTGCGGGGCGCGTTCACGGTCGGCGATCCAACACGAATTGAGGGCCGCTACATCCTACTGATAGACGACGTTTATACGACGGGAGCCACGGCTTCGGAATGCGCGCGGGTTCTGCTGCGCGCGGGCGCGAAGCAAATTTGGGTGGCTACGGTGGCGCGCACGTTGAAGTTATCGGATATGACATTGTCGGAAGGTCTGGCACAAGAAGGTGTCTCACAGGGCGACGCGCGTGACGGTGGCGACGATCGCGAACCGGTCGTTATTGCATCACACGGGTAACGGCCGAGCAGGGAAGAAATTATGTCGTTGCGCATGCACAATTTCGGCGGAGGCTACCGGCCACATCCGGGGTTGCTGGCGGCGGGTATGCATCTGGAGACCGATGGCCACGCGCTGCATCAGCCGGTGCTGGTGCTGAACGCGTCTTATGAGCCGATCAATGTGTGTGCGGCGCGGCGGGCGATTGTGCTGGTGCTCAAGGGCATCGCGATGACGGAAGAGGAGAACGGACATTTTCTCCATGCGGCGCGGGTGGCCATGCGCGTGCCGTCGGTGATTCGGTTGCTGGAGTATCGCCGGATTCCGCACCAGTCGCGGGCTTTATCGCGCAAGAACATTCTGCTGCGCGATCGAAACACCTGCCAGTACTGTGCGACCACGCTGCCATCGTCCGAGCTTACGCTGGACCACGTGATTCCGCGCTCGCGCGGCGGGCTCTCGACGTGGGAGAACCTGGTGGCGTGCTGCCATCCCTGCAATCGCCGCAAGGGCAATCAGCTTCCGCACGAGGCCAACATGCGGCCGATGCGCGAGCCACGCTCGTTCAATCTCCACACCTCGCGCCACATCATGAGATTGATGGGGCGCAGCGACGATAAGTGGAGGAAGTATCTGTTTTATTGATCACTTGGGAGCCGGTGGTGCGCTCTCACATCCCAGCCATCTGCACAGATAGCTTTGTTTCTGCTGTGCCAGTTTGTTCCTGATGGCGGGAATGTCGTCGTCTTGAACGTGCACGACTCCCCGCCAGAGAAAGGCAGCTACCACCAGCACAACGAGTGCCACGACGGTTCGCGAGGCGCGGATGCGCCCTATGTAGAGGCGCACCAGTTCGATGACCGAGCGGAAGACCAGCGTCAAGATAAGAAGTTTTGTTCCCAGGCTGGCGACTGCTTTGTCATTGGTAATCAGCGTTCCGCCGGCGATCATCACGATTTCGACGATCAACAGAAGCTTGAACCAGTAGCGCATGAGAAGATTGGCCATGCTGCGCGGCAAGGCGGCTTCCACGACGCCCCATGAGACCCGGCCCATGCTTACGAAGAAGGCCGCCGGTTTTTTCATAAAAGAATATCTTTCCGACATGGCGTCCATCATGTGGCCGACGATTTCGCTGGAGCGCGCGGCGGAAGATAGCATGAAGGCGGGGTCGGGCTTGGGCGCGGGCGGGGCGCCCACCGGAGTCGTGCCCCGCTGCAACGCCTTGCGAAGATCATTGAGCATGTCCGGAGTGGCGGGAGAAGAGAGACGCGGGGGCGGGGCGAGCTTTCTGCGAATCCAGTCGAACGAGAGCGCGAGGACCGCGGTGGGGCTCAAATCGGGTTCATAGTTGGTCATGTGAGCTCACCTCATTGATCGTCAATCATTGATCGCCAAAGCGCGCGAGCGCGGCATTCGCCACTTGCTCGGCCACATCGATTTCACAATCCGCGACGAAATCCTGGAGAATGGCGTCGTGGGCCTCGTGGATGAGGTCGCTGCCCTCGTTGCCGGGAAGCAGGGAGCGTATCAAACGCTCGGCCGCATCGAGCCGTCCCCAGAGAATGTCGCTGCGGCGCCAGCGGGCATCAAGGAATGCGCCGAAATGCCCGAGCCAGATTCCCTTGAGCTTGTGCACCTGATCTTGCAGTTCATCGACGATGGTGGTGGCATCCTCGGGGCTGACGCGGGTGATATCGACGGGATCAAGTTCACCCACATCCGTGCCATAAACGATGGGGAAGAGGGCCGAGTCATACTCGGGGAATTGATCGTAAAGCAGGAGAACCGCGCTGTAGGCCAGCAGGGCCGCGTCGTCGTCTCGCGGCGGTGGTGGCGGCGCGCCTTGCTGGACTTTTGTGATCGCTTCCTGGGCAACGTTCAGAATGGTCTCGGCGACCTGGTTCAGTTTTGTGACCAGCACTGGATTGTCGATTAGCTTGCGGGCATTTTCGACGTATTCATCGTCATCGCCCTGCTGGAGAAAGGGTGCAAAAGCGCCGCGCTGGCCGTCGACGGGGGTCGTCACTCCCAGTACCTGATTGAGCAGTGACTCCTCGGTCTGGGCCTTGTGAGCGGCGCCGGCCGCTGGCGCGGGTCTCGGAGCGAGCAGCAATTCTTTGAGCTCCTCCAGTTGGGCGCACAACAGTGGGTTGTCTTCGATATGGCGGCTGGTCGAACGCAAGAGCCTGAAATGATCGTCGATCGGCTTTTTGAGCCTTCTCAACTCGGCGCGGAAAGAGATGGTTTCCGGGGCGGTGGGAAGGTCGAAGGCGTCCAGCGGAGGGAGGCCCATGGCTTGCAGTCGCTGGCGGGCCCGGACATCGAGCGTGTACAGAAAGTCAATCTGGCTGGAGAGAAACCTGGTCTTGCGAATGTGATAGGAGAGATCGAAATCGAGGAGGAAGGCGGCGATGGTGCTGCCAAAATTATCGGCGGCGATACCCGGGGGCGTTACGGGTCGCTCTCCGAACGGGACCTCTTCGGCGCGCTCATAGAACATTTTGCGCCAGGCGCGCACAATGCAGCGGATGGCATAGAAATACGAGCCTTCGCGGTCATACTTGAGCGCCTTCCCGACCAGATTCGCGAGAATATCGGTAACGTCGTAGGCGCGCAAGAACAGGTAACTGGCATAGGCAGCGCCGTACTCCGTCTGGAGATCGACGATCCGCATGTTCCTTTTTGCTTCGAGTGAAGTAACCCGTCGCTCCCCCGGAGCGGGCTGGCGCAGGCGCACGGAAATGCCATCGATCAGGCCCGTGATTTTTCGGATGGTTCGATTGCGCTCATTGATGCGCAGCAGATCCTCACGGATGGGCTGATAGCCGGGGAGAGTTACGAGTGCGTCCAGGGAATTCTCGACGGCGTTGGGCGCGGTCGTTTCATCCTTGAGTTGCTGGCTGTTTCTGAGTTCGGGATGCTCGGGCGCGGGTTCGATGTAAAGGAGCTTGCGGCGGCTGGGTACAGTGCCGCTGCGTTTACGGAGCGTGTCGGTTACGTAGCCAAATGGTTTGTTGTCGAGATAGCCTCCATCGCCAAAAGAGCGGCTCTTTACTTCGGCGAGGGCCGCCGCCTGGTCGGGAACCCCCGGGTCACCGAGGCCCGCTTCTTTTTTGTGAGCATTGGCGAAGAATCGGGACCAGCGCTCGAAGTCCACCTGATATGGATAGCTACCGCAGGAGGGAACCAGTTCTTCGACTTTGTTGAAGCACATGGGCTCGAAGGCAAAAGGAAACGAGGAGGTGCAGCGCGCGGCGAAGGCCAGAAAAGGATTTTGGTCGAGGTCAAAATCTCGGTGCTGTTCCGGCATCATGGACGAGGGAGAGGCTATATCGAGACCGGGACGTTGATATTTGAAATGAAAGGCCCACTTGTAGTTGCGCTCATAGACCAGGCGGTCGGCGGTGCGCAGCGGGATGACTCGTCCGCGGATGTCGGTAGTGGTCACAAATAAGTCGAGTTCTTCGACTAACTCGGGATGGGTCGGAGGGGTGATTAATGGCTTGGCTTTCTTCCCGGTGTCGAGATTCGGAAAATCCATACCGGTGAAGGCTTCCAGCAGCTTGCAATACATGCGATCGCTATTGAGCAGGGATTTCTGCTTGGACGGCTTGGGCAGGTTGACGCCTTGCGTCGATTTTGAATCGTTCAGAAGCTTGCCGAGGTCGCCCTCCTTGACCCAGAGATCTTCGAGTTCGGCCATGCTCTGGCCCTTGGCCAAAGCTTTGGCGAGAAAAATTCCGTTGATTCCACCGGCGGACGTGCCCGACAGGATATCCACGATAAATCGCACGCCATTTCTGCCGGCGCCGGGAGTGAGTTTGTCGGCCAGTTTGCGATAGACCTTCTCGGTTCCGGTGAGATCGTTTTCCACAAAACGAAACTGGCAGACTTCGTCGCCTTCCCAACCCAGGCGCGCGGTCGAGCGCACAAGGTGGAGTAATTCCTGCGCGATTCCGTTCATGTAAATGGCGAGGGAAACTCCGCCATACATGACTACGGCAAAGCGGATTTCATTGGTAACCTCGAAGTCCGAAGCCATGGGTGCTCCGATCCTGGTGGTGAGCGTGAAAAATCAATGACAGGGAAGATGCACATTCTGGGGCGTAAGTCTCCGTATGTCAACATCAAGATGCGGGCCGTTACGTTTTCGGGACGGAATGAATGCGATGGAGGTTCGCCGCAGAATGAGCCTACCGCGAAGACCCGAGTGTGCCGCGGTCGATAAGGGCGTAGAACCAAGATGGTTCTAGAACTTATAGGCAGAACAGGTGCCATCCAACCCCGACGGTGCGAGGGGCAATCTGAGTTGGCGGACGAATGAGCTCAACGACCTATTATCCGTCAGACTTGCGTGACTTGGCGTGTCAGATATTTCGTTGTTGGCTCGGGTTACCTATCAAATGTCACCCCGCATCCTCATCGTCGACGACAGTGCTACGATCCGATGCATTCTGCGGCAGACGTTCGAGTCCGAACCAGGCTGGCAGGTTTCAGGCGAGGCTGAGAACGGCAAAGAAGGAATCGAAAGAGCGCAGGAACTGCATCCTAACTTGATCCTTCTCGACCTCTCGATGCCGATAATGAACGGACTCGATGCCGCCCGGGCTCTCACGCGATTGATGCCGGAAATACCGCTCGTCATGTTTACATCGTTCAAGACCGGCCATCTGGAGAGTGAATGTCAAGCGGCGGGAATCAGACGAGTATTCGTGAAGGGGAACCCGCTGGCGGAGTTGATCGGATGTGTTCGGTCGCTGGTAGCGGACGCCGCGTGAAACCGGGCACGTAGCCGCGCGGGCGCGCGGAGCACTCTAGCCGACTTCCTTGATCAGGATTCGTATGCCGGCGAGAGCATCAGTGATGGCCCGCTCTTCTTCTTCCAGTCTGGCGGCCAGTCCATTTTCGCCGTTCCTTGAGGCGCGCCCAGAGCGTAATTCCTGGACCCGCTGATCGATGGCTGCTTGCGCCTCCGCGATTCGTTTGGGCAAAGCTGATCTGTCAGTCTCCAGGATCGCCGCCTCGTAGTGTCGCTGCCAATCGTAATTCGCGTTAGGGATCAATCCATGTCCATTCTCACGCCCTGCAAACTCGACCCACCCTGGCCCCGTCCGCCGAGTTGATGAATTGGCGTGGCGAACACAATTCAAAGCGGGAGAGGGCAATCGGCGGACGGGACCGAGTCGGTCCTAAATGTGTTTTTACGTTAGCACGCGCGGATGCTACGGGGATGCGTCAAACAACGCCAAGTCCAGCCGTTAAGCTTAGCGGCGACCAATTTTACTGACCGCAGGTTTCCCGACTGTGGTTCCCGAGTACAGTTGGTTGGACTACAATGGAGCGCGATTTCACTAAAGATCTGAAGCGTTCGCGTGTTGAGCGTGCGCGAGTTCCGAGCATTCATGGCAGGTCCATCGAAGAAAAAACGCCGCAGTCCGAAGGCGCGCAAAGTTCCGCAAAAGCGAAGTTCTGTACCCTCGGCGGGGCGTTCTGGCGGTCACCTAAAGTTTCCGATCGTCGCCATCGGCGCCTCGGCCGGCGGCCTGGAGGCTTTCAGCAATCTGCTGCGCGCGTTGCCTCCCGATCCTGGGCTGGCGCTGGTGTTTATTCCGCACCTCGATCCGACGCACGAAAGCGCGATGGTGGAACTGCTGGCGCGCACGACCCAGTTGCCGGTGCTGCAGGCTGCGGAGGAGATGCGTGTGGAGTGCGACTCGGTTTACGTTCTTCCTCCGGATTCAGATATGACGATCCGCGGGGGCGTGTTGTACCTGGTCAAGCGCGAGGCGAACCGCGGGCACCACATGCCGATCGATGCATTTTTTAGCTCGCTTGCCGAAGATCAAGGGGCCAACGCGATTGGAGTGATTCTGTCGGGGACGGCCAACGACGGGACCGCCGGGTTGGCCGCGATCAAGAATGCCGGGGGCATCACGTTCGCGCAAAACGTGGAGTCGGCGAAGTACGACGGCATGCCCAACAGCGCTGTGCGAGCGGGAGTGGTCGATCACGTCCTGCCGCCCGAACGCATTGCGCGGGAATTGATCCACCTTGGTCTGGAACCGGCCGCGGAGGTTCACAGCGATTCTTTTGAGGGCAAGGAAAGCCAACTGAAAGAGATCTTCCGGCTGCTCAAGAGCTTCAGCAAAGTTGATTTCGTCGATTACAAAGTGGCGACCATCCAGCGGCGAATTCTGCGCCGCATGCACATTCATCAACTGACCGATCTCAGCGACTACATAAAACTTTTGCGCAGCGACGCGCAGGAGGTGGAGGCGCTGTATCGCGACGTGCTGATCAACGTCACCAGCTTCTTCCGCAACCCGGAGGTATTCGAGAGCCTGCGCGATATTGTTTACCCGAAGATTCTCAGTGCGTCGCTCGACATCCGAGCCGGTGCGGGTCTGGGTTCCGGGATGCGCGACGGGAGAGGAGCCGTATTCGCACGCGATGGCGCTGGTGGAGATGCTTTCGGAACAGCGCATCGATGTGCCGATCCAGATCTTCGGCACGGATCTGAGCGAAGCGGCGATTCAGCGCGCGCGCACCGGTTTTTATAAAGCGAGCATTACGGGCGAGATTTCGGAGGTGCGGCTGCGCCGTTTTTTCCACCGAGCGCCGGGCGGCTACCAGATTTCGAAGTCGATCCGCGACATGTGCGTCTTCGCGCGGCAAAACGTATTCAGCGATCCGCCCTTTTCGCGCATGGACCTGATCAGTTGCCGAAATGTGCTGATCTATCTCAGTGCCGTTCTTCAGAAGAAAGTGATTCCCATCTTCCACTATGCGTTGAAGGAAAATGGATTTCTGCTGGTGGGCAATAGCGAGGGATTGCTGGGCGCGGGCGCTGAGATCTTCACGCTGGTGGACCGCAAGAACAAGATTTATCAGAAAAAAACAGTCCCATCCCCGGTGACGTTTGGCATGACTATCGGCGAGGCCGCCGAGAAAGCGGAGGAGAAACCGGTTCACGCGGAGAGGGAAGATGAACCGAACAAGCCTCCGGTGGACGTGCAGCGGGAAGCGGATCGACTGCTCCTCAGCAAGTACGTTCCGTCCGCGGTGGTCGTAACCGAGGATCTGGACATCGTACAGAGCCGGGGCAAGACCAGCCGGTTTCTGGAACTTCCGTCGGGGCGGGCCAGCCTGAACCTGCTCAAGATGGCGCGTCCGGGCTTGCTCTACGAACTGCGGACCCTGCTGGAGAAAGTCCGCAAGAATTCGGCTCCCGCGATCAAAGAAGGAATCGTTCTGGAAGACGGAGACGAGAACGTAGAAGTGAAGCTGGAGGTGATTCCGTTTCGCACGCCGGTACGCGACCAGCGCCATTTTCTGGTGCTGTTCGAAGAGTCTCCGTCACCGATGGCGGAGCCCAAACCGAGCGCGCGGCAATCGGCCCGGAAGAATGCCGACGCTAAAGACGTGCAGATTGCGCGCCTGAGGCAGGAACTGGCCAGCACCAAGGAATATCTGCAATCGATTATCGAGGCGCAGGAGGCGAGCAACGAAGAGTTGCAGTCGGCCAACGAAGAGATTCAATCGGGCAACGAGGAACTGCAGAGCACGAACGAGGAGTTGCAGACTTCGAAGGAAGAGCTGGAATCGGCGAATGAAGAACTGAATACGGTGAACGAGGAGATCCAGCATCGCAACCAGGAACTGGCGCAGTTCAGCAACGACTTGATCAATCTGCTGAACAGCGCGACCATCCCCATGATTATGGTGGGGCAGGATCTGCACATTCGCCGCTACACGCCGGAGGCGGAGCGCGTCTTTGGTTTTACCAGCCACGATGTGGGGAAAGCGCTTTCGCATCTGCCCCTGAACATTCAAATGCCGCAACTGGAGCGGTGGATGCTCGATGTGATGCGCGATGTCAGCATCCGGAACGAGCAGGTTCGCGCGCGGGACGGCAAGGCCTACAAGCTTCGGCTCACGCCTTACCGGACGCTCGAAAACAAAATCGACGGCGTGGTGATTGCCCTGCTCGACATCAGCGATCTGGTCGGACCCCTCGGACGCAAAACCCGATGGCCGTACAGACTCGAAGCGGTAAGTTTCCCGTCTTTGGGTGGACTTGCTGGGGACAAGGTTACACGGTCAGGAGAACGTCAGCTAGCTTTCCGCTGCCCCGCGCTGGCTGCGAACGCGTCGAGCGTTCGTCCAGTCGGATTCTCGCGCGCGGGGAACGGCGAATCCGGGATGCAACTGGCTCCATCGATTCCGGTCGAGCTCGTCGCGAAGATTCAAAATGCTCTCCCTGAGCATGAGGAGAGAACTGTGAAGTTCGGCGCGCAGAGGCAGCATTTCTTCGCGCAGCCTGCACATTTCCTGGATGCCGTCTTTTATTGCTTTCGCGGAGGAATGGGAGTCGGGGGCCAGCCTGGTCAGGTGAAATGCCTCGCGGATGGGACTGGCGCAAACCCAGGCATCAAGTTCCGCCTTGGTGGCCACGACGGAACCGCGCGGCTTGCCGGCTGGGCGGCGCACCGGCAGACCCATCTGCCATTCGTAGCGTTGCACCGTGCGAACCCCCTTACCCAGGTAGCTCGCAATTTCTTTCCATCCGCTGAGGAACTGGGGCGGGTCTGACTTTCTCAGGTTGCCCTTCATGGTGGCCTCCCCGGAAAAGGCGCCAGATGTTTCGGCCCGAACAGGCTTGTTCAGGTGGTACAACGTTTACTGCACTTCACCGAGGGTAGTCTATACACAAAAGACTGTAGATCAAAGCGGCAAATCTGAATGCCCGTCGTCGTCCGCGAGCGCCGTGGTCATCCTGGCGCAAGCGTTTGACTTCGTCGGCCATGGCGAACTTCAGCTTGTCGATGCCTTCGCCGGTGACCGCGGAGATGGGATAGAGCTTCAACTTCTTGCGGGTGCACCACTGTTTTAACTTCTTAAGTTTGTCGGGATTGGCGACGTCGATCTTGGACGCGACCATGAGGGTGGGCTTTTTTTCGAGGCTGGCGCCAAAGTTCTTGAGTTCGTCGAGGATCACCTGGACATCCTTGACGACATCGGGACGGCCGCTGGCGTCCGATACGTCAACCAGATGAACGAGCAGCCGGGTGCGCTCGATGTGGCGCAGGAACTGCGTTCCGAGTCCGGCTCCAGTGTGGGCACCTTCGATGAGGCCGGGAATGTCGGCGACGACGAAGCTGATCTCTTCTTTTTTCTTCTTGTCGCTGATAAGGACGACGCCCAGGTTCGGCTCGAGCGTGGTGAAGGGATAGTCGGCGATTTTGGGGCGGGCGGCGGAGATGCGCGAGATCAGCGTCGACTTACCGACATTCGGATATCCCACGAGGCCCACATCGGCGAGGAGCTTCAACTCCAACCGGAAGACCCGGTCTTCGCCCTCGCGACCTTCTTCATGCTCGCGCGGCGCCTGGTGGGTGGAGGTGGCGAACTGGGCATTGCCGCGTCCACCGCGTCCGCCGCGGGCAATGACGACGCGTTCGTCGGGTCGCGAGAAGTCATGGATCTTCTCGCCCGTCTGCTCGTCGTAGACGATGGTTCCGACCGGCACTTTCAGCAGAATGTCTTCGCCGTCGCGGCCGGTTTTATTGGAGCCTTCGCCGTGGCGTCCGCGGCCAGCCTTGTATTCGGGATTGAACCGGAAATGGACGAGCGTGTTGTGGCGTTCGCTCGATTCCATCCAGACGTCGCCGCCCTTGCCGCCGTCGCCGCCGGAAGGGCCGCCGCGAGGGACAAACTTTTCGCGCCGAAAGGCCATGCAGCCGTTGCCGCCGTTTCCTGCCTTGACCCGAATTATGGCCTCATCGATGAACATAAGCGCGAAGACAACTACCTGATATCGAAAGCAAACCTGAGTATACGACCCACGTCCCTCCGCCTGCCCAGCCGATACTCAGGCGAAGACTATTCTGGCCGATGTTTTCGAAGACAGGCCATTACAGTTTGAACCCGAATCCATGACGACGCCTAGAGTTGCCGGCAAAGAGCCGGATCAGAATGCCGGGCCAATCACCCCGAGGAACCAGTGGCATGAAGTACTGCGCCAAGCCACCGCGGAGGTTTTCTCCACCATGGTGGGAGGAACCCTGGATCGGCCCGTTGCGATTGAAACTGGATCCACCGGCGGTCCACCGGGTAAAGTCCTTATGGCCCACGTGACGGGTATGATCGGCATTGCGGGGGCAGTCCGCGCGGTATTCAGCCTGGGATGCAGCGACCATGCTGCCATCCGGATCGCCTCGCAGATGCTCGGTATTCCCGTGGAAGAAGCGGCTGCCCAGAAATCCGATGCTATCGGAGAAGTTTGCAATATGATCGCCGGCCAGTTCAAACACACGATCGGACACGGATTCAGTTGCACCTTGACCGTGCCAACCGTAGTGATTGGCGGAAGCTACAGCATCCACTGCCTGGAAAAGGGAGAACGGATTGAGTTTCCCGTTCTCTACGAGGGCGAGACCGTGCTGATCACGCTGGATATCCGCGGGTGAAGACCGTTGGCTGCTCGCACGCGGACAAGAGTATCCGCGCTGCACGGGCACCTGGCATTACTAATTAACTTCGACTGGTTCGACCATCACGAACTTGCCCATCGTTCCCTTGTCGAGGAACTTGATCTTACCGGTGATCTTGGCGAAGAGCGTGTCGTCTTTGCCGCGGCCGACGTTCAGCCCGGGTTTAACGCGCGTGCCGCGCTGCCGAACGATGATGGTGCCGCCGGGGACAACCTGTCCGCCGAAAGCCTTGAATCCAAGCCGCTGGGCGTTTGAGTCGCGCCCGTTTCGTGAAGTGCCTTGTCCTTTTTTATGTGCCATAAAATCAGTTCTCGGTTCTCAGTTGTCAGTTCTCAGTAACTTTCAGCTCGACCCTCCAAGGAAAAAATCTCACTTTTTCTTGGTCGTCGATTTCTTTGCGGCTTTCTTGGCCGACTTTTTCGCCGGTTTCGCTTCCGCTGCCACGTGTGCTTCCTCGTGGGCTTCGGCGGCTTTCTTTGCCTTCTTCTCTTTTTTCGGCAACTCTGGCGCCTTGAAGGATTGGCCGCCAAAGGCAATCTCGGTGATGCGGACCGCGCTGTAATCCTGACGATGTCCGCGCAGCTTCTTGTACTGCTTCTTCTTCTTATAATGGAAGACGAGGATTTTTGCGCCGCGGCCCTGCTCGACGACTTCGCCGGTGACGAGGGCTTCGCCGTCCGGCTTGCCGATCTTGCCCGGTTCGCCTGACACCGCGATCACGTCGCTGAACTTGACGTGGCCATCGCCGTTGCCGGCACCGACTTTTTCCACCCGGATGACATCTCCCGGGGCGACCTTGTATTGCTTACCACCTGCGCGGATCACCGCGTACATAAGTCCTCCAATTGCCCGTGTAGGGCGGACACCCAAGCCCGCCCGCGCCAAGACTGGCTTGGCCGAACATAACTCTCGCTTGCTGTGGTTGCGCTGCGGTTTGTTGACCGGAAACGCGGCGCGGCCCAACGGGGTCCCCATCGCGCGCGCTTTTCGCGGGATGGGGTGTTCAAAACGGGTCCGCGGGTACAGGCAAACTCAACTATTCTAGCGTGCGGTGCGGAAATTGGTCAAACAAAATGGGTTTGCCGCTGAAGGTGGAGCAGAAACTGAGGGGAACGCCGGACGCCCGCGCCCGGCATTCCTCAGCCTGCTTGGAGCCTACTCCTAGCCTTCTACGTCGAAATAGATCTTGGTTGTGGCACGAAACTGTGTGACCTTGGCGCCTTCCAGCAGCATGTCGAGGGATTCAATGTGCGCCCACTTAATGTTGCGCACGGTCTTGGCCGCTTCTTTTACCGCCGCTTCCGCTGCCTTGGCGAAACTCTCTTTAGAAGTCCCGACTACGTCGATGATTTTCTGCGTCATAGCTTTCTCCTCTTGAGAATCTTGATGATTGGTAACTGGGGATTGTACCCGAGCGCGCATTTTGCCGCGAGGGGAGAGTGGGCGGACTTGTGTATTTTTCCATGGAAGTCACGAAGAAAAGCTTGACTCTGTTATTAACCAGAAAAAACCCACACATCGCAGCCGTCGCGATGTGTGGGCCAACCGCATCGGAGAGTTTTTCGAGGTTACTTTCCCGGGTCGGGAGCGGCGACTGCCGGTTCGGCCGTCGCTTTGGCGGGTTCCTGTTTTTCGGACGACTGCTTCTGCGCCTCCGGCTTTGCTGTCTCTTCCTTCTGTCACATCTTGTTTCTGGGCCACCTGCTCCTCGCTGACTGGACGGATCTTTACCGTAGCCATGATCCTTTCCAGCCGTCCGAAGACCTCGTCGCGATCGATTGCCTGCACGCCTTCCTGGCCAAAACCAGAGGTCGCAAGGCCGAGGACGTACTCGTAGCAGGCGCCGTTTTCATAGGCGTGGTAGTAGCGCGTTTCGAGTTGCCTGGTTGCGCTGCCGGTGAACTCCGAGGTCATCTTCATGTCAGTCGATCCGACTTTAACGCTCTCGGCGTCGATCGGTTCGCCGTCGGCGTCGCTGGTGTCGACGAAGGCGAAGTGCGGGCACTGATCGGCGGAGACGCTGCGATTTACGTTGACGCGGAACTGCGCGGCTTCGAAATCGGTTCCGGCGTATTGCTTGCCCGGGCAGAGCGACCGTCGCGACCGCTGTTCCTCCCTGTTCGACGAAGTTCATGGGTAGATCATTGGCATCACCTGCCTGCAACTTGTCACCCGAGGCCAGCGCGGCCTTTCTCGGATACATAAACGAGAGGCCGGAATTGACATCGCTATACATCACGTTCGCCGCCAGCTTTTTGCGAGCCTTCTTCGGCGATGCAGCAGGAACCGCCTGTTCGCTCGCGGTGATCGTGCCGGTTCCCGGCAACTCCGCGGGCATGATCGACGAAGCTGGTGCGCTCGGGGCTGAGGTGGTCGCGGCCAGCGCCGATTTCGATTCCTGCCTCGAGCAGGCGCTTACCACCAGCAGCACGCCGAGCAGCGCCAGGCTCGCGACTGCGCCGATCTTGTCTGCACGAGTCCATACCGAAGCAGCATCCCGGCCAACGCGCGCTACTTCCTTGCGAGGAGGCGCCAGTCTCCCCGTATTCGATTTGCTTTTGTTTTCATTCTGATTTGAATTCCAAGTGGTTCCCATCTCATCACCTCCCTGCGCGTAGCGCAGATGCAAGGGGAGAGGCACGACGGGAGCCATACGGGATGCGATTGATTCTTCGAGACTTCTGAGCAGGAGTGGCCAGAGAAACCGTAGAGCCGCAAACACGGCGTGGCGGGCGGGACACGGATGGGAGCGAAACACGCCGGCACCTGTCGAGAGAGGACGGCAAACTCAGTCCGCCGGCGAAAGCGAAGCGGCTACCCCTAGGCCGGTTTTCCAGCTTTGGGTTCACTTCCGTAACCCGAACGTACACTCCCTTTCGGAAACCTCGGTAATCGTCGGTAACCTTAGACCCCGGCGCAGCCAGCCTTACAATGACCATGAACCGCAGAAGTTCGAGCAAAGTCATAGGTAAGAAGTCAAAAGTAAGAAGTGGAGGCTCTTGGAGCGACGACCTCGCTTCATGGTTACGCAGCCCGCTTCTTAGTTCTGCATTCTGACTTCTAATTTCTGATTTCGCACTTCTGCAATCTCTGGAGTTCGGTCTAATCCTATGGCGTTCGGTTTTGGCTTCAACAAACAAAAGGTCCTCAGCGCCGCGGAGAAATTCGTGCAGCAGGGCAAGCTGCAGAACGCCATTGCTGAGTACGAAAAAATCCGCAAGCATGATGACAAAGACCTCACCGTCATCAACACAATTGGCGATCTGTACTCCCGCCTGGGAGACAGCGAAAAAGCCATCGAGTGCTTCAAGACGGTAGGGGATGCCTATGCCGCGCAAGGTTTCACGGTCAAGGGCATCGCGATGTACAAGAAGATCACCAAGCTCACGCCGAGCGTGGATGGATCGCTGAAGCTGGCCGAACTCTACACGCAGCAGGGATTATTTAACGACGCACGGGCGCAGTATTTGCAGGTCGCCGAAGACTTCATGAAGGCTGGCGATCTCGACCAGGCCATCCGGCTCTTCCAGAAGGTCCTCGAAATGGACCCTGAAAACGTCCCGATGCGGATCAAGCTAGCGGAAGTCTATATCAAGCGCGGCAAGAAGAAAGAAGCGTGGGAAATTTTCAGCGCCGCCGCGGAGTCGCTGCGCAGCCGGGGCTCGCTGGCCGCCGCCGAAGATATTTTGCAGCGCATGCTGCAACTGGATCCGGGAAACAGTTACGTTCTGCTGCTGCGCGGAAAAAGTGCGCTTGAAAGCGGCGACGCCAAAGCGGCCATCGGATATCTGGAAAAAGCGTCAGACATCGATTCGCATCCCGAGGGGCTGCGCGATCTGCTGAAGGCTTACCTCGAAAACGGCGAACTCGCCAAAGCGACGCCGCTCGCCGAAAAGCTTTTGACGGTGCACAACGACTGCGAAGGCCTCTTTCTGCTGGCCGAGGCATCGGCGCGACTGGGGCATCCGGGCGAGGCGCTGGAAATTTATTCCAAGCACTCCGATCGCATGCTGGCGACCGATTCGACCAAGCTCCTGGCCAACCTGCACACCATGATCGCGCAGGTGCGGGACGATGCGAGCGCGCTCGAAATCCTGATGGATCTGCTCAAGAAGGCGGGCGAGAGCACGCATCTCAACGAAGTGGTGGAGTTGCTGGCGCACGCTTCGGTCAAAGGCGGAAACCTGGACCGCGCGCGCGAATTGTATGGAGAGCTGGCGAAGAACGAGCCGCAGAACGCGCTCCACATGCAGAACTACCAGCAGGTGTCGGACCGGATGACAGGATCGTCGCCATCGGCCGCATCCGCGAATTCGATTACGGCGGAAGAGGGCGCTCTGATCGTCGAAGAGTTGGAGGCGACCGCGCCGGTCGTCGACCAGACCTATCCGGATGAGGTTGCCATCGCAGTGCGTTCGGCGGTGACCGAAGCGGACCTGTTTCTTTCTTACAACTTGCCGGAGAAGGCATTGGCGCCGCTGTTAGCCGCTTTGCCGCTGGCACCGCAAGATGTGCGTTTGAACCAGCGTTTGGCCGGATTGCACACGCGCGCCAAGCGCTTCCGGGAAGCGGCAGTGTGCTGCCGCACGCTGGAAACCGCTTTCCACGATGCCGGATATCCGGATGAAGCTTTGCGCTATGGCGAACTGGCCACGCGCTACGAGCAGAGTGCCGCCTCGGGAGCGGGACAGAACACGCAGCCCGAACTGGCGGTTGGGGCTGCCGCCGGAGCGCCCGCCGTATCCGCGCACGCCGCGGCCTGGCCTGCCCCGGTGCACGCTCACGAGCCGTCCGGGTTTGAAGTGACTGCGCCGCCGGAGTTTGCCGTCCACGAGATGGAGGTGCACCCGGAGTCGCACGATCTTGCTTCGCACGATCTCTCTTCCGAGTGGGAAGACACTCTCTCGGTCGAGGAGCCGGTTGCCGAAGAGCCTGCGGCTAAGGCTGAAGACGAAATTTCCGCCACCATCGGCGGCGGAACCGTCGAAGCGGACGAGGATGCAAGTTCAAATCCTGAGATTGCCGAGACGGTCGACGAGATCAAGTTCTATCTCGAGCACTTCATGGTCGACCAGGCGCGAGCCGCGTTTGAAAAACTGCAAACGCTCACGCACAGCGCCGCCGTGCTGGACCCGCTGCGCGCCGAATTCGAGAAAAGCGCGCGTCCGCAGGACGAGCCGGAAGTGGAAATTGCCGAGCTCGAAGCCGGAGACGTGGAGAATTTCGAGGTTGACGCTCCCGCGGCCGATATCGCGACCTTGCCCGAGCTCACGTCGCACTTGGATCTTTCCGATGATGCACACTCGGCTCACGCCTACGCGGAAAGCGCCGGGGCCGAGGTTGAACCGGCGGACCTCATCACGCCTCCGGAGCCCATTCATGCCGGGGAACTCGAAGCCGTCCACGCGGAGACTATTCCGGTCGAAGCGGCACAGGCGGTCGAGACGCACACGGTCGAGCCGGTCCATGTGCAGGCCGAGGAGCCCGCGCCTGAAACTGTTCATTTTGCGGAACCCGTGCATGCCGTCGAGCCCGCGCACGTCGAGGGGCACGCTGAAATACCAGCGCAGCCCAATGAGTTGACCTCGCTCGTTGCCGATCTTGAGGCGGCGATTCCGGATGTCTTCCCAAGCGCGCCTCCGGTTGTGGCGCAGACTCACGAGACGGAGACCGTACAAACGGCTGAGGCAGCGCCTGTTCAAGAAACGCACTCGGTTCACGAGAAATTTGCAGGCTGGCCGGTGGCGCATCGCGCACAACCGGACACCGTGGCGCAGGCACCCGCGGCTCCGTCGGTGGAGACGGCGCCATTTGCCGCGTCCGCGTCCGGCGCGGCTGCCGCTCCTGCTCCAGTTGCTGCCGAGACCTTCCAAGGCAGGCCGGTTCGATCTTCGACAACGACCGATGTTGTAGGCGGAGTCGATCTGTCGGAGATGTTCAGCGAGTTGCGGCACGAGCTCGAAGAAGAAGCGGTGGCGGGCGACGACGATCCGGAAACGCACTACAACATGGGCGTGGCATTCCGCGAAATGGGCTTGCTCGACGAAGCGATTGCGGAACTTCAGCGCGTGTGCACGGCGATCGATCGCGGGCACGCGTTCTCGCAGAGCATTCAGACTTACACCTGGCTGGCGCAGTGCTTCCTCGACAAGGGCGTGCCTGACGCAGCCATACGCTGGTATGAGAAGGCGCTGAACATTCCCGGGCTGGACAACGAATCGCGCCTGGCACTGCACTATGAACTGGGGGCGGCCTGCGAGCAGGCCCATAACAAGCCGCAGGCTTTGCAGCATTTCACCTATGTCTTTGGCGCGAACATCGATTATCGCGATGTAGCCGAGCGCATACAGGCTCTATCGTCGTAGAATCGGACGAGTGGGTCTGGCGTGCGCAGAGGATGGATAGTACGATCGATCCGTCTTCGTGTTTAAGCTACCGGACGATCTTTTGCATAGCGAGCCAGCAGAACGATCTCGCAGACGATCATTGCAGGACGACCATCCCCACGACGACGCATGCAATGATTTCCGATCCTAAACTCCCATTTGACAGCGCAACAGCTGGGGTCGAGGCACGCTCCGGCGTGCCGGGCGCCGGGCCTGAATCATCCTCCGCAAAGCCTCAGGACGCGGCATCTTCGGGTGCGCCTCGAGCGAGCGCCGCCGAGAGCTCCCGCTCCGCTTCGCGCCCGCCGACTGGCCTGCTTCTATGGGCGCGCCGTTTCGGAGTGCTCTTCTTCGTATTCCTCTGCGCAACGGTTGGCGTGATGCTGATGATTGTGCCCTGGCGCCCGGAGTGGTCCGAAAACCCTCTGCTGATGTCGTATCCCATGCTGCACGACGTGGTGGCGAGCGGATTCACGCGCGGACTCGTCACGGGTCTAGGCCTGCTGAATGTCTGGATCGGCTTCTGGGAAGCGTTGCAATATCGCGAAGATTGATGCTGGCCGTTGAGGGCGTTAGGCCCTGGTCGTTAGGCGTTTGGCCAAGGGAGAGCGGAGAACGAACGAGCAAGCGAAAGATGAAGGATCAAGGACAAAACAAGAAGTACCAATGACGAAGGACCAATGACCAAGGACGAAAGACAGAATTTCTATGACTGAACCCAAGTTGAAGTCCGCGCCCCTGGCCTATCAAAACGAACCTTTCATCAATAGCCCGGACGGCAGAATCCTCCGTCTGCTTTCGGAATACATTGAGCCTCTGGCTCGTTTCCGGCGCGAGCAGATTCAGGACACGGTTGTGTTCTTTGGGTCGGCGCGCATCGCCAGCCGTGACACTGCCGACACGCGGCTGAATGGTCTGCGCGGCGATGCCGCCAAGCTTGCGGCCGCGGAGCAGGCGCTGAAGCGCGCCGAAGCCGCCGTTGACATGGCTCGCTATTACGAAGACGCTCGCCGTCTCGCCTACTTGCTCACCGAGTGGTCGGCGCACATTCCAGCGCGGCGGCATCGCTTCGTCGTCACCACCGGCGGAGGGCCCGGCATCATGGAGGCCGCCAACCTGGGCGCGCATGAAGCGGGAGGCAAGACGATCGGCCTCAACATCAATCTGCCGTTCGAGCAGTTTCCGAATCCCTACATCACGCCGTCGCTGAATTTCGAGTTCCATTATTTCTTCATGCGCAAATTCTGGTTTGCCTATCTGGCGAAGGCGCTGGTTATTTTTCCGGGAGGCTTCGGCACGCTCGACGAGCTTTTCGAAATCCTGACGCTGGCGCAGACGGAAAAGCTGGCCAAGAAAATTGTCGTCGTAATTTACGGCAGCGCAGTATTGGAAGAAGATCATGAACTTCGACGCCATGGCCGATGCGGGCGTCATTTCTCCGGAGGATCTTGGGTTGTTCAAGTTTTGCGATTCGCCCGAAGAAAGCTTCGAGTTCCTGAAGGAAGGGTTGACCCGCTATCATCTGGGGCCGCAGCAGCCGAAGCGAACCGCGGAAGCCGCCACGCCCGAGATTGCAAAAACGCGGCCCTGAAGGCAATCTCAGCGCCAGTGAAACGAAGTGTGAGTGGCGCGCCTGCGCCTACCGTGTCATCTCGAATGAACTTCTCAGCCGTGGTTCGCGTATCAGTTGCGTGCGCGTATAGTGCTTGGCATACGCCGGGCGCGCATCAGATCGCGTGAGCTCTGGAGGCCCCAACGACTAGCTATGACCGTGCACAAGACCGCATTCCTGGTTGTTCTTTTTGTTCTGTTCGCTTTCTGCTACTCGCCCTGGCCCAACCGCCCGGCCCCAACGAAATGCCTTCCGTCGTCACGGTTCCGGCCGCGGCCCAGCCGAGCGATCACTTCGACGCGACCGCTGCCACCGACGCCTACATGGCGCAGATTTCTCCCGAGAGAATCGAGCGCTCCAACAACTATTTTGAGGGCGGATACTGGCTGACGCTTTGGGACTTCCTCTACGGCGCGGTGATCGCGTTGCTGCTGCTTGGAACGCGCTGGTCGGCCAAAATGCGCGATGTGGCCGAGCGCATCACGCGCTTCAAACCAATTCAGACGTTCATCTATTGGGTTCAGTATCTGATCGTTTCGAGCGTTCTAGGATTTCCACTCGCGGCTTATGAAGGCTACTTTCGCGAACATCAGTACGGTATGGCGACGCAAACCTTCGGCCCTTGGCTCGTCGATCAGCTCAAGGGTATGGGGATCGGCATCGTTCTTGGCGGGATTCTGGTCGATGCTGCTGTTCGGCGTGGTGCGACGATTTCCGCGTACCTGGCCGATCCTGGGCGCGGGCGTGAGTTATGTCTTCATGATTTTCGTCATCTTCATCGCGCCCGTGTTTCCTGGTGCCTATCTTCAACAAGGTGACGCCGCTGAAGGACCCGAAAGATCGTGGATCCGATTCTGCGCTTGGCGCGGCAGAACGGAATTCCGGCGAAAGACGTGTACACCATCGACGCCTCACGGCAGACGACGCAGATGAGCGCCAACGTGAGCGGTTTCGGCAATACCATGCGCATTACCCTGAACGACAACCTGTTGCGCCGGGGCTCGCCGGAGGAAATTCAGGCGGTCATGGGACACGAGATGGGCCACTACGTTCTGAATCACATTTATAAGGGCCTTACTTTCTTCCTGATCGTGGTGCTTGCGTTCTGGATGTATCTATGGGGGACGGTGGGCTGGGCGCTCAAGCGCTGGGGAGAGAAGTGGCAGATTCGCGGCCTCGGCGATACGGCGATCGTGCCGCTGGTGCTTCTGCTGGGGTCGATCTTCGGCTTCGTGATCACGCCGGTCATGAACTCCTACACGCGCACGCAGGAGTACGAGGCCGACATGTATGGACTGAATACTTCACGGCAGCCGGACGGTTTTGCGCAGGCGGCGATTCATCTGGGCGAATATCGCAAGATGAATCCGGGGCCGATCGAGGAGATCATCTTCTTCGACCACCCGAGCGGACGCAATCGGATCTACGCCGCCATGCGCTGGAAGGCGGAGAATCTGAAATTGTTCATGCCGCCACAGGAAGCCGCGCCGGTGGCCGGGCAGCCGGTTGCACCGGTGCCGGACACCAGCAAAAAATAATTGCGGATGATGTAGGCTGACAGCTAATGGCTGAAGGCTGTCAGCTCTACTACATCACCGACCGCCTGCAATTCGACGGCGATGAATGTGCGCGCCGGAACGCCTTGCTGGCGAAAATCGCCGAGGTGGCGCGCTTCGGCATCGACTACATTCAGCTCCGTGAAAAAGATTTGAGTGTGCGGGGGGCTGGAGGAGCTTGCAGGCGCTGCAGCCCGTATCATTCGAGAACTGAGAACTAAGAACCGGCACCTGCGAACTCGGTTCTTGATTAATTCACGCACCGATATCGCTCTGGCTGCGGGTGCAGACGGAGTGCACTTGCGATCGAATGACGTCGAGCCATCCGCGGTTCGATCCGTCTGGAAGAAAATAGCAGCTCGCGACTCGAAGCTCGCGGCGCGAGACCCTGTCGTATCTGTCTCGTGCCACACTGCCTTCGATGTCATACGTGCCGCGTCCGAAGGCTCCGACTTCGCCGTCTTCGCGCCCGTCTTCGAAAAGAAAGATGCGCCGCAAGTTCAGCCACAAGGACTGGTCGAATTGCACGCAGTTTGCGCGGCGGCAAAAATCCCCGTCTTCGCTCTGGGGGGCGTGACGATCGAGAATGCTGCCTCCTGCCTTGCCGCCGGAGCCGCGGGCATCGCCGGCATTCGGCTCTTTCAGGAGAATAAAATTGAAGAGGTCGTCCGTGCGCTGCGGACGCTCTAGCGAAGACGCGAATAATGGAGCAGGTAGAGCTCACCAAGATGCCCGCGGACGATCTAAGCCCCAATCTCGTCGACCATTCCGGCAGGATGGTTTCTGATGGGATGCGAGGCGGGCCGCGATACTCTCAGTCAGGACAGCGAGCGTCCGGTGCATCGCGTCTGGGTCGACGAATTTCTGCTCGCGGCTTTTCAAGTCACCAATAGGCGCCTATGCCCATTTCGTCGAGGCCACGGGCTCTCCCGCGGCGCCTTTCTCGCTCGATCCCAATCTTAATGATCCACGACAGCCGGTAGTCGGAGTCTCCTGGTTCGACGCGGCTCGTTACTGCGAATGGCTGAGTGCGAGTACGGGCAAAAAATTTCGCCTGCCCACCGAGGCCGAGTGGGAGCGCGCTGCTCGGGGTGGTCGCGAGGGCGAACTCTATCCGTGGGGCAATACGGCGCCGCAAGCTCTGCCTTATTACGCTGAGAAATGCGCGCGCTATTGGAAAGCCGGCCCGGAGCCAGTGGGTCTAGGCGAGCCGAACGGATATGGTCTCTACAACATGTGCGACAACGTGCACGAGTGGTGCAGCGACTGGTTTTCGCCTGATTATTATGCGATCTCGCCGGAGCGCAATCCGCTCGGCCCGAAGAGGGGCGAGCGCCGCTCCTCGCGCGGGGGTTCTTGGCGGCACCATATTAAGAATGTCGCGCTGCGCCGCGCGGTCGAGTATTCCGCCGCAATTTCAATATGCCGATTACGGGTTCAGAGTAGCGTGCGGCATATAACATCAGAGGTCAGAAGTCAAACTGAAGAAGTAAAATCAATCGGTGGGGGTTCTGCATTCTGCAAGTTGACCTTCGACCTGGCTTGCCCGATCAGGGAATCGCAATCATGACTGACCTAGCATTCTCTTATCTCGATGAAATCCGCCGCCAGCTGCGCGGCCACAAACGCATGGCCGAGGCTGCGATGGCGCAACTCGACGACAAGGAGTTCTTCGCGACCATCGACTCGGAATCGAATTCGGTGGCCGTTCTGGCGAAACATATCGCCGGCAATGCGCGCTCGCGTTTCACCGACTTCCTCATCAGCGATGGAGAAAAGCCGGATCGCTATCGCGACCGCGAATTCGAAATTTCGACGACCACATCCCGCGGCGAGGTGATGCGCTGGTGGGAAGAGGGATGGTCGATCATCTTCGCCACGCTCGACTTGCTCAAGCCGGAAGATGTAACCCGCACGATTACGATTCGGCAGGAGCCGCACACCGTGATGCAGGCGCTGAACCGCGCACTCGCTCACTACGCGCAGCATATTGGGCAGATCGTTTTTCTGGCTAAGCATCTGCGCTCGTCGGAATGGAAGACGTTGAGCATTCCGCGGGGTAAATCCGAAGAATTCAAAACTGCCAGCCCAGGCCGGGTGACTCGGGGCACCTACGAGCCTGATACCAGGAAGACTTAAGAATCCAGCGTGATTGAAATCGAAAAATTAGCGGCGAGTCCGCGCGTTCGTGTGCGGCGCGAGGGTGCACCCGATCCGGATCGGAGCTTGCGTTGTGTACTGGATGCAGCGCTCGCAGCGCGGCGTCGACAACCCCGCGCTCGATGTCGCGGTCGAGGCCGCGAATGCGCTGGGCAAACCCGTGGTCGTGTTCTTTGCGCCGGTGCCGTTTTATCCGAATGCGAATCTGCGAGCGTATCGATTTCTGGTTGAGGGCATTCCTGATATCGCCGCGGCGCTCGAAAAACGCAACATCGGTTTCGTGCTCCGCCGCTATCCCGACCACAGCCTGGTGAAGTTCTGCGACGAAGTGAAGCCCGCACTGGTGGTCGGTGACGAGAATCCGATGCGCGAGCCGGAGCATTGGCGTCGGATCGCCACTCAAAAGCTCCGCGTACCGCTGTGGACGGTCGATTCCGACGTGATCGTTCCGTCGCGTCTGATCGAAAAAGAACAGTACGCTGCCTTTCACATCCGCAAGAAGCTCGAAGCGCAGCTTGATCGATTTCTAGTGAAGCCGCCGAACGGGCGCGCAAAATTCGCCTGGACAAAACCGGTGAAACTGCAATCACTACCCGTGGATTTCGATGTAACGGAGGGCTGGAAGTTAGACCGGTCCGTCGCGCCCTCAAGCCACTTCAAAGGCGGTACCAAAGAGGCGCTGCGGCTGCTCGCCGAGTTCGTAGACAATAAGCTCAAGCACTACGCGAAAGATCGCAACCATCCTGAACTCGACGGTACGAGCCGCCTGTCGCCGTATCTCCACTTCGGGCACATCAGCCCGCTGACTATTGTGCTGGCGGTGCAGAAAGCTGCTGCGCCCAAGCCCGACAAGGAGTCGTTCATCAACGAGCTGCTCGTGTGGCGCGAACTGGCGATCAATTTCGTTACCTACAATCCGAATTACGACAACTTCGAGAGCGGAGAGAACTGGGCTCATCGCTCGCTGGCCGAACATGCCCGCGATCCTCGTCCCTACGTTTACTCCGAGAAGCAGCTCGAGAACGCTGAGACGCACGATCCGCTCTGGAACGCCGCGCAGATGCAGATGGTCAATACCGGCTGGATGCACAACTATGTGCGCATGTATTGGGGCAAGAAAATTCTGGAATGGAGCCGTACGCCGGCGGAAGCCTACCGCATCGCCGTCGCCCTCAACGATAAGTATGAACTCGATGGCCGCGATCCGAACGGATATGCGGGCGTGGCCTGGTCGATCGTCGGCAAATTCGATCGTCCCTGGTTCGAGCGCCCAATCTTCGGGCTGATCCGCTACATGTCCGGCGAGAGCACTGGCAAGAAATTTGACAGCCGGCGCTACATCGAACAGCAGACACAGCCGCGCATGTTTTAAGGATTCAGTCTTGAAAGGTCTCCGCTTAGGGCTGCGAGCGCACGCCGTCCTGGTGCGTGTACTTGATCACCTCGACGTCGGACATGGCAATCAGCCCGTCGGCCACCATCTGGTCGAGCGCCGGCAGCAGCTTGCCGATGTTCTCTTCGGTGTCGACGACCGACACCATGATCGGCCGGTCAGACGAGCGCAGCAGATGCGCTTTGTGAATCAGCGTGCTCGCGCCGTAGCCTTCGATGCCGCGATAGACGGTCGCTCCGGCTAGGTCGAGCTCGCGGCACTTGGCGACGATTGCCTCATACAGCGGCTTGCCCTGCCACTTATCGTCTTCACCGAAATGGATGCGCAGCATCTTGGCTTTGCCTTCGAGCTTCATGCGCGTGACTCCTGACGGCGATCGCTCTTCTCGTAGTCATGCGTGTAATTGATGACGTCCACATCCGAGAGCACGACCAGTCCCTGCTGCACCATTTGATCCAGGACCGGCATGAAGGCACGCATTTTCTCTTCCGTGTCGACGATGGATAGCAGGATCGGCCGGTCATGCGAGAGGCTGAGCGCGGCGTCTTTGTGAATACGCCGATTTGCGCCGTAGCCGAGAATTCCGCGGTAGACCGTTACGCCAGCGATATCATGCGCGCGCAGGCCACTGACGATAGCTTCGTAGAGCGGCTTGCCATTCCATTTATCGTTCTCGCCGACATAGATGCGCATCAACTTGGCCTTGCCTTCGCGCTTGAGCGCGGGCTTCACGGCGGGATGCGTGTTTCTCTTTCTCGGTGGTGGCCGGTTTCACGATAGTCGTGTCCTGGACTTCGATCAGCCCGGTGCCGGCCATCGTCTGCAACTTGGGGAGCAGCTCTTCAACTTTTTCGGGAGTTTCGATGAACTCGATTTTGACTGGGAGGCGCGTTGCGAGATCCACCATTCGCGTCGTGTGCATGTGGTGGTCGGCGCCGAAGCCGGCAATTCCGCGAGTTACCGTAGCGCCCGACACGCCGCGGAAGAAGAGAAAATCGAGAATCGCCGAATAGGCTGCGGTGCCGTGATACTGCTGGTCTTCCGCCACATAGACGGCAACTTTTTTCGCTGGCCCTGAAATAAGCACATTGGCTCCTGGCTACGCACTATCCTACGCTTACGGAATCGACCTTCCGGCGACGGCGCCCGCCCACACGCCGGCGAATCCGACAATCACGCTGAGCGCGACGTTGAGCGCGGCCGTGAGCATCTGGCCATCCTGAAACAGGCGAAACGTTTCATACTCGAATGCTGAAAAAGTGGTATAGCCGCCGATGAATCCAATGGGGATCAGGTAACGCCAATTGGCGTTCCAATGGGTTCGTCTCGGCCAATACAGTAAGCACGATGCCGATCAGAAACGAGCCGCTGATATTGACTACAAACGTGCCGTAGGGAAAGCGGCTGCCAAGACGGCCCCCAATGTAGCTCCCCAGCCAGAAACGCAAGACGGAGCCGACCGCTCCACCAACTCCCACCATCAGATATTTAACCAAGCAATTCGTTTCCTTTCACGTCAGACGGCGGCGGCACAAATAACGCCTTGCGGCCGAAAGCGCACCTGCGTATCGGAGAAATTTTCTGGAATCAGAGGCGGGAAGAACTTCGCAAACCGACCCCTACCAAGAAAATCCTCTTTTCTTCGTAGGAGTCATCTGCCCGAGGCGGGCGGTTAAAGGTGAACTCCAACACCCAGCGAAATTATGGCAACGGAACGATCGGGAGTCAATGAAAAGAATTGTGCGCGGTTACCGAGGTTCTTGACCTAGCGCGCAGTCGCAAAAACGGTGCAGGACCATTATTGCGGCTTCGGGGGATCGGGAGCCTTCTGGTCGTCCTTTGAGAATCCGGGTTTCGGCGCATCGGGCTTGGAGGCGTCCGGCTTCGGCGAATCCGGGCTCGCCTCTGGCGCACCCTTCTGAACTTCACGGCCGTCGTAGGTAATACGCGACTTCGATCCGAAGCGGCGGTAGTTGGTGTACTTGATGATCTCGCGGATCTTGATATCGCCCATGCTGAACTGCAAAGTGTCTTCGGCGCGCGTATAAGTGGGGAACCAGTATTGTCCGTCGATCTGCTCGCGCCAAGTCGTAAATTTCGGGAAGAGATTTTCCTGGCCCTTCTTTTTGCGGATATCGGGCACGGTCTTGCCGTAGGTCTCTACGATCTGGAAATCATGATCGTCAACCCAGATGCGCCCCTGGAAATAGCGTTTCTTTCCGACAATCTGCTTGGGCGCAACATCAAAGACATAAGTGTTGAGCTCGTCTTGTTTCTGCTGGCCGACGTAGAGGATGTCGTACTCGCCAATCTCGTCCGAGGTCAGCACGAAGGGCAGCCGGTTTTCGATGTCGTCGATATCCTCTTCGGTCATCATGATGCGCTCCAGCGTGGGCTGCGGCGCGAACACAACGTTCTTGATCCTGTGTCCCTTATCGTCGAAGCTGACATCGAACACCTGCTGGTAAGTGCCGTCAGGCGTATTGCCGTCGAGGGTCATGACCTTCACATCCTGCCGGTAGGTGTACTGGTCGCGGGCTTCCTTGAATTCCTTTTCCTTCGCGGCAAAATGCCGGATGATCTCCTCGACCGTGGTGCCCTTCGGCAGCGACTTGTCGAGCGGTCCCTCCTGCGCGCAGGCCCGTCCAGGAAACGCGGTGAGGGCCGCGACAAACGCGAGCATGGGTACTATCAGCAAAGGGAATGCGAACGCGAAAGAGGCAAGCAGGTCGGAAAGGCAAACTCATGCTGGTATTCTAGCGAAAAACAGTGCGGGAGAAATTAACGGCAGCTCCCACCCCCAGAGCCGCCGTGCGTCAGCTCACTTCGAGGGGGTGGAAGACTGCAGTTCTGCCTAAAATATTCGATGCGGGACACGTCCAAAGGGTAACCGGATTTACGTTTCTTTACGGAAGATTGAGGCGGGAAAGCTCGTGTGGCGTGGGCGCTCCTGTTCGCGCGGTGATACAAAACATTTAAGACACCACTGATCTGAGAAAGCCGGCGAGTTGTGTATAGGAGCCTGATGCAAGCGACATTCCTCTAGCATTATTTCAACGCCTTCCCCATCACCCACTCCACCAGCCCAGGCAGCAACTGATAAAGCTTCACCGCCGGAATCATCGACCACGGCACAATCACCTCACGCTTCGCCTGCGCGATATCCGTTGTAAGTCGCGCGTGCCACCCGTTCGGCGGTAATGCCTTTTACCGACTTCCCTCGTACGGTACCGCCTTTGTCCACGACTATGTGTGCGCCGAAGTCGGTTTGCACATAGCCGGGGCACACCGTCAATACATTGATGTTGTCGCGTTTCAGTTCGAGACGGGCGCCCTTGCCAATGGCGTTCAGCGCGAATTTGCTGGCGGAGTAAGGCGCCATGTGCGGCACGGGAATGTGTCCGGCGACGCTCGAAATATTAATGACGGTGCCTCCGCCGCTCTTTCGCATGGCCGCGACAGCTTTTTGCAGGCAGAGGATCGCGCCAAAGAAATTCGTTTCAAAAAGGTCGCGGCAGGCCGACATGTCCATATCGGCGACGCGGTCGCGGATGCCGACCCCTGCATTGTTGACCCATACATCCAAGCGGCCAAAACGAGCGAGCGTCTGGGCGATCGTTTCGTTGATGTCTTCGGATCTGCGCACGTCGCAGGCCAGCGCGAAACGTTCGGTCGGTATGGCCGATGCGATGCCGAGCCTCGTCGGCGCGGCCAACGTCGCGCGCCAGCAGCACTACGCTTGCTCCGTTGTCGGCGAATATCTTGGCGATCGCCTCGCCAATGCCCATTGACGCGCCTGTTACCACCGCAACCTTGCCGTTCATTTCCATAACGAGTTTTTATGCCGCACGCGTGCGACCAAGTCAAATAGGAGGCGAGGCGGCGACCGGTAACCGGTTTTACTGAGAACTGAGAACCGGGAACTTCTCCATGTCGTAAAATCATCTTGCAACCGGAGGAGTCGTGAGTTCGCTGTTGCCCATCTTTCCGCTCGATCTGGTTCTCCTCCCGGGAGCCCCGCTCCCGCTGCACATTTTCGAGCCGCGCTACAAAGAAATGATCTCCGAATGCCTGGAGCAGAAAAAGCCCTTCGGCATTGTGCGCGCATCCGAAGACGGAGTCGCGGGTATCGGCTGTACCGCCGAGATTGTTTCTGTGACCAAGAAATACGACGACGGCCGCATGGATATCCTGACGCGCGGCGTCGAGCGTTTTGAAGTTCTCGAGGTGAATGAAGAGCGCGCGTTCTTGCGCGCGGAAATCTCGTTAGTCGAAGATGACGATGACGAGCCTGCCCGTGCCGCGTCGTCGCTGGTCGAGCAGGCTGTGCGCCTGCACGCTGAAATCGTGAAAATTGCGGGCGCCGAACTTTCCGGGCCCGATGAGGCCGCGCACAATCTTTCTTTTCTGCTCGCCGGGACGCTCCCGCTCGATCTTGACTTCAAACAAAGCCTGCTGGCCACTCTGTCGGAAACAAAACGTCTGGAAGCGGTAGTCGGCTATCTCGAAGCGGTCCTCCCCGGACTGCGGCGGGCGGCGAAGGCGCGATGGAATTGAGTTGGGCCGCCACCGTGACTCCTCAGTCGTCAGGTATCGGTCGTCAGTAAATGCCAGCTTCATCAAGTTCAACATCGCATCTAACAAAAAAGGGCCGATAGCCCAAGAGCTATCGGTGAACGGTGCAGGGAAAGAACTGACAACTGATAGCTGACAACTGGCAACTGCTCGCGGGCGTATAATCCGCCTAAGCTTCACCGCCGGCGCCACGCCGGAAATTAAGGGTATTAAATTAAGTTGACCCCAGGAGTTCCCGCCATGAGCAGTGCCCGCACACTGGGCGAATTGCGCACCAGTCTATTTTCCGAAAGCCGTCTCGCGTCCCGCCGGGTGAAAGACGAAATGCGCGAGAACCTGATGGCGCGCCTGCGCGAGCATCCTGACGACCCGATTTTTCCCGGCATCGTCGGCTATGACGACACCGTCGTGCCGCAGATCGTCAACGCCATTCTCTCGCGCCACAACTTCATTCTGCTCGGACTTCGCGGACAGGCCAAAAGCCGCATCCTGCGCGCGCTTACCTCGCTGCTCGATCCCGAGATGCCCTATATCGCGGGCTGCGAAATTCACGACAATCCCTACGCGCCCATCTGCCGCCGCTGCCGCGACCTCGTTGCCAAGCAGGGAGACGCCGTCGAGATCGCCTGGCTCACGCCCGACCATCGCTACGTGGAAAAACTGGCGACGCCCGACGTGACCATCGCCGACCTCATCGGCGACATCGATCCCATCAAGGCCGCTCGCGGAGGCCACGAACTCTCCAGCGAATTCACCGTGCACTACGGCCTGCTTGCCGCGCGCCAATCGCGCCATCTTCGCCATCAACGAACTGCCTGACCTCGCCGGGAAAATTCAGGTCGGCCTGTTCAACATCATGCAGGAAGGCGACGTGCAGATTAAGGGCTACCCGATCCGCCTGCCGCTCGATGTCGCCATCGTCTTCAGCGCCAATCCCGAGGACTACACAGCCCGCGGCAAAATCATCACGCCGCTCAAAGACCGCATCGGCAGCGAGATTCGCACGCACTATCCGGCCACGGTCGAAGAGGGAATTGCCATCACCGCGCAGGAAGCGTGGCTGTCGCGCAACGGCTCGCGCCTGCACATTCCCAACTACGTGCAGGAGGTGATCGAGCGCATCGCCTTCGTCGCACGCGAAGACAAGAAAGTCGACAAGCGCTCCGGCGTAAGCCAGCGCCTGCCGATTTCGGCGATGGAGAACGTCGTATCGAACGCCGAGCGCCGCGCGCTGACTCATCAGGAAAACACGGTGGTGCCGCGCATCAGCGACATCTACGCCGCGCTGCCCGCCATCACCGGCAAGCTCGAGCTCGAATACGAAGGCGAGATGAAAGGCGCCGACCATGTAAGCCGCGAACTGATCCGCACCGCGATCGCCAAAGCCTATGACTCGCACCTGCACGGCGTGAACATGAATCAGATCGTGCAGTGGTTCGACCTCGGTGGCGAAATTCAGCTAAGCGATAACGCCGGCGCGAAAGAAGTTCTGGACGGCCTCCGCCAGATTCAGGGCCTGATGGACAAGCTGCTGAAGCTGAACGTAGGCCCGAAAGACAGCGTAGAGGTGCAAGTGTCCGCAGCCGAGTTTGTGCTGGAAGGCCTGCATGCGCACAAGAAAATCGGCCGCAACGAGGAGCGCGTGTTTACCGCGGGAGAGAAGCAGCCGAAGGTTCAGGAGAAGCCGATGTTCGAGCGCGAAGAGCCGGGGTTCGGAAGAAAGAGAAGCTTTAATTAGCGTCCTTCGTTTCTTGTCCTTCGTTCTCGGCCTTCGCGAGGTTAATCAGGACTCGGTAGTTTGCGAAGCACGAAGGACTGAGTACGCATAACGGTTCAGCTAAAAGCTTGGAGCTAATAGCTAGAAGCTCGCCATGAAACGCATCCGCTACAGCAAATACGTCCCCGACCCCGCCGGCGAAATGAGCATGGAGGACCTGCTCAGCGCGCTCTCTGACTATCTGCTGCAAAGTGGATTCAACGATAACTTCTGGTACGAAATGCAGGACGGCGAGCAGACGCTCGACGAGTTGCGGCGGGCGCTCGAGCAGGCGATGCTCGAAAGCGATCAGTTCGACGAAGAGATGCGCGACCGCCTGCAGCAGATGGCGATGAACGGCGAGATGGAAGAGCTGATCGAGAAGCTCATCGAGCGCATGCAGCAGGAAGATTACATCTCCATCGACGAGCCGCATGACCCGTCGCGACGTTCGAGCGTCGGCGGGCAGGTTGGTGAAAATCAGCAGGCAAAATTCGAGATCACCGACAAGAGTCTCGACTTCCTCGGCTTCAAAGCCCTGCGCGATCTGCTCGGCTCGCTCGGCAAATCGAGCTTTGGGCGCCACGATACGCGCGACATGGCGACCGGCATCGAAGCCAGCGGCGCCTCCAAGCCCTACGAATTCGGCGACACGCTCAACCTCGACATCACGGCCACGCTCTCGAACGCCATCCAGCGCGAAGGCCTCGAACTGCCGCTCAACATCGAGTACCGCGATCTGCAAGTCCACCAGTGCGAGTACCAATCAAGTTGCGCGACGGTGCTGATGCTTGACTGCTCGCACTCGATGATCCTCTACGGCGAGGACCGCTTCACGCCCGCCAAAAAAGTTGCCATGGCGCTCTCGCAGCTGATTCGCACGCAGTATCCGGGAGACTCGCTCTCGCTGGTGCTCTTTCACGACTCCGCTGAAGAAGTGCCGCTCTCGCAACTGGCGCGCGTCAAAGTCGGCCCGTATTACACCAACACGCGCGAAGGTTTGCGCATGGCGCAGCGCATCCTGCAACGCCAGCGCAAGGACATGAAGCAGATCGTCATGATTACCGACGGCAAGCCCAGCGCCCTCACGCTCGAAGACGGCCGCATCTACAAGAACGCCTTCGGCCTCGACCCGCTCGTCGTCAGCCAGACGCTGGAAGAAGTTTCAAAGTGCAAGCGCGCCGGCGTCCTGATCAACACGTTCATGCTCGCCAGCGACTACGGCCTGGTCCAATTCGTCCAGAAAGTAACTCAGATGTGCCGCGGCAAAGCCTACTTCACCACGCCCTACACGCTCGGCCAGTATCTGCTGATGGATTACATGTCGCGCAAGACGAAGACGATCCACTGACGATTGTGTAGTCGGACTTGATCAGCTCCCGGCATGTACCGCAAAGTTCTCGCGCCCTGCACCTGTCCGAGCCGCAGATTTCTATCGTATCAGGGAAAGCTCTTGAAAGCGGTGGTGAAGTCAAGATTGGGGACCGGGTGCCAGCGGCGTACCGGATTTTCAAGTTTCCGGATCTGGTGGCTGCGGGTTTTGAGCGGCCACCGCAATAACCGCCGGAATGACTTTGGTGTAGTTAGACCCGCGTCGGGTTCGGTGTAAGATCAAATAAGACTCCCATTCAGGAGACGATATGAAACGATTTGCTGCCCTGGTTTTGCTCGCCATCCTCAGCCTCGGTTCCTTCGCCGCCGCCGACAAATCGCCGCGCATGACGCCGGAGCAGAACGCCAAGCAGTCTCGTAAGGACATCAAGAAGCAGCAAAAAATGTTGAAGAAGGCCAACAAGAAGCAGGCCAAAGCGACGAAGAAATACGCAAAGTCGGAGCGGAAGGCGAACAAGAAGGCCAATCAGAATCTACGGAAGCACCGCAACAGCTAACGCGGCGGTTTGGCTGTTACCTTCGCAATCTGACCTCTAAGCTCTGATCACTCCAGATTCATCACATTTCAACAGTGACCCAGCGCATATCCGCCCCGGCCGCTCTGCGCTAAATTGATTCCACTCCCAGGGCCGCTTCCGGTCCGTCCTCTCCAGAAAGACATCGCCATGCGTGTGCCTACTGGTGTGCCGGTCAGGATGCCTTGCTCTCTCGGCCCTATTCTTTATATTGTGCCCACCGCTCGGCGTTCCCGGCTCCGCCGTCCGACGAGGCCGCCGCCGCGCGAGTCCTCGGCCCAGAGTGGAAGCAGCTCTCCCGCCGCGCCGGAATCATCTTTGCGGGCCGCGTGCTCGGCGCGAGTTCGCGGGCGGCAAACTGCACGGAGCCAACGGCTCCATCGAGCGAAGTGGCCAAGTCGCGCTCTGCGCCCTCACTTGTTCAGCGTAGAGACGAAGTCTGCCCCATCTCGACTACGCTGCCGGGCACCGTCGCGGTCGCCGTGGCCGCCATCGAATTTCGCTTTCGCGTCGATAGGCCCATTGCCGGCGTCGATCCCGGCCAGGTTCTCACCATCCGCGAATGGACCGGCGCGCTCTCCCGCCAGCGTCCGCTACGCCGTGGCGACCGCGTTCTTCTCTTCTTATATCCGCCGAGCCGCCTTGGACTGACGAGCCCGGTCGGCGGTCAGCAAGGCCAGATTCGGCTCGATCCGAGCGGCGAGCACGTTGCCGTGGAAGCCCCCGGCGGCTCCGGCTCGAGCAATATCATCGCCAATCGGCGCGGGCGATGGCAGCGCATCGCGAAGGCGCAAATTCGTCGCCGCGCCCCATCTCCGTCTCGCAGCTTGCGCGCGCCATTCGCGCCGCCCGAGGAGAATGACTATGCGCTCGCGAATTCTCGCCGCCAGCGTTCTCGTCCTCTTATTTCCGTGCTCCCTCCGCGCTGGTGGTCCGGCATGGGTTGCCGGCGCCGGCTATAGTCCTGGCGTCGAAGGCCAGCCCATCCTATGGCCGAGCGCCACCGTTCAATATTTCACCGACCAGGGCGCTCTCAGCCCGATTTTGAGCAACGCGCAAGCCGACGCCTTTGTAGCGACCGCGATCACTCCGTGGACCACCGCTCCCGGTGTTGCCCTCACCGTAACGCAGGTCGGCCACCTCGCCGAAGACGTCAATGGCAGCAACATTCAAGGTGAGTTTGGAGTCATCACGGCTCCCGCCGACATCACGCCGCAAGCAACGGGTACGCCCCTTGGCATCGTCTACGACTTCGACGGCACGGTCACCGACGCGCTCCTTGGCGAAGGTGCCGGAAGCTTAGCCGACTGCTTCACCAATGCCGTCTATGGCGGGCCTGACAACTTCTCGGCGAGCGGCAACATCGTGCATGCGGTGGCCGTCATCAATGGCGTCTGCGCCGCCACCAACTCCCAATTGCCCGACGTGCAATACCGGCTGGTGCGCGTCCTCGGCAACATCTTCGGACTCGCCTGGTCGCAGGCCAACGACAATGTCCTCACCCACAATCCCTCTCCAACCGCAGCCGACTTCGCCGGATTTCCCGTCATGCACTTTCGGGATCCAGTCGAATTGCGTGCCCTATCAGCATCTGCTATGGCGGCATCTTCGAAGGTGCGCTCGGCAATAACACCACCACGCCCGCCTTCGATGACGTCACCGCCCTCGCCCGCCTGTATCCCGCGCCCGGCGGCAATCCGCAGGCTACGGGCAGAATCTGGGGCAACGTCTATTTCACCGACTCCTCGGGCCACGCCGCGCAGCAGATGCAGGGCGTCAATGTGGTTGCGCGACTGATGGTGAGCGGCGCTCCCTCGCGCCAGTACGTCGTGACATCGGTCTCAGGGTTCGACTTCGCTGGCAACGCGGGCAACATCATCACCGGCTATCTGGATGCCGAACGGCTTGCCTTTCAACCGCTTTGGCTCCAGCGACACTTCGGTCGAGGGCTTCTACGATCTTGGCCAACTTACGATCCCCACGGGCCAGACCATCGCGCAATATCAGCTAAGCGTGGAAGCCTCGACCCGACCTGGTCGTGGGGAGTCGAGCCTTACGGCCCGACCCAGGTCGCGCCATCAGGATCGTTCCCGCCTCTGGTGGTCACGATCCAGAACGGCTCGAACGTCGAGAACGACATCCTGATGCTCGGCAGCGAAATCGCCGAAACCCATCCCGGCAGCGGCTCGACTTACGCTGATCCGGCGGCGCTTCCACAAGGCGGAGGCTGGGACTCGTGGATTTCGGGTTATGGCTCGGCGGATTTTTTCGAGTTCATCGTGCAGGCCAATCGCACCGCGTCCGTGGCCGTCACCGCGCTCGACGAAACCGGAGCGCCCACCGAGTCCAAGTTGCTTCCCATCATCGGCATCTGGGAACTCGCCGACGAAACCGGCAATCCCGCGCCCGCGGCCACGCCCTCGGCGTTCAATTCGAGTACATTCGCCGTGAGCCGCCTCGACGCGCAATTCACCGTGAGTGAAGCCTACAAAGTCGGCATCGCCGATTACCGCGGCGACGGCCGCCCCGATTACGCCTACCGGGCAAGTCTGCTCTATTCCGACACGATCACGCCCGCGCGCCTCAGCCTCGCCGGAGGCGTCACCACGCTTCAGGGCATCGGCTTCAGGCCGGGTTTGCAGGTGGACAACGGCATCAGCAGCGGTCAGGTTCTCAGCCAGTCCGCAACCCAGTTGCAGATATCTCTGCCATCGGCAGCCATCGACGGCATGGCCACAGTCGAAGTCACCGATCCCAGCACCGGATCGTTCTCGCAGATGCAGGGAGCGCTTACCTATGGCGCGGCTGCCACCGACCTGTTGCAACTGCTCCAGGGCGCGAGCCAATCATCGCCCATCGGAGCGCAAGCGCCCAGCCTGATTCGCGTCCGCGCCGTTGCCTCCGACGCGGTGACTCCCGTGAGTGGAGCGACCATTGCCTGGAGCGCCACCAACGGCGTCACTGCTCTCGGCTTGCAGCGCAGCATCGTCATGCTCCGTGCTTACTGACTCTGCGGGAGAAGCCGCTACCTGGGCTACTCCCACCTCCATCGGCACCGCTGCGATCAACGCCCAACTCGCGCCTGCGGTTTATCAGCCCGCGCAAACGCAGGCAGGCAACGCTCGTCGGAACCGCAAGTACGCAGGACCTGGCTGCGATCGCTCCCACGCGCTGGCTGGCGCAAGGCGTGACTCTCGGCGTGCCAATGACCGTCGAGGCATTCAACATGGGCGCGCCGCAAGCGGGCATTGGAATCAAGTTCACGGTCACTAACGGCACGGCGTCGCTTTCTCCAACGACGGCGACGACCAACAGTTCAGGACTGGCGGCAACCACCGCGAGTATTACGAATCTGAGCGCGACCGTGCAGGTAAGCGCGTGCGTTACTCCCGGTAACAATCCTTGCCAGACCTTCACGATCTTCGCAGTGCTGCCAACTTCATGGACGCTCGAGGCCGTGAGCGGATCCGCGCAGATCGTGCCCAACGGCCAGCCGTTTCAGCCGCTCGTCATGCGAGTCACCGACGGCTCTGCGTCTGACAATCCAGTGCAGGGAGTGAACGTCACCTTCCTGACGACGCTGGAGCGCAACCCGCAAGGTGGCGGAGGCCCGCCACAGGGCAATATCATGCGAAAGGGCAAGCCGGAAGACGGACAGCCGATCATTCTGGGAACGTCGCAGTCGCAGGTTGTCACCGATCCGAATGGGCCTGCCGCGATCACGCCAACCGTGGGCAATCTCGGCCCCTGCGACGCGCTCATCACCGTGAGCGGCGGGCGCGGCCAGCTGCCCAATTCGACCTTGAAGACGTGGACGCGCTGCCATCCACGGAGCAACCACCGCTGCCAAAACCGCCCGTCTCTCACGCAATGCCATTCATCCCTTTCTTGGGCGAAGCCCGTCGTCGCTCCGCAGGAACCACCGATAGAGTTGTTTGCGATTCCGCAGGAGATGCCAGCGGCAGAAGGTCCGCCGGCCGCTGAAGCAAATAGCGCCGACCCGCAACCCGCCGATCCACGCACCCGCGACGAGGTGTTCGAGCCGGAGGCGCGGAGGCCGAGGCGAGTCGATCCACCGAACGCTCCAGAAGGCGGCAAATCATGCTCGTCTGATTTGCCCTCTGGAAGAGGTAATTCTTCGACCTCTCCCCCTCGAGCGAGTCTTTGAAAAGAAAAGACTTAGCAGGCGATTTCTGCTAGGTCTTTGACAATAAAGCAGTTGTTCCATTTTTCTGCTAATCTATTGTGGATGGAATGCTTAGGTCTGCCGGGGCGTACACGACGATCGTGAATGTTCCCGGCGCTCCAGCCGTGCAGGTCTACCGGTCCTTGGTAATCGTCGGTCTCGCCGCTCCTCCGAGGAGCGGAAGACCGTTACACGGGTAGCGGTGTACTGCCGTTGGATCTGATTTAATGCCTGTCGATAAATTGCACGCCGTTCTCCGTAGGCGAACGCTTATCGTAGCGATTGAAACACAGTCGCGGTCCCCGCTTACTCAGTACCTTCACTTAGGGAAAGACGGAAAAGACATCGCAGTAAGTGACCCGATTCGTCGATTGCGTGTAGAGTTAACGCTGACCAGCTTCACCGGAAGCCGAAAGCCCAAAGGCCGTAGCGAAAACCAGAACTACAACTAGCAGGCAGCAACTATTTCCCCACCCACTGGTCCACCCAGTCATTCACCGTCTTCCACCAGAGCTGCGAATTCTGCGGCTTCAGCACCCAGTGGCCTTCGTCGGGGAAGTAGAGCATCTTTCGACGGCACGCCCATGGTTTGCAGCGTGGTAAAAAGCTGGAAGCCTTCGCTCACGTCGAGGCGGTAATCGAGCTGCCCGTGCACGACCAGCGTCGGCGTCTTGAAATTCTTGGCCGTACTGGTGCGGAGACCACTTCTCGTATATCTGGCGCGATTGTCCAGGGAGTGCCTTTGAACTCCCAGTTATTGAACCAGAGTTCCTCGGTCGTGCCCCACGCCGAAATCTGCATTGAACATGCCATCATGCGACACGATGCACTTGAAGCGATCGGTGTGGCCCAAGACCAGTTGATGGCGTATCCGCCATAACTCGCGCCCAGCGCGCACTCGCGGTCTTTGTCGATGAACGGATAAGTCTTCTCCGCGTAATCGAGCCCCTTCATCAAATCCTCAAACGGAGCCCCGCCCCAATCGCCATTGATCGCATCAACAAACTTCTGCCCGTATCCAGTCGAGCCGTGGAAGTTGATCATGATGACCACGTATCCGATTGGCGGCGAAAGAGTTCGGGATTCCAGCGGTAAGACCAGTCGTCTCCCCAGGCGCCTTCGGGGCCGCCGTGGATGAGGAACTTCACGGGATATTTCTTGGAGGCGTCGAAGTTCGGCGGCTTGACGAGGAAGCCTTCGACCTTGTCGCCGTGCGCGCCTTTGAACCAAAAACGTTCGAGCGGAGACATAGCGATTGCGGAGAGCACGGCGTCGTTGATGTGAGTTATCGGCATCGGCTTTGAACAGTTGGCACTTCGGGAACGTTCGTATCGGATTAGTCGGAAGCCTGTTGATCTTTCCTAGTAGCCGACTTCGCATTCGTTGAGATATTCGTCGCAGATGAAATCTCGGTCGGCCCCGAGATCGACATTCGAGTGAAGACAAGAGTCTTGCCGTCTGAGTGTACCGACGAGATCGTCATTGAATCCATCGATTGCCATCGGTAGAGTCGCAGCCATTGCTGGTCAGATTCCGGCATAACTCGTAGATCGGCGACTCCCTCGTTCTCCGCTGTCGAAGTAAATATTCTTCGAATCTGGGGCCCACGCAAACGTTCCTACCCAGCGATCGAAGTCTTCCGTCAGATTCTTCTTCTCCCCCGTCTTCCGGTCATACAGCATCAGCCGAAAGCGGTCGCTCTCGTATCCCGGACGCTGCTGGGCGCGGTAGGCGATGTACTTGCCATCGGGCGAATAGAGCGGAGTCGAGTCGCTCGCCGGATTGTCGGCGGTGATGTTCTTCGTCTTGCCAGCACCTCGGCAGGCGTGGCGTCGCGGGCCAATTCACCGGAACGATCCAGAGATCGTTGTTCGTGGAAGCGGCCTCGACCTTGTCGTGATTCGAGGTGTAGCAAATCTCCTGCCCGTCGGGCGAGAACGCATAGTCATCCTGCCCGCCCAGCGAAAACACGAGGAGCATCGTAATCGCCGGGCGTGAGGTCGCGGGGACCGGCCTCGTCGAAGGAAAAGCTTTCGTCGACGGGCCGAAGTGTGATCGAAGGCACTGGGATCGATACGAAAATGTGGGTTCGCTTGCCCTCTTTATAAGCATTCCAGTGACGATAGAGAAGTCGGTCGAAAATCATGCGCCTTGACTTTCGAGTCCTCGGCCTCTTTGACTTTTCTCGCGTTGCAGTATCGGCTTCCGCATCGGGTGCGCCGTCGCACTCGGGATAGACATCCGAGGTGAAGAGAATGTTCTTCCCATCCGGAGACCAGAGTTCGCCACCGGCTTCGGTAGCAATCGAAGTCAGCTTGCGCACGGCAGTGACCGTACCCGCTGCATCCATCGAAACTCGGCAATCCAAACCTGCGATCCGCCCTCTTTATTCGAGATGAACGCAAACCGCTTCCCATCTGGCGCCCAGCGCGGACGATCGCCATCCTGATCGGCGATGAGCACGCGCTCTTTCTCATTCGAAGCGCCTCCCGCGCAGCGGCACAATCCATATATGCGGCGTCTTCTTATTCGCCGCCAGATCCACATCCACCACGCTGAACAGAACCCACTTGCCATCCGGCGAAGGCACCGGCTCTCCGACGCGCTTCAGCTTCATCATGTCTTCAAAAGTGAAGGGATGCTTGGCCTGAGCAGCGGCGGGAATCACAAGAAGAGCAGCGAGGAATGACGCAAGAAGAAGATCAACGACGAAGAGCGAACGCGCATGACGGCCTCCGCGGAAGACGTGTGAAGAGAGACCCAATAGTTTACAGGTGGAAGGGAAGTTCGAACCAATCGGGAGCGAAGATTGCAGACACGGCGATCAATCGCGCCAGGGATTCACCAGACGGATGCCGCAATCCTCGAAGTCGGATGTATTGCGCGTTGCCAGGAGCGCCCCATGCACCCGCGCGATGGCGGCAATCTGGGCATCCATCTCGGCGATTGGTTTTCCAAGCTTACGCCGCTCTGCCGCAATCTGTGAAAAAGCCCGCGCAGCTTGTTCATCGAAGCTCAAGATGTGCCCAGAAAAGTCTTCCGCGAACATACCTTCCGCCTGGGCGCTCAATTTGTCGCGCCGCTTCCCGGCAGGCAGAATCTCAATTCCATAGAGAATCTCAGCCACTGTGACCGTGGTGAGGAAGAGATTGTCACTCTGCCGCTGGAGCGAGATCCACGCCAGCGCGACTGCCGATGGAGCGGCAGCCATCGTCTCGGAAAGCACATTCGTGTCGAGAATGGTCACGGTTTTCTACCGGATTCCCGGGTCGCGAATGGGGCCACGTGGTGGAATCTTGAGCTCAACGCCGCCTAGGGGCGCGAATCGCCGCCGGATGGCATCTACCAAGTCCTTCCCCGTCTTGATGGGGTTGGCAGGTCTGGCGAGCTCGATTTGCAGAATCTCCCGCGCCTCCTGCTCCATGGAGCGCCCATTCTGCGCCGCGCGAATACGCAGCTTGCGTTTGGTGGTCTCGGCAATTGTCGGATAGTAATGCTAGCCATGCCATCAATGATAGCATTGCTGTCAATGATGTGCAATGATAGCAACGATTGCAGTGATAGCAATGACGGAGGGTAGAACGACAGATTCTAGAAGTAAACTGCCAAGGGTGCAAGCTGCCCGCGTGCAGCGAGGGATGTCACTTCTGCAATCTGACTTCTGACCTCTTCAATTACTTCAGCTCTTCCAGCATGGCCGTCATCTCCGACTGCGCGTGCTGGTTGCCGGTGCGCCGGGCTGAACTGATGCCATCGACCAGCATGCGCTTGGCTTCTTCGACCCGCTCGGCCGCTAGCCAGCGTCTGCGCCGCCATGAAGTATCCCGGAGTGTAGTCGGGATTCTTCTCCAGCAGAGTCTTGAACTCGGCCAGCGCCCGCTCCACGTCGCCGGCCTTCGAATACTCCATGGCCAGCCCATAGCGCGCAAACGAATCCTCGGGATTCGCCGTAAGAATTTCAGTCAATGCAGCAATACGATCCATAAGGAAGTTCTCAGTTGTCGGTTCTCAGTTCTCAGTTAAGGGTTTCCCGATAAAGCATTCAGTCTCAGTCGTTCGGGCTTGCGATTTTCTTGGCTCGAAGCTAGCAGCTAATGTACTGGCTAACGGCTAATCGCTGCCTCTCCCCCATTGATATCATGCCCCGCGTTACAATGGCTTTCTCCGGAGAAGAAGTTGGCCTGTCCTTATTTTGTGCCGCGGGAAATCGTGTATGACATCGCATGGCCGCATCCGGCGCGGCTGCCGCTCGGCGCCGGATGGACCGGCAATTGCTGCGCTTCGGCCAGCGAATGCCGATGCCGGCGCGACAATCGCGGTCGATAACGACCACCTTCGCGATTTCTGCAACCTCGGCTACGCCTCGGCCTGCCCGCATCTTCCTCCCGCGCGCGATTGGGATGCGATTCGATTTTCCGTCGCCGGCTCCAGTGCCGGGCAGATTACTTTTTTCTACATTTGCGAGAAAGATCACGCGCCCATCGCGCATGGCACCATGACTTACGATCTGGCCGCCGAGGCCTGGCGCGATCCGCATGCGGATGCGCGCGTGCACCGGCTGGCGAGCAGTTACTTGCAAGCATATCGAGTCCGGCGAAGCGCTTCTCTCATCTGAAGAATTATGACCAACGACAATGCGCGCCTCACTCCCCGCCCGGTTCACGATTCGATCTCGGAAATGGCCGAGATCGTCATGCCCAATGATGCCAACCCGCTGAACGCTCTCGTCGGCGGCCGGCTGATGCACTGGATCGATCTGGCGGGCGCGATGGCCGCCCACCGGCACTCGCGTCAGCGGGTCGTCACCGCTTCCATCGACCACATGGATTTTCTCGTTCCCGTGCGCGTCGGCGATCTCGTTATTCTTCGCGCATCCGTCAATCGCGTCTTCCATACTTCCATGGAGGTCGGCGTCAAGGTCTGGGTCGAAAATTATCATTCGGAAGAGAAGCGGCATGTCAGCTCGGCATATCTGACATTTGTGGCCATCGATGCGGCCGGCCATCGGCTCGCGGTCGCGCCGGTGATTCCGGAGACGGCCGACGAGAAGCGGCGCTACGAAGATGCTGCGCACCGGCGCGAAATTCGTACCGCGGAGAAGGATCGCCGGCGGGCGTACCCGCTCCTGAATGTGATGTGATTGCGGTCACACTGGCTCTCGTACATCGCCGTTGATAATTGCTCAACTGCTTTTGGCGATGTGGGATTCCGCGGCACAATTGAGGATTATTCATGGAAAGCGCACTGCTGATTCATCGTCTGCACTTTGCGTTCACGGCGACCTTTCACTACTTATTCCCGCAACTCACCATGGGGCTCGCGCTCCTGATCGTCATCCTGAAGACGATCGCGCTGCGCCGCAACGATCCGCTCTACGACCAGGCCGCCCGCTTCTGGGCCAAGATTTTCGGCATCAACTTCGTGCTCGGCGTAGTCACCGGAATTCCCATGGAATTTCAGTTCGGCACGAACTGGTCGATTTTTTCGCGCTTCGCCGGTGGCGTTATCGGCCAGACGCTGGCCATGGAAGGCATGTTCGCCTTCTTTCTCGAATCTTCCTTCCTGGGATTGTTTCTCTTCGGCGAAAAGCGTCTGAGCCCGCGCGCGCACTGGCTCTCGGCGGTCGCGGTCTTCCTCGGATCATGGCTCTCGGGCTACTTCATCGTCGCCACTGACGCCTTCATGCAATATCCGGTCGGCTACTACAAGGCGGCCGATGGCAGCCTGCAACTCGCCAGCTTCTGGGACTTCGTCCTCAACCGCTGGGCGCTCTGGCAATATGCGCACAACATGAGCGGCGCCGCCATCACGGGCGCCTTCGTCATGACCGCGGTTGGCGCCTTCTATCTGCTCTCCGGCAAGTTCGTCGAGCACGGCCGCATCTTCGTCAAGACCGGCGTCATCGTCGGCTGCATTTTCAGCATCCTGCAAGTTTTCCCCACGGGGGACAGGCAGGGCAAACTGGTTACCGAAAATCAGCCCGTCACGCTGGCCGCGATGGAAGGCCTGTTCCACGGCCAGAGCGACGCGCCGCTGCTCATTCTCGGCCAGCCCAATGACGCGCAGGGGAAAATCGACAACCCCCTCGAGGTCCCCGGCATGCTCAGCATGCTCACTTACCGCCGCTGGAGCGCGCAAGTTCGCGGCCTCGACTCGTTCCCTAAAGAAGACTGGCCGCAGAATATTCCTTTGCTCTATTACAGCTACCACATCATGGTCGGCCTCGGCACGCTCTTCATCGCGGTGATGGGCCTGTCCCTGCTGCTTCTCTGGCGCGAAAAACTCTTCAACGCCAAGTGGATGCTGTGGATCCTCATGCTCTCCGCGCCCTTTCCGTACATCGCGAACACCGCCGGTTGGCTGACCGCTGAACTTGGCCGCCAGCCCTGGCTGGTTTACGGCCTCATGCGCACCGAGAACGGTTACTCGAAGACGGTGTCGGCCGGCAATGGCCTGTTTACTTTGCTTGGCTTCATGGGCATGTACATGGTGCTGGGAATTCTCGGACTCTTTCTGCTGCGGCGGGAAATTGAAAGTGGTCCCGCCGGCTCCCGGTTCGGCATCGGGCCTGAATCCCGCACTGGAGGCAAAATGACACTCGGCAGCCTTTGGTATTGGATCGTCGCCGTGATGGTTACGGTGTATGTCGTGCTCGATGGATTCGATCTGGGCGCTGGCGTGATTTATCTTCTCGCCGCCAAAACCACCGCCGAGCGCCGCCGCGTCCTGCGTTCTATCGGCCCCGTCTGGGATGGCAATGAAGTCTGGCTCCTGGCGGCGGGCGGCACGCTCTACTTCGCTTTTCCGCAGCTCTACGCCTCCAGCTTCAGCGGCTTTTATCTCCCGCTGATGATGGTTCTGTGGCTGCTCATGCTGCGCGCCATCGGTATTGAGTTCCGCGCCCATCTGGAAGCTCCAGTCTGGCAGCAGTTCTTCGACGTCGTCTTCGCCGTTTCGAGCATCCTGCTCTGCATTTTCTTCGGCGCCGCACTAGGCAACGTCGTGCGCGGCGTTCCCCTCGATGCCACCGGTTATTTCTTCGAGCCGCTCTGGACCAACTTCAAACTGGGCCCCGAGACTGGAATTCTCGACTGGTACACGGTCCTCATCGGAGTGCTGGCTCTGGTCACACTGGCGGCGCACGGATCGCTCTACGTCGGTCTCAAGACTGATGAAGACCTCGGCCGCCGCGCCCGCGGCATCGCCCTGCTCTGCTGGCCGGTCCAGTTCTTTCTGACCTGTATCTCGCTGGTCGCTACCTATTTTGTTCGTCCTGACGTCATGACGAACTACCATGAACACAGAATCGGACTCCTGGTGCCGGCCCTGGTCTTTTCTTCGCTTGCCGTCATGCTCTGGGCTACGCCCAAGGGCAAAGAAAAGACCGCCTTCATCGCATCGAGCCTGTACATCACTGGAATGCTCGTGGGAGCGGCGTTCGCGCTCTATCCGGTCGTGCTGCCGGCGCGCGATCATCAATACGACCTGACCATCGCCAACACCAGCGCCGCTCATTATGGACTGAGCGTAGGCCTCATCTGGTGGGGCCTCAGCGCCATCCTGGCGTTAGCGTACTTCGTATTCGTCTATCGGATGTTCCGCGGCAAAGTGCAGGAAGGCGAAGGACATTACTGAGGACAGGGTACGGTAATGAGAAACAACATTTAAAAATGCAGTTAACGACCGGTCAACTGGAGGTCGATCAATTAATCGCCATGTTAGTCCAACAATGAGACCAGCATTGTTTTCTCGGCGGACCGTCTAGGAAGTGTTCGTCCAAGCAGTTACGCTATGCCTTTCGCGCTGAGAAAGTGGACATACTCCTTGTCTCTTTTGAGGGTGTGTTCCTCCAGCCAATCTTGCAAGAGCTTCAGGAGTCCTTCAGCCGCGTCTGGCCTGCCCGCCTCGTGTTCGCCTTGAAAGCCGAGTATCCTCAGTGTCAGATCATTGTGCTCGATGCGATGCGCGGCAAATCCTGGGAACTCATGCTGCTGCATCAATCCTTCTTCTGTGGCAAAGTGGTAAATGGTATAAGTCACGACCTCGGCTAGGACTTTTCCAATTACTTCTTGTCCGCGCTTTGCATCCACCGCACCGCAAAGATTCTGCACGATACGGATGAGATTTTGATGCTGGCGCTCGACCTCAGCAAGATTGATGTTAGGGTCGAGATACGAAGAGGGGGGTTCTGACATCTAGAGATAGTGAATGGTTCCCCGTGGCGCCGATGTGACGGACATCACACTACATTGTCTGCATGCGTTTTGTGTTCCAAATCAGGAACACGGTGAGGTGAATGTCAGTCGCAGCCCTCGCAGGGGCCCCTCATTGTCTCTAGTGGCACGATGGCGGAATCCAACAGCTGAGTTCTGATAGCCGGCAGCCGAGAATCAGCAGCTACTTTATAATCAAAAGATCGGCGTTATCAGACGATCGGCGCTAAGCCGCCGCTTTTGAAAGGAACCCAGTGAGCTCTCACTCCCACCCCGGCCAGCAAATGCCCACCCCGCAACCTCTCCCCGGCGTCGGCGCCATCATTGCCGTCGGTTCCGGCAAAGGCGGAGTCGGCAAGACCACGCTAGCCGTCAATCTCGCGCTTGCACTCAGCAAAATGGGCAACCGGGTCGGTCTTCTCGACGGAGATGTTTACGGCCCCAACGTTCCGCTCATGCTCGGCACCAGCGAGCAGCCCAAGGTACAGGGCGAAGGCCAGATCGTTCCGGTGAACGCGCACGGACTCAAGGTCATTTCGGTAGGCTTCCTCAATCCCGGAGACAAACCGCTCATCTGGCGCGGCCCCATGCTCCACTCGATCATCCGCCAGTTCATTGGATCTGTGGATTGGGGACAACTCGACTACCTCATCATCGACCTGCCTCCCGGCACCGGAGACGTAGCGCTGTCACTAATCCAAACCGTCCCGCTTACCGGCTCTATCGTCGTTTCAACGCCCTCCGACGTTGCTCTCCAGGACGCCCGCAAGGCCATCGAGATGTTCCGCCAGATGAAGGTCGACATCGTCGGCATCGTCGAGAACATGAGCTACTTCATCTGCCCGCACTGCCAGCACGAAGTCGACATCTTCTCCAAAGGCGGAGCCGAAAAGATGGCCAAGCAGTTCGGCGCGGCTTTTCTCGGCAGCGTAGAACTCGATCCAGAGATTGGCCACTCCGGAGACAGTGGTTCGCCGGCCGTGCTAAAAGGCGAAGACTCGGCGCATGCGAAGTCGCTTTTCGCGTTTGCCCGCAAGGTCGTTGAGAGGGTTGAAGAGATCAAGTCGAGCGCGTCAGAAAACGTAATTCAAATTCAGTAATAACGAGTGGAGTCCGGCTTTCCTGCGGCGCCCCATACCAGTTGGGCGGAGCACCCATCTCAACGTCCAAATCGGAAAGTGGCTCCGGTCAAGATGCGAAAATTTTGGTGTTGCCCGGGATGGGCGAAGTAGCCGGGAACTGAATTGTTGTTGCGTAGGTAGTCAATTTCCACCAAACGTACACCGAAGTGCCGAGTCAAATGCAAATCGGTGCCGCCGCCGATCGCCATGGCAAAGGTCGTATCCGAAGCAACGTACGTCGAGTAGCCTGGTATCGTTTCTCTTTCCCTATAGGTCAGTTCTCCGAACAGCGTGTGCCCATACAAACCCAGCCTTCTTATGTTTGTGCTGACGCGGGGGCCCCCATATAGGTTCGGATGGTGTTTTTTTCATCAAAGACACAGGTGGTGCAACCGTAAGTTGGTCCCCACAAACCTCCGAAGTCTCCCTCGATTCCGACATGACGAAACACTCTCACTGAACCAGATACGTCCCATCCGTTGAAACTCGATCGGGTCCAGGGACCCGTGTAGGCCGGGTAGTAGTAATAGCCAATATAGGAGTAGCCTCCGAAGAGTTCGACACGGTCTTGCGCGTTGGCCGCCGCAAATGCCGTGAGAATTAAGGACAACACTGTGAGTACGACTCTGAGTTGATCACTCCCCACTCTTTCCGGCATGGTGTCGGGCCATGATCGATCGCCTCCTCCAGGGCGGGGCACGGCCAGTTCGTTCCTTGGAAGGGAGCCCGTCCTGAGCCTGACGCAGAATCGCCGGTCGAAGCAATTCCACGCGCCTCATCTTTTTGTCATACGGAGATCATCGGCTATGATGTTCACTCTTATGGGAGTGTGGTTAGCGTCCCGGGGATCCAGTACTTCCCAGGGTCAAAGTGGGTTAGCTCATGACAAACAATCGCTGGAATAGAGTGCGATTCAGCACTTATGAGGTGGACCTTGTTACGGGGGAGTTGTGGAAATGCGGGGTAGCGTTCAAGCTCGCCAGACAGCCCTTTGAAATCCTGGCATATCTGGTCATCCGTCCAGGACAATTAGTAAGCCGGGAGGAACTCCGCGCTCAATTGTGGCCGCACGAGACATTTGTAGACTTCGATCATGGGCTCAATGCGGCCATGAACAAGCTGCGACTCGCGCTCAGCGATTCCGCCGAAAGTCCAAAGTACATTGAGACCCTGCCCCGAAGAGGATATCGGTTCATCGGCCGGATCGAGTTGCCGCCTTCGGAACCAGAGGATCGCAGGCTCCGAAGTGAGCCGATAAAATCGTCAACCACGAACGCGGACTTAAATGCGCATCCGGCCGCGATTGCAGCCAAGGGAGCGCCGGTTCTTGTCGGATCTGCCTCCTCGCTGGAGACCGCCCCATCGACCGAAGGGTGGAGGGTTTTGTTGCTCTATGGCGTTGCGGCTGTGCTTGCGTTCTCGATCTTTTGGGTGTTGAAAGAGAAATTCCAACAGCCCTCGATGGGACATCAGAATGTGGCCGCAGCCGACACCTTCGTCAAGCTCAGTCCGATTACCAGCTTGTCGGACCGGACGAGCCAGCCTGCCTTTTCGCCCGATGGAAGCCGGGTGGCGTTCGTGCGAGAAGGATTTCTGGACGAAAACAGCGGTATCTGGTCGAAGCACATCTCCGGCGACGCGTTACTTCAACTCACAAAGAGCGATGCCGATTGCTGTCCGGTGTGGTCGCCGGATGGCCAGTGGCTCGCATTCTCTCGGGTTTCTGGCGGCTTCCGAACGGTGTATAAGATTGCCTCCAATGGCGGCGAGCTACATGAGTTATTTACAACCGTCGCGCTCGCTGACTATGCGCGATTGGACTGGTCTCCCGATGGTAAGAGTATTGCCTATGCGGCTCAGGGAGCGGAGGGGTCTTCCGCGATTTTCCTGTGGTCGCTGGAAGATCGGGGAACCCGCCAAATTTCGTTTCCATCCGCGCTCGAACAAGATTGGGGACCGGCGTTTTCACCCGATGGAAACCGCATCGCGTTTGTGCGTATGCAGAACATTATGGTCGTCGGCCTCGAGGGAAAAGAAATTCAGAATTTGATAAAAACCCCGGGACACATACTAGGTTCGCCGACCTGGACGCCCGACGGCTTGTCGATTGTGTTTGCTTCGAGCAACGGTGACGGGCCAAAGCTGACGAGGATTTCCGCATCGGGGGACAAAGCTGCGTCGATTCGCGAGACTGGGGATCTGGCTTTGAATCCAGCGATAGCGAAGCGTGGCTTCCGGCTGGCCTGTGACAGGCTAACCGTCGCCAGCAGTATCGATCAGGTTGATCTTTCTCGGCCGCATGTGAAGGCTCGGACACTGGTGAGCAGCAGCGGCGGGAAGAGTGGGGGAGCTCAAATTTCTCATGACGGCACGAAATTGGTTTTCCAATCCGACCGTTCGGGAGAGAGCGACATCTGGATCAGCGACCGGGACGGACAGAATCCGGTGCGAATAACGGTGCTGGGGACCGCGAGCGCGCCAAACTGGTCCCCGGACGACAAGGAAATCGCATTCGAAGCTCGGGTTCGTCCCGAAGCCGCGGCGGACGGAATTTACCTCGTGAAGTCGAGCGGTGGTGAGCCGTGGCCGTTGGTCCACGACACCTTCAGCAGTCGGGCGCCGCGGTGGTCGAATGACGGCAAATGGATTTATTTCGGATCCGATCGTTCCGGTGAATGGCAGATATGGAAGGTTGGAGCGTGGGGCGGTTCGCCAGTACAGGTGACTTACAACGGAGGTCTGGCTGCCGAGGAGTCGCTCGATGGCAAGTACCTCTTCTACGTCAAGCAGCGCGGCGAATCCCTGGAGTTGTGGAGAATCGCGGTGGCCGGAGGCTCAGAAACCCTGGTAAGTGCGGCGGTTCATCCGGTGGATTGGGCGGCGTGGACGGTTGCGACAGACGGATTGCTTTTTGTGGAGCGGGAAGCGAACGACGATCCATGGGTGAGCCTGTTCGATTTCTCATCGAAGCAGGTGAAGCGGCTGGCGGTGCTGGACAAGCAGCCCTTTTGGATGGCGGCGACCCGTGACGGAAAATCGCTGATCTTCGATCAACCATGGCAGTTCGAGAGTCATGTCGCGTTGCTGGAGGACTTTCGGTGAGTCTATTTGCTAGTACGGGATGTCCTTCCACTTTCTTTCTGCCCAAGATTTCGCGAACAAAAGCGGAACAATCTGACATCTGAAGCGAGGCCTTCTTGCTAGCCACGATTGCCCCGCAAAAAACCACCGCCCGGGTCATGATCCCGGGCGGTGGTTGCTCTTTGTTAGTTGGCGAGAGCCTTACATCGAGCCCTCTTTCTGCCCCGATTAGGACAGGAAGAATTCTTTTGCGACCGTGGCCCATTCCTTGTCCGGAATCTGCTCGGCCAGGTTGCCGACCGCTACGCCACCGTCCTGCGCCAGGGCACCTGCGAACATCGGCATCCGCTTCTGCAACCGTCCAGCCGACTCTTCTGTCCACCAGCGAGCCAGTGCGCCGCCCAGCAGGTTGCGGAAGTTCGTCTTCGCGTCGGGAGACTGAACCGTTACCAGCCAGCCTTCGCCGTAGGAGTCCTTCTGCGCCAGCGTCGGATCCTGCGACACTTTGTCATTCACGTCGGCAATGCTGCCTTCGATCGGCGAAACCATGTCTACGCTCACACCATCGCGGAAGAACGTCGCAATCTTCTGTCCCTGCCGGATCCACTGGCCGCGTTGCGGCAGCGTCAGGCGCTCAATTTTGCCAACCAGCTTCGAGGCGAAATCGTCCATGCCCACGCGAACCAGGCTCGGGCTCTCGCTCAGCGCCCAGGTGTGGCCGGGGTGATAGCGAAGATTTTCGGGAACTCGGAATCCATTCACCAGTTCCGGAGTCGGACGAGCTTTTTCGGTCTTTACCGGCGCCTTGGCCAGTACGGGCTGCACCACGACTGCTTTTCTGCTGTGGAAGTGATCGATCAGTAGGAAACTCACGAATGTGAAGAGAACCAGGATGACTGTCATAAACCCACCTTTATTTCGAGGGCTCTTTCTTTTTCAGGCCGCTCGCCACTATTGCTAAGGCACTCGCCGTGCCAAACTCGGCGAGGTCTCTGGACGATTTCCTTGCACGCTTTCAAGTGGATGAAAAGAGAGGTGGTTGTGCGTTCGGCGGTTCGCGCCATCAGAAATTCTTGCTGAAAAGCTCAACACCATTTTGATGAGAAACGCATCGCCAATTTTTTGGAAGTTACTCGCCGTAACAGCCGCTAAGTAATCGCGGCATGCAGAAACAACAACTTACAGACTCCGCAACTACCGTAGCTTTTCGCATCACCGCTTGCTGAGAATCGCAACAGAAATCGCCGCAATTTTCTTGCTTCTCCCGTTTACCTCGCTGTGTTATGGTTCCGGGCCATGAAGTTCAAGGCGATGAGGTCCGTGCATGAGTGACGCCACTCTCAATAACCCCACACCGCAGTTTGGCACCGCCGAGTATGTCGGCTCGCCCTCCACCGACCATTGCCAGTATTGCCACCAGCCGGTGCCGAGCACCTACTACCGGATCAATGACTCCATGGCCTGCCCGGCCTGCGCCGACAAGGCGCGCGGCGAGCTCGCGAGAGACACCCACCCGGCCTATGTCCGTGGGCTCCTTTTCGGTATTGGCGCGGCCATCGTCGGCATGATTCTCTATGCCACGTTTGCCATTACCACCGGAATCATCATCGGTTACGTTTCGCTGGCGGTCGGCTGGATGGTGGGCACGGCCATGATGAAAGGTTCCAGCGGCGTTGGCGGGAGGCGCTACCAGATTACCGCCGCCCTTTTGACCTATGCTGCCGTTTCCGTGGCAGCGGTGCCGATCTGGATCCACGCCGATATCGAACACAAGCGTGCCGCGCAGCAGAAACTGACGGAGAAACAGAAAACCGCCCTGGAGCAGCGCCAACTGGAGTCCGAGTTCGGCCAACCCCATCAGACTCCCGACCCCGGGTCATCCGCCGCGCCGCCGGCCGAGCCTCCGCCGCAGCCCAAGGAAAAGCCCAGTTTCGTCGGTGCGTTCGCGCAGTTGCTGCTGATTGGAATCGCCTCGCCGTTCATCGAGGTATGGGAGGGCGGGCCCACTTTCGGTTGGGCCATCGGCATCGTGATTCTCATTGTCGGGATTCGAATCGCCTGGCGGATCACGGCCGGGCGTCCATTGGCGATCTACGGACCGTTCAACAATTCCGCATCGCCCGCGCCTTAGACTCATACCGTGGCTATTTCTCCCGAACTGATTCGCAACTGCCAGCGCTGCGCCGCCGAGCTCACGCCCGGAGCGATCGTCTGCGGCCAGTGCCATGCTCTTGTCCATTCTGAAGAACTCGAACGCATGGCCGCCGATGCCAAGGCTCTCGAAGCGAAGGGACAACTACGGCAGGCACGCGAACAGTGGCTCATGGGATTGCCGTTTCTTCCGCCCGGATCCAAGCAGGCGAGCTGGATCGAGCGTCACGCCCGCGATCTCGACAACCTTGCCGACAAAGTTCAGCCGCGCGTCGAGCCCAGCGAGAATAAGTGGGCGCAGCGCCTCGGTCCCGTCGGCCCCATCGCCATCGTGCTCGCAAAGAGCAAGGGTCTGCTGGCTGCAATTTTCAAGCTGAAATTCCTCCTCACCTTCGCCGCCTTCTTCGGATTCTACTGGGCCATGTTCGGCATGAAGTTCGGCCTCGGCTTCGCGATCCTCATTCTGATCCACGAGATGGGCCACTTCATCGACATCAAGCGTCGCGGTCTCCCCGCCGACATGCCTGTCTTCCTGCCCGGCTTTGGAGCCTATGTCCGTTGGCAGGCGCTGGGCGTCTCACAGGAGACGCGCGCCGCTATCAGCCTCGCGGGTCCGCTCGCCGGATTTCTTGCCTCCGTCGCCTGCGCCATCCTGTGGTGGCAAACAGGCGATCTCCTGTGGGCTGCGCTCGCGCGAGCCGGAGCCTTCCTTAATGTGTTGAACCTGATTCCGATCTGGGTACTTGACGGCGGTCAGGCTGTGCGGGCGCTCAGCAAGATGGAGCGAATCATCCTTCTTACAGCTTGCCTCGCGTTCTGGCTGATTCTGGGACAAAGTGTTTTCTTCCTCGTCGCTCTTGGCGCCGTATACCAGGTTTTTGTGGCCGGAGACCTCCCGGCCCACCCCAGCCGCGCGACCACCATCTATTTTGCGTCGGTCCTGGCTGCATTCGGCATCATTCTCCGACTCCTCCCGGGTCAAGGCTTTGGCATGAATTAACGATTGTTGGTGTGTGCTGTGGAGAGCGCGCAGCGCGAGCGAAACTTCCCACCGGGCCTTCTCCGCGCATCGTATATTAAGGACAAATGCCGCAGGTTTGACTTGTCCGAACACTGACGCCTAACATCGAAAGACCCCCAGGAGGCTCGTGGAAATCATCGGCCAAACCGTCTCTCACTACCGCGTTTTGTCGCAGCTCGGCGGGGGTGGGATGGGCGTGGTTTACGAGGCGGAAGATCTCAGCCTCGGCCGCCACGTTGCGTTAAAATTCCTGCCTCCCGAAACCGAAAAAGATCCCGCCGCGCTCGAGCGATTTCAGCGCGAGGCGCGCGCCGCCTCCGCGCTCAATCATCCCGGCATCTGCACCATCTACGAGGTTGGCGAAGACAGTGGACGCCACTTCATCGCCATGGAACTGCTGGAAGGCTCGACTCTCAAGAGCGCGATCCATGGCCAGCCCATGGAACTCGAACGCCTGCTCGACCTTGGCATTCAAATCGCCGACGCGCTCGACTGCGCCCACGCCAAGGGCATCATCCATCGCGACATCAAGCCCGCCAACATTTTTGTCACCAATCGCAACCAGGCCAAGATTCTCGACTTCGGTCTCGCCAAGCGCGCCGCGCTGCCGTCGATGCTCTCGGCCGCAACCGTCGGCTCGGCCGCGACCGTGGACAATCCGTTTCTTACCAGTCCCGGTTCGACGGTCGGCACGGTTGCCTACATGTCGCCGGAGCAGGCGCGTGGAAAAGATCTCGACTCCCGCACCGACCTTTTCTCCTTCGGCGCCGTGCTCTACGAGATGGCGACCGGCACCATTCCTTTCCGCGGCGATACCTCGGCCGTGATCTTCGATGCGATTCTGAATCGTCCGCCCGCGTCGCCGCTGCGTTTGAATCCCGACTTGCCGCCCCATCTCGAAGACGTGCTCAACAAACTGCTCGAAAAAGATCGAGATCTCCGTTATCAAAGCGCCGCCGAGGTGCGTTCCGATCTGAAGCGTCTGCGCCGCGATTCCGAGTCCGGCACGCATGACGGCCATTGCAAGCTCAAGTGGACTGCATCGCCGGCCACCTGCGCCTCCAAAGAAAAAACTGCCAGGATGGCTGATTCCAACCGCCGTCCTGCTCATTGTCGCCGCCGGCATCAGCTTCGTGCTCACGCATCGCAGTCACGCGCTCACGGAAAGAGATGCGATCCTGATCACCGACTTCGTCAACACCACCGCCGACCCGGTTTTTGACGGCACTCTGAAAAAAGCACTCGCCGTGGATCTCGGCCAGTCGCCCTATCTCAACGTCTTTCCCGATCAGAAGATCCGCCAGACCCTCCAGTTCATGGGCCGCGCGCCCGACGAACGCGTCACTCCGGACGTGGGGCGTGAAATCTGCGTGCGCGACGGCATCAAGGCGATGCTTGCCGGCAACATCGACAGCGTAGGCGGGCAGTACGTCATCACGCTCGAAGCCAGCAATGCCACCTCCGGCGACTCGCTCAGCCGTCAGCAGGTGCAGGCCGACCGCAAGGAAGACGTCCTCAATGCGCTTCACAGCGCCGCCACCAAATTGCGCACTCAGCTCGGCGAGTCGCTGGCTACTGTGCAGAAGTACGATATGTCGCTCTCGCAGGCCACGACCTCGTCGCTCGAGGCGCTCAAGTCACTCAGTCTCGGCGACGCCAAGCACAACGCTGGCGACGAACTGGCCGCGATCCCCAACTATCAGCGCGCGGTTGAACTCGATCCGAACTTCGCCATGGCCTACGCGCGCCTCGGAACGGTCTATGGCAATCTCGGGCAGGTCGAACTGTCCGAACAGAATCGCCAGAAGGCTTTCGAACTCCGCGACCGCGCCAGCGAACGCGAAAAGCTCTACATCACCGAGCACTATTACGCCGACAGTGGCCAGCTCGATAAAGGCATCACGGCCCTCGAACTCTTCAAGCAGACCTATCCGAACGATGCGACTCCGTACAACAACCTGGCCATTATCTATTCCGAGTTCGGGCAGTTCGACAATGCGGTCGTAAATGCCAAGCGCGCCGTGGAACTCGATCCCGACATGGTCAGCGGCTACGAGAATCTCTCCATGGCCTACGCCGGGCTAGGGAGGATGGCGGAGGCGCGAGCCACTCTCGCCACCGTGCTCCAAAAAAGTTCCGCCCCCAGGATTCTGGCCAAGCTCATGGCGAGCTATGACTGGGCTGCGGGAAGAGATGCCGATATGGAGAAAGATCTGGCGTCTACATCCGGCACTCCGCAAGGAGAATTTGCCGTCGGCATGTTCCGCGGCGGGCTCGCTGCCTCTCACGGACAAATGGTTGCGGCTCGCGAATTCGCGCGGAAATCCGGGGACGGCCTCGACCGCCTCCATCTCACGGGGCGAGCTGGCATCGAGACTCAACTCGGGAGCTGGGAAGCGTTAGTCGGCAACCGCACGGAAGCTCTCAACGACGCCAATGAGGCTTTGCGCTTGTCGCAGACGTTTGATGTGAAGCTTGCCGCCGCCACCATTTTCGCGGTCGAACGCGAAGAACAGAAAGCCCTGGCGCTGGCCGATGAAATCCAGCGCACGCGGCCCAATGACACCATGGCGCAAAACGTCGCCGTGCCCACTATTCGCGCGTTCACTGCCTTGATGCCTGCAAGTCCAGCGAAGGCTGATCCCGCCAAGGCTCTCGACCTGCTCAATAGCGCGATCCTGTACGCACGTTCTGATGGCGGGGTTCTTTTCGCGCGCGGCATCGCCTATCGCGAACTCGGCCGCTTCGCCGAGGCGCAGCAGGATTTTCAGAAAATAATCGATCTGAAGTCTCTCATGGGGCCGTCCGCGCTGAGCAGCGTCGCGCAGCTCGAACTCGGCCGCGTCTATCAGAAAGAGGGAGACATGGCCAAGGCCCGCATCGCCTACCAGAATTTTCTGGCGACATGGAAAGACGCCGACCCCGAGGTGCCGCTGCTCAAGACCGCCAAGGCCGAATACGCGAAGCTGCAATAGCGACGAAATCGGTCACCGGCGACCAGTCACCGGTGACCTGCTCTTAGAAGTGGAACCCAATCTCCGCCGTAACTCCGCGCGGCGTCACATAGTGCGTCCCGCTGAAGGTCGACAGAAAGTTGTACAGCGCGTAGTTGTTGGTCAGATTTACTGCCGTTAATTGCGCGCTCCACTTGAAGCGGTCGCCGTGAAATACATTGTCGTGACCGATGGAGAGATCGAACAAACTCCGCCCCGCAATGCGTGGGGGTTTGTGGTCGTCGTCCTCCGTGTTCGGCGCTGGTACCGTAATCAAGTTGGAGGTGAACTCCGAGGCCGGGCATGCCGCGGGCAGCGCCACCGTTGGCGTCGCGCGCTGGCTGCCACATGCAAATCCGGCTTCAAACTCCAGGTCTGCGCTCAATGGGTTGCCGCTGCCATCCTGCATCAGAATTGCCGGTTGACCGTTCAGCGTGGTGGATTGCGGACAATCATTATTGGCGTTCACTCCATAACACGGAGTCGCGCCTGCCACTAGTCCGCTGTCGTAGCGCCAGTTAAATCCCACCCATGGCCCGCGCTTCCACGGCTGGTATTGCAGATGCGTGGTCTGGTTGAATTTCTCGTCATGGTCGATGCGGAACGGCAGGCCCGCGCCCGTCGTTACCGTCGCGCCCGCTCCGCCAACCTGAGGAGTAAAGAAGCGTGCCGCCACGCTTGAAAACACCATCAGCGCCGAGAAGCCGTGATAGTTCGGCACGCTCACGCGCCCGGCATATCCCGGTATTTTCGCGTTGTGCCACTCGATGGGAAACGTAATCGGCGTATCGCCAAGCACGCTGAAGTCGTATCCGTTATGGGTGTACTTCCAGATGTACTCGCCGGAGAACACCAGATACTTTCCGAATGCCTGCTCGATGCCTGCATGAAATTCGTTGCGGAAGCCAGGGCTCAGTGGATTGGTGGCCGAGCCGAGTTCCGGGCTACAAGAGAGCAGCGGGTTCAGCACTGGGTTCGCGCAACCGAGACTCGAGAGCACCAGATTCTCATTGAATGGAGATTCCAGCGTGCGCGCGTACGAGACGCGCAGCACGGTGCTCGTTTTCTTGAAGTGGTAGGAAATTCCGATGCGCGGCTGGGCCTGGCTCGCCGAAGTCAGCCCGTTGTAAATATCTCCGCGGAGCCCGAGATTCAGATTCCACGCACCTTTGGTAATCGTGTCTTCAAGGTACATGCCGAGTTCCTTCACGTCAGCGTGTCCACTGAAAGCGAACTGCGTTCCGCCGCGCGTCAAATCGTAAGTCAGCAATACAGGGTTGAACAGGGGATAGAACGCCGAGTTCGGCGCATTCGAATTCGTGGAAACATTCGGCTGGTTAGCGCCTGTGCATTGCGAAGGGTCCGTCAATCCCGGAACAGCGACATATGTCCCCGAAACGCTGTCCAACGTGATGCAGGGCGCGTTGTAAGCGGGATCGACAATTCCCAGACCGTCGTTCTCATTCAAGAACGTATGCCCGTAGGTAATCCCACCCTTGACGTTGTTGATGCCTTTTACATACGAGAGGGTAGCTCGCAATCCAGCGTTCATCAGACTGCGGTCCTGTCCCACACTCTCGCGCTGCAAACTTGGCGGCCCCAGATCGGCGAACGGATCGTTGCTTGGATAGTAGTGGTATTCATCGCGCCGCGCCCATCCACCCACGGTTAGCACGGTGTTGTTGTTGATCACGCGCGTCCAGGAGGGCGCGATATTGAAGGTCACGATCTTCGAGCGTTGATCCGTCGCTCCAACCACCTGCCCGTCTGGCCCAATGCCCTGATAGTTCTCAATCGGCGGCAGCACGCCATCGAGTCCATTCCACGGCGTGGCATTTTGTCCGTCGAAAGTATTCGGCGTCTGGAACCAGGACCGCGTGAAGCTGAAATCGAAATGCAGTGAGTCCTTGTTTGAGATTTGAAGATCCACTCGGTCGAACAAGTTCGCTTCATTGCCCTTGTCGTGCATCACGGAAAATTCCGGCGGATCCAGAAACCGTCCGCTCTGGAGCCCATTCGCGGAGATAAAATTTCCCCAGTTCTTGCCGCCGTACGCCACGTTGAATCCCAGCGTCGAAGTCCCAAATGCTCCGTACGAGGCCGTCACCGCGCCATGCGGCGTCGTCTGTCCCTGTCCCGATTGCGTGGTTACGTTGATCACCACGCTCGTCTTGCCGCCATACTCGGCCGGGCGGCGCGCCCGAAATCACCTCCATCGATTGCACCGCATCCAGAGGCAACTGGTTCGAAAACACTTTGCTGATCTGGTCCGTCATGGGCTGGCCGTCCATCGAGATCGAATTCTCCGCATGATCCCCCAGCCCGTGCAGTTGCCCGTTCGAGTCCGCCGCCACTCCGGGCGTTCCTTCCGTCACTGCCGCGCTCAGTCCTGACGACTGACCTTCCAGCGGCATCGTCTCCAGCAGGCTCTTGTCGATGTCAGTATGAAAAGTAGAGTCGTTCTCGATCAGGTCTCCGCCCTGTGCCTCAACGTTGACCGTCGTCGTCGATGCATTCACATCCAGGTTGACGGTCAAATTCATCGGTACCGACGAGCGTGCATCCACGTCCTGGGTGTAGATCGCAAATCCCGTGGCTGTCACCGTCATGTGATAGGGGTTGTAGGGGACATTGGTAAAGTTGAATCTCCCCTGTGAATCAGTCGTTGCCGTGCGCTCATAAGCGCTCACCGGATTCTTGATGGTTACGGTTGCGCCCACCACCACCGACCCGCTCGGATCGACCACCGATCCGCTAATCGAAGCCGCATTTCCACCCATCTGCGGAGCGGGTTCCGGCTCCGCAACTGCCGTAGGGCAAAGACTCAAACACAATAAGAAGGAGAAAACGAACAAGGCCGTGGACACGGGCCTCCATTGAAATGCCAGCATGAATCCTCCAATAAATAGTTGCTGGGCCGAGTGCGCTGATCGCGCAGACGGGATGCCTGATCTCCTGATCTATGGACTCATCTCCCCGATTGATTTCGGAGTGATTTATCCAACGCTGATTTTTGTGGGGTTGCGATCAGACAGCAGGTGGAGGACGAATGCAGTGAACTTCAGTGCTGCGGAAAATTCCAGCCGACTCTTGTGCCGGAGTCGCCAGCAGGGACGCGCCCAGTACCGGCGGGCCAATCGCGGTCCCGGTGTTGAGCCCGGCGTGGGCGGTCGAACAGATTGAACAAACGTGATGCGGCCCGGTCGAGTCTTCCGAGTGCGAGTGCGCCGCCTGCACAATGCCCATCGCGCAGACCAGCGCCATGGCAAGCACACAAATCACCCGTACAATGGCGCCGCGCTTTGAAAAAATTTTCACCATGAAAAGTGTTGCAGACTCGACCCGTGCACCCGCGATTCTACGTTAGACGATTATAAACGCAGATGGTTGCGTCGGAAATGTGACGTTGGAAGTTGAACTCTTACGGCGCGCACCTGATTTCTACCACGGCTGGAGTCCCATCCGACCACCCGGTCGGCATCTCTCTGCGGAAAAATTCCCCAAGTCGTTATTATTCAGTGGTTTACCTCATGTGACGCCCATCACATTCGCGTGTGCTAAGTGTCACGACCCGCCCGCGTCCCGAGGGTCGACACTGACTCTTAAGTCTGTGGGATGTGGTCCATGATGCTCGCATATAAACTCGTCCGTCTCATTGAGACGCACTCCGATTCGCTCGCCGCTACGCTCCTGCAAAAGGTCCAAACCTCCGAGTTGACCCGCTCCTACCGCAACGTTCCGGCCGAAGACCTCAAAGATAAAGTTGGCGGGATCTACAGTCATCTCGGCGAATGGCTGCTCGGCAAAAGCTCGTTCGACATCGAGCTCCGCTACGAAGAGATCGGCGCTCGCCGCGTCCATCAGAGCGTGCCGGTCAGCGAGCTCATCTGGGTCATCATTTTGACGAAAGAAACCCTGTGGGAGTTCTTAAAAAAGGAGTCCACGATCGAGAAGCCGGCGGAGGCCTTCGGCGAGCTGGAAATGTTGCAGCTCCTCGACCAGTTTTTCGACCGCGCAATTTATTACGCATCGGTGGGCTACGAGAAAGCGTTAGCGAAGCAAGAAAAAGCCGCCAGCCATTAGCAGGGAATGTCTGCTGGAGCTGAGAGCTGAGAGTTTGGAGCTAAAGTAAAAATGTCCTGGCAAGCCGACTACGCAAAGAAAATCCGCACCGCTGACGAGGCCCTGCGCTGCGTCACCTCCGGCATGCGCGTCTATATTCAGCCCGGATGCGCCGAGCCCGAGTTGCTGGTCGAAGCGCTCATGAAGCGCGGCCCCCACGTCGAGGACGTCGAAATCGTGCACATGCTGACCATGGGCACCGCGCCCTACGTCGCGCCGGAGATGGCCGGCCATTTCCGCCACAACGCCATGTTCATCGGTGGCAACGTGCGCGATGCCATCAACGATGGCCGCGCCGATTACACCCCCATCTATCTCAGCGAAATCGAAGACCTCTTCGTCAGTGGTGCCATGCCGCTCGACGTTGCGCTCGTCCAGGTCTCGCCGCCTGACGCGCACGGATATTGCTCCCTCGGCGTCGGCGTCGATACCACGCTCACCGCCGTCAAGCAGGCGCGTTTCGTCGTCGCTCACGTCAATGACCAGATGCCGCGCACCTACGGCGACAGCTACGTTCACATCAACGATCTGAACGCGATTGTGGAAGAGTCGCGCCCGCTCTGTCCGATGAAAAAGCCCAAGGTTACCGAGCTTCACGTCGCCATCGCGCGCAATGTCGCCACGCTCATCGAAGATGGTTCCGTCCTCCAGACCGGAATCGGCGGCATCCCCGATGCCGTTCTTCCCATGCTCACGGACCGCAAAGATCTCGCCGTACACAGCGAACTCGTCTCCGATGGCGTGATCCCGCTGGTAGAAGCGGGAATAATCACCGGTGAGCGCAAAAATTTCAAGCCGCGCAAGATAATTGTCGGCTTCATCCTCGGCACCAAGCGCATCTTCGATTTCGTCGACAACAATCCCATCTTCGAATTCCATCCCACCGCCTATGTCAACGATCCCGGCCTGATCGCGCGCAACGACCGCATGGTGGCTATCAACTCCGCGCTCGAAGTCGATCTCACCGGACAAATCTGCTCCGATTCGATCGGCAACCAGTTCTACAGCGGCATTGGCGGGCAGGTGGATTTCCTGCGCGGCGCCTCGCGTTCCAAGGGCGGCAAGCCGATCATCGCCATCTCATCGACCGCGAAGAGTGGCACCATCTCCCGCATCGTCCCCATGCTCAGCCCCGGCGCCGGAGTCGTCACGTCGCGCGGACTGGTGCGCTACGTCGTTACCGAATTCGGCGTCGCCTACCTGCATGGAAAATCGATTCGCGAGCGCGCCAAGGCCCTGATCGAGATCGCGCACCCAAAGTTCCGCGAAGAGCTGTACGCATATTGCGAACACACGAAGTGGCTGCAACGTCCGGAACCCGTTCCGGTAACGAGGTGATTATGCCCGCAGTAGAGAAGCCCGAAGTCAAGGATGTAACAAAACCCGAAGCCGCCAAGCACGCCCGCGGCAACGTTCTCGTCGATACCGAGGAGTGCAAAGGTTGCGGTCTCTGCGTCGAGTCCTGCCCGCCGGAGTGCCTCGAACTTCTGCCCGAGTTGAATGCCTACGGCGTCCACCCCGCGCACTACACCGGCGAAGACTGCACCGGATGCGGCATTTGTTTCTATTGCTGCCCCGAGCCGGGAGCCATCACCGTCTATCGCCTCGCCCCACCCGCCAAGCCGCTCCAACACGATGAAGCGCAGACCAAGGTCACAGGAGACTCCCATGCGGCAGCTCTGTAAAGGAAACGTCGCCATCGTCAAAGGCGCCATCCTCGCCGGATGCAACGCTTATTACGGTTACCCCATCACTCCTGCCAGCGAGATCGCCGAAGCGGCCGCGCTCTACTTCCCGCAGGTTGGCGGCACATTCCTGCAGGCAGAAAGCGAAGTCGCCGCCATCAATATGGTCTACGGCGCGGCCGCTACCGGACAGCGCGTCATGAGCGCATCCTCAGGCCCCGGCCTCAGCCTTATGCAGGAAGGAATTTCCTACTGCGCTGGCGCCGAACTGCCGTGCGTGATAGTCGACATCGTCCGCGGCGGCCCCGGCCTCGGCAACATCGCTCCCGAACAGAGCGACTACTTCGCTATGGTCAAAGGCGGAGGCCACGGGTGTTATCGCAACCTCGTTCTCGCACCGGCCTCCGTGCAGGAGATGGCCGACCTTACTATTCTCGCCTTCGATCTCGCCGATACCTATCGCAACCCGGTAATCGTCATGGCTGACGGTTTCATCGGCCAGATGATGGAACCGCTCGACCTCACCTATCGCGACATCCAGGTTCCGCCGAAGCCGTGGGCGGTGCAGGGCACGCATGACACGCGCAAGAACGTCGTCAGTTCCATCTTCCTCGAGCCTGACGATCTCGAAGCTCACATTCGCAAGCTCGAAGCAAAATATATTCGCGCCTCCAGACTCGAAGCGCGTCACGAAACCTACCAGGCTGCCGACGCCGAAGTGCTGCTCGTAGGCTACGGCATCACTTCGCGCGTGCTGCGCTCCGCCGTGGAAATGGCGCGCGCCGAAGGCCTGAAAGCAGGCCTCTTCCGGCCCATCACGTCTGTGGCCATTCCCGAAGGAGGCTCTGCGCGACGTAGCCAGCCGTGTGGCCAAAGTCCTGGTCGTGGAATTGAGCAACGGCCAGATGCTGGAAGACGTTCGCCTGACTCTCGAAGGTAAAGTGCCGGTAGAGTTCTACGGCCGGGCCGGAGGCAACGTACCAACGGTGGAAGAGATTCACGCGCAGGTGATGCACCGCATGATGTCGCTAGTGTAGTACCAGAAACGTCAAGGGCAATAGCCCCTTGAGGGAAACCAAGACCGGGAGCGAACATGTCAACCGATACCGAACTCGAAGCGAAAGCCACCGAAATCTTAGCCGAAGGCTACGAGGTCACCCACTCCAAGTCCCCCCTCTTCTACGGGGCCTACGAGCGCAAGACCGACCTCCAGCAGCAGACCCATTACTGCCCCGGCTGCGGACACGGCGTGGCCCACAAACTGGTAGCCGAAGCTCTCGAAGAACTCGGCCTGCAAGACAAGACCATTTTTGTCAGCCCTGTCGGCTGCTCCGTTTTCGCTTACTACTATTTCGACGTCGGCAACGTGCAGATGGCTCACGGCCGCGCCCCCGCCGGTGCCACCGCCATCAAGCGCGCCTGTCCCGGAAAAATCGTTATCTCCTACCAGGGCGACGGAGACCTCGCTGCCATCGGCACCGCCGAGATCATTCATGCCGCCAACCGTGGCGAAAACATCACCGTCTTCTTCGTTAACAACGCCATCTACGGCATGACGGGCGGCCAGATGGCGCCCACGACGCTGGTCGGCCAGAAAAGCTCTACTTCTCCCTTCGGACGCCGCCCGTCGCAACGAAGGCTATCCCATGCACATGGCCGAGTTGATCGCGACACTTGAAGCGCCCGTCTATGTCGAGCGCGTGGCCCTCTGCGACGGCAAGAACATCATGAAGGCCCGCAAAGCCGTTCGCAAAGCTCTCGAACTCCAGCGCGACGGTGTCGGCTTTTCGTTCGTCGAACTGCTCTCGCCCTGCCCCACAATCTGGTCGAAGGATCCGGTAGAAGCGAGAAAATGGGTAGCGGAGAGCATGATTCCGCAATTCCCGCTGAACGTCTTCCGCGACCGCAAACACGATCCGGTGGAGAACGCAGTAATCCCGCAGCGGTCCATCCCCGAAGTCCTGGAGATCGGCAGCGCCCAAGTGGGGACAGCCGCCCCCGGCTGTCCAGCGGAGCAAAGCTCCGCAGTGCCAGCAGCCGCCATGCACCAGCACCACTTCAAGGACTTCCAGATCAAAGTAGCCGGATTCGGCGGCCAGGGAGTTCTGCTCCTAGGCCAACTCCTGACGGAAATGGGCATGCGCGAAGGCCTCGAAGTAAGCTGGCTTCCGTCCTATGGCCCCGAGATGCGCTCGGGCAGCGCCCATTGCCACGTCTGCCTCTCGAAGACACGAATCGGCTCGCCCCTGGTCTCGCGTCCTGACGTGCTGATAGCGATGAATGAAGTCTCCTTGCACAAATTCGCGCCACAAGTAGCCCAGGGCGGCCTGATTCTCTACAACGCCGAACGTCTCCCGCAAGACTTTCAGCTTCCGCAGGCGAGGGTCATCTGTATTCCGGCTTCCGCGATGGCCGACAAACTGGGCTCAACCAAGGCGACCAACATAATATTGCTGGGCGCGCTGCTGGAAGAGACCGAGTGTCTGCTGGCGGCCACCGCTCAAGGCGTCCTCGAAACAAAGGTGAAGAAGGTGGAGTTGAAGGAGACCAACCGGAAAGCGCTAGCTGCCGGCCACGACTTCATCGACCACTATGTAAGAGTGGGCGCAGTAGGCCAACCCGACGGCTGCGGATATTAGCATGCAGAAGTAAGAGCATTGGCCTCCGCCAGGCCGGCGACGGATCGCATCAGAGAGACGTTCTAGCGCCATGCCTCAGGTTCCCGGTAACCCGTGACCTGGGACCACGGTACATTGCTCGCCCGGCAGCTATCTACGCCGCCCGCTCCGGATCCCGCTCTTGCCTTTTCCCGCATTATTCGCGTTCAACCGGATGCGGCTAACCCGCGCCGTCTTCTGCACAAGTTCGCTCGAAGCCTGCGACCCTTCGCCGGCCATCACGCCTCCGGCCGCGAGCGCAAACTGCAACGCATCCGCCTGATCCTCGAAATAAAGAACAACTTGGCCCGACATAGAACTTCTCCTGATCTGCAAGAGGCACGTTGAGAAAGATCGATCTGACGAGGCGGCAAAGAACGAAGTGCCAAAAACGAAGTGACGAAAATGAAGCAACAAAATGACGAAGCAGCCGGGCGGAACTAATACCAATTATCTTGATTGTGAAAGATGCCCCGACTGAAGTCAAAGTACTTTTCTTGGTTCACAAATGGTAGGGAACCATGCCGAATGTAACGGAAGCGGGCCCTCGAGACGGAGGGTGAGAAGGGTAGCTGAGGGCTGAATGGCTATAGCTGACAGCTATCTCGCAAACTCGCTGTGCCGCCGGCTGTACGCAAAATAAATTCCCAATCCGATCGCCAGCCACCCGAAGAATCGCAGCCACGTCAGGATCGGCAAGCCGCTCATCAGCAGCACGCAGAACAGAACGCTCAACACTGGCGCAGCGATTCCTCCCGGCGCGCGGAAACCGCGATGCCGGCCAGGATCGCGATAGCGCAGGATAATCACTCCAAACGACACCAGCACGAACGCAAAAAGGGTTCCGATATTAGAAAGGTCAGAAAGCGTCCCGATATCCAGAATTCCGGCCGGAATGCCAACCACAAATCCCGCAATCCAGGTCGCAGTTGCTGGCGTGCGGTAGCGCGGATGCACGCGCCCAAAGAGTTTCGGCAGCAGCCCATCGCGCGACATCGAAAACCAAACCCGCGCCTGCCCCAGCTGAAACACGAGCAGCGAAGAAATCATCCCCATCATCGCGCCAAACAAAACGCCAAGCTCCACCCAGCGCAGCGTGTTCGAGTGGGTGGAAGCGACCAATCCTTTCAGGCCGTTCGCCACCGGCGCCGCATCGTCCAGCATGCGTTGCCATGGCACCACTCCCGTCAGCACAATCGCGACCCCAATGTAGAGAACCGTGCACACCACCAGCGTGGCAATAATTCCGATCGGCAGATCGCGCTGCGGATTGCGCGCCTCTTCCGCCGCCGTAGAAACCGAATCGAATCCGATGTACGTAAAAAAGATGATGGAGCCGCCGGTCAAAATGCCCGACCAGCCGTTGGGCGCAAAGGGATGCCAGTTTCCAGGATGAATGTAATGAGAGCCAGCGATGACGAACGCGAGAATCGCGGAGATCTTCAGGATGACCATGATGTTGTTGGCCTCCGCCGATTCGCGAATGCCCCGCACCAGGATCACGGTCAGAATCATGACAACCAGAAATGCCGGGACGTTAAATCCGAAATGTAGCCCGGGGGTATAAAGCGTATTGCCCGCAAGATCGGAAAGTCCTGCCGGTAAGTAGGCGGGCGAGATCCAACGCAAAGCCGGATGCAATCCAAACCAGTCGAACATGTCAACTAGGTGCGCCGAAAATCCAACGCTCACCGCCATGTTGCTGACGGCGTATTCCAGAATCAAATCCCAGCCGATGATCCACGCAATCAACTCGCCCATGGTCGCGTAGGTATAGGTGTAAGCGCTGCCTGCGATCGGAATCATCGAAGCCAGTTCCGCATAGCAGAGCGCGGTAAACCCGCACACAATCGCAACCAGCACGAGCGAAAGCGCCAGCGCCGGCCCAGCTCCGGGCCGACCCAGGGTGGCCGAGTGATGTACCAGATAATCCAGCAGGGGAGCGTTCAAGATCGAAGATGTATCAAACTTTTGCCCGGCAATCGCGGTTCCGATGACGGTAAAAATTCCCGACCCGATCACCGCCCCGATCCCGAGCGCCGTAAGCGACAACGGGCCCAGGGTCTTCTTGAGCTTGCGCTCCGGATCTTCAGAATCCGAAATCAGTTTATCGATGGATTTGCAGCAGATAAGCTGGTTTCGAGATTGCTGCGCAGCATCGTGATCACTAACGGGTTGTCCCAAGAGACAAAGTCTCCTTCACGCGGAATTGAAGGCACGAGTCAAGGGCTCGTGCCTCCATTGATCGCACAAAGCTTCGCGCGCAAAATATTTAGCTTGCGCCTCGAAGCTCATAGATCTTTACCGCTTCGCCTGTCCGCGCACCATCTTTTTCACTTTGCGTTTCTTCGATCCGCGCGCGTAATCGCGTGTCTTCTTCGGCTTCTCAGCCTTGATCTTCTTGCGCGCTGTGCGCTTTGCCTTCTTGCGTTCGTCCTTAGCCAGCTTTTTCGTATCTGCCATGAATGCGTTTCTCTTCCTTCTTCTTGAATTGTCTTTCGCTAAACTTTGTCATTCCGAGCGCAGCGAGAAATCCGCAGTGGCGCGCTGAGCTCACAGCTCCGTTCTGCCTTCTACGCCCTTTCCAGCTGCGCGTACTTCTCCACCAGTTTCTTCAAACCGAAGCGAGGGAATTGTACCGTAATCTTCGCATCTTCCCCATCCCCTTCGCGCCGAAAAACCGTTCCCTCGCCATATTTCGGATGCTTCACCTTCTGTCCCGGCCGGAATCCGCGCTTGCCGCTGGGCTCTTCCACCTCGATTTTGGGGCGCGCAAACTTCTTTCCCCGCGAAGCAAAGAACTCCGCAATATTGTCGATCGAGTTGTAACTTTGCAATGGCCGCGCCGGCTGCGAAGCCCGAGCCTTCACCCGCGCCGGATCCCATGCCGCACTCTGATCCTCATCTTCATACGAGTAGTGCGCCGCCTCGCGATCATAGGAAGCCGCCCGCCGTCCCGAGGCGTCACGAACAAAACGATCCCCATACGATGACGACTTTTCTCCGTACGCCGTCCGCTCTCCGTATCCAGAACTCCGCCGTCGCGATCCGCCGAGTTCCTCCACCAGTGGCGCCGGCACCTCCTCCAAAAACCGCGAAGGCACAGAAGCCTCCGGCATATCGCTCCCATACCGCCGCCGATACACAGCCCGTGACAGAACCAAAGTATCCATCGCCCGCGTCATTCCGACATAGCAAAGCCGGCGTTCCTCTTCAATCTGATCGGGTTCAACCAATGTCCGCGAATGGGGAAACAATCCCTCTTCCATCCCCGCTAGCACAACCAGCGGAAACTCCAGGCCCTTCGCGGCATGCAGCGTCATCAGGGTGATCTGCGCATGCTCGTCATACTGATCCGCATCGCTCACCAAAGCTGCATGATCCAGAAACTGATCCAGCGACTCTCCGCGGTCTTTCGAATCCATGGCTGCATTCACCAATTCGCGCAAATTCTCAATCCGAGAGAAAGCCTCCGGCGTGTCCTCCGCTTCCAGCAACTTGATGTACCCAGTCCGGTCGATCAAGAACTTAAGCAACTCAGCAGTATTGGCAGCCGCCCCAGGCGTCCGAAATCCATCGACCGCCGCGTTCAGAGTGTTTGCTCATCGGAATCGTCAGCGCGCGCATCGATAGCACCATCGTCCTCGTTCCAGATGCCCTCGACTGTAGCGCCGTCGTCCTCGACCAACTCATCCGTATTCGCCCCAAAATCAAAACTAAAATTAGCGGGATCAAAATCAGTAGTGTCATTCTCCGCAGCCGTCGAAGCCGCATCAATCGACGTGGGGACAGCCGCCCTCGGCTGTCCAGCCGAGCGAAGCTCGGCAGCGCTCTCCCCAGCAATCGCAGCCGACGTCTCCGCCAACCGCGAAGCATAAGTCCCGGCCAGCATAGCCCGCCCATCCTCAATCAACTCGCGAAAGCTCTTCAGCGCCGCCAAAGCCCGCGACGGCAAAAGTCCGCGCGAAACAGCCTCTCCCACCGCGCCCCACAAAGAAAGCCCCGTCTCCAGCGCCAGTGACTCCAGTCGTCTCCAGCGTGCTCTTCCCAATCCCGCGCGTCGGAGTATTAATCACCCGCAGCAATGACACCGAATCATCCGGGTTCAGCACGACTTTCAGATACGAGATCATGTCCTTGATCTCCGCCCGCTCATAAAACGAGAATCCGCCGACCACGTGATACTTCATCTGGTAGCGCCGCATCGCCTCTTCAAATAATCGCGACTGCGAATTCGTCCGATAAAGCACCGCCGCCCGCCCGGTACCGCCTTCCTCCAAGGCCGCCTTCATGTACCGGCTGATCGTGTCCGCGGCAAACAATGCCTCGTTTTCGCCATCCGGAGCCTCGTAATATCCAACCTTCGCCCCGCCTTGCCGCGACGTCCAAAGATTCTTTCCCTTGCGCCGCACGTTATTCGCCACCACAGCCGACGCCGCTCCCAAAATATTCTGCGTTGACCGGTAGTTCTGTTCCAGCCGCACAATCTTGGCCTCCGGAAAATCGCGTTCAAACTCCAGAATGTTCCGGATATCTGCCCCGCGCCACGAATAAATCGACTGATCCTCGTCGCCGACCGCGCAAACATTGTGACGCTCACCCGCCAACAGCCGCATCAATTCATACTGCGGACGATTTGTATCCTGATACTCATCCACCAGCAGATACTGAAATCGCCGGTTGTAATATTCGCGCACCGCCGCCACTGACTTCAAAAGCCGCGCCGCTTCCAGCAGCAGATCGTCAAAGTCCATCGCATTCGCCTTGCGCAATTCTTTCCGATATTCCTCATAAATGTGCGCAACGCGTTCCGTCTTCGGATCCGCGGACTGCAGATAAACTTCCTGCGGATCCAGCATGTGATTCTTGGCCCACGAAATTCGCGAGAGCACAATGCGCGGCGTCAGCTCTTTATCATCCAAGCCCAAGCCGCCGCATTACACTCTTCACCACCGACTGCTGATCGTTCTCGTCATAAATCACAAAATTCTTGGTCAGCCCAATTGGTGGCTGCCCGGGCACGGTAGAAGGAATCCGCAAGGCCTCAATATCCCGCCGCAAAACCCGCACACAAAATGAATGGAAAGTAGAGATAACTGGTTTAGCAATACTCAACCCGCCAACAAGCTTCTCGACGCGCTCCGCCATCTCCGCCGCTGCCTTATTGGTAAACGTGACGGCCAGAATCGCCTCCGGCATTACGCCCATCTTCTCGATCAGGTAAGCAATCCGGAAGGTAATGACACGAGTCTTCCCGCTACCAGCCCCGGCCAGAATCAGCACCGGCCCCTCGGTAGTCTCCACCGCCTCGCGTTGTTGAGGATTTAACTCGTCCAAGAACGACAAAAAAAATGGCTCCAATTCGTTAAGAGAATTTTACAAGAAGTTGTGTTGCGGACAGAAAATAGCCCATGTGGGGCGGGCATGTGTGGGGCGGGCATTCCTGCCCGCCTTTCGAAATCTCACAAAAGCAATGTTCCAGCGTCACCGACCTTCCGCCTCAACTTTGCCATGATGACGCATGATTCGCGTGCGGTCGAACCTATACAACTATCGCCGCAAGCTGCCGCACCTTCAAAAATTCGACCGTCGAATCTTTGTTACATTTCGCAAGCGTACCGATGAGCCGTTATCTCCTGCTGCACGATCGCTCGCGCTCAATCACTGCCTTCAGGGCAACAATCGCACGATGTACCTCCATGCCGCCGTCATCATGCCAGAACATGTTCATCTTCTCTTTGTACCACTCCGTAATGCCGAAGGTTGGCCGTTCCCGCTGAGCGAAATTCTAAAATTGATCAAAGGTCCCTCAGCCCGTAGCATCAACCTGCTGACGGGAGGGCACGGAGCGCTATGGCAAGACGAATCCTTCGATCACATCCTGCGTTCAAATGAGAGCTTTGAGGAAAAACTGGACTACATCCGCCAGAATCCAGTGCGTAGGGGATTATGCGAGAGACCTGAGGACTATCCTTAGGCTTTGGGTAGAAGCTCAGTAGCGTGCCGGGAGGCACCAGTTCGTGTGGGGCGCCCCTTCCTGCCCACGTTCGCTTGTATAATTAAAGTTTGCGCTCATGAGAAAAAGTGCCGCTGTACTAGCCAAGGAAAATATGCCTGATGGCGGGCAGGAATGCCCGCCCCACACGGCCCAAAATAGTCGCCGTCTCATCCGCTCCACCACCGTCCTCTGTGTTCGCCGCGACGACAAAGTCGTCATGGCCGGAGACGGCCAGGTCACCCTCGGCGAGTCCGTAATCAAGCACGGAGCCAAGAAAATCCGCCGCCTCTACCAGGACAAAATTCTCGCCGGATTTGCCGGCTCGACCGCCGACGCCTTCACCCTCTTCAGCCGCTTCGAAGCCAAGCTCGAGCAATACCACGGCAATCTGGGACGTTCCGCGGTAGAGCTGGCTAAGGACTGGCGCACCGACAAATATCTCCGCCACCTCGAAGCCTTGTTGCTGGTCTCGGACAAAGATCAAACGTTCCTGCTAAGCGGCCAGGGCGACGTAATCGAGCCCGATACGGGCATAGCTGCCATTGGCAGCGGAGGCCCGTTCGCGCAAGCCGCAGCCCAGGCCCTCGCCGATCACACCAAGCTGTCGCCCCGCGAAATCGCTGAAGAATCAATGAAGATTGCCGGCCGCATGTGCATCTATACAAATGACAAGGTAACGATTGAAGAGTTTGATGCACACGTGGGTACAGCCGCCCTCGGCTGTCCAGTCGAGCGAAGCTCGACAGCCGCTGGTCCTAGCCAAGGTCCCGGTCTTACGGAGAGCTGATACGGAGAACTGAGAACTAACAAATTTATGGCCATCTATCTACCCGGAACCGCCGAAGAAGAACAAGTAACACTCGACGAACTCACGCCGCGAGAAATCGTAGCCGAGCTCGACAAATACGTCGTCGGACAAAGCGCCGCCAAGCGCGCCGTGGCCATTGCCCTGCGCAATCGCATGCGCCGCCAGAAGCTTGCGCCCGAACTCGCCGAAGAAGTCATCCCAAAAAACATCATCATGATCGGTCCCACCGGCGTTGGCAAAACCGAAATTGCCCGCCGCTTGGCAAAACTCGCAAACTCGCCGTTTCTGAAAGTAGAAGCCTCGAAATTCACGGAAGTAGGCTACGTCGGTCGCGACGTCGAATCCATGATTCGCGATCTCGTCGAGATCGCCATCGAGATGATTCGCGAGGAGCGCCTCGAAGACGTCGCCGACAAAGCCGAACTCAACGCCGAAGAGCGCCTGCTCGACATCCTGCTCCCGCCCAGTCCACCGCCTTCGTCATCCTCCTCGACTTCAACGGGCGGCGTGGTCATAGACGCGAGCACCACTCTCACCGAATCCTCCAGCCGCACCCGCGAGAAACTTCGGCAGCAACTCCGCGAAGGCAAGCTCGACGACCGCACCGTAGAAATCGAAACTCGCGAGCGCAATTTCCCGTCCTTCGAGATCATCTCCAATCAGGGTGTCGAGGAGATGGATGTCAATCTCAAGGACATGCTGCCCAACATCTTCGGCCAGCGCACCAAAAAGCGGAAGATGAAAGTCAACGAAGCTTTCGAATATCTGATTCAGGAAGAAGAGCAGCGCCTCATCGACATGGAGCAGGTCACGCGCACCGCCATCGATCGCGTGGAAAATTCCGGCATCATCTTCCTTGATGAAATCGACAAGATCGCCGGCCGCGAAAGCGGCCATGGGCCTGACGTTTCACGCGAAGGCGTGCAGCGCGACATCCTGCCTATCGTCGAGGGAACCACCGTCAATACGCGTTACGGCATGGTCCGCACCGACCACATCCTCTTCGTAGCGGCCGGAGCATTCCACGTTTCCAAGCCCAGCGATCTCATCCCCGAACTCCAGGGTCGCTTTCCCATTCGCGTCGAGCTGCAATCGCTGACGATGGAAGACTTCATCCGCATCCTGACCGAACCGAAGTCTTCGTTAACCAAACAGTACACAGCGCTCCTGGAGACTGAAGGGGTAAAACTCGAGTTCACCAAAGACGCGCTCGATGAGATAGCCAGATTCGCCTTCCGCGTTAACGAAGGCACGGAAAATATCGGAGCTCGCCGGCTCCACACCATCATGGAGCGCGTGCTCGACGAAATCAGCTTCGAGGCTCCCGAGAAAAAGGGTCAGCAATTTACCATCGACGCCGCCTACGTCCAAAAAATGCTGAGCGAGATTGTGAAGGACCAGGATCTGTCGCGTTACATCCTCTAAGATCTTCGATCACTGAGGACGCAGACGGCCGCGAAGGAAATCGTACTCTCCGCGCCCTTCTGCGTCCTGTTATGGTCACCTTTTGACGACGCCAGCCACCAGCCACTAGTACTTCGTTTTGATCGTCACCGTATCGAACGCCTTCAACGGTCCTTTCGCCGGCTTGCTTGCGTCCGGCACTGCCACGTACTCGCATACGATGGACTTCTTGGTGACTGTAATCCGCAGATAACCGTGCTGGCTGTCACAAAAACTCTCCAGAATTCCGCCTGCTCCCGGAATCGTAATGGGAAGCTTCGCCGTGTGAAAAGCCTTGTGGAGAACGTGCAACTTTTTGTTATAACCCCCGGCGCCCGCCACAATCATCGGCACATCTTTTCCCGCCAGCTGTCCGGTAAAGCGCTGGTAGTCGTGCACGTGCCCCGTCAGCACCAGCTCGGGAACCCGGCCCGCTGCTTGCACCGCATTCTCCAGCACGCCGTGCAGTACCTGGCTTCCCGGCTTGTTGCCGTAAGCGGAATAGATGGGATGATGCACCGCCACGATCACCGCGCGATCCTCGGGTGCTGTGCTTAACTCCGATTGGAACCAGTCAATCTGCGCCTGACTTAGCTGTCCGCCCTCGGGGCAGTTACTGTACAACCCGATGATCGTTACCAGCGGCGTCAGCAGCGTCCAGTAAACGTTCGGCTGCGTCATAGCCGTTCGGGGCGCGTCTTTTCCTTCCGGCGTATGCACAGGGGCCTGGCTGCAAAAATTGCGCACGAAGCCCTCCAGGCTCGATTCTCCCGTCTGCGGGTCGATATCGCCGTCGTGGTTCCCCGGAATCGCCACGATCGGCCCCGGATAGTGCATGTACGGCTCATAGAACTCCGGATAGTAATTCTCCAGCTCTCCGTCGTAATAGACCACGTCGCCGAGGTGATAGAAAAACGATGGATGCGTCGTGATGTCTGCGTCGCTGAAGTCCGATTCCATGTAAGTCGAAACATTCTCGATCTCGGTCGGGGTATTAACTCCGCCCGTGTCGCCGACCGCATGAAACACCATCGTCCCGGAGTTAGTAATCGACTGAATGGACTCCGGCGCCAGAATGTTCTCCAGCGTCATGTGAAATGGCGCTACCCCTGTCGGCGCCGGCAGGTCGCGCCACGGCTGCGGCGGATTCTTGTCAGGGTCCACGATGGTTTGAAAGTCAACCGGCAAGCGGTGGGCGCCAAAGCCCCGTTGGCTGGCAGGTATGGGATGATGCGCGACTTTCGACCGGTAGCGCGCGACGTCTAGCGTTGTGACTTTAGGCATAGTGGTTCTCCTCTGATTTGGAATTGGAACTCGACTTTCAGGGGCCCACGAGACATACCGGGAAAGAAGGGAAGGGCTACAGCAGACCATTAATCACAAGTCGTGTCAACCGCTTTCTCGATCATGGGGTGAGAATGAAAACTGAGAACCGCCGCTCTCTGTTACCCTTTCTGTTTCCGAATGAACGCTACGTCACAAAAGCTGATCGCGCTGGCGAGCCTCTGCCTCATCCTCGTCGGCTGCGCCCAGACGGGCCCGCCTCTCCCGCCATCGCTCGAACTGGCCAAGCCTCCCACCGATCTCCACGCCTCGCGCAAGGGCAACACAGTTACTCTGAGTTGGAGCGAGCCCGCGCAGACCACTGATCGCCAAACGGTTCGTTATCTGGGGCCGACTTTGATCTGCCGAAACGCAGGGTCCGAAATGGCAACCTGCGGCAATCAAGTGGCGATCATTCCGCCTCCGGCCAACGCAGCAGAGAAACCAAAAAAATCTCAGGGGCCCATGCCCGCCGTCATCGAGACCTATGCCGACACGCTGCCTCAAAGCGCTCAAAGCGATAACCCCGATGCCGAGCTGACTTACGCGGTCGAAGTGCTCAACCGCAACGCCAGGGGAGCCGGTCTATCGAACCGCGTACATGTGCCCGCGATCACGACTCTCCCTGCTCCGAACGATCTCTCCGCCGCGCTGTCGGAGGACGGAGTCGATCTCACCTGGACCAGCGCCCCGCGCCGGCGACGAAACCGGGAGTCGAGTATCGCTATCGTATCTATCGCAGGAGCGAGACGGTTGGTGGTGACAATGGGGCCGCCGACAAGCCTGGCAATAAAGACAATATCGGAAATAAGAAGGACAAGAACAAAAACACGATCGCCGCTGAAGTGCCCGTAGGGCCCAGCCGGCCCCGCCCATTTCCTCGATTCCATCGCAGTGGGAGAAGACCTACGAATACTGGATCACGGCCGTCACTGTCATCACGAAACAAGATGCCCAGGTGCAGGTGGAAGGCGACGACAGCAATCGGGTGCAGGTGATCGCCCATGACATCTTCCCGCCTGCGATCCCGGAAGGCCTGCAAGCGGTTTATTCGGGCGAGGGCCAAAAGCCATTCATCGACCTGATCTGGGCTCCGGTCGCCAGCGCCGACCTGGCGGGCTACAACATCTATCGGAGCGAAGATGGCTCCGCCCCAATCAAGCTGAACCCACAATTGGTGAAGACCCCGTCCTATCGCGACACGGCAGTGACGCCCGGCAAGACGCTATACCTACTCCGTCTCGGCCGTCGATTCCCGCAACAACGAGAGCGGGAGGTCGGCAGAAACCGCCGAGTCCGTACCCTAGGCCGTCGCGGGGAGCCGAATGCTCCACGTGGAGCATTGATTGACTTATTTGTATGTATCCAAATGTATGGATAAAACGTGGAACTCCTAGAATCGAAACGAGTTGATGGTCGATTTGCGAGCGCCGTTGGGGTATGGGTTCCACGGGTTTTTGGGGAGCAAAAGGGTTCCAGGCGGCGCCAAGGGAGTTGGCTGGAATAGGGCCGGGGGCCCTAGAGTTTGGCCTGAGATTTTTCTTTACCTTGGCTGCGAGCTCATCGTACCCTCGAAATTCGGACGACTATGCGATACTGCCGCTTCTCTTTCAACGGGTTGAGCCAATACGGACTGGTCGAGTCTGTCGCGGGCATCGACTACATCACACGTGCTTTTCTCCAGCCGCCGGCGGCGAGCGACGGCGACCTCGAAGGACTGCCGAGCCGCCGCATCGATCGCATCCCCTTCGCCGAGGCTTCGCTGCTCGCGCCCGTCGAGCCTTCGAAGATCGTTTGCGTGGGACGGAATTATCGCGAACACGCCGCGGAATTGGGGCACGAAGTTCCCGCCGAGCCTCTGATCTTTTTGAAGGCGCCGAGTGCTCTACTCGCGCCGGGCGGCATCATCCTTCGTCCGAAGATCTCTCAGCGCACGGATTATGAAGGCGAGCTTGGCGTGGTCATTGCCCGGCGCTGCAGGCATCTTCGCGACGATGAGGATGTGCGGCCTTACATTCTTGGCTACACCTGCGTGAATGACTTCACGGCGCGCGATCTCCAAAATAAGGATGGGCAGTGGACGCGGGCCAAGGGCTTCGATACTTTTTGTCCGGTTGGGCCGCTGGTTTGGAGCGCGAATACGGACGAAGGGGAAAGTGGCGCGGATGCGCGCGCAATCGATCCGTGGAAGGGCGTGCAGGTGGAGACGCGCGTCAACGGCGAGGTGCGGCAATCGGGAAACACGCGAGATTTTATTTTCCCGTTGGATGTCGTGCTGAGATTTATTTCGCAAGTCATGACGTTGCTTCCGGGCGACTTGATTGCCACTGGAACTCCGTCGGGGGTCGGACCGGTGGTTGCGGGCGATGTCGTGGAGATTTCCATTCCGGGGATTGGGGTGTTGCGGAATCCGGTGGCGGACGAACGGTAGCGACCGCAGTTCACCATCACGTTGCAGATTCGGTTGTGGGAAGACTGGCCGGGGTCGTCTCTAAGCGCGCAACATCTGCTCGATTAATTCGGAGGCTTTGCCCAAGGTCTTCAGGTCGTCTTTCTTCAGATTTTTCAGATTTTCCGCCAGCACCTGAATTCTCTTCTTGCGCGCTTCCTGTAGCAGACGTTCTCCCTTTGCCGTGACGCTGATTACGATTTTTCTGGCATCGACGCCATCGGTTTGAATCTTCGCGAGACCAGATTGCTTGAGCCCGGCTACGATGCGGCTCATGGTGGGCGGCTTGACGCGCTCGGCCGCGGCTAGTTGGCCCAGCGTTTTGGGGCCTCCGAAGACGAGAACCGACAGGGCCGACAGGCGGGCCGGGCCCTGCCCGGATTGGGTATCGGTCTTGGCGGCAGTCCGCAGGAGATGAATGGCCGCGGAGTGTAGGCGGTCGGCAACCTCGAAGCGTTCATCCGGCATGAATAAAGTTTAGCATTGCTAACAATTATCTTGACAGGAGAAATGGCCGAGGGGTATTTTCGATTCATATTAGTTAGCTATGCTAAGCATAATGCCTTGCAGATCGATTTGGAGAAATACATCAGAGGTGGATTGACGTGGAAAATATTCAGCGGTGCTTTGAACTTTTGCAGGCGGGCGATGTGGATGGCTTGCGGGGCCTACTTGAGTCGGATCCTGAATGCGCCGGGGCGCGTGACTCGAAGGGCGTCAGTCTGTTAATGCATACGCTCTATCGCGGCCGGCGCGATCTGGCGGAAGCGATTGCTGAAAGGAAGAAAAGCCTGGATGTTTTTGAGGCAGCATCGCTGGGGCGGCTCGATCGGCTGAGAGAGTTGGTTTTGGATAAGACAGCCCTCGGCGCACGCTCGGCGGATGGATTCACGGCGCTGCATTTTTCCTGCTTCTTCGGGCAGGGCGAGGCGGCTCGCGAGCTGATTGAAGCCGGGGCGCCGGTGGACGCAGTGGCTTCAAATGCGATGAAGGTGATGCCTCTGCACTCGGCGGCCTCAGCGCGAAATCTGGAGGCCGCCCGTCATTTACTGGAGCACGGCGCACCAGTAAATGCGCGGCAGGAGAAAGGATGGGTTCCAATTCATGCGGCGGCGAAAAACGGTGACCGGGCGATGGTGGAGTTGCTGCTGCGGCACGGAGCGGATGCGATGCTGGCCAACGATGAAGGGAAAACGGCGGTGATGATGGCGCGAGAAAAGGGGCATGCGGAGATTATGGCGATGCTCGAGGGGAATCAGGTCAAAGGTTAGAAGTCAGATTTCATGCCTCCGGGCGGGCTCAGGGTTTCGGTGTCTGCCCGGCGCTGGCGTCGATCAGGTCCTGTACGGGAGCGACGATCATCAAGAGCATGTCGGCCTTGGAGCTTTTCGCGCGCTCCAGCATTGCATGTTCTTCCGCTCTCCACTCCGCAGGACTGGCGGTTGACTTGTCGAGATAGTCGAGTGCCAACAAACCGGCGGATGCTGTAGTCGAGAGATCCTCGGAGAGAGGCGCGAGTTCGCCAAGCAGAAATGACTGCTTCAGCAGGGGGCTGAGGGCCGCGTCGTTATCGCGCCACGTCGTGAGAAGTTTTCGTATCTGTGTTTCGGCAGACTTGTCCCGATACCCGCTTGCGATATAGGCGTGGACGGAAGTTCCGGAAGCTGCGGGCCTGGTCGCTTTCCGGACGAGCCGTGTCGACCAGTCGGTTGAGCGGCGCATTGAAGTCCCAGATTTTTTTTGAGCTTTCCAGGTTATCCATGCGGGTATAGTCCTTCACGGGTTCGACGACCTGGGCGAGAACTTTGAGAGCGGCAATGTCGTCGGTCCCGGCTATGCGGTGCAGCGCGGGAACGAGTGACGACCGGTGGGTGAGGCCGAGGAATTCGAGTCGCCAGCTCAACTGGTCGAGGCGGGCGTACATGGAGTCTGGATCGCGGACTTCAGGCGACGACCACAGTCGTTCGGCAACGGCGGCGCTGCGAGGCCAGAGTCGCGAATCGATATTCTCCGGGCTGATGAACTCGGCCCACATGCATGCCTCGCCGCCCAGGATGCGGGCCTTTTCTTCCGCATTCAACGATGCGGCTCCGCCGCTCATGGGATCGATGGCGTAGTGGCGCTCGGCGGGCCACATCAGGTCGAGGTAATAGCCGAAGGAGAGCAGGCCGCGGTAACCCTGGCGGGCGGCAGTGGCCAAAGAATCCTGTCCACGCCAGGATTGCACTACGACGGTTTTGGGCAGATCGGGATGCAGGACCTCATCCCAGCCAATGATGATCTTGTGATGTTTGCTGCAGGATCTTCTGCACACGCTGATTGAAATAGGCCTGTAAATCCTGATTCGTCTTCATGCCGTGGGCGTGCATAAAGGCTTGGATCTTGGGATTCGCGTCCCATTGATGGCCATCGACTTCGTCTCCGCCGATATGGAGATACTCGTCGGGAAAAAGCCTGGTCATTTCGTCCACAAACTTGTCGATAAATTTGTAGGTCTCCTCGCGAGTCGGATCCATGGCAGCTTCCGATCCACCGGGTTCTACCTTGTACGGCCCCGGACCGCTGGCGAGTTCCGGATAGCCGGCGAAGAGTGATCGGCTGTGACCCGGCATTTCGAACTCGGGCAGCACGCGAATTCCGCGATCATGGGCATAGGCGACCAGGTCGCGAACCTGTTCCTGCGTGTAGTACTGGCCGTTCGAACCTGCCTCCTGAAGCTTGGGGAAGCGCTTGCTCTCGAGACGGAAGCCCTCGTCGTCATAGAGGTGCCAATGCAGGACATTCATCTTCACCGCGGCCATTCCATCAATGTTGCGCTTCAGGACGTCGACGGGGATGAAGTGGCGCGCCACATCGATCAGCAGGCCGCGCCAGGCGAAAGCGTGGCTGATCTTTAATTGACCCCCAGGGGAACGGCGAATCCGGTGGTGTTCGGTTGCACCAGCTGCAAGAAAGTTTGCAGACCGTGCAGGATGCCGAGCGTGGTGGGCGCATTCAGGCTGGCGCCGGATTCGGCGATGACCAGCTCGTAGGATTCGTCGTCAGTGAGCTTTTGCGGCATTCCGATGCCACGTTCGGCGTGCACGGTGAGGGTCGTATGGGGGATTGCGGCAGACTTTGGAAGGAACGGGATTCCGGTCTCGTGCGAAAGCTCGACTCGAAATCTTTGGACACCCCGCTCGAGCATGGGATCGCGGAATCCAGTAATCGTGACGGAGAAGGAAGGGTCAATCGAGAGATTTCCCGCTGTTGAGTTGAACGGACCGCGGCGCGGGCACTACGATGGTTGGCTGACTTTGTGCCTGGGCTAAGAGGGAGGCGAAGAGAACGATGGCGCAGGTTATGAGTAAGAGTCGCATGGTCTTGTGAGGCATGGGTGAACAGAGCAGTGTAATCCATGCGTTGCGGGTAGGGTTCCTGTGCCCCTACCGGCGGTTACTTTTGGCTTTGTGACCGGGCTCACGGTTTGTGCATCAAAACATCTATAATCATGAAAAGTGCCTCTCTTCGGGTGAGGTCCAGGACGAGATGCCCCTTCGGCAAGCTCAGGGCAGGCTCACTGGACAGTCGGCGAGGCGCTGGCGCTACGGTCAATAGGCGGAAAACCACATTATGTCGACTCGTTTGAAAGTTACGATCATTGCCAGTTCGCTGGCTATCCTCTTGTTCACGTTTGTTGGCGGCTACGTTAATGTGCGGGCCTCTTCGAACGACGGTGCTTACCGGCAGCTTCAGGTTTACGCCGAGGTGCTGGGGCGCATTCGCGGCGACTATGTCGAGGAGCCGAATATTTCGGGAGTGACCGAAGGCGCGCTGCATGGGCTGCTGGAGTCGCTGGACGCGAACTCCAGCTATCTTTCGGCCACGGAATACAAGCGCTACAAGGCCATGAAGCCGGAGGGCAGGGCGAATATCGGGGCGCAGGTTTCAAAGCGCTTTGGCTATGCCGACGTGGTCGCGGTGATTCCGGGCGGCCCGGCGGACAAGGCGGGGATCGAGAACGCCGACATTCTGGAGTCGATTGAAGGCAAAAGCACGCACGACATGTCGCTGGCCGAGATTCGCACGATGCTGGTCGGAGAGGTTGGCACGACGGTGACGGTGTCGGTGGTGCGGCCGCGCAAGGCGGAGCCGACGAAGATCGTCATCACCCGCGACATGGTGTCCATCCCGCCAGTGGCGGATCGCATGATGGCCGACAATATTGGCTACGTGAAAGTGGATGCATTCCCGGAGGGGAAGACGGACGAGATCGCCGGAAAGATTCGCGAGCTCCAGAAGCAGGGCGCGAAGAAGCTGGTGCTGGACCTGCGGAACGCGGCGAGCGGCGAGGAGTCTGAGGGAATTGCGACCGCGAATCTGTTTTTGGATCACGGAACGATCACTTATTTGCAGGGGCAGAAGTTTCCGCGACAGGCGTTTAATGCGGACCCGGCCAAGGACATTACCAAGCTGCCGGTGGCGGTGCTGGTGAATCGCGGAACGGCCGGGCCGGCGGAGATTGTGGCGGCGGCGATTCTGGAGAATGCGCGCGGCGACGTGGTCGGCGACAAGACGTTCGGCGATGGCTCGGTGCAGAAAACGATTGAGATGCGCGACGGGGCGGGGCTGATTCTCTCGGTGGCCAAGTATTATTCGCCGAGCGGGAAGGCGATTCAGGATGCTGCGGTCACGCCGAACGTGCTGATCGCCGACAATAGCGAGGACGATGCCGGATTGCCGGATGAAGATGCTACGCCGGCGACCCCTCAGGAAAAGAACGCGAAGCCGAAGAATCAGACCGACGATCAATTGAATAAGGCGCTGGAGGTTTTGAAGAATCGGGAGTCGAAGGGGTAGTTTCGTTTTTGAGTTCGATGAGATCGCCCGCTGCTTGCGGGCGATTTTTTTGGGCGGTGCTTCGGGCCTAGGGATGAGCGCAATACTACTCCGAGTATTTCCGCTCCCGTGTTCTCCATTCCCAAAGTCCGCCTACGCAGCCCACGCACAGCAAGGAAGCCAGCTGCAACGCCCAATATCTCGGAAGATGGTTGTCAACCACATAACTTGGTGCCATCAGCCAGACGGCAAAGACAGCACAGAACGTGACGCTATGGGTGATCACAAAGTGAACTCTGCCTTTCGTCCGAATTTTTCCCCACTGCTCTCTTCCGGCAAGGCCCCGTTTCAATCGAATCGGCCACACCGCAAAAACGCATGCGGCCATGATAGCGGCGATTGCAGTTCCCTTATAGCCGAAACGATAGGATGTTGCTGCTGAAGCAGACAGGACTAGAGCAAGAGTTAATGCACTGCTATTGGTCATTTGCAACCCGCTATGTAGCCGAATTTCATCATGCAAAATTCTATGCCTGCGTGTCTCAGAAGCCAATGAAATGGTACAGGGGGAGGGATTGTTGGCGAGACCAGGCGATGCTCTGTTTGTTCGCCATCTCGCAGCTCTCACTGCCTTCTCATGGTCACCCCATCGCTGGCTTTTTGAGCTATTCTCAACCTATCCCTTCATGAAAGTCGTTATCCAGCATCCGGCGCCGGTAGAGATTGGCGGACGGAAATTTGTCTGGTATGGATTTTTTGGATTGCTGGTGCTGCTGGCTGCGTTTGTGGGCGCGGCTTCCGGGCTCATTCTCGTTTACTCTACCGACCTTCCCCAGGTTGAAGAACTCGAACATTACCGGCCTAGTTCCGTGACCGAGCTTTATGACGGGTCGGGGCGGGTGATTGGGACGTTTGCTTTGCAGCGGCGCGTGGTCGCTACCTACGACGATTATCCCCAGGTCTTGCGCGAGGCGCTGGTCTCGATCGAGGACAAGGATTTTTATACGCATTCGGGGATTAACATCTGGCGCATCGTCGGGGCGGCCTATCGCGACATCGAGTCGGGCGGCAAGGTGCAGGGTGCTTCGACGTTGACGATGCAGCTTGCACGAAATTTATTTTTGTCGCCGGACCGGTCGTTCTATCGCAAGGTGCAGGAGTCGCTGCTGGCGATTCAGATCGAGCGGCGATTTACCAAGCCGCAGATTTTTACTCTGTATGCCAACCAGATTTTCCTCGGCCACGGAGCGTATGGATTTGAAGCGGCCTCGGAGTATTACTTCTCGAAGCCGGCCAAGCAACTGAAGCTCGAAGAAGCGGCGTTGCTGGCGGGATTGCCGAAGGCTCCGCAGTATTATTCGCCGATCAATCATCCGGAGCGGGCGGCGAAGCGGCGCAACCTGGTCTTGAACGCGATGCTTGAGGACGGGAAGATCACCGCGGCGCAGGCGGCGGCGGCCAAGGCGATGCCGATCGCGCTCAACTTGCAGAAAGATCCGAATTCTCTGGCTCCGCATTATGTGGAGGAGATCCGCCGGTATCTGGAAGGGAAGTACGGCAGCGGATCAGGTGCACGAGGGCGGGCTGCGGGTTTACACGTCGCTCGACATGGAGATGCAGAAAGCGGCGCGCGAGGCGCTGCTGGACGGGTTGGCGGCTTATGAACGCCGCCATGGGTGGCGCGGGAAACTGGTGAATGTGGCGGCGGAGGGTGTTCCGGTCGAGAAATATGTGGACGCGGATTGGGATGAAGAAGTCGATGTTGGTGGATACGTACATGCCGTGGTGACTTCGGTGGGAGCCGCAGGGGCGCAGATTAAATTTGGAACGCACACGGCGTCACTCAGCGCGGCGGACGTGGTGGGATGGCCGGCGTTCAAGGGGAAGGTGAAATTCGACTCCCTGCTGAAGACAGGCGACATTGTTTATGTGAAAGTGCTGGCAATGGAGGCAGGCGGGCGCGCGCACGTGAGTCTGGAACAGGATTCGGGCGTGGAAGGCGCGCTGGTGGCGATTGACAATGCGACCGGCGAGATCAAGGCAATGGTGGGCGGGCGCGATTTCAATTTGTCGAAATTCAATCGCGCTACGCAGGCATTGCGTCAAGTCGGGTCGTCGTTCAAGCCTTATGTTTACACCGCTGCGATCGATGAGGGAGCGACGCCCGACGAGACGATTGTCGATTCGCCGACTACTTTTCAGACGGCTTCGGGGCCCTACACTCCGCATAACTACGACGGAAAGTTTGAGGGAACGATTACACTGCGGCGAGCGCTTGGCGCAGTCGCGAAATATTCCAGCGCTGAAGCTGGCGGATAAAGTGGGGATCAAAACGGTGATCGAATACGCGCACCGCATGGGCGTCACGGAAAATATTCCGGCGTATCTGCCAGTGGCGCTCGGTTCGGCGGAGGTGACGCCGCTGGAGCAGACCTCGGCCTTCAGTGTGTTTCCGAATGACGGGCTGCGGGTCGCGCCGCGCTACATCACGAAGGTGACGGATTATGAGGGCCGCATTCTGGAGGAAGATTACTCTGACGCGAAGGATGCGATCTCGTCGCGCACCGCGCGGATTATGACAGCGATGCTGCACGAGGTCGTGCTGCATGGGACGGCGGTCGCGGCCGCCAAAATGCCTTATCCACTCGCCGGAAAGACTGGTACTACGAACGACTTTACCGATGCGTGGTTTGTGGGATTTTCGCCGAATCTTACTTGCGGGGTTTGGGTCGGCTACGACGAGAAAAAATCCTTGGGCGAAAAAGAGACCGGGGCACGGGCCGCTTTGCCGATCTGGATGCAGTTTATGAATGTTGCATTGGCGGGAAAAGATGCGGGCGAGTTTCCGGCTGCGCCGGAGATGACTAACTCTGCAATCGCGCACAAGGTGGATACTCCAGACGTGGCGCCGGGAGACGGGGAGAGCCACTAGCACCGCTCACTGGTCACTGGAATCCAAGTTAGAACCCCACGATTTGTGAGCGTAACCTGTGACCGACGCGCCGCGCCCTAGCCCCGTCTTCCAGTCTAGTTGCCCGACCTAATTTGTTGTCTTGTTTCTTCGGAGATATACTGGCGCGGTTTTGTCCTGTGAGGATGGGACAAGAAGGAGATCAGTATGCTTTCGAAAAAACTGGCGAGCTCTGATCGTGCTCGCCGCGTTGCCCTCCCTGGCGCAGGTGCAGAGCCGGCCTGACGCGTCCCCCGTAACCGAAGCAATGGCCCCGCGTCAGCACGCTCCGATGAGACTGCACGGATACACTCCCAGCGGCTCGGTGACGAGCGAAAACTGGAGCGGGTACGCGGTAACTGGGTCCGGCTTTACAGTGGCAAAAGGTTCATGGGTTGTGCCGTCGGTGAGTTGCAGCAAAACGCCGAACACCTACTCGTCGTTCTGGGTTGGGATCGACGGATATTCGTCATCGACTGTGGAACAGACGGGGACGGACTCGGACTGTTCCGGATCCTCGGCGAGATATTACGCGTGGTACGAATTTTATCCGGCGGGATCGATTCTGATCTCGAGCGTGCCCGTGTCACCTGGGAACAAGATGTCGGCATCCGTGACCTATAGCGGGTCGCAGTTCACGGTAAAGATCACGAACGTGACGACCGGGAAGTCTTTCAGCAAGACCGGGCGCGTATCGGGTGCGAAGAGGACTTCGGCCGAGTGGATTGCCGAGGCGCCGTGCTGCACCGGCAGCGGTGGAATTCTTCCGCTGGCGGATTTTGGGACGGTGGACCTGGGCAGCGACTACACGGGTGTGGGTGGAACGAACGATGCGACGGCGGGCTCGATCTCGGGACCGATCAGCACCTTCGGCAGCAACGTGTTTTCGATCACCATGGTCAGCAGCGGCGGAGCGCATGAGGCGGTGCCGTCGACGCTGACTAGCGACGGGACCAGCTTTGATGTGGTTTGGAAGTCGGAGTGAGCTGAGGGATTCATGTTGGGCCCACCTGGGCCACCAGGTGGGCTTTTTCTTGCATTTTCGTTCAAGTTTCTCCCTCTAATCGTTCCCTCAAAATCTCTGAAGTGAAGAGGATGGGGCGCGGCTGCGGCGCTTCCGTTTTTCTGCCGATTTTTTTGGTTTATGCCCTTGTGAGTTGGTTTTTGCGCGTGTTCGGCTTGACGATTCCGTTGTCCTTCAAACACAATGATCCCCAAACCAGCGATTGGCATCTGGCGGTAAATCTTCCCGGTTGAACTTTTGCGCATTCGTAATTCGGACGAGTGAGTGTGGGCTTCGCGGCTCAGTCCCTTGGGCTGGCAATCCTTAAATGTGAGGAATAGATCTGTGAATTCGAAAAATATTGTGGCTACGCCTTTAATAGTGGCCGGGTGCGCGAAGGACATGCGTGGCTTTTTTGCGGTGGCGTTGGGCGTGGCTCTGGATTTTATTCTGCGGTTCCGCAACTGCTCAGCGCAGACGGAGACCGTGCTCTATCGCTTCTGTTCCTTGCAGTACTGCGCCGATGGAACGACGCCGGGAGCTACGCTGGTGCTCGACGGGTCCGGGAACCTGTACGGAACGGCGGAGGGCGGAAACAGCGAATTTTACGGCGGAGTGGTTTTCAAAGTGAGTTCGGGCGGGGCGGAGTCGCTCGTCTATGACTTTAGCGCGATCACTCAGGGGGTCGCGCCGAACGGAGCCCTGGCGCGGGACGCAAGCGGAAATTTCTATGGCACCACGGCCGGCGGAGGCTACGACCAGGGCAAGTGCAAGAGGTATTACGGATGTGGCGTGGTCTATAAACTCAGCGGCGGCGTGGAGCAGGTGCTCTATACCTTCCATGGGACCACGGATGGTCTGGAGCCGAACGGAGGGCTGGTCCTCGATTCGAGCGGGAACATCTACGGCACAACTTACCGCTCCGGGAACAAGGGAACGGGATCGGGACTGGTGTTCAAGGTGAGTTCCTCCGGGAGCCAGACCGTGCTCCATCAGTTTGGGACGGGCAAAGGCGATGGAAGAATGCCAACCTCGGGACTTCTGATGGATAGCAAAGGAAACCTCTACGGCACTACCAGTGAAGGCGGAGCGGACGGCAACTATGGTCCGGGGCTGAACTGCACCAATCGTTGCGGCACGGTGTATGAGATCACGGCGGCCGGACAGGAGAAGGTGCTGTACGCGTTCAAGGGATCGCAATACAGCGATGGAGCGGCGCCTTTCGCCAGCCTGATCATGGATAAACAGGGCAATCTCTATGGGACGACTTATGCCGGTGGGGCCTATGGGTTCGGCACGATTTTCAAGCTGACTCCCTCTGGGCAGGAGACGGTGCTCTACAGTTTTGTGGGGCTGCCGGATGCGGGCAATCCTGTAGGACGGTTGCTGATGGACTCGCAGGGAAACCTGTTTGGGACGACCTCGTATGGCGGGACCTTCGATTACGGGGCGGTCTTTGAGTTGAGTGCGTCGGGTAAAGAAAGTCTGCTATACAGCTTCACAGGCGGTGAGGACGGAGCTTATCCCTTTGATGGCCTGATCATGGATGGATCGGGGAATTTGTTCGGGACTACGGAATTGGGCGGGAATTTCGGTAATTCGTGTCCGCTGGGGTGCGGGGTGGTGTTCAAGGTGGCGAGGTAGAGGGAAGAGGTTAGAGGTCACAGGAAAGAAGCCGGAAGGTTCGCCTTCCGGTTTTCTTTTGCCGTGTTTCAGAAAGGCGGAGTTCGTCCTGTTGTCTTGCGATGCTGAGACCCATTGGAATGGTGAGCTCGATGAAAGAAGGACGAAGGACGAAAAGCGAAGAACGGAAAATAGAAAAGACCGCGACATTGGTTACGCTCTAGCCGTCAACTCTTGCGAGGGAGTTGATAGCGTGGATGCGTGCACCGTCGCGGTCCTTGATGTGATCGCCGCTTTCGCGGTTCCAAACCCCGGCGGCTCCTCGCAGAGTTCGTCGGTTTTTTCGGGTCTGGCCGTCCAGCGAGTTGCCCCGCCTTTCGGATCACTCAGCCTACTTCGGACTGGCTACGATTTATTGAAGCCAACCCTTTCAGCCGTCGACGTGAGTTAGATTAGCGGATTCTAAGAAAACGTCAACGCCCGAAAATGGTGCAACCTGTGCAGAAGTGGTGCAGGAACAAATCGGACAAAGCGCATGCTGGACAAGGCATTTGGACGATCTGGCGATGACGCAGTGGAAAACAATCTTCCGTGCTGTGGAAATCTTTTTACGAGATGAACACAAAAAGCTCTTGACGATGACGCTTCGTTCACGCAAGGTGCAGGTAGAAGCCAGCACAAGGTCAGAATGAGCAGTGACATTCCGCAGTTGGTAGCCTACGTCGACGGCAGCTCCCATGGCAGCCCTGGGCCAGCTGGCATAGGCGTAATCGTAGAAGATGCCGCGGGTCGCCAGACTCGCATTGCCAAGTGGATCGGCTGGCAAGATAACAACGTGGCGGAGTATGCTGCGCTCCTCGAGGCGCTGCAGTGCGCGCTGGCGCAGAAGGCACGGTCACTGTGCGTGTATTCGGATTCGGACGTGGTGGTGCGGCAGATGAGCGGGGAGTATGCGTGCCGGAGTCCGCGGCTCTACTCGCTGCATTGGGTGTGCCGGAAGCTGGCCCGGGGCTTGGAGTTTGCCATCGAGAGAATCCCCCGCGAACGGAATCTCGAGGCGAATGGCTTGGCCAACAGCGCGGCGCGGCAATTTGCGGAACATCCCAAGACTTAACTACAAAATACCCGGGGTTTTACCGGGCACGCCATAGTTCGCGGACCGGTCTTCCCTCTATTTTGACTCTTTGTCCAATTCGTTTGTCCAGTTTCCAGTGTGTCCCAGTCATTTCTTCTTTCGACGTCCCCATCGACTCAGCCTCCCTCGTTGCCGACGCGGGTGCCCTTGTAAAGCTCCCTTTCGGCGTGATAAGGTGCGCCGTTCTGCTACTCTAGTCGGCAATGAAAGTTCTTGCGGCAATCAAATTCTCTGAAGGCAGGTCCTTATGAGCGCTCCGGTCGTGAATTCGGAAGCCCCACGCAAACATCGTCCGTATGTTCCCGAGACGATGGAGATGAAGGAGTTCACGTTCCGGGCGGTGTTAATCGGCTTGATCCTGACGGGCATTTTAGGTTCGGCGAACGCCTACCTCGGATTGAAGGCCGGTATGACGATCGCCGCCACATATCCAGCGGCCGTGATCGGCATGGCGCTGCTCCGGCTGATGAAAGGCTCGCTGCTCGAAGAAAACATTGCGCGAACCGTCGGCTCGATCGGCGAGTCGGTGGCGGCCGGCGCCATCTTCACGATTCCCGCCTTCGTAATGGCCGATCTGTGGCCGGCTTTGACGCCCAGTTGGCGCACCCCTGAATACTGGAAATCGGTTGCGCTAATGATGATTGGCGGCACGCTGGGAATATTGTTTGTCACCCTGCTGCGGCGCGTGATGGTCGAAGATCCCGACCTGCCATTTCCCGAGTCGGTCGCGGCTTCCGAGATTCATAAAGCAGGACAGCAGGGCTCGACGGCGGCGAAAATTCTGTTCGCCAACATGGGCTTCGGCGCGTTCATGTATTTGCTGGGCGCGGTGAATGTTTTCCAGGCGAGCAATACCTTCCCGATCAACATCAGCGATCTGGGAAAGAAACTTCTACTGCGGACGAGCACGAATCCCAGCGTAGCGACGACGATCACCGGTGGCATGACGCTGGCAACTGCCCCGGACGTCAGCCCGGCATACCTGGGAGTGGGCTACATCATCGGGCCGCGCCTCGGCGGCTTTGAACTTTGCCGGCGGCGTGCTGGCCTGGGGACTGCTCGTTCCACTTCTAACCTTCACCATCGGTCCTTATATACAAGCGGCCCAGCCCGCAGGCACGCCAATCGCGTGGCCACTGCTGGCCAGCGCAATTTATTTTTCGATCGTGCGGCCGATTGCGGTCGGCGGCATGTTGGTCGGAGCTTCCTACACGCTGTTCAAGATGCGCAAGCAACTGGGACTCGGCATGGCGCGCGCTGTTTCCGATCTGAAGAAATCGGCGGCGGCCCACGCGGGAAGCAGCCGCACCGAGCGCGACCTGCCGGCCAAGGCCGTCTTCGCGGGCATCGTGGTCGTATTCGTCGCCATGATTCTGCTCTACCACTATTTCATCGCCGGGGCGGGAACGCTTTCCAGTTCGCGCGTGCTGTCGGGGTCGCTCGTGGCCGCAGGCGTCATGATCATCATCGGATTCTTCTTCGCGGCCGTCTCCGGAAATCTGGTCGGCATGATCGGCTCGTCGAATAACCCGGTGTCCGGATTGACTCTGTGCACGCTCGTGATTGCCGCATTGCTCATGGTCGCCCTCGGAGTTTCGGGCACGGGCGGCGTGGCAGCGGTGCTGGGCGTAGCGGCGGTCGTGTGCGTCTCCTCAGCCGTCGCGGGCGAAATGTTGCAGGACTTGAAGGTCGGCCACATTCTCGGCGGCACGCCGTCGAAGATGCAGATCGGCGACATGCTGGGAATCGTCGTGGCCTCGCTTGTCTTGTTCTTTCCGATCGCGATTCTGGCTCGCGCTTATCACTTCGGCAGTTCCGCGCTGCCCGCTCCGCAAGCCGGGCTGATGGCGATGCTCTCCAAGGGCATTGTCGGCGGCGATATGGCGTGGCCGCTGGTGATCGTCGGCATCTTGCTGGGCCTGGCGATGATCATGATTGAAGTGAAGAGCGTGATGCTGTTTGCGGTCGGCATGTATCTGCCGCTCGGCACCACCTTCGCGATTTTCGTCGGCGGTGTCATCCGCTGGATCACCGACAAATTCCGCGACCGCCGCGGCTTCAACGATGCTCAAAAAGCGCGCGTGGAAAATGCCGGCGTGCTGACGGCGTCGGGCCTGATTGCCGGCGAGGCGCTGTGCGGTTTGGTGATCGCGAGCCTGGTGGGCTCCGGACACGACGTCTCTCTGATGAAGTGGAATCCTCCATTTATCGTGGCGCTGATCGCGCTGGCGATTCTGGCGCTGGTGATGGTGCGAGTGCCGCTGGCGAACGCTGGACGGCCGGAGGATCCGGCGCCGCCGACCGCGATCATGTGATCGCGGTCTGCGAGGCGTCTGAGCCTCGCAGCGATCATCCTGAGCGTAGCGAAGGATCTCTAGAGGTCAGATTGCAGAAGTAAATCGGATTGATTCGCTTTATTTTTGCATTTTGATTTCTCACTTTTGCACTCTTCTATTGTGCCGATCTCAGAAAACATCGCTGACGTGCGCGCCCGCATTGCAGCCGCCGCCCGGCGTGCCGGACGGGATCCGGCCGCAATCACGTTGATGGCGGTCAGCAAGACGTTCTCTGCCGAGTCCGTTCGGCAGGCCTATACCGCGGGTCTGCGCGTCTTTGGCGAGAATCGCGTGCAGGAGTTTGCCGGCAAAGCCGAAGCGGTGCGCGATCTCGACGGAGCGGAATGGCACCTGATCGGGCATCTGCAATCGAACAAAGCCGCGCGGGCGGCCGAATTGTTTGCCGCTGTCGACTCCATAGACTCGGTTAAGCTCGCGGAGAAATTAAATGCGGCGGCGGAGAAGTTGGGGAAGATTCTGCCCGTGCTGATCGAGATCAACGTTGGCGGCGAAGACGCCAAAACTGGCGTCGGCCTGGGCTCTGGCGAGTTCAGTCGGATTCTGCTCGAAGCGGAACGATGGAAAAGTCTTTCCGTGCGCGGCTTGATGACCGTCCCTCCTTACACGGAAGACCCGGAGGGCGCGCGCCCGCATTTTCGGCAGCTGCGCCAGATTCGCGATAAGATCGCGGCGCGCCATCTGCCAGGCGTTTCCATGGAAATCCTTTCCATGGGTATGTCACACGACTTCGAAGTGGCGATCGAAGAGGGCTCGACCTGTGTACGCCTCGGTACGGCAATTTTTGGAAAGCGTGATGCATCGCAGAAATAAGAAATCCGATGGCAGAGAATGAAGCCACGGCGGTCAGACGTTCGCCCTTTCTGCAATCGGATCCTACGACTGCAATTTCCCCATGATTTCGGTTCGCGAGAGCGCGTCTGCCATCACCTTCGCAGTCAAGGTCCATCCCCGCGCCAAAAAGAACGCCATCACCGGCGAGATCGGCGACGCACTTAAAGTCGCGCTGACCGCACCTCCCGTAGACGGCAAAGCCAATGCTGCCTGCATTGAGTTTTTCGCAAAACTTTTGAAGGTGCCACGGAGTTCCGTTAGTATTGCCTCCGGCGAGACGAGCCGGAATAAAGTTGTGCGGATCACCGGGTTGTCCGCAGACGAAGTGCGGGCGCGGCTGGTGGAAAAGAAATAGCGGCGCTGCGCACCGCTGGACAGCCGAGGCGGCTGTCCCCACGCGATTGCTTTGCACCAAAAGTTCAGGAGCTACTTTGACCTTCGGGGAACGTCTACAGGAAATTCGTACCGGCTTCGAGCGTCCGTTCTGGATCGCCAATCTCACCGAGATCTTCGAGCGGCTTTCCTATTACGGCGCCTTCGCCTCGCTCGCGCTTTATTTGCAGGAGCGTCTGAATTTTTCCACCGAGCAAACCGGCACGCTCACCGGCATCTTCGGAGGCATGGTGTGGTTTCTCGCCATCTTCGGCGGTGCGGTCGCCGACCGCATTGGATTCCGGCGCGCGCTTTCCACTGCGTATTTAATTCTCGCCGTCGCCTATTTTCTGATTGGATCGATCGCCGCGCCCTGGCTCGCTCCGGTGCGCAACACGGTGCCGCTGGTTTTGTTTGTAGGCGTGATTCTGGCGCTGCCCGCGCTTGGCATCTCGATGGTGAAGCCTTGTGTGGTGGGCACGACCGCGCGTGCGTCGAAGGAAAACGTTCGCTCCATCGGCTACTCGATCTACTACACGATGGTGAACATCGGCGGCGCCGCCGGCCCCTTCCTCGCGTCATGGGCGCACCGCAATCTGGGTGTGGAGAACGTCTACCGCCTCGCCGCACTCAGCGTCTTCGCGGCATTTTTTGTGGTGCTGATTTTCTTTCGCGAGCCGCGCAAGGCCGGAGACGCGCCTCCTCCTTCGATCGCCACCGTTGCGAGAAATTTTTGCGTGGTGGTCGGCAAGGCCTGGCTGGTCTTGCCGGTGCTGGCCGTCGCTTTGACCTTGCGCATTACTGAGATTTTTTATTCGAAGCTCACCGTGCCCTGGTGGGTCTGGGTTGCGTTTCTTGTGCTCGTGCTCGCGGGCATTAGCCGCTTCATGTGGTTTCTGGTGCTCTTTACCGGATATTGGGTCGTCTTCTGGCAGCAGTACATTTCGTTGCCGGGATACATTCATGGCTACATCAATTCAAATGCCGACGTCGAAATGATTCTGGTGACCGATGGGTTGACAGTGATCTGCCTGACTCTGGCAATCAATTACCTGACCCGAAAAATCCCCGCTTTCCAGGCTGTGATTCTCGGAACGGTAATTACCTCGGCCTCGTGGCTCGTGCTGGCTTTCTGGCCGACTGTCCCCGGAGCGATCGCGGCACTGTTCGTGCTGGCCCTCGGCGAGATCATTCAGTCGCCGCGCTATTACGAATACATTTCGCGGCTGGCGCCTCCCGGACAGCAGGGAACGTATATGGGCTTCGCATTTCTGCCGATCGGCATAGGCTCTCTTATTGGCGGCTGGTTCGGCGGCACGGCGGTGCATCACTTCGGGGAGGTCCAGCACCAGCCGGCGAAAATATGGTTTTCGATCACCGCAGTCGGAATCGCGACCGCCGCGGTCCTCTGGATCTACGATCGCGTGGTGCGTGCCCAGACCGCCAAGGCTTAAACCATTGAAGCAAGGCAACTTTAAACGGTAGCGCCGGTGTATAGCCGGCTTTCGCGAGGGCGTCTTGCCCTCGCCTCCAGGAATCGGGGCCATGGCTACACGCATAATCACTCCTGCCTACATCGCTAACCACATTCGCCGCGTCCTGAAGGACGGCGGCTCGGCTCCGCACTCAGCCGAGGTGCAACACTTCTTCAAGGAGGAGGTGCGGTCGCGCGGTTGGCGGACAGCAGAGCTTCGCAAAGTTGCGGTGCGCTTCCGGCGCAGCATCGTGAAAGAGCGTGGCATGCCGTTTGTGGTCGAGGTTGCGGACGAACTTTTTTCCGGGCACGTGCTCGAAGATAAAACTTTTGCCGTTTTCCTGTTGGAGGGGCAGACGGGGGCGTTCAGTGCGCGCGAATTCAAACGATTTTCTTCCTGGCTGGACCGTGTGACAAATTGGTCGGATCACGATGGCCTAGTGCATTACGTGCTTTCGCCAATGGTGGCCGCGGAGCCGAAATATTGTCCGGAGGTCTTTCGGTGGACCAAGTCGCCGAATCGCTGGCGGCGGCGTGCGGCGTGCGTGGCCCTGATTCGGGGAGCGCGCGAGAAAAAATTGTTTGCCGAGATTGTGGGGACCTCGGAAGCGCTGCTCGTCGACGAGGACGACATGGTGCAGAAAGGGCTAGGTTGGATGCTGCGAGAGGCGGCGAAATACGATTCGCGACGGACCGTGCCCTATCTGATGAAGATTCGCGGCCGTGCCCCGCGGTTGGTGTTGCGAACGGCGTGCGAAACATTACCGACTGCGACCCGCGAGAGGATCCTGGAAAAAGATAAGCAGCGGGAAATTAGTCCTAAACATCGGACGGGGCACTGATCATCCGATGTAGTCGTCGTCGATGTAGCACCACCGCCAGTTTTCGCCCGGTTCGAATGACTGAATGATCGGATGCTTCGTCTTATTAAAGTGGGCTCGCGCGTGTTTGTTCTTCGAAGAATCGCAGCAACCGACGTGACCGCATTCCAGGCAGAGCCGCAGGTGAACCCAGGTATCGCCCATCTCGAGACATTCCTTGCAGCCTTTGCCGCTGGGCGTGACTTTGCGAATCGTATTCGTGTGTGTGCAGGTTGCCATACTTTCTCCTATTTGATCAGAGAGGGAAACAAATCTCGATTAGGCCGCAGAATCCTGTCGCGAAAGCCGCCGTACGCGATCTGCTTCACGAATTCAAACCGCCGCGCAGCAAAACTTCCTGCCTCAGTGGCCTTCTTCCTCCAGATATTTCTCGACTTCTAGCGCTGCCATGCAGCCCGAGCCTGCAGCCGTGATCGCCTGGCGATAACGGCGGTCTTGCACATCGCCGCAGGCGAAGACTCCCGGGACTTTGGTGAAGACGTTCTTGTGTGTGATCAGATAGCCGTCTGCGTCGGCTTCCAGCTGGCCTTCAAATATCTTTGCGTTCGGAATGTGGCCGATGCCGAGGAACATAGCGCTGGTGGGAAAGTCCCAGGCTTCGCCGGACTTGAGGTTGCGAAGGCGAAGTGCCGTGACCTCCTTCTTGCTGACGTCCAGTACTTCGTCGACGACCGTGTCGGTGAGGAAGGCAACCTTGGGGTTGGCTTTTGCGCGGTCGAGCATGATTTTGGACGCGCGGAATTGCTCGCGACGATGGATGAGCGTGACCTTGCTCGCGAAGCGCGTCAGGAACGTGGCCTCCTCCATGGCCGAGTCGCCGCCGCCGATGACCGCGATTTCTTTGCCAGAAAAAAAGAAGCCGTCGCAGGTGGCGCAGGAGGAGACGCCATGTCCGATGAGAGCGTGCTCGCTCGGAAGGCCCAGCCAGCGCGCCGAGGCGCCGCTCGCAATGATGAGCGTGCGCGTCTGGATGACTTCTTTGCCGATCGTCAGTTCCAGCGGGCGTTTGCTCAGGTCGGCTTTAGTCACGTGGCCGATGCGGTATTCGGCTCCGAAGCGGCTCGCTTGCTTGCGCATGTTCTCGATGAGCTCTGGCCCCTGGATACCGTCAGGAAAGCCGGGAAAGTTTTCGACCGACGTGGTCATGGACAACTGGCCGCCAGGTTCGTGTCCTTCGATGACCAGGGGCTTGAGGTTGGCGCGGCCCGAGTAGAGTGCAGCCGTGTGTCCGGCGCAACCTGAGCCGATGATGACTACATTGCGAATATCCATAGGATTAGTCTTGTAGATTCCAGTGGCGCGATTTGGATGCAGGGTGCATTTAAGGAGGCCGCGAGTGCTATTTAGCGGGCCGCGAAAATCTTAAATCACCGACGGCACAGAGCGACACAGCGAATTCACTTCACTTCGGGCTTTGGCTTGGGCGCGGTAGGCTTGGCCGTTCCTTTGGACGCGCCGATCTCCATTCTGGCTAGTTCTTGCGGCACGGTGCGGCGGACGCCCAAAACGTCGCGATAATGATTCAGGATCGCGGTCGCAGAGCGGAAGATGGGCTCGTACGCTGTCTGATCGACAGCGGCGTGGCCTTCCTCGGCCGGGCAGCGGGCTAACGCGATGGACGACTTTCCGAAACGCTCGAGCCTGATGCGTCCGACTGGCGTGTCGGTCGAGAGCATAGCAGCGGCGGTGGTTACGGCAGAGACGCTATCTTCAATCGAGACCTGCATCAGGTCCTTTTGGTCCCGCACGCGCAGAACCAGAGTTTCGATCATCGTGGTCCCGTCCGTGCTGAAAGAGTATTGCACATTGGCGAACGTCTGGTTGCTCGGAAACTCGCGGCGGATGCGGACCCAGTTGGAGGCGACTGTTTCGTTTGAAGCAAGCTTCTCCATGCCGGGCATCGGCATGCTGGGGTCGAGCGTGGAATGTCCGCGAGCAACTTCAAAATCTTTGGCGAAGGCGGGATGGACGGGGATTTTGGCCAGAGCCGAGGAGAGTTCTTTTTGATCCTCGGCTGAGGGCGCGCAGACATTGAGCACGTTGACTTTGACTTGGGGTGCCTGGCCGGGCGGTTGAGGGGTTGACGATGGTTGCGCATGGAGCGCGGACGCGCCCAACATTGCAGCCATGGAGAAGGTCAGAATTCTTAGGGACACGGCGAAATTGTAACAGGGACAAGTCAGAGGTCAGAGGTTAGATTGCAGAGGTTTGAACCTGATGGGATGCTTTGTGACGACGCAGACGCTGGCTACTGAAAGCAAATCGCAGAGCGCAGAGTAATCAGAGACACCAGGGAACCTCAACTGCATGGCACACGCTGACAGGCTGGCGACCGAGACTCGAATGGTCGAGTACTGGCTGCTAGTCGGCGGCGCTGCTGTCTGATTCTGCGGCTCCGTGGCGGCGCAACAACTGCGGCAGGTTTTGCGAGAAGGCCGAGCGGGGCAGGACCATGTCGCATCCGGCCTCGTGCGCTTTTAGCTTCAGATCTCCCTGAACGTGCGAAAGGAAGCCGATGATGGAGGTCCCTTTCTTGAGTTTGCTCTTCAATTTCGGGATCAGCGAGAGCGGCTTGGCGTTCGCATTGTTGAGGTCGAAGATGATCAGCGAAGGTTTCTCCTCGCCGTTATTCTTCATGTGCTCGGCAAGATCCTTTTCGGTCTTGACGAACTCGACCTTCACATTCATCTTGCGGCCGGTGTCCTGAATCTTGCTGAGAAAAAAGAGATCCTCGACGAAGGCGAAGACGCGTGAGGCGGCATCCTGAGCGGGCGCCGGAAGCGGTTCGGGTTCGCCCACCGGATAGGCCGCGCCAAAGCCGGGACGGCGCTGGCTTTTGTTGCCGTTGTCGCCATTCAACGCGGCGCGATAACTGTGATCCATGGGGGCGGTGAAAATGCCCTGATGTTCCTGGCGCTGGCGAGACATTCCATGACCGGTGCCGCCACCACCACCGCCGCCACTGCGTCTTTGCGAACGGCGCCCACGGCGCCGCTTATGCTTTCCGCCTCCCTGGGAGGCGTGTCCGGGACCTGCGTTCATACGTTTCTCTTATGTTTTGATTTGGACCCTAGCCCGGGGTCGTAGACCCAAGGCCTGTGCTTCGTCTTTCTTCAGAAAATGCCTTCGGCTCGCGTTGTACTCGCGTGGGGCGCCGCGTCGATGTGAGTGCTGAAGACGTGATGTACACCAACGCAGCTTAGCCGATCCCACTTCGGCTGGAAAAATCTCTAAGCCAGAAGAACTTTGTTCAAACTGTAATTGGGCGCCTGAGGTATATGGGCGCAACGGCCAGCAAGAAGCATAGCCGCCAGGAACAATACGATGTTACCTATGAAAGGGTGAGCAACGCAAGGGGAGAACACATTAGTTTTCCACATTTTGGGCATTACGAAAGATTGTTTCCCCCAATTGGGATGAAAAGACCCTGAAGGGTAGATTCGGGGATGCCGATAAATGAATGGAATGGATCATCCAGAGAAGAAGTTCGGTCCGAACGCCGCGGCGCGGCAGCGGCAGCGTTGGCCGCATCGGGTCAGCGCTTTGTGGCGCGGCAACCGATCCTCGACCGGGCGCAAAAAGTCTTTGGGTACGAACTGTTGTTCCGTAACGGGGTCGAGAACTATTTCAACTGCGACGATGCCGAGAAGGCGGCGCGTTCCACTCTCGACAGTTCGTTAATGTTGGGCGTGGGCACGCTTTGCCACAACACACGCGCGTTTGTGAACTGCACCCGCGATGTCCTGCTTAAAGACCTGGTAACCTTGCTGCCTCCTACCCAAACCGTGGTCGAGATTCTCGAAACGGTGGAACCGGAAGACCGGGTGGTAGCGGCTTGCAAGCGTTTGAAAGAGGCGGGGTACCTGATCGCGCTCGATGATTTCGCTCCGAATGACCCGCGAGCTGTCCTCAGCGAATACGCGGATCTGATCAAGGTCGATGTATTGGCCACGTCGCTCGAAGAGCGGGTGGGCATGTTGCGGCGATTTGGCTCCGCGAAATGCAAGATGCTGGCGGAGAAACTGGAGACGCCACACGAGTTCCAGCAGGCAAAGAACATGGGCTTTGCCTATTTCCAGGGATATTTTTTCTGCAAGCCGGAGGTAGTGAGTGGACGTGAGGTTCCGGCGAGTCGCCTGCATTACGTGCGACTGCTGGAGATGGTATCGCGCACGAGAAATCGAGATGCGGGACATGGAGAAGCTGCTGAAGCAGGAAGCGGCGATCTGCTACCGGCTGCTGCGCTATTTGAACTCTCCGATCTTCGGGCTGAAGTTGGAGATCAAATCGGTGCGGCATGCGATGGCGATCCTTGGCGAGCGCGAGTTGCGGCGATGGATCCGCCTGGTGGTGACGGTCGGCGCAGCCGAGCAGAGTTGTAGCGAACTCGTGCTGATGGGCATGACGCGAGCGCGGTTCTGCGAACTGCTCTCGGACAAGGTGAAGTCGAACACCGATCTGTTCCTGATGGGATTGCTGTCCGTGATGGATGCGATCCTGGAAGTGGATATTAGCTCGCTGCTGGAGAAGCTGCCGGTGGATCATGAGATCAAAGCGGCGCTACTCGGGCAGCCGGGAGGACTTCGTCCTCTGTATCAACTGATGCTGGCGCAGGAATCGGGCGAGTGGGAGCAGGCAGGCGCGCTGACACGGCAACTCAAACTGCGCGAAGATGTGGTCGGAAACGCCTGGTGGGAGGCGATGACCTGGGCGCAGGAAGTGACGAAGGGCGTTTAAACAAGTTGCTAGCTGCTAGTTCTCAGTTAGGAGTGCAGCCCATCCTAAGAACTAGCAACTACAAACCAGTAACTAACCACTCCTAGGGAGCTTCGATCAGCTCCATCTTTCCCTCGCGTGTGCGGTGCAGAACCATCAACTTGCCCTTGGGATCACGGAAGACGAAGACGTCGCGATCTCGGAAGTGGGCTTCCTTGATGGCTTCTTCGAGCGTCATCGGGCGCAGGGCTACCGAGTCGGCGGAGCGGGTTAGATGGACTTCCGTCGTCTTTGCCACTGATGGAAATTTGTGGACAGTAACGGAGACCGTGGTGCTATCGCTCAGGCCGAGCGCAGGCTCGAGGAACTCCTGAACAGCGCCGTCCCCATTGAATTTCTTGACCGCTTTCCGCTTCTTGCTGAGCCACTTCGTTTTGTATTTAAGCGCCTGCTTGTGGAGATGATCGAGGGCGTTGTTGACGGCAGCGACCATGTCATGAGCCTGGGCGGCGCCGACGATCGGCCCATTCGGCGGATTAATGGTGATTTCGGCCTTGTGGCGATGCTTTTCGACGGCGAGGATCACCTTGGTTTCAAAGCGGTCACCGAGAATTTTGCGGATTTTGTTGAGTCCAGTTTCAACTTCTTTGCGGACGGAGGAAGGAATTTCGTATTGACGGCCGGTGTACTCCACGTTCATGGGGACCTCCACAAAAGTCAGAAGTCAGAAGTCAAATTGCAGAAGTAAGAATCTCATGACAGAAACGGGCTGGTTTGCACTTCTGCATTTTGACTTCTTACTTATTTTTTTACTCTTCTTTGGTGCGTACTCGGAATCTTCATGTCTTCGCGGTACTTGGCGACGGTGCGGCGCGTTACATTGATACCTTGGGACTGGAGAATTCGGGTGATCTGCTCGTCGGTCAACGGGCGCGAGGGATCTTCGTCCTCGATTAATTTTTTTACGCGGCGCTTCAAGATGAGGAGCGAAGTGCCACCGCCTTCGGGACCCTGCACGCTCTCGGAGAAGAAGTAGCGCAGCTCGAAGACGCCCTGTGGCGTATGGACGTACTTGTTGGCGACGGCGCGGCTGACGGTGGAAGGATGCACGCCGATCTCTTCGGCGACTTCCTTGATCATCATGGGCTTGAGGTGGTCGATGCCGCGCTCGAGGAAGTCCTGCTGGCGCGCGACGATCGAATAGCAGACCTTGGTGATCGTCTGTTTGCGCTGCTCGATGTTCTTGATCAGTTGGATGGCGGACTTGTAGCGGTCCTTGACGTAGTTGCGCGTGTCCTTGTCGTTGCCCTCGCGCGTCAGCAGACGCTTGTATGCCGGATTGAGGCGCAACTGCGGCATGTCCTCATCGTTCATGATGATGAGCCACTCGTCGCCGTGCTTTACGAAGGCCACGTCGGGCTCGATTAGGCGCGCTGGCGTCTTGTTGTATTGGAGGCCAGGGCGCGGATCGAGGGTACGAATGTATTCGAGAGCGGCTTGCACCGCTTCAATGGGACGGCCGATGGCGCGGGCTATTTCCTTGAACTGCTTGAGCGTGACGGCATGGAGATGGTGGTCCACGACGGCGACGGCGTCGTCGAGGACCTGCTCGGTGGCATTCGATTCGCCGTTGCGTCCCTCATGAAGCTGCTGCCTGTGATAGTTGAGCTGGCGAAGCAGGCACTCGCGCAGATCGCGGCAGGCTACGCCGGGCGGATCGAGCTGGCGCACAACTTCAAGAGCTTCATGAAGGTCAGCGAGCGTGAAGCTTACCTGCATGCGCGCGGCAGTCGCAGCGTGTGCAGCCGAGTTCCCGTTCGTGGCCGGAAGCGCATGAGCGGCTGCGGGAGCGCTCGAAGATGCCGGAATCGCCGCGGCCGGTGCCGAATTGCTCGAACCATTGCCAGCCGGCGGGGCGGGCGGATTCAGTAATGCCGATTGCGCGGAGGCGTACGCGGTGCGCTGCGCCGCTTCTTCCTGAAGACCCTGTACCGTCCAACCTTCGCCGAAGTTTTCGGCTGGCGGCTGCCCGGATGAGGCAATTTCGGACGAAGACATCCGGTAATCGCTTATGCCTGAACTGCTCAGTTCGGCGTCCTTGAGTGCGGCGCTTTCCGCTCCCTGATCCATCGGGGTGGAATCGCTTTCCATTCCCGACTCGACCGCTGTGGAATCGGGAACGACGGCCGCAATTCCCAGCGCCTCCGCCTGGCCGACAATCTTAGCCTGGGTTTCCGCGTCCGTCTCAGGCGCGGCCGCTGGGACGACGCCGAGCAATTCATCGTCGCTCGCGATCAGGTAGCCGTCCTCGCTCAGGTTGCCGATGATGATCTCGGCGGCTTCGTGCACCGGCGGACGGACTGAAATTGCTCCCAGTTGCCAGAGCAGGTGATCTGTCAAATTGCCGGGTTTGGAAAGGAAATTTTCGAATGACGGCTTTTCGATCTCTTCCATCTCGCCCGAGCTCCGGTAGCCTGGATCGAGATATTCCTGGAAGAAGGAGCCGAAGTCGATTTCCTCAAAGGGGTCCTTCTTCTCGTTGGCGGTGATGGGATTTTCTTCGGTAGTGGCCTTGGCGGCGATGCGTTCGCGCTCTTCTTCCTGGCGGCCGACGTCGTCAAGCATCGGTACGGCATCTTCGAGCTCTTCGAGTACCGGGTTTTCGACCATCTCGGCGTTGATCATGTCCTTGAGCTCGAGCTTGTTCAGCGCAAGCACCGAGACCATCTGGACGAGGCCCGGCGTCAGGATCTGCCGTTGCGAGAGCTTGACGTTCAGTCTGTGTTGGAGAAGAACCATGATCTAACTATCAGCTTCGAGCCGCGAGCCTCGATTGCTCCCTTGAACCGTAGCTTTCATTTCCAGATTTTGACTCACTACCAAATTTTAATGTGCCGCAGCCTCTCAGCTGGGCACTAAGGTTCAATTTACCTACGCGTTGGTAACCAAAAACAGTTCTCGGTTATCAGCTCTCGTTAAGGCTCTCGCCGCCAGCTGTTTGTTGCTGGCGGGATTTCGCTGATGATTCAGCTCTAGACCAGCGAAAAACTTTCACCCAGGTAAACGCGGCGAACCTCTGGATCGCCGCCCAGCTCTTCGGGTGTGCCGGAGCGGAAAATTCGTCCTTCATTAATGATGTACGCGCGATCGGTCACCGAAAGTGTCTCGCGGACATTGTGGTCTGTGATCAGAATTCCGATGCCACTGGCGCGCAGGTCGGAGATGATTTTTTGCAGGTCCAGAACCGCGATCGGGTCAATTCCAGAAAACGGTTCGTCCAGCAGGATGAAAGTCGGGTTGATACAGAGCGAGCGGGCGATCTCGACGCGGCGGCGTTCGCCGCCCGACAGCGCGTATCCGCGATTCTGGCGGATATGTTCCAAGCCGAGTTGATCGATTAGAGTTTCGGCTTTCTCGCGTCGTTCGTGCCAGGAGATGGGCTGGGCTTCCAGGACGGCAAGGATATTCTCCTCGACCGTAAGCTTGCGGAAGATGGACGCCTCCTGTGGCAGGTAGCTGATGCCGTACTGCCGCGCCCGTAAGTACATGGGAACACTGGTGATATCTTCTTCGTCGTAGAGAATGCGGCCGGTGTCAGGAGGGATCAGGCCTACGATGGCATAAAAAGAGGTGGTTTTGCCGGCGCCGTTTGGACCAAGGAGACCAACCACTTCGCCTTGTAAGACCCGGAGATTTACGCCGTTTACTACGCGACGGCCACGGTAGGTTTTGCCGATCTCATCTGTGGCCAGCGTGTGCATTTATCGTGCCACTTGCGTCTTGGTGACTGCAGGAGACGTTTGATTTCCCTTCTACGGTGACCCTATCATCGTGTCTGTAGAAAGTCAACGAATCGCCCGTGATTTTGCCGTGTTCGGCATCAAAAATGCTAGGCGGTCCGCCGGTCATGACGTACTTGTCTTCAGCGGCGGTATAAACGAGGCGGTTCCCGGTCGCCCGGCGGGATGGTTCCACCACCGTGACCTCGTTTTCGGCCACAATTTTCTCGACTTGACCGGAGGTGGCTACGCCCGGAACGGTGGATGCCGCCTTCGGTGGTCCTGCGGAGGCTGGGTTTCTAGGCGCCAGATAGACCGTCATCTGACGCGAGGTCATAGTGGCGTCGGACCCCTTGGCGGTTACACCGCCAGTCAGAAGAATCTTGCGGTCGGAATCCGCATAGGTGAGATGGGCGGAGGTGATCGTGACCGGCGTCGCAGCCCCTCTGGCGTCAATCTGAACAAGAATAGTCTTCACCGGTTGACTTGCGTCGCCTTCGGCGATGAGTGATCGGTGATCACGGTCGAACTGAAGAGTGGGAGCTTCGACCACGTTGCTGTTCTGCCAGAGACGCGCATTGCCCGAATAGACCGCGACGGCGGAAGAGCGGTGAGCGGTCATGGTGCGGCTCACGACGTGGATCGGATCAGAGGAGGCGAGCAGGGCACCGTCCGGCTGAGGCTTGAGGTCGGAGTAAGTGCTCTTGACGTTGCCATCGGCGATTGCGTCCCCTGCGGTGCGATTGAAGCGGATTGTCTGCGCGGTGGTGGTCATGCCTCCCTCAGCGACGCGCGGGGCTCCGGTGAGGACGAGCATCTGGTCAGCGTCGGTGTAGGTGCCGCGCTCGGCCCAGCCTTTTTGGGTGCCGCTCACATAGACGAGGCCGCGCGACTGCGTGATGGTGGACACGCCTCCCAGCGGCTGAAACTGGACGTCCAGAACCGGACTGGTCGAAACGCGGTCGGGTTCGCCGGGTTGGCTGCTCACGATCTTCGCGTCAGGCTCGCCGTGGAGCAGCGAGAGGCGGTTATTTTCCGTGAAGGTCGCAATGAAGCGGTCGGCGGTCGCGATTGTCCTCTGCTTGCTGGCGGGCTGTGTCATTGTGATTTGGGGAGGCCCGCTGGTGGTGGCAGACTCTACGACGCGGCCGTTCTTCACCAGAAAGTCCATGATCGGCGCAGTCATTTCCACGGTTTGCAAAGAAGCGCTCTGTGGGGCGGTCGCCTTCGAGGCGATGTTGGGTGTGCCGCCAGGCGACGCGGATCCGGCAGGAGAATTTGCCGGTTGGTCCGGTTTCTGCTGCACCAGACGCACGCCTTCTTCGGCGTGGACTGTCCGGAGAATCTGCTTGGCGCCAAAATGCAACGTAGCGCGGCCGGCGTAGGCCTCGGCCGGTTGGGCGCCTTCCTTGAAGAGTTCGACGTTGCCGCTCAAGACCGCCTGGGTCACCTCATTTCGAGTGCCCGCCAGAAGGATTTCCGCCTTGTCTGATTTCGAGCGGGCATCCGAGGTTCCGCGAAATGTGCCTTCCACGTTGCCGTCGGCGAGAATGCGCTCAACCGTGTTGTCGTCGCGAAGAAAAAATGTGGCTTCGTCGGATCGCACTTCCTGCTGCGGGCGCGTGAGATGAACGTGGCTGAGAACGACCGTTCGCGGACTCTTGTTGATCACGCCGTGATCGGCGGTGAGGTTATATCGACCGGGCTGATTAACCTTCACGTCGACCTGCGAGCGCAGGGTCATAGTACCGGTGCTTGAGACGTATTGGACGCCGAGCGCGGAACCTTCGGCCTCCGGCGTCTGGAAAACAACTCTACCGGTGGCCGTGGCGTCCCCTGAATTCTTGTTGAAGGTCAACCCTTCGGTCTCGAGATGAATCGGCTTGGAGGTTTCGGGCGGGGCCGTCTGGTCGGAGTTCTTGACGCCCTCCGGATTGGATTCGAGGTCGATGAGAACTTTGCCTTTAGCGGTGACGTTGCCGGAGGCGGGATCGAACTCGAAATCGTCGCCGGCGATCCGGTCAAAGCGACTGGAATCCTTGCCGTAGATCACGATTTTGACATTGTGGAGCGCGGCCCTGCCGCCCTGCTTGAACTGGACTGCCTTGGATGCGCTGACCGTGAACTGGGTCCGTCCCTGCTCGGACTTGGAGATGGAAAAGCCTTCGGCGGTCTGTTGAATGTCGAGCCCGAGCTTGGCCGGGATCTGATGGACCGCCTGGCTGACCCGCCAGCGCGCATAGAAATACATGCCTGCGACGATGGCGATCATCAAAATGGCGCCCGCGGCGAACCAGCGGCGCAGGCGGCGTACGGGCAAGGGCATGGGGTAAGTCTAAAGGAAATGAAAGAAGCGGTGGGGCGGGCAGGGCCTGGAGCGGAAAAGTCAAAAGTCAGAAGTCAAAATGGAAGAAGGAAACGCCCACGCATCTCAGCGGCGTTTGGCGAATGCCACGACAATTGGTCTACTTCTTCAATTTCACTTCTGACTTTTGACTTTGACGGCTTGGTACACGTCAGCTTCGTCTCACTAAGGTTCCCGCCAGCATGTCGTGCAGTCCCTGCTTGCGCTCGGTGAAGCCGACCATGATGAAACCGAAGCAGAGTAGTAATCCGGAGACGATCTTGGCAAAATGGCGGCCGGTGGCGCGAAGGAAGTCGATGCGGTTGCCGTTCAGATCGGTTACCTTCATGCCGAAAATCATCTTGCCCAGAGTTGCCTGGTACGAAGAGCTTTCCATGAGCGCTTCGTAAAGCCAGGAGGCGCCGATCACAATAGCTCCCAGGACGCCGCCGCCGAAGATGAGGAGCGGCAGTCCGAAACCGTGTCGCAGGCTATGCTCACCGAGTCCGGTGATGGCCAGTCCGCCAAAGCCGAAAATGGCGGCGATCGGATGGACGACGACGCGCACGATGATTGCATCGATCAAGGTGGCCAAGACCCGAATCCAAAAACCCCCATAGCGGACGTATTGGACAGCGGGGTAGGCGGTGCCGGGTGCGGAGTAGCCAGCGCCCGGCTGAGGAACTGGAGTCGCGCTTGGCGGTGCTGCGGCGGGACTAAAGGCCGCGCCACAACGACTACAGAATTGGGCGCTGGTATCGTTCTGGGCGCCGCACTTGTTGCAGAATTGGGTTGGGCTCATGCCCGGCAATATAAGAGTTTGGCGCGCAAGAGTAAAGCGTTTTGCGAGGGACGAGTTTTTGATCCAAGCGGCCACGCGAGCGTGCGCCATCCTGTTCAAAAATGCTCGTCTAACACCATGGCTTGCACCATGGCGTCGAACTCCTTCTCTGCTTTTTCCTGCTTGGCGTCAAGGTCTTCCTTTTCCTTGCTTAATGCGGCTATTTGATCTTCCTGGGAGTTCAGTTCACGCGTGTAACGCTCGGTTAGAGAGCGCTCTTCGGAGCTGCCTTTTAGTGCCTTCATGTTTTCGCGCAGGCGCGCCTGACTTTTTTCGATGCCCTCCATGAGCCGCTTCTTATCGGCGGACTGGCGCTCGATGGCCACAATTTCATCTTTCTTTTGCAGGATGCGTTGCAGGGCATCTTTCAAAGGGGGAGTGATGTGATTGTCGGTGGCCAGCACGGACAAGTACTTGACGTGCTCCTCATCCATGTCTGTGAATTCGAACCGCTCGTCATGGGTTGAATACTCCTGGAGTTGGAATTCGCCGGACTTGCCGCCTTCGACCGGGATGCGAAAACGATAGTAGCTGACGGAAGCCTCCTCTGGCTTTACACTCTCCGCGAGTTTCCAGCCGGGCCGCACGGGATATTCGACGACGATCTGTCGCGCATTGGTGTCGGAGTTGCGGATGACGTACTTATGTTGCGATAGGAGTTGATTACTACAGATGATGACACCTTTGGAGATGACGACCCTGCTGATGGGCTTCCGCTCTTCACTTGCGCGATCGGCGATATGGACAGCGGGATCGGCGGCGTAGGAGATGAGACGGCGCTCGCCCGGGTGGATGGTTTCGAGGACGCCCTCGCCGGCGAAAGCATCGGCGTCGAGCAGGTTAAAGGTGCCGCTATCGAGCGTCAAGCCGCTCGAGTTGTTGATCCAGAGCGCGCGCAGAACGTTTTCTTCGCCGGCGGTCCAGAGGGTAACTTTTTCAGCTTCGATTTTCGATTGCAGAATCGGGACGAGAGCGGACTGATTCTTGCCGATGGTGATCTTTTGCTTGAGCTTGTATTCGAAGTTATCGCCGAGACCTTTGGCTTCGGCCTCGGGCTCCTCGGTTTCTGCTCGGGATGCTATCTCGGCTGAACTCGTTTGCACAGATGTGTTAGCGACAGCTTGGACTTCAACGGTTTCCGACGTGGCGCCGACCTCGAGGCGCGCGTCGATCTCGTTCATGCGATCTGTGCCGAGATAAAAGCTGGTTAACTGAAAACGCTTGAAACCCTGGGCGTCAACGAAGAGCGCGGAGTTGCCCGCTTGAATGTTATCGAAGCGGTAAAGGCCCTGCGCGTTGGTCGTGGTGGTAAGGGATGCGCCGGTTTCCTCGTTGCGAACCGTGATTTTGGCGTTGGCGATTGCGGCGCCGGTTGCATCACGCACGAACCCTTGCAGACCAGTGAGTACGCCGGAGCCGCCGCTGCCTCCTGACTGGAGCTTGGAAAACTGCCGGAGTTTGTCGAATTGCTCAACCGTTGCTTCGTGCGTTTGTGGTGTGAGCTGCGCCGATTCGGGCAGCGCAATTTCCGGGCGCCGAACGTAGTAGGGCTGAGAGATGTTCTGCACGAACGACTGAGGCGCTCCCGCGACGAGCGATAGCTCGACATCATTCCAATCCTCGCCGATCGTGTTGTCGACGACCGCCCAACCCTGTAGCAGCGCTTTTTCGCCGGGCTTCTCGGGCATGAGAATGCGGTAGGTGCTCTTCCAGACGGGAACCTCGCTGATGTAGCTGACGAAAATTTCGCGGTCGCCGGTGCCCGAGGCGGTGAGCGTCATGCTGCGAATGTCGGCGGCGCGTGAAGAGCCAACGAGGTTGAGGTATTTGCCGACCTCCTCGGTCAAGTCGCGCTCGGCGAGACGTACGCTGGTGGCGGGACCTAACTCGAAGGTATGCAGGTCGCCGGCTTCGCCGACCACGGAAAACTCAGTCACGTCCGTGAAGTTGCCGCGCGCATCCTGCTTCCGGTTTTTCTCGACGCTTAACAGCCTGCCGCTGGCCGAGGTCGAACCGCTGCGGACATCGACTCGTGCACCGCGAAGCGCGTTCAGGAAGTCGGCACTGCTGATCTCCTGGCCGAAAGGCAGGCGCAGGGATTTGAGTCGCTCGTTGAGCGGAGCAGTTGAGTTGTAGCGAACCGAGGTGATACGGCCGTCGCCCATATCGACGGCGGTGAGGGACTTGAGGACGTCGTTGAGCTGACCGGTGGTAAAGTCGATTCGAAGATCCTGCGTGCCGTGCACGCGGGCGGTGTGCTCGAAGTATCCCACTCCGTTTTTATAGAGAACCACGCGCTTGACGGGAAGACGGGCAGTCGCGGGCTTGCCTTCGGCCGTGGAAGCGGCTTTCTCGGCGGGGGCCTTCGTTTGCGCGGCGTTTTTCTGCGCGCTTGAAAAGGTGACTAAGATGAAAAGGATGAGAAGCAAGTGGCCGCGTAACATGAGGGCCTCCCGTGGGAAAAGGAGTATAGCATCCGGGCTGGGGCGGGGTCAGCGACTGTCGTTGTTCTGATGACGCTGAATATCGCGGAGCGTTAGTTCCAGGCCGCCAAATTCCGGGTGGTCGTTCAGCCCCAGCGTGTAAGCAATGTCCAAGCGATCTCCAGCAAGCAACCGCAAACCCTCGCAGGATTCTTTCAGGCCCCAGCCCATGGCCTTGAAGGTTATGTTGTTGCGCCAGGAGTTCATACTCTGCGAGTTCAGGTTTGGTTGCGCCGGCTTACCCTGCTCCTTGTCGGCATTTGCCTGCACGGACGGTGGGCCCGTGCCTCCATGGTTGACCGCGGGCGCGACGCGCAGCCTTACATGCTTTTCTTTCAGGGGTTGTGGAGGCTGCATCAGGCGCACTGCTTTCGCGGTGAAGACTGGTTCGCGATTCTCCATGCCGAACGGCTCCAGCAGAGCCAGTACTCGCTGGAGTTCGGGCGTCACTTCGTCGAGCGGGAGTTCGCGATCGAATTCCAGTTGCGGTTCGAAATCGGCGGTCGTGAGTCGGGCGCGCGCGTAAGCATCCAGATGCTCGCGTAGTTTTTCGACATTCGCGCTGGGGAGCGCGAAGCCTACCGCGTGCGCGTGTCCGCCGTAGCGCGAGAAAAGTTCGGGGCAGGATTCCAGGGCATCCAGCAAATGAAACGCGGGAATCGAGCGGCCGGAGCCGTGAGCTTCGTCGGCTTCGCGCGAGATGACCAGCGCCGGGCGGCCATAGCGCTCAACCACACGCGTGGCCGTGATGCCGATTACGCCGCGATGCCATCCGTCGCCGTCGACGACGATGCAATAGGCTTCGCGCAGCGCGGGTTCTTCCTCGAGACGTTGCAAGATGCTCTCCATGATGCGGCGCTCTTCGTCCTGGCGATCGGAGTTGAGCTTGTCTAAGCGGCCAGCAATTTCGCGCGCGCGCTCAAGATCTTTCACGCTGAAGAGTTCGACTACGTCGCGGGCCACGTCCATGCGCCCGGCGGCATTCACTCGTGGGGCAATGCGGAAGGCGACTTCGGTGGAGGTGAGTTCTCGTCCGTCGCCAAGTTTGGCGACTTCGAGGAGCGCCTTGAGTCCGGCATTGACCGGCCGGCGGAGGCCTTCGAGTCCGAGTTTCGCGAAGACACGATTTTCGCCGAGCAGCGGAACGGAATCCGCAATGGTCGCGATGGCAACTATCTTCATAAACGACATCAGCAGCCGCGATTGATCCTTAGCCTCGAGGCGGCGCTGCATCAATCCTTGTGCCAGCTTGAAGGCGACGCCGGCTCCGCAAAGGTGTTTGCAGGGGTAATCACATCCCGCTTGATTGGGATTCACCACGGCCAACGCTTGCGGAACTCCGTCAAGACCGGGAAGGTGATGGTCCGTAACGATGAGGTCGATACCAGTGCGGCGCGCCGCTTCAGCGGCGTGAAAGGCGCGGATGCCGGTGTCGACGCTGATGATCAGTCGTACGCCCTCAGAGGCGGCGCGCTCGATGACCTCGTCCCGCATGCCGTAGCCCTCGCGGATGCGGTGCGGGACGTGGAAGTCAGCCGCGCCCCCGCAGAGTTCAATGGCGGTTTTCAGGATGACGATGGCGGTGGTGCCGTCGACGTCGTAATCGCCGTAAATAAGAATTTTTTCCTTGCGCTCGACGGCGGCATCGAGGCGGTCGAGCGCCTTTTTCATGCCCGACATCTGCAATGGATCGTGCAGATGATCGAGGGCGGGCGCCAGAAAGCGCTCGGCATCGGCGGGATTGTCGATGCCTCGGCGGACGAGGAGATCGGCGAGAACGGGCCGCTCGTTGGGTGCGATGTTCAGCTTGAGATCGCCGAGGGCTACGGCCAGGGCCTGAATTTTCGACGTGTCAACCGGGTTGGACAGCCAGCGCATGAGAATTTCTAAGGAAGCGATCAGATTAGCAGAGATGTAGAGACATTAATCGAAAGCGCACAAAATGCCGATTGAGACGGAGTGAGCCCCGGTACCGCTACATCTCGCGCGATCGATCCACAGGCGGCCGCGCCGGCCTGGCGGCCAGAGCAGTTGCCGCCGTTCCCGGCAATCGCATTGAAGGCGCTCAACCTCATGGCGGGGCGGGACACGTCGTTGCTGGAACTCTGTGACTTGATCCGGCAGGACCCCGCGTTTTCGACAGCCATTCTCAAGATCGCCAATTCACCGCTGGTGGCGTTTTCCCGCGATGTCACCAGCGTGGTGCAGGCTTCCATGCTGCTTGGCTTTCAGCGACTAAAAAGCATAGTGATCACGGTGGGACTGAAGGCCTATCTCGAAGGGCCGGTCGCACCGCTGCTGCAATCGTGCTGGCAGCACAGTGTGGCTTGCGCCATGATTGCGGAGCGCGCGGCTGGCGAGGGCGGGCTCGACAGGGATTTCGCCTATACAGCCGGGATCATGCACGACATTGGCCGGGTAGCGATGGTGGCGGCCGAGCCAAAATTGTATGCGCAGGTGATCGAGAAAGAGACGGCCGATCCGCGCGATCTGCTGCCGAGAGAGAAAGAGCTGTTTGGAGTCGATCACTCGGAGGCAGGCGCGTCATTGGTGAAGTTATGGAAGCTGCCCGAGGCGTTTCGGGAGATCACATCGATGCACCATAATTTTCCCGGGCAGGTGGCCGGCATGACCTCGGTGGTTGTCCACAGTTGCACGATGGCGGATACGTTGGGGTTCGGGATGATGAGGTACCAGGCAATCCGCGGCTATGAAGAGATCTTGAGCGCATTGCCCGAGGCCGCACGGAAGAGGTTTCCGAAAGAGGCCGATGCGTTTGCCGGCGAGATTACGAACCAGATTCGAGTAATTGAGACGGCCTAGGAATTCTGGTTACGCGGTGAGTGGGGCAACGAGCGAACCGGCCGGACGCCGTTATCTCAACCTTGTTGATTTGCGCTCACACGGGCGAGGGCGCCTGTGTCATCCGTAATGTGCCTTGAATCCGTCGCGCCGCGGCGTTCATCCGTTATTCTATAAAGACCACTATGGCTACTTCTACGCGCAATACGGCCGGGGCTTCTGAGTCTGGTTGGGGCCCCTGAACTTATGGAAGATTACGAACGCGAACGGGTATACGGGCTGTTCCGGCAGTTTGGCTATCTGGAGGCGGAGTTGAACCCGCTGGGGCTGCTGCCTCCGCAACCGCATGCCGATTTGCAGATCGACAGTGAGGTTGCTCGCGAGGCACGGCGAATTTATTGCGGCTCGGTGGGCGTGGAGTTCATGCACATCGCCGATCCGGAACGGCGGCGCTGGATTCAGGAGCGCATGGAAGCCGAACCCGCCGAGGTTGATCGCGCGCGCGCCCTCGACTTGCTGACCCGGGCGGATTTGTTCGAGCAGACTTTGCAATCCCGCTATCTCGGCAACAAGCGATTTTCGCTCGAAGGGAACACCTCGCTGCTGCCGGCGGTGGACGAGATTCTGGATGTGGCTGGGGAGAATGGCACGCTCGAACTGGTCATGGGTATGAGCCATCGCGGTCGGCTGAATGTGATCATTCACGTCGCCAAGCGTCCGGCGGAGCAGGTTTTTGCCGAGTTTGAAGATGTCGATCCGCGGAGCGTGCTCGGCTCAGGCGACGTGAAATATCACATTGGCGCAACCGGCGAGTACGTAACGAAAAGCGGCAAGAAGATTCACATCCACCTGGCTTCGAATCCGAGCCATCTTGAGGCGGTCGATCCGGTGACGGTCGGGCGGACGCGCGCGAAACAAGATCGGGCCGGCGAAGGCGGCCGCTCGAAATACCTGCCGCTGCTGGTGCATGGCGACGCCGCATTCGCGGGGCAGGGAATTACCGCCGAGACGCTGAACTACGCCGACCTCGCGGGCTACACGGTAGGCGGAACGATCCACGTGATCGTGAATAACCTGCTCGGCTTTACAACCAATGCGCGCGAAGAGCATTCATCGCGCTTTTCGGCTCAACTGGCGCGGCGGCAGGCAGTTCCAATTTTCCACGTGAATGGCGAAGACGTCGATGCGGTCATGCGCATTGCGCGGATTGCGGCGGAGTATCGCTACCGGTTCGGCGGCGATGTCGTGGTCGATTTGATCGGCTACCGGCGCCACGGGCACAGCGAGGTCGACGATCCGACGGTCACCCAGCCGCTCATGTACAAGGCGATCAAGGAGCATCGCCCGCTGTTTGAGATCTATGCGAAGCGGATCGGCGCGGAGAATTTCGCCGAAAAGGCGGCCGTCATCAAAGGTGAGTTTGAGGCCGCGCAGAAAGCGGCCGCCCAAGTGACGAAAAAGCCGTCGCTGCGCGAGTTGCCGGGCTATTGGGACCAGTATTTCGGCGGGCGATACAAGGCGGACTACGAACAGCCAACCGGCATCGCACGCGAGGATTTAGAAGAACTGACAACTCGGCTGACGACATATCCCGAAGGATTTCACATTCACCCAAAGGTAAAGAAGCTGCTCGAGCAGCGGGCGGAGATGGGTGCGGGCAAAAAGCCGCTCGACTACGGAATGGCCGAGGCTCTGGCGTTTGCAAGCCTGGTGAAGCGCGGCGTTCCAGTGCGCCTGAGCGGGCAGGATTCGCGGCGCGCGACCTTCAATCAGCGGCATTCGGTGCTTATCGATACCGAAAATGAGAACGAGTATGTTCCGCTGTGCCACATCGCCGATGGGCAGGCGCCTTGCCAGATTTACAATTCGCCGCTGTCGGAGGCGGGCGTGATGGGGTTCGAGTACGGCTATAGCCGCGATTATCCCGAGGCGCTGGTCTTGTGGGAGGCGCAGTTCGGCGACTTCGCGAATGTCGCCCAGGCAGTGATCGATCAATTCGTCAGCGCGGGCGAGGATAAATGGGGACTGTTATCAGGCCTCGTGCTTCTCCTGCCCCATGGCTATGAGGGCCAGGGCCCCGAGCATTCGTCGGCGCGCATCGAACGCTTCTTGCAACTCGCGGCACGGGATAATTTCCAGATTTGCCAGCCCTCGAATGCCTCGCAGTATTTTCATCTGCTGCGGCGGCAGGCGTTGCGGCATTGGAGAAAGCCGCTGATCGTGTTTACGCCTAAGAGCATGTTGCGGAATCCGGATGCTCTATCGCCGCTGGAAGATTTGACGCATCAGCGGTTTCTGCCCGTGATTCCGGATATCGAAGCGCACGACGTGAAGCGGATATTAGTCTGCACCGGAAAAATCGGCCACGAACTGCGCGCCGAGCGGCTGCGCCGCCAGGATATGAGTACGGCGATTGTCTTTCTCGAACAGATGTATCCCTTCCCCGAAGCTGAATTGGAGGCGGAGTTCGAGCGGCACAGCGGAGCCCGGGACATTGTGTGGGTGCAGGAAGAGCCGTCGAACATGGGCGCGCTGTTTTATATGCTGCCGCGCTTCAAGAGAATCGCCGGAGAACGGCCGGTGCTATCGGTGAAGCGCTCGGGCAGCGCGAGTCCGGCGACGGGTTCTGCCAAGGCGCACGAGGTAGAGCAGAAGACGATTCTCGCGCTCGCGTTTACTACGCAGGGATAAGTGGAGTGTAGAGGTCAGCGGTTAGGGCTGCGAAAAAAAAAGAGGCCCAGTTCGGTCCTGGGAGGATCGAAACTGGGCGTCTTAAAGTCCCTACCCTTATTTTTCTCGCTGCCTATGGCCAGCGCTTGGCGGCGTCTTCCCAGCCCGCAGCGCGGCTGGGTTGGTTGACCGCTTGAGCGGCTACAGGAGCGGGAATCCGGATCGGTTGCTGCGGGTTCGCCGTTGTGAGCGTGGGCTTCGGCGCTTCGGAGATCGGTTCCTTTTCTTCCGAAAGCAACGGGGCGGCTACGCGGAGAGCCTCTACTTCTTTTTCGAGGCGGGCCAGTTCCAGTTCCTTCTGGCGCAAAACTTCGTACACATTCTTCATTCGAGGTCACCTTTGTTCGAGCGAGCGGTTATGCGCAGAGTATGAGTTTTCGCGGGGATTTGTCAAGGAAAACGGTACTATCGAGCGTGGCACGGACGAGCTACCCCAAGCCGCGACTTGCGCACGGCGAGTGACGGATACTCAAGCCCCCAAGTGGGCCAGCCGCGTTTGGAGTAACCGGGCCGAGCGTTATCGGAAGAACACCACCGCCGCCACCAGAACTGCCGCCACCAACACAAGAAACGCCAACAGATTTACGTGCCGGGCGAGCCATGACTCTTCTGTGAGCTGGGGATTGGTGAGAAACGGCGGAAGGATTTCATCGGGCGCGAGCGCGGCGGAGAGTTGATCGTCCTGTCCTTCTTTTGAAATGTCGAGGTCGTTGGCCGCTCTTTCTGTCGCTGCGACGGCCTCGGCGATCGGCACAGTTGCGGTCGACTGCCTTGCTTCCGGCGCCACCTTTTCGCCTGCCTGCTTTTCGGATTCCAGTTTCCGGCGCTCGAGGGTCTCGCAATCGACACACAGCTTTCTTCCTTCGGAAACCGGAAAGCCGCAGGCGCTGCATTTCTGCACGCGGCGCATAGCCTCGGGCACTGGAGGGGGCTCGGGCGGCGGGCTTTCGGCGAATTGCGCGGAGACGTTCGCGGCGGTTGCAATCTGCAATGGGGCTTCCTGTTGCCCCAACTCTAACGGCGCAGGCTGTGCCGGCTCGGACTTCGACGTTCCCAACGATGCCGCGGGTTGCGGAGAAACAATCGTCGGAGCAGGGGGCTTAACTGGTGAGGGAGCCTGGGATGCGGCAGAGACTGGGCTTGTGTCGGCCGGAGATTGTGAGGCCGGAGATTCTGCTACTCGTGTTGGCGGCGGCTGTGGAATGTCCTTTGTTGGCGGGGGTACGGCTGCCGAGGCAGTCGCGGGTGCGGGCTTGTTCTGTCGCGCCAGTCTGCGCTGGGGGTGTTAGCGAATCTTCATGCTGTTCCGCCAGATCCAGCGCTGTCAGCGTAAGCGCGGCCATGCGTTCGAGCGCGACCAGGTCACGCTCTTCAAAGGCATAAGGATGGTCGGAGAACAGCTCGAACAGGCCGCGGATCTCGCCGCTTCTCCGGAGCAGCGGGAGAACAACGATCGAGGCAATGCCCAGGGCATGGCAGGTTTCGAGATTCACCCGCGGATCGGTTTCGGCATTGTCGCAGCGCAAAAGCTGGCGGCGGGCGATGCTTTCGCCGGTCAGGCCGGAGCGGACCTGCAAGCGCGCGCCGACGGCGGGAGCGCAGGCTCCAGCGCTGGCGCGGCAGACCATTTCGTCTCCCTGCGGAAGAGCGAGCGCGGTTCCTGTGGCTCCCGTGATGTATTGCGCGCGCTCGACTAGAAGCTGGAGCGCGGCATCAAGTTCGCTCTCCCCGAGGGCGCTGAGATCGGGACGGTCGGGCGGCAGAGGATGTTCGGACTGGGGGGATCCGGGCATGGTCGACATTTTCTGAAGCGGCTGAACCGAGTCTCGCCTCGCGAGCGCGGGCTGTCAAGGGCGGGTCTTGAGACAAGTGGATTGGAGTAGGGATTCTACGGGCACGCCTTACGCTTGTTTGTCGTCCTTGTGGCGCAACCACTCGATGAACATCTGCTCTTTGGGTTTGTCATAGGCCATGAGCAGATGGCGGATGCTGCGTCCGCTCACGAAGTGGCAGACCTCTTCGGCGAGGTTCTTGGCGTGGTCGCCGGCCCGCTCCAGCGACTGCGTCATGAAGATGACTTGCAGGCTTGCACGGCGTTCGAGGTTCTCGGGATTCTCGATGTGGCGCAGAAAAATCAGATTACGGAGACGGTCCATCTCGGCGTCGGCGCGCAGCACCTCAATGGCTTTCTTGACATCGCGATGGGAGAACGAATGGCCGACGTCGGCGAGCATTTTTTCGAGGATGGTCGCCATGTGCGTGAGGTCGCGGGAGTCCTGCGGATCAAGGTGAGAGCCAGCCGCTTGAGCACTGGTGGCGAAGCTGAGGAGGAGATCGCCGATACGCTCAAGTCCGATCATGAGCTTCATGCAGGCGAGCAACTGGCCGGTTTCTTCGGGCGAGGCGCGGGTGATGATGCGCGTTACGTCGGAGTCGACTTCAAGGTCGATGGCGTCGAGATCTTTTTCGGACTGGCGGATATCGTTGAGGCGCGACATGGAGCCGGTGGCGACGCTTTCGGCGGCGATGGCAGCCGCCTGGCGGGCGAGTTCGCAGGCTTCCACAGTGCGCTTAACGAGATCGGCGCAACCCGGTTCGGGCGTTGGCATGCTGGCCGTACTCATCTCGGACCCTCTATCTCCGTTAGACGCGCTATTCAATGGTCTGGCATCAGGAATTTGAAAATGACACCAGAAAAGATCATAGTTCCCCCAAACTCCCGGAAGGTTACAACGGGGTGAATTTCGGGAGTGCCTGTCACCAGGTGAACATCGTCAGTCCGCCGGTGGTTGGGATGCAGGCAGGACGAAGAGAAACGTCGAGCCATGATTCAGTTCGCTTTCAGAGCGAATGGTTCCTCCGTGGGCGTACATGATGTGCTTGGCGATGGCGAGGCCAAGACCTGTTCCGCCAGATTCGCGGGAACGGGCTTTGTCGACGCGGTAAAAACGCTCAAAGAGGCGAGGCAAGTGCTCGGAGGAGATCCCCGGGCCGAAATCGCGAACGTAGAATTCGACGGCAAATGGGTTGGACCCGGAATCCAAAGATTCCTTAACCGCGATTGCGCCGGCGGCAGGTGTCTGACTCGCGGCTGTCTCCTCCGATGTCCGCACTCGATGCGATTGCCGCTCCGGCGCCGGACACCGCGCCGAGCGAAGAGCCGGATGCCGGCCGCGCTCCAAGAACGATTCTCTTGCCGCTGGAGGCATACTTCAGCGCGTTCTCTATGAGGTTGGAAAAAATCTGGTGGATGGCTTCGCGATCGGCGTTCACGTTGGCATCGGGTGCAGCATTCTCGACGACCAATTCGACGCCGTAGGTGCGCGCGACTTCGCGAAAACTTTCGAGCGCGTCCTGCAGCAGTTCTTCGGTGCTGACTTTCTGAATATCAAATCGCTGTTCACCGGACTCCACGCGCGCAAGCGTGAGCAGATCCTCGGTCAGCCGCGACATGCGGGCGGCATTCTTTCGGATGATCTCCAGAAAATCACGCACGTGATTATCGGTTAAGCCACTGTCGAGCAGCGTTTCCGTGTATCCCTGAATGGAGGTGAGCGGCGTGCGCAGTTCATGGGAGACGTTGGCAATAAAATCGCGGCGCGTCTTCTCCATGCGCTCGGTTTCCGTCAGGTCGCGCAGCACGGCAACCACGCCGCCTCCCGGCATGGGCGCGGCCGTGACGTCATACGTGCGGCCCGGGGTGATGGTATTGGAGCGAGTGGAGGTGACGACCTGCTCGCGTGCGGCATCCTGAACAGCGGCGAGGAAATCCGGATCGCGGACACTGTCGACGAGAGGAGCATCAAGACGCGGCGAACGATGCAGAAGGCGGGTCATGCCGCGATTTGCCCACTGCACGCGGCCGTCCGCGCTGACGCCGACCACCGCGTCCTGCATGCTGTTGAGGAGGGTTTCGAGTTCGTGCTGGCTGGTTTGCAGGCGCGCGAAACTTTCTTCTACGCGGCGTGCGGTTCTGTCCAGGGCGGCCGCGACCTGTCCGACCTCATCGAATGAAGTCGAGGCGATGCGGGCGGTGAGATCGCCGGCGGCGACGCGGTCGGCAAAATTCACGATGCGCTTCAACCGGCGTCCGACATATTGCGCGGTGACGGCGGCGATCAGCAGGGCAAGTCCAAAGGCGATCAGCGATCCGCGCAGCAGCGCTTTGCCGAGAGGGCGATCGGTAATTTCGATTTCGGGCAGCGGATATGCCAAACGCACCGCTCCACCTGAGATGGGGACTGCCACATAAATAAAGGGAATGCCAACCGTGTGGCTGTTCCGCTCGTCCATGCCGACCGATCCGGAGAGCGCGGCGGCGAACTCCTTGCGATTCGCATGATTCTCCATCGCGCTCGGGTCGGCTTCGGAGTCGGCGAGCACTTTGCCGGTAGTGTCGATGACGGTGGCGCGCGCTCCGGCGGCTTGGCCTTCCTGCGACGTGACGACGGCGAGCGAATGCTGGCGGTCAGACTCGACGCGATAGGCGAACATCAGGGTCTTCTGCCGCAGGTCGCGCTCGATCTGCTCGTGCAGGGTGTGCTGCCACACGTTGCGCACGGTCCACTGGAGAGTGATTGCGGTAATGCCGATCACGACCAGGAACACGAGCATCAACTTGACGAAGATGCGAGATCTCAATGCGGAACCTCGAAGCGGTATCCGGCGCCGCGCACCGTCTTCAGGTAACGCGGATTTTCGGGATCAGGCTCGATTTTCTCCCGGATGCGGCGCACGTAAACGTCGACGGAGCGTGGCGTGACGTAAGCAGTATCGCGCCAGACGGAATCAAGCAGCTGGTCGCGCGTGAAGACGCGGCCTGCGTGGCGCATGAAGTAATCGAGCAGGCGGAATTCGGTGGCCGTGGTCGGCACCTGTTTGCCGCGGACGGTGAGCGTCATCGCCGCAGGATCGATGTGGACCTCTTCGATCTTGGTCGGCAAAAGCGGCAAGGGGCGCTCGAAGCGGCGCATGACGGCTTTGACGCGGGCGACGAGTTCGCGCGGGCTGAAGGGTTTGGGAATGTAATCGTCAGCGCCAAGTTCGAGCCCGAGAATGCGATCGGCTTCGCCTCCTTTTGCGGTCAGGAAGATGACCGGAACTGAGGCGAGCGTGACCGATTGGCGAATCTGGCGGCAGAGTTCGAGACCGTCTTTTCCGGGCACCATGATATCGAGCAGGAAGAGCGCGGGCCGTTGGCGCTCGGCGTCAGCCACCACGACATTGCCGGTGGAGTAGAGCCGCACGTTGAATCCCGCGGCTTCGAGATGATGGCGCACCAAACGCGAAATATCAGGATCGTCTTCGACGACGAACAGGGTTGGTTTCACGGCCATTATTGTAGCTGGGAAATGTAACAGTCACGTAACAGAAGGAGCTTTGGGCTGCGGGGCGCGAGCTTCCAGCTGACCTTTCCTGCACTGGTCCTACGCTTGCACGGCTGTGGAATCAGCGCAGCGGGAGACTGGCTTCGGCGGAAAAATCGATGGCAGCGAATTCCTCGCGCAGAAATTTCGGGTAGGCTGCGGCAGCGATCATGGCGGCATTGTCGGTCGAGAGTGGGCGCGAAGGGAAGAAAACCGGCAGACCTTGCATCTCCGCTTCGCGCTGGAAGGTGGCGCGCAGCTCTTGATTCGCGGCTACTCCTCCGCTGACGAAAAGCGTGCGCACATCGTATTCTCGGGCGGCCGCAAGCGTCTTTGTGACCAGATCGGTGACGATGGCGCGCTGGAAAGACGCTACCAGATCGAGCGTCTGGCGATCGCAGAGACGGAGGTAGTCGTCGAAAGTGGGCTTGGCGAGAGCTGCGAGGGCTTTTTGCCGCTGCTCGATTGATGGTTGCAGATGCTCGGTTTCAACGTAGCGCAGGACGGCGGTTTTGATTCCGCTGTAAGAGAAGTCGAAGCGCGGGTGATCGCCTTCCGATGAAGCTTGCGGGCTGGAGCTGTCTTTTTCGTTGCGGTCGCGTTCGTTGCGGTCGCGATGCTTCATCTGGGCGATCTGGAATCTGACGCCACGCGGATCGCCATGCGGAGCGAGGCGGTCGATAATCGGTCCTCCTGGATAACCGAGGGCGAGGAGCTTGGCGACCTTGTCGAAGGCTTCGCCTGCGGCGTCGTCGCGAGTGTGTCCAATCTCGGCGTAGGTCCAGAGATTACCTTCCAGTTCCGCCAGGTAGAGATGCGTGTGTCCTCCCGAAACGACCAGGGCGAGAACGGGGAACTCGAGCTCGGAATCGGCGTTTTGGCGCTGCTCGAGAAGAACTGCGTGAACGTGGCCTTCCAGATGATTGACTGCGATCAGCGGCTTCGAGAGCGCGAACGACAGCGCTTTGGCGAAGCTGATGCCGACGAGCAATGCTCCCGCTAGACCTGGACCTTGCGTCACGGCAATGCGCATCGATTGAGTCGTAAGTTTGGCTGGCTTCGGCAAGGGCTTGGCGAACGACTGGGATGATGGCTCGCAAATGCTCGCGCGAGGCTAGTTCGGGAACGACTCCTCCGTAAGGCGCGTGGGTGGCGATTTGCGAGGCGACTACGTTGGAGAGAATCTGCTCGCCCGCGCGCACCACGGCTGCTCCGGTTTCGTCGCAGGAGCTTTCGATGCCGAGGATGATTGGGTCGGGCATAATTAAGTGCTAGCCACTAGCTCTTAGCTCCTAGCTTGTTGCCTTCAGTTTAGACGATTGGGATGGGCTTCTTGAGTGTTGCTCGACAACACGCTACTGAGATTGTGCGCTTGTTGCGCGCGCGCGGATTTCAGGCTTACTTCAATGGCGGTTGTGTGCGCGACATGCTGCTGGGACGCGAACCTGCGGATTACGACGTTTCTACCGACGCTACTCCGCAAGAGGTGATGCGGATCTTTCCTCGGGCTCTGGCTGTAGGCGCGCAGTTTGGCGTGGTGCTGGTGCCTTGGCAAACCCACAACCACAGAGGGCACAGAGGAACACGGAGGAAATGCAACCGCGGTTGAAGAGGCGAAGCGATTCGCGGTCGAGGTTGCTACGTTTCGCTCCGACATCGGTTACTCCGATGGACGACATCCCGATGAAGTGCGCTTTACTCACGATCCGCGCGAGGATGTGCAGCGGCGCGATTTCACGATCAATGGAATGCTGCTTGATCCGTTGACGAGCGGTTCTACGACCGATGGGATTCTGGATTTCGTTGGCGGACGCGACGACTTGAAGGCTGGAATTGTTCGCGCTATCGGCGATCCTTCTCGGCGCATTTGCGGAGGACAAGCTGCGCATGCTGCGCGCGGTGCGGTTTGCGGCGCGCTTTGAATATGCGATCGAGCCCGCGACTTTCGCGGCTATTCAGGAGCTTGCTCCGCAGATTCATCAGGTGTCGCAAGAGCGGGTGCGCGACGAATTGACCAAGATGCTGACGGAAGGACATGCGCGACGCGCGTTTCTGCTGCTGGATGAGAGCGGATTGTTGCGCGAGGTTCTGCCCGAAATTTCGCGCATGAAGGGAGTCGAACAGCCTCCGCAGTTTCATCCCGAGGGTGACGTGTTTGTACATACACTGCTGCTCCTCGAAAAATTGCCGGCGGGCTCGTCGAAGACTCTGGCCTGGGGAGCGCTGCTGCACGATGTGGGCAAGCCGCCGACGTTTCGCGTGGCGCCGGATCGCATTCGCTTCGACGGCCACGTTGAAGTGGGCGTGAAGATGGCGGCCGAAATCTGCCGGCGGCTGCGCTTTTCGAACGACGAGACGGAACAGATTCTGGCGCTGGTCGATCACCATATGCGCTTCGCGCAGGTGCGGCAGATGAACGAGTCGACACTGAAAAAATTCTTGCGGCTCCCGCGATTTGATGAGCACCTGGAGTTGCATCGCATGGACGCTTTGTCGAGTAATGGATTGCTTGAGTCATACGAGTATGCGCGGGAGCGGGTGCAGTCGATGCCGCCGGAGGTGATGCGTCCGCGGCCGCTGGTTACGGGCGACGATTTGATTGCGGCCGGGTATGCGCCGGGGCCGCGGTTCAAGGAAATTCTGAGCGCGGTCGAGGACGCGCAGCTCGAAGGGCGCATTGCTACGCGCGTGGCCGCGATGGAATACGTGCTCCGCGAATTTCCCGCGTAGCTCTCTCCGATCCACTCCCCTACTTTGCTTCCAGCGCGGGGAGCACGAGTCTGCCGCTGAGGCCGCCGATGATGGCTCCCACTAGGATCGTGGCGATGAGCGTATAACCGCCCTCGATCAGGAGCAGATCGCGCGGGAAGATCAGCAGCGAGGGCGAGGTCACGATCAGGAGTGACAGCCCAGAGGAAAATGGCGGAGAGAATTCCCCAGCGAATTCCTTTGCGGTGTTGCACCGTTTGCAGCCACGCGACGCCGTAGGCAAACAGCAGACAGGCGCCGATGCTGAGCAGGTGCGGCGAATACCAGTGGACGATCTCCTTTAACTGCGCCGGAGTCAGGCCGAGGGCGGTCATCCAACGGCCGCGGAACAGATACTGCGAGTGCCACCACATTCCGACGTAGGCGGCGGCGAAGGCGGCCAACAGCACGGGCAGATGGTAGATCTGGCGATGGGCTTTGGGGAAATGGACTTCGCCGAGAGTGTAGGGCGGATTGTGCAAGGCTTCGGGGAGACAGTCCTGTCCGCAGCCGGCGCGCTCAGGCCAGCGAGTGCAATCGGAGAGGCGGAAGTCCGAGCGGCCGCGCAGTCCGGTGACGGCGGCATGGGTAGCGTCGATGGTGACGCCGACTTGCTGGTCCGTCTCCGGGCAGGTAACGGCGCGAGGAGCGGAATATTGAGAATAGGTTTCGCGTCCCCAGAGCGCAGAAGTGAAGAGGATGAAAGCGACGCCGAATACGAGGAGAAGGAAGCCGAATAGCAACAGCATGACAGCACCTCCTGGACCATGCTGGTGGTCAGAGAGCGAGCCGTTCTTTCTGTGTGCAGGATAGCGCCGGACTGGAGGGGGAAGTCTGTGAGCGGGATCACGCTTTACTGGCGCTACTGTCCCCTGGCACCCCACATCTGCATCTCGACTTCCGGCGCAGCGCGGACAAGAGGGTCCGCGCCACACTTAACTTTGACGACACTTGCTCTAGTCCTGGTCTTTATCCTGCGTGGTTGTTTGAGGCGACGCGGCCTCCGCGGACGCCGGCTTTTGTAGATCGATCGGCGGCTGGCCTGCTTTTTTCAGCTCCTCGTTCAGTTGCGGAACATCCTTCGTTTTGAGCTGACCCCACGCTGCTAGTTGCTCGTCGAGCGCTTTTTCTACTTCGCCGAACATTTCCAGTTCTTGCGTGGTGGGCGCGGCATCGGCGGTGTCGAGTTGGGAGAGCATAGTGCCGAGGCCTCCATTGAGACGGGCGAGGCTGCGGCCTTCGGGCGTGCTCAGGAAATGACTGCCGTAGCCGCCTTCAGTGCCTTCGATGGAGGCGGCTTTGGCTGCCACATCTTTAATCGATTGCGCCAGCGGAGCGGGCAGATTGTTCTGCGCTCAGAGCTTTCAGTTGCGCTTGCAGGCTGCGGGCTTGCTGTAAGGCTTCGTGGTCGCGGTGGAGGGCTTCGGCGATTTTGCGGTCGAGATCGAACTGGCGGCGCAGGTCTTCGGGCGAGGTTTTCACGCGCGGGTCCATGCGGATTTCTAGCTCTTGCGTAATAGACGTGGCTTCCGACAGTCTAGCTTGACTTGGTATTTCCCGGCAGAACGGTTGCGCCTTGAGGATACAGCGGCGTGTCGTGATAGATCGCGGAGATAGGGAAGTCGCGCGACAGCAGGTCGGGAACGGGATAGGTCAGATCCCAAACGAAGCGATGCATTCCGGGTGTGTTGGACAGAACTTGCGGCGGGCGCACCCAATACATGGGGACGTTGATTTCTTTTGGATTGGCCGATTCGGGCTTGTCGGCATCTGAAAAGCGAGAATTACCTGCTCATACGGGTCGTGCTTTTCCATATGGTTCACGGCGTACGGTCCCAGTTGTGTTATCTCGAGCGAGACTGCGCCATGTCCCAAGTCCGGTGCCGATCCAGTAGTCGATCATCGCGCCATCGGGCGGGTTTTGGCCGGCGGGTTCTTCGGGTGGGAGAGGTGTGTCGGGATAATTGTCGCGGCGCAGGCGATAGGTTAGTTGCGGTTTGAAGAGATGCGCTGACTCTTTGGCAACTGTTGAATCGAGTTGCCGCAGCGGCGTGATGTTATCCAGGATCCAGAACGACCGGCCATGCGTGCCTACTACGATGTCGTCGTTGTGGACGACTAAATCACGGATCGAGGTTGCGGGCAGATTCTGCTTGAGCGATTGCCAGTGGTCGCCATCATCGAAGGAGACGTAGACGGTGCGCTCGGTTCCGGCGAAGAGGAGGCCTTTGCGCTCGGGATCTTCGCGGACGGTGTTGACGGGTTCGTCGTCGGGCAGGCCGGTTACGATCTTCTGCCAGGTCTTGCCGTTGTCGTGGGTGCGATAGATATAAGGATGCAGGTCGTCGAGGCGGAAGCGGTTGATGGCGGCGTAGGCGGAGGCCGCGTCGAAGTGTGACGCGTCCATCTGCGCTACTTTGCTCCACGGGGTCAGGTCGGGCGGAGTGATGTTTTGCCACGTCTTGCCGCCGTTATGCGTGATTTGAATGAGACCGTCGTCGGTGCCGATCCAGATGAGGTTCGCGTCTTTGGGCGAGGGCGCGATGGAATAAATTACGCCGCGATGCTTGCCTTTGGCAGGATCGTCGTTGACGAACGGGCCGAGAGTAGCGGGAACGCCGGGGTCTTCGCGGGTCAGGTCGGGACTGACGATCTGCCAACTGTTGCCGCCGTCACGCGTTACGAAGAGGACGTTCGAGCCGAGATAGAGCGCGTGCTGGTCGACGGGCGAGAAGATGAGCGGCGCGGTGCGGTTGAAGCGATACTGCCCAGTGCGCAGAACTACCGGACCGATCTCGCGCGTCTGGCCGGTGTTGCGGTCGAAGACGGTTACTTTGCCGCCGTAAATCAAATTCGGATGCAGCGGGTCGGGCGCGACGTAGCCGTACTCCTCGACGCCGATGGTAATCCAGTCACGAAAGGTAATTTCGCCATAATCGCTTCGGCTGGCGATACCGGCGGAGCCGCTCTCCTGCTGCCCGCCGTAGACCCAGTAGGGAAACTGGTTGTCGGTGATGACGTGATAGAACTGCGCGGTGGGCTGGTTGTACCAGGACTGCTCCAGGTCTGGCCGCGGTTGACGCTGATGGTTGCGCCCTGATCGACGGCGAGGGCGATGATGTCGGGATTTTCGGGATTGATCCAGATGGTGTGATAGTCGTCGCCGCCGGGCGCGCCTTTGATGGCGGTGAAATTTTTGCCGGCGTCGTCGGAGCGGTAGGTGGAAGTGTTGGCTACGTAGATTACGTCTTTGTTGATGGGATCGACGCGAACGCAGCCGAAGTCGTCGCCGCGGTCGTAGATGCGTTCTTCGCTATTGACCTGCTGCCAGGATTCGCCGGCGTCGTCGGAGCGGTAGATGCCGCTGCCGGTTTTCGCATTCACCCAGGCATACATGCGGTCGGGATCGCTGGGGGAGATGGTTTGGCCGATGCGGCCGATGCCTTCGGCTTCGCCGGGCAATCCTTTGGTGAGTTGATGCCAGTTGTTGCCGCCGTCGGTTGATTTGTAGAGACCGCTGCCGGGGCCGTCGTAGCCGCCGCCGGTGGTCCAGGGTGGACGGCGCGAGGACCACAGGCTGGCGAAGATGACCTGCGAGTTGCGCGGATCGAAGGTCAGGTCCATGCCGCCGGCGTTCTCGTCTTTGTAGAGAACTTTGGTGAAGGTCTGACCGCCGTCGAGCGAGCGGAAGACGCCGCGCTCGGGGTTCGGGCCGTAGGGATGGCCTTGCGCGGCGACGAAGAGACGGTTGGGGTCTTTCGGGTCGACGATGATGGAGGCGATCTGCTGGGCGTCGCGAAGGCCGAGATGTTGCCAGGTGCGGCCGGCGTCGGTGGACTTGTAGATGCCGTCGCCGACGGAGAGGTCGGGACGGCGCAGGCCTTCGCCGCTGCCTACATAAATGATGTCGGGATTGGAGGGCGCGACAGCGACGGCGCCAATGGACTGGGTGGGCTGATCGTCAAAGATGGGATTCCAGGTGCGGCCGAAGTCGGTGGACTTCCAGACGCCACCATTGTTTGGCGCCATGTAGAAGACGTTTTGGTGGCCGGGGATGCCGGTGATGGAGACGGTGCGGCCTCCGCGGAACGGGCCGATGGATCGCCAGCGGAGTTCCTGGAACATGGAGGGATCAACCGGCTGGGCAGCAAGAGGCAAGGCATTGAGCGCGAATCCGGAGACGAGTGCGATGGCACATAAAAGAAGGCGGAGCTTCGCCGGCTGACATGGCATGTTCAAGAAAACCCCCACAAACGAAAGTAAGGATAAACCAAGAAGGCGATTTCACGGTGGGGAGGACCGAAATCGGCGCGGAGGTGGGGGTCTCGGTTTGGATGGAAATGAAGGTTACTTAATGTCAGATGGGATAGCGATACCGAGCGAGGTAACCATTACCTGGCGACTCTAAAGTTTGCGCCGGGCCGAGCCGATTCAATGTTTGGATGGCACAGAATTTCGTGGGTGCCAGATGAATCGGTTCGAAGGAGAATTTTTATGTCGACTACGGCTGTTTCCTCCAGTTCCATTTACCAGGAACTACAAGCCTATTTTCAGCAACGCAGCGGCGAGGTGGCGCAACTCGGGCAAGACCTCACCTCCGGCAATCTGACGAATGCGCAGCAGGATTTCGCGACGCTTCAGAGTCTGGGGCAGGGTGGGCCGTTCGCCAACGGCGATGTATTCTCGCCGAGCAACCAGCGCGAGCAGGATTTCACGGCGATTGGGCAGGCGCTTCAGAGCGGCAATCTTATCCGCGGCGCAACAGGCATTCGCTCAACTCGAAAGCACATTCAAGAATGGCGGTTCGGGATCCGGCTCCGACTCGGCTGCATCCGTGGTTTCCACCGCAGCCTCAACGCCAGCTTCGACCTCCGCGTACTGCTACCGCAACCGCGTCGACATCGATTTACCAGCAGTTGCAGCAATACCGGCAGCAACGTAAAGCCGACATTACTCAACTTGGAAAAGACCTGGCATCGGGAAATACCGCGAATGCTCTACAGGACTTTAATGCGCTGGTGGCGTTCGGGCAGAATGGGCCGTTCAAGAGCGGGAACACTTTCAGCAATAGCCAGCGCGAGCAGGACTTTAACGCCATTGGGCAGGCGTTGCAGTCGGGCGATTTGACCAGCGCACAGCAGGCCTTCGCGCAGTTGGAAGCGACCTTCCAGAAGCACCAGTGGCAGGGCGGACCTGTCCAGGAGCCGCCAGTCAGCACCCTGAATACGAGTGCCTGATCTGCGCAGGGCTGAAAAATCAAGGGCACGAGCGTGAACTCGTGCCCTTCTTCTGTTCGATGATTTCTTCCCGGGACTTCCGCGCAAAAAAGCGACGGCTCATTTCACAGTTGTTGTGTAGATGTAGCCGTTGAACGAGGCATCGTAGCCGGCGCACCAAACCTGGTGGCTACCCTTGACGGTCTTGGTGGCGCAGGCATCCATCTCGGCGCCGGTGTTGATGTCAACCGACCACGTGTTGCCGCCATCGTTCGAGAAATAGATGCCGCCGACTCCGCTATAAATGTTGCCGCCGGCGGCCCATCCGGTTTTGCCGTTGAGAAAAAGAACTTCGCGAATCGGCCACGGGCCATCAAGCGTACGGCCGCTCCACGTCTTGCCGCCATCGGTCGTGACGTGGACCCAGCCTTCGACATTGGGCGAGATCTCTCCGCTGGCGACCCAGCCATTTTTATCGTTGTTGAGGAAAAAAACCTCGCCGTCGAAAACCGAGTCGACGCTGGGGCCGCAGGTCCAGGCCGCGCCGGCGTTCGTGCTCTGGCAGAAATCGGGGCCGGTGGCGCGGGCGTGCTGGTTCGGGAGGAAGTTAAACTCGAGTCCGAACCAGGCTCCGTCGGTGTCATCCACAACCGAACTCCAGTCGCTGGCGGCGGCTCCGCCGTCGCTGGTGATCTGGGCGGTATTCTGCTGGCCGTTGATCAGATCGAGAATCAAGCCATTCTTTTTGAGAAAGCGAACGCGCTGTACCCAGCCGGTGTCGGTCAACACGATGTCGCTACCCCACGTTTTGCCGCCATCGTGGCTCCAGCGAATGAAGCCATAGAAGGACGACGAGTCGTAGAAGCCGGAGGCGACGATGTTTTTCGCATTGATCGCGTCGACACCATAAAAGTAGTAGGGGTAGCCGAGGTTGAGCGCCAAAGCCCAATTCTGGCCGCCATTGGTCGTCTTCCAGATCTGGCCGCCTTCCGCGACGGCATAGCCGACCTGCGCCGAAGAGAATGAAATGTCATGAATGACGGCGCCGGGGAGCGTGGCTTGCAGAGTCCAGGTGTTGCCGTCGGGACGAGTGCGGAGATGCGCCTGCGGGTTGGGCGCGACATAGGGGCGCTCGGCGGACAGTTCAGTGGTTGCGCCCATAACGGGCACCCTGGCGGAGACATGATGCACCGTCGCGTCTTGCGCGGTTGCGAATGACATATAAATGGTTAAGAAGAGAACGAAGGTTGAGAGGCGGAGAAGTTTCATGGGAAGACCTCCTCGGAGGGAATGGGTGGCGGCGGGAACCATCGGCAGCCAAGTCGCAGCGGAAGTCTAGCATGGGGGCTCAGGGGCGGCAATGAGGCCGTGGACGGGACCTAAAATTCGGGAGAATCGGTGAATGAATGAAACCGTCTATAGCGCCGCCATTCTCGACGGTTCGACGGTGGACGGTTCGAGGCGAGCCAGGTTAGGATCCAGGCCGCTCATCGTTGAGAGCACGGAATTCTTCCATCCGTCCCATAATTCCCAATGATTCGAGGCATTCTCGATCCGCATCGCGAAGTGGGCGCACCTTCGAATCCGAATTACCGCTAGATTCACCCGCGAGGAGATCGGCGACATAGAGCGCGGTGCAAGGATCGAAGCCTGAATGAGCGATGCGAGTCGGGCGATGGTGGTGGGCGATAGCTTCGACCGCGAGGTGCGGAATTCCCCACAATCCCAATAGATACGCGCCCACTTCGGCGTGGGAGGTTCCCAGGAGTTCTTCTTCCGCCTCATAGATTTCACAGTCGCGCTGGCGGGAAAGGGCTAGGATCTTGCAAAACTGATCCGGCAAGTTACTGGCGAAAATCAGTCTTCCGATATCGTGAAGAAGTCCAGCCAGGATGGTGACATCCCGAATCTTGCGATCCACCGGAAGTTTCCCCGCGATCGAGGCGACACAGTGGGCATGTCGCTGTAGAGATTCGTGCGTCGAGGGCGGGATGCGTTTGTCGGGGAGGAAGGCCTTGAAGGTTTCGGCAACGAGAACGAGATTCTTGATGGTGTCCATGCCGAGGCGGCTCACCGCGCTGGACAAGCTGGTTACCTCTTGTGCGAGACCGAAAAACGCGCTATTGACGAGTTGCAGCACTTTCGCCGTCAGAGCCATATCCCGCTCGATGATAGCGGCAACTTTTGAGATCGGAGTCTCCGGATTTGTCAGTGCCTTGGTGAGGGAAGCATAGGTAGCAGAAAGAGGAGGCAGCTGTCCTATTGATCCAATGACTTCACGAATGCGCGGACCTGACAGAGTATCCTGCAGGGCGCAGACACCCTCAATGGCAGCCAGCAAGTCCGCGGAACTGCAAGGTTTCGCGAGAAAACGGTGGGCTATCGGAGCGATGCGGGTGGCTGCCTCAGATTCACAGTGGCCAGAGAGGACAATGCGGGCGATTCCCGGGTGTCGATCACGCAGTTCGGTCAGAAACGCGGCGCCATCCATCTTAGGCATCCGCATATCCGACACCACCACGTCGAATCTCTGGTGTTCGCAGGCTTGTAACGCGGCTGCACCTCCGGTCGCAAATTCCATCTCCCAGCGGTCGCGATCGGCATAGAGCATGCGGCGAATGCCTTCAAGGATGTTCGGTTCATCGTCGACAAATAGAATGCGCTTCATGCAGATACCCCGCGAGCAGCCAGATTCAGGGTCTTGCCATCCTTAGGAAGGCGGATGATGAAAGTCGTTCCGTTCCCCTCTTCCGTCTCGAAATGGATCGTACCCTGGTGATTGTCGACGATGATGGAACGAGCGATCGCCAGTCCCTGGCCCGTCCCTCTTCCAACTTCCTTGGTGGTGAAAAAGGGTTCGAAGATACGATCTCGTACGGCTGTTGGGATACCGGAGCCGGTGTCCTGGACGCGAACTTCCACCCAATCGGCGCAGTCGAGCGTCTTTATCAGAATCTTCCCCTTGTTTCCACTATCGCGCTTCACCACATCGCCGATGGCATGGGCGGCATTCACGATCATGTTCAGGATGACTTGGTTGAGCTCGCTGGGAACACAGGAGACCAGAGGCAACGATGGGTCGAAATCCGCTTCCACTTGCGAGACATATTTCCATTCGTTGCGCGAGACCGTGATCGTACTTTGAATAGCGCGGTTCAGATCGCAGGCTGTTTTTTCCTTTGAGCCGGGGTGTGAGAACTCCTTCATCGCACTCACCAGCTTCGCGACACGACTGATGCCCTCTTTGGTCTGCGACAAGGCCTTCGGAATTTCTTCCAGCAGGTAGGTGGCATCGATCTCTCTCCCGGCTGCGTTGATCTCCGACGGCACATTGCAAGGCGCGTCACCGCCGCTGCCATTGGCGGGCCGGTTTATGGCGACTTCCAATCGCCGCTCGTAGTCGCGAATAAGACTTATTAAGTCTCCGAAGGCCTCCGTAAGAAAGCAGACGTTGTCGCCAATGTACTGCGTAGGAGTGTTGATTTCGTGGGCGATGCCTGATGCAAGCTGGCCTATCGCCTCGAGCCTCTGGGCCTGCTGAAGTTGTACCTCCATTTTTCGCCGTTCGGTAATGTCTTCCTTCAGAGCCAGGAAGTGCGTTGCTTTGCCACTTTCATCTTTGATGGGGCGAATTACGGCGTACTCCCAATAGGGTTCGCCATTCTTCTTGCGGTTCTGGAACTCGCCTCGCCACTCGTCTCCAGCCTGGATTGTCTGCCACAACTTCTTGTATGCGTCCTCTTTTGTGGTACCCGACTTCAGGATGCGCGGATTCTTGCCAATCGCCTCGTCGTAGGAATACCCGGTGCATTCGACAAACTTGCGATTCACATAGACGATGTCGCCGTTCAAATCGGTGATCACAACCGAGACTGGACACTGCTCTACCGCCAGGGATAGACGGCGGACTTCTTCTTCGCGACGCTTGCGCTCGGTAACGTCCTGCGAAAGACCGAGAAACTCGACGAGTTCACCAGATTCATCGAGTATAGGATGGCCAATGCCATGGATGTTCCGAATGGAGCCGTCGGGCAGGACGATCCGGGCATCGGTTTCATAGTCTTTCTTCTCTGCCATCGACTGCCGGACGACATGGACGAAACCAGCCAGATCATCGGGATGAATTGCGACGAGCGATTTCTGAAAGGGCACAACCCCGTCACCCGGTTCCAAGCCGAAGATGCGGTAGTGCTCTTCGGACCAGTAGACAGACTCCCGCTGGTTGGTCTTCCAGGCCCAACTGCCGATATGGCTGAGTTTCTGAGATTCCGCCAGGTAAGCCTGGCTGCGACGCAGTTTCTGCTCGTCTTGTTTTCGTTCCGTGATATCACGGAAGGTCCAGATTCGACCGTAGTACTTGCCTTCTTTATCGATGACTGGAGATGAGTACCGGTCGACCACCCTGCCGTTTTTAAACTTTATTTCATCACAGCTGGTTTCGTGACGATGGTCGTAGAGATACCTGACTTTAAGCAGGAACTCGTCCGGGTTTGCGACCTGGGTTAAGGCATGCTTTAGCATCACCTCGTCGTCGTCTGTTTCGCAGAGAGAGGTTGGTACCTGCATGACTTCAGCGAATCTTCGATTGCGGAGAAGTACGCGGTTGTTGTCGTCCACCACCAATATTCCATCCAAGGTGGAGTTTGTCTGGGCTTCAAGAAAGGCGGTCTCCGCGCGCAATTGTTCTTCGATCCGTCGACGTTGCGAGACCTCGGCAGTAAGGTCTTCATTCGCCGTTTCCAGCGCGATGGTGCGGTTACTGACCTTGCGTTCGAGTTCCTCGTTCAAGCGCTGTATTTTGTGCTCGCCAATTTCGCGAAAATGAATCTCAGCCAATATTCTTTGGATGAGGACGATTGCGATGGCGAGAGCGAGAAGAACGGAAAACCAGATGAGGTAGATGGCCCGCATACGCGCGGCCGTGTATTCGGTCGATGACAGATCGAGCTGTCGTGACATCTCTCCTTTCTGGAAGTCGATAAAGTCGTTCCATGCCATGTGATGCAGCGCCAGGAGAGGCATCGTGTCTTCGAGCAGTAACTCCCGCGTTTTTGCGGCATTACCAGCGAGCAGAGGAGCGAGCGCCAAATCCGCGCTCTTCAGATAGGAGGCACGCGTGGAGACGATGGCATCGTAGCGGCGCCGCTCCTCCGTGGACCGGATGCGACCGCGCAGTTTGTCGATTATTTCGTCCACCTTCTCGCTGTTCTCCTGCCGCCGAAGGAGAATAGAGTTAATTTCCTCGCGGTCGTGGACCACTGCGAGTTCGAGGAGTATGCGGCTATTCTGGCTGGAAAGGTTGAGCGCTGTAGTAGCGAGCTGCACGTCCTGCCATTGATTATCTCGGATCGAGGCGGCACGCTGATGGAGCATCCTCATGGTGCTCAAGCCGCTGTAATCAACGCCCACGATGGTGAAGATTAAGACTAGGAGACCACAAACGAGAGCGGGCGCGACGGCGCGGCTACGCATGGCTCTATTCCTGGATGGCCGCTGCGGCAGCTGTCCCGTATTCATCTGCGCATTCCCTTCGGTGCCGTTCCGAATCGAAGCGGACCAGTCCTTATCGGCATAAGCATGGACCGAACATGACCCCGAGGAACGTTACTTTGGGAACGTTTGTTCGAGCCGTGATAATGCCGATCAATGGTCTCGGCGCTGCGCCACCGACCAGGTCGAACCGATCGCGAGATTTGGGCGAGATTAGCCCTCTGCTGACTCTACTTGGAAAAATGACCGGCGCGAAGGGACGGAACCGATGAGCGACAAAATCCTGTTTGTAGACGATGAGCCCGCGGTATTGGAGGGGTACAAACGAATACTTCACCGCGAATTTGAGGTCAACACGGCCATCGGCGGAGCGCAGGGCTTGACCATGATCGAAAGCAACGGCCCTTACGCCATCGTCGTCTCCGACATGCGCATGCCCGAAATGAGCGGCAGCCAATTCCTCGCCCGTGTCCGACAGATAGCGCCCGACACCGTACGCATGTTGCTGACCGGCCATGCTGACGTGACCGTGGCCATCGACGCAGTCAATGAAGGCAATATATTTCGTTTCCTGACGAAGCCGTGCGACAAAGAAATCCTGAGCAAGGCGATCACTGCCGGGTTGATCCAACACCGTCTAGTAACAGCGGAGAAAGATCTCCTTGAAAACACCCTCATGGGCAGCATTAAGGTGTTGACGGATGTGTTAAGCGCAGTCAATCCGGAAGCCTTCGGCAGGTCGATGCGTATCACCCACTGCGTGCGCCACCTGGTCGGAAAGTTTGGGCTTTCATCTCCGTGGCGGTTCGAGGCGGCTGCCATGCTTTCTCAGTTGGGCTGTCTGAGTCTCGATCCTGAAGTCATGCGAGCAGCCTACGTCGGTATGGATCTGTCTCCGGATGACAGCGCCCGGTTTGCCGCTCATCCCATGGTGGCCAGGGATCTACTCGTCAGTATTCCCCGCCTTGAGCCCATTGCGTGGATGATCAGTCAACAACTCGCCAAAGAACCTTCGAACGACACTCCAAGGGTGCCGACGTTACCGGCGGATGCAATGGTATTCGGCGCCAAACTGCTGAAACTGGCGATCGCCTTTGACGACCTTGTCATGCGGGGCGTATCTGAAGAGAACGCTATTGTGCGTTTGCGGCTGCGCAGCAATGAATTTGGAAGCGAAATGGTCGATGCATTGAAAGATATGAAACCCGAAGGCGGGAAAATGGAACTGCGCAAGGTTCCAGTGACCAAGCTGTCGGCGGGCATGATCCTGAAGCAAGAGATCAGAAATAAGTCGGGGATGCTGGTGGTGGCCAAAGGGCAGGAGGTTACGCATGCCCTACTCATCAAGCTCGCAAATTTCGCACGCGCCGGCACCATCGACAAAGAAATGATTGCGCTCGTTCCCGCATAGGATCTCTGCGGCTTTCCTTAATGCCGTTCCTTTATGGTGGGCTCAGCTTGTAGCAGCCGCTCATCGGAACTTTTTGATGAAGCACTGCTGGATGTGGGGAAAAGAAGTCTACTGCCCGCTGCCGAGCGCGAGCCGCATGTCATGACTGTGCTTGTCGAAGCTGATTGCCAGGACCCGCTCGCCACCGGTCAGAAAATCGCCATCGACAGCTTTGGTTTCGTCGTATTGTTCCGCCGCTGACCGCACCTCAATTCGCAACGTATGCTTTCCCGCGGAGACAGGAATCGTGATCGCTTCCCTGTTTCCGCCGACGAGCATCATGAGGCGTTTCTTGTGGCCGTCATGGAGGGGGTGGGAATACGCGAGATTGTCGTCGATCCAGACTTTTAATGTGGCGTCTGAAAAACGGTTCTCGATGCGGATCTCGACGTTGGAATCGGCCACCGCACTCGGTGTGACCGGAACGGCGGATTGCATCGCGGCTTGATCGGTCTGTTTGCCCGCGGCCGAATTGATTCCGGCATTTAAAAGCGTTTTCGAAGGCACCAACCGGGCTGTTTTCGTGGTGGGAGGCGTTCCAGCCGTGGTGGATCCGGACGTCAACGTTTTTCGGCTTCCATTTGACGACGTGGTTGGAATCGAATGGACAGTTTTGCTTTTCGTGGCCGCCGGTGTGGCGGGCGAAGTAGATTCGCCGTCAAGCGCGGGCACAAGTTCGGCTCCGGCACGAACCTCCGGCCGAGGCTCAGTAGCAGAATCTGGCAGCAATAGGATTGGCAGGGATCGACGGCACACTGGCTGCCGTCGGCGTGCCCGCCGGGGCGCGCAGTTCGTCCAGATTTCGCGCGGCGGTCTTGGGCAGCGTGTGCTGGTCGCGAATTTCACGCCAGGCAAACAAGCTCACGACCATAGCTGCCGCAAAAAGCGGAATGCCAATCGCGGTCTGTATCTGCCACGAAGAGAACATGCCGTTGTGTCCTGAATTTTTCCGAGGACTCGAGCGCAGCGGCTTTATCGTAGTCGGTGCGGGCGTGGAGACCTCGGGCATCGACTTTCCATCGAGCCAGGTGCGTCCGGGCGCGGGCTGGCGAAAACCAGATCGTGTTTTTGCGGGCCGGTGTTCTCTCGCGGAGCTTGCGCAACTCCTCGGCAAATTCTTTGCCGCGTTGAAAGCGTTCGGCGGGATTTTTCGCCAGCGCGCGAGCAATCAGCGCGTCAAGTTCATGGGGCAATTCAGGAGCCAGCGCGGTAACCGCCAGCGGATCGCGGTTCGCCACCTTGAAGCACACGGTGGTCGCGCTGTTCCCCTGAAACGGCCGGTATCCCGTGACAGACGTATAGAGGATCGCGCCCAGGGAAAACAGATCGGAGCGGCCATCCACCTGTTCGCCCTCGAGTTGTTCGGGAGACATATAGGCGGGAGTGCCGAGGACGCGGCCGGGCAAGGTCATGTGCGTGAGATCAAGCTGCGCAATGCCGAAGTCGCTGATTTTTGCCTGTCCTTCTTTTGTGATGAGAATGTTTGCCGGTTTGATGTCGCGATGGACTACGCCCTGCGTGTGCGCGTAGTCGAGGGCCTCGGCGAGTTCCTGCGTGATTCGAAGTGCTTCGTCGACCGGCAACTTTTTGCCTTTGCTGAGCGAGCAGTTCGCGCAGAGTCTGACCTTCGATGTACTCCATCACGATGTAGGGATCGGAGGTGCGAGGATCTTCACCGACATCGAATACGGCGACGATGCCGGGATGGAGTAAACGTCCGGCGGCTTTCGCCTCGATGAAGAAACGGCGTCGAAATTCCTGCTGCTCGTGAACAACGCTCTGATGGAGCAGCACGGTTTTGATGGCGACGAGACGGTCAATCTTTGGATCGCGCGCTTTGTAGACAGCGCCCATCGCACCGCGGCCCACTTCCGCCACGATCTCGTATCTTCCAAGAAACTTGCCGCGAAGGCTTTCCATGAAGGTCAGAGACCCCGATGCAGTCACCTCGTTTGAGGGTACCGCCATGGCAGGCGCTCGAAAGTACATTTTCGGACGCTGCCTATTACGCTCGTAATAGGGGAAATATGTAGCAGCAATTCGGGAATCGTTAGCCTGGACGGTCAGAAATGCGGCTGTAGCGTCACCGAGGCTGGGTCGGGCAGAACCGGGTTTTTCTCTGCCGTCTTTGGTCGACGGCTGGGTTCCACCGGTGATCTGATAATCCGAATAGATGATGTTAAGCACCGCTCTGCCGCCCATGCGGACGTTGGTCACGGTATCGGTGCGCACCGGCAGCCAGAAATCGTCCGATCTTCGCCCACTGATAATGGAGTTCAACGTTCTTCACCCAGAACGAAGGGTTGGTGGCGGGGCTGCCCTCCATCCGTGCCACGGCAAAATCTCTTGGCGTCCACCCATATCCTGCCCTTGTAAATGTACTTGTTTTTACTTCTGGGCTTTACCGCGAGCACGTAGAAGTCGCCGTCGGGAGTGTGCTGCGTGCTCTCCAGGTTGAAGTCATAGTTCGCGGGACTGATTTCGAGCGCTTTCCGGTTTCGTTCTTCCTGCGCTTCGCGCTCGCTTTGGAGCAGCTTCATCAGCACCTCGCGGACTAATAGCTTCGATCCGCTCTGGGAGACGACTTTGAAGCTCTTCTCATTCGGAGCACGATAGGTGGCTTCGACCTGCATCTCGGCGCGCCCACCGAAAATGCCGGTGTATTCCAGCTTGTAGAACCGCTTGCTCTGATAGGCGCGCAGGGCGGCGGCGCGGCGCGCGTTGGCCGCCATCAGGTTCCGCACGATTTCGGCAGTGGAAAGGCGGAGATCCCGAAGGAATGGACTGCGCACGCGCCGGGAGGAGCGTGGGGCGCGCTTTGCGCAAGACTCAGCAATGCGATTCCGCCGGTCAAAACGGTGAATGCCGCGAGGGCAGGAACTCCGCTCACAAGTCGCTGGCAAAATTTTTGCATTCCGATTCACCGTCTGATGCATCCGTTAGATGCGGGCCTGTTCGCTCGAGTATTCCGGTGGAGCACTTGCTAGTGCAAGTTTTTTGTCTATGCACTCGTTACCGCGGAATGCCTGGAAGGCCGAATCTGGTAGAAGGCCGATGGAAAGATATCGGAATTTGGAAGAGTCTAGAGGAAAACAGAGTGGAAGCCAAATCCCATCCGCCGAAGTGGCAGAAGCTCCTGGCCTTCGCGATGATCTATTTTGTGTGGGGGTCAACGTTTCTGGCCATTCGGGTGGGAGTTGCCGAGGTTCCTCCGTTTCTTCTTGCGGCCATGCGCTTTCTAGCGGCCGGACTGGCTTTGTTTCTGTGGACGCTGGCGCGAGGCGAGCGCTCACCCCGCGTGCGGGAATGGATGTCAGTATCGCTGATCGCACTGCTGATTTTTGTCTTTGACTATGGACTCTCTGTTCTGGGCGGAGAAGCGAGTCCCTTCGGGCGTTGCCGCCGTCATGATGGCCACCATCCCCGTCTTCATGGCACTGTCGGAAATCATCTTTCTTCGAACCCAGCGGCTTACGTTCCGATTGGCGCTGGCACTGTTGATCGGCATCGCCGGAGTAGTGGTGCTGGTGAGCAACTCGCTCAACCTGGGGAGCGCGGCGATCGACCGGGCCGGCGCAATCGCGCTGATCGTGGCGGCCATCAGTTGGTCGATCGCCGCAGCGCTATCGCGCAAGCTGCCGCTGCCATCGTCGAAGGTTATGAGTTCGGGCGCGCAAATGTTTGCGGGGGGATTGCTGCTGACCGTCGCGGCCGGCGGACTTGGAGAATTTCATGGCTTTCATCCGCTGGCGGTCTCGCGCGGAGCATGGTTCGCGCTGCTCTACCTGATCGTCGCCGGATCGATTGTCGCTTTCACCGCCTACGTGTGGCTGCTCCATCACGAATCGCCCACGAAAGTTGGCACCTATGCCTACGTCAACCCGGTGGTAGCGGTGCTGGTCGGATATTTTCTGGGAGGAGAGGCGCTGGGTTCGCGCACGATTTTGGGAACGCTGTTCGTTCTCGTCAGCGTTCTGGTGATTACGACGACGCCGGCCAGGAAAGTTGCGCCGATGACGGCCGCTACTGCCGAAAGCGAGGGCTAAGATCGAGTTCGAGTCTTCAATCGCCGCATCAAATTCTCCTGGTGTGAACCATCGTCGTAGACTTTTTCCCTCGCGCAAAAATGCTAAGATGCCGGAGATGGCGTCTCGAGCCCAAACCAAAAGTTCGAGTAAGACAGGGAAGGCCGCGCGCAGCGGCAAAGGCACGCACCGCAAGTCTGATCGGGGTGTAACTAAGCATCGTGATGGCTCGGAGTTAGTCGTCATCACCGGCATGAGCGGCTCGGGTAAGGCCTCCGCGTTGAAGGCCTTCGAGGACTTAGGTTATTACTGCGTCGACAATCTGCCGGTCGAGCTTATCCCGCGTTTTGCCGAGATCGCGTTGCAGTCCGGCGAGATTCCGCGGACCGCCCTGGTCGTCGATGTGCGCGAAGGAACACAACTGGAGAAGCTTCCGGCAATCCTCAAGTCCGTCAGGCGCCTGATTCCGACGCGCGTCATCTTTCTCGAAGCGAGCGACCCGGTACTGCTGCGGCGGTTCAGCGAGACGCGCCGCCCGCATCCTCTGGGCACTAGCACCACGGTACGCGCTTCGCTGACCACCGAGCGGCGCCATCTGCGCGCGATCCGAGCTCTTGCCGACCTCGTCATCGACACCTCGAAGTTCAACGTCCACGAACTGCGCGCCCACCTGACTGACCAATTCCAGCAGGCCTCGGGCACGCAACAGAAAATGCTGGTTTCATGCGTGAGCTTCGGATTTAAACACGGGGTGCCGGACGATGCCGACCTGATGTTCGATGTGCGATTTCTGCCGAATCCTCATTTCGTGCCGGAGTTTCGGCCGTTTACGGGCAGACATCCGCGCGTCGCCAAATATATCCGGTCCTTTCCGCAGACCAAGGAGTTCATCAGCCGCATCTCCGAACTGCTCGTTTACTTGCTGCCGCACTACATCCACGAAGGCAAGAGCTACCTGACCATCAGCTTTGGTTGCACCGGCGGGCAGCACCGCTCCGTGATGATTGCCGAGGATGTAGGGAAGCAACTGCGCAGGGCGGGATACAAAGTGAAGATTGTTCACCGCGATAGTCCGAGATAATTCCGGGCAGCCGACTGGCCTTCAACGCCACAGTGTGGGGCATGGAGGCGGACCAAAGCGCAAAGCCCGGCGTGAACACTGTAGAATTGACCCTTACAAGCATGGCAACGACCACACTGGCGGGCGCGAACACTTCGGAAGCTCCGGCCAAGCCCCGTCAACTGGCGCGCGTTCTGCGCTATCTTTTGCCTTATTCGTTGCCCTTTGTCGCCTCCGTTCTCCTTATGGCGTTTGTCGGGTTGCTGGAGGCGTTTCGCCTTCTGCTCATCGGCCCGATTTTCGACAGCGTGCTGAATCCCTTATCGCAGGGCAGGAATTTGCAGCTGTTCAAGATTCCTGGCACGGATCGTGTTTTTGAGCTGCAACAGGTCATTCCCTCCCACTTTCAAAATCCTTGGACGGCTGTGGCGTTTGCCCTGGTGTCCGCCACCGTTTTGAAGGGGATCTTCGATTACACGGGGACCTACCTGGTGAACTACGCAGGCTACGGGATGATCACCGACCTGCGCGACGATCTCTACAACGCGTTCCTGCGGCGATCGGCGGCATTCTTCTCGAAGCACACGACGGGCACGCTGATTTCGACCATCATTAATGACATCGAGCGCGTGCAGTTCGCCATGTCGACGGTGCTGGCCGAATTTCTGCAACAGTTCTTCACTCTTATTTTTACCGTGGCCGTAGTCGTTTTGCTCGGCGGATGGCTGGCGCTGGTCTTACTGGGATTTGTTCCGATCATTATTTATTCGTCGCTGAAGACGGGGCGGCGGGTTCGGACGACGACTCGCAGCGGGCAGGACAAGCTGGCGGAGATCCAGAACATCCTGCACGAAACCATCACGGGCAATCGCATCGTGAAGGCTTTCAGCATGGAGCATTGGGAGATGCAGCGCTTCCGCGCCGCGGCGCGGCGTCTGTTTCGCGCGAATCTGCGGCTGGTGGCGGCATTTGCGATCAGTTCCCCTCTGATGGATATTCTGGGCTCGGTGGCGATCGCGCTGCTCTTGCTCCTCGGCCGTAACCAGATCAATCACCACGTCTTCAAAGAGGGCACGTTCCTCGCTTTTATCATTGCTGTTTTCAAGCTGTACGAGCCGGTGCGGAAGTTTGCGCAGTTCAATAACAATTTTCAGCAGGCTGTGGGCGCTTCCTCCGAAATTTTCCGCTTCATGGATATGGAAGATGAGGTCCGCGAAAAACCGGGCGCCAAGCGGCTCGAAAAATTTGTGCGCAGCATCCGTTTTGACGATGTGGCGTTCTCTTACAGCAGCGACGAGGACTCGCGCGACGTGCTGCACGGGATCAATCTGGAGGTAAAGGCGGGCGAGGTCCTGGCGGTGGTTGGATCGAGCGGCGCAGGCAAAAGCACGCTGGTCCACCTGATCCCGCGCTTCTTCGACGTCACCGGGGGGCGGATCTTAATCGACGACAATGATGTTCGAGACGTGACGCTTGCTTCGCTGCGCTCGCAGATCGGAATCGTCACGCAGGAAACTGTGCTCTTCAACGACACTTTGCGCAACAATATCGCCTATGGCCAGCCTCATGTTTCCGTGAAACAGGTGGAGGACGCGGCGCGCGCGGCCCATGCGCACGAATTTATCTCGGCGCTACCCGAAGGGTACGAGACCATGATCGGCGAACGCGGCGTGCGCCTCTCGGGCGGTGAACGCCAGCGGATTGCCATCGCGCGCGCCATCCTGAAGAACGCTCCCATCCTGATTCTGGACGAGGCGACCTCGGCGCTGGACAGCGAGTCGGAAGCGCTGGTGCAGGCGGCGCTGCAAAATTTGATGAGTGGGCGTACTGTGTTTGTGATCGCGCACCGGCTTTCCACGGTGCGCCGCGCCGACCGCATCGTGGTGATCGAAAATGGCACTATCAGCGAAAGCGGCGCGCACGAGGAACTGATTCAGAAGCTCGGCACCTACCGGCGGCTTTATGAACTGCAGTTTGCCGAGGCTGATGTTCCGAGGGCAGTGAACACGTAGGGACAGCCGCCCTCGGCTGTCCGGCGGAGCGACGCTCCGCTAAGATTTTTGGCGGTGGGAAGGCTGCCGCGCTTTGCGCGACTGGACAGCCGAGGGCGGCTGTCCCCACGTGTTCTCGAAAAACTTATGTCTCTTCGCTCCATGACGGGTTACGCGCAGGTTCGAGGGCAGGCGAATGCACGCCTCGCGTTTGCATTGTCGCTCAAGTCCGTCAATCACCGTTTTCTCGATCTTCATTTCCGCCTGCCGTCCGACACCGACGCGTTGGAAATGAAGTTGCGCCGCTTGCTTAAGGAGAAGATGGTTCGCGGCCACGTCGAGGTCACTCTGACTCTTGACTACGCCACCAGCAACGGCATCGCGCTCAATCGGCAACTGATCTCCGGATACGTGCAGGCGTTCCGCTCGGCGGCGCAGGAGTTTGGCATCTCGGGCGAACCCGATCTCAACGTGGTGCTGCGGATGCCGGGCGCCATGGACTCGGGCAATGAGCGCTCCGACGACGAACTGGAGAATGCCGTGATGGCCAGTGTCGAAGAGGTGCTATCGCGCCTGAACCAGATGCGCGAAGAAGAAGGGCGCGGCATCGAGCGCGAACTGCGCGAGCGCATGAAGAGTCTGCGCGAAGCGGCCGGCGGAGTCGAGGTGCATCGCAGCGCCGTGCTTCGCACCTATGCGGATCGCCTGCAATCGCGCATGCGCGAGATGTGCGGAGCCCAGATCGATAAAGATCGAATTCTTCAGGAGGCGGCGGTGCTGGTCGATCGCAGCGACATCCAGGAAGAACTGGTGCGGCTGAACACACACATCGAGCATTTCGTCGCTTTACTCGGCGCGGACGGCGAGGTCGGCAAGAAAATGGATTTCCTGTTGCAGGAAATGAACCGCGAGGCCAATACGCTGCTCTCGAAAACTTCAGGACTGGCCGGCGAGGCCCTGAAGATTACCGAGGCAGGGTTGCTGATGAAATCGGAGATCGAGAAATCGCGCGAACAGGTACAAAATCTCGAATGAGCATCGTCTTCATCGTTTCCGCGCCGTCGGGGTCGGGGAAATCCACTCTGGTCGAGGAACTGTTTAAGATGGTACGCGGCCTTGATTTTTCGATTTCCTACACCACGCGGTCTCCCCGTGGCAGCGAAAAGAACGGCAAGGAATATTTTTTCGTCTCAAAAGAAGAGTTCGAGTCCATGATCGAAGCGGACGAATTCCTGGAGCACGCCTGCGTTTTTGGCTACTACTACGGAACCGCCCGCCGCTTTCTTCGCGAGAGTGAGCAGCGCGGCACCGATCTGCTGCTCGACATCGACGTGCAGGGCGCGAGCCAGGTCAAAAAGAACCTGCCGGATGCGGTCAGCATCTTCATCCTTCCGCCGGATCGCGACAAACTGGAGTGGCGACTGCGCTCGCGCGGCACGGACTCCGAACATGTGATTCGGCGGCGGCTCGACACGGCCCGCCGAGAGATTGAGAATTATTCCAAATACGACTACATTTTAGTGAACAACCTGCTCGAAGAATCCGCCGACGAATTGAAGGCGATTGTGCTGGCCGAGCGGATTAAAAGAAGCGGGGAAATCTCAACCGTTCAAGAGAGACGGACGATGGAAACCGCGGCCGCACTTCGACTGGAACAGGCGCGCGATCGAGTGCAACCGATTCTGGCATCGTTTGGAGCAGTACCCACTCGTAACTAGGGCCCGGGATTTGAGCAAGGTAAGATGGTGTCTAGGGGAGAGCCTTATGAAGTTGATCGAAGGATTTGACAGCAACTACCGCTACATCCTTGTGGCGGCGAGGCGGGCGCGGCAATTGCAGGGTGGCGCTCCGCCCGTGATCGAAACCATTTCGCGCAAACCCTGCCGCATTGCCCAGGATGAAATCAAAGCGGGCAAAGTGAAATGGATTATTCCGGAACTGCCTAAGCTCGCAGGGGAAACGGCGAACGAGACGAAAGCGTTCGCTGAAGACGCATAGACCTTTTCTGCATCCATATAGAAGATGAAAATTGCGCTGGGCGTCTCCGGAGGCATTGCAGCCTACAAGGCGGCAGAGATTGTGCGCCTCTTGCAGGAGCGCGGCATCCGTGTGCAGGTCGTGATGACACGGGCGGCGCAGGAGTTTGTGCGGCCGTCTGACCTTCGCGGCGCTCTCTGGCGAAAAGGTCATCACTGATCTATTTGGATCGGACGAGTCGCAGGCCAACGTCGAGTCGGCGATCGAACATATTGCGATCGCGCAGTCGATCGACGCGCTGCTGGTTGCTCCCGCGACCGCCGATGTGCTGGCCAAGTTTGCGCAAGGCATTGCCAACGATTTCCTCTCTACGCTTTATCTTGCGACGACCGCTCCGGTCGTTGTCGCTCCCGCCATGAACGTAAACATGTGGAACCACGCCGCTACGCAGGCGAATCTGGAAATACTTCGCAAGCGCGGAGTTCGCATTGTCGAACCGGGCAGCGGATACCTGGCATGCGGAATGACGGGTGCTGGACGACTGGCGGAGAACGAGACTATTGTCTCGGCGGCGCTGGAAGCGCTTGGCGCGGCGCAGGATCTGGCGGGGGAGACTGTGCTCGTCACTGCGGGGCCAACGCGAGAAAAGATCGATCCGGTTCGCTATCTGACAAACCGTTCGAGCGGACGCATGGGATACGCGATCGCCGAAGCCGCGTTGCGACGTGGGGCGCGCGTGTTGCTCGTAAGCGGACCTACTTCGATTACTCCGCCCGGAGCGGCGGAACTTACGCGGGTAGAAACTGCGGACGAGATGCGGATCGGCGGTTTTGAAGCTGCTGGGCGAAAGCACGGTGGTGATCAAGACTGCGGCTGTGGCGGATTTTCGTCCGAATACTGAGGCCGGAGAGAAGATTAAACGCAAGGGCCCGATGACGCTCGAACTGGAGCCGACAGCTGACATTCTTGCCGACTTGGCGCGGCAGAAGAAGCCATCGCAGATCGTGATTGGCTTCGCGGCTGAGACCGAAAACGTTCTCGAAAATGCCCGCAAGAAACTGGCGGCTAAGTCGCTCGATGCGATTGTCGCCAACGATGTTTCCCGCGAGGGCGTTGGATTCGATTCCGATCGTAATGCCGTCGACTATCATTTCACATGACGATGTTGTTGAGGTTCCCGAAACCTCGAAGTGGGAAGTCGCACAGCGCGTGCTGGACCAGGTCGTAAAGCTGCGTGTGCGCAGCCGTGTTTCGAGCCGCTGATCCTTCCTCCCGAATACCCTCTGCCGCATCGACTTCCGCAGGAATTGCAGATCCCTCACTTCGTTCGGGATGGCAACCTGGGGCTGAAAAGTTTTTTGTGACGTTGATCCTTTTTGTTATCCCCGCTTTGTTATCCTTATCCGCAATGCCCCGCACGCTGGACCCTGAACTTCGCCGCGCTCTTGTTGCGCGCATCCGCTATTACCAGGAAATGGGGATTTACGATTTTTACCGCCAGCCGGTGAGCGAGTCCGCGAACGCGCCGGTGGCGACCGCCGTCGCGGAGATCCAGACGAGAATCAGGAGATGAGATGAGTCCACGGAAGTCCGCGGCGCTGCGTGCGTCTGCGGTCGCGGAAGAGAACGTTCTTGAGGTGATTGACTCGAATCCCGAGTACAGCGCGAGCGATCCGGTCAAAGCACTGAAGATGATTCGCGAGGATCTTGGCGACTGCACGCGCTGTCCACTGCACAAACAGGGACGCAAGCAGATTGTTTTCGGCGTGGGCAATCCCAAAGCGGAGCTGATGTTCGTCGGCGAAGGCCCCGGTGCGGATGAAGACGAGCAGGGCGAGCCTTTTGTGGGCCGCGCGGGCCAACTGCTCAACAACATGATCAAGGCAATGGGCATCGCGCGCGAGCAGGTCTACATCGCGAACATCGTGAAGTGCCGTCCGCCGGGAAATCGCACGCCGGAACGTGAGGAGTGCGAGACCTGTTCGCCATTTTTGATGCGGCAGATTGCGGTGATCAAGCCGAAGGTGATCGTGGCGCTCGGCGCGACGGCGGCGAAAACTTTGCTGGCGATGAATTCGTCGATGGCCGCAGCTGCGCGGCCGTTTCTACGACTTCAAACCGGCCGGAGTGAAGAGCAACGATCCTGACTGGAATGGCTGCCAGTTGGCGGTCACTTACCATCCTGCGTTCCTGCTGCGCGATCCGCGGCAGAAGGGCGAGGCTTGGAAAGATTTGCAGATGGTGATGAAGAAATTTGGGATGAAAGCGCCGGCGAAGGATGCGCAGTAAGCAGCCAATGGCCGCCGAGGATATCAGTCCGATCAGCAAGGCGAGCGCCGAGCACTATACGTGGGGCAGCGGTTGCGACGGCTGGCACCTGGTAAAGAATTCTGAGCTGAGCGTGATTCAGGAGCGCATGCCTGCCGGGCACGGCGGAGGTTCGGCACTTCCATCATCGGGCGCAACAGTTCTTCTATGTGCTGGCGGGCGAGGCGGTGATGGAAGTCGACGGGCGTTCAGTTACTCTTGGTGCCGGAAAAGGCATTTGGATTCCTGCGGGCGTGGCGCATCAGATGAAGAATGATTCGGGCGGGGAGGTTCACTTCCTGGTTATTTCGCAGCCGCCGTCGCATGGGGATCGCGTTGCCGCTCCAGAAACCCCTTCCGCTGGATCTGGTTTAATCTTCCAATACATGCCTCTGTTCTGCGACGTCGCGCTCGCCGTGCCTCTTGATATGGCGTTTACCTATGCCATTCCTCCCGGCATGGAGCCGGTGGTGGGCGGGCGCGTGCTGGTGCCTTTCCGGCAGCAGCGCATGTCGGGAATCGTGGTCGAGCTGCATGATCGCGCGCCGCAGGTCAAAACCAAGAACGTCATCGAGGTTCTCGATCCTTCGCCGGTTCTTGACGAGCAACTGCTGAGACTCGGCCGCTGGATTGCAGATTATTATCTTGCGCCGCTCGGCGAAGTTTTTCGCACCATGCTGCCGCTTTCGGCGGAGTTCAAGCGGACGATCACTTATCGCATTACCGATCAGGGGCAGATGGCGCTGCATCTGGCGGCTACGGCCGGATCTCCGGGGCGGTCGCAGCGTTCCGCCGATGAGCAGTTGCTGGAGTTTCGCGTGCTTGATTATCTGGCGGAGCGCGGAGGGAGCGCGGGTGACTGAAGCTCGGCTTGCGCGGGCGCTACGCGGGTTTCGAAGACGCTGCTTGCGGGGATGGTGCGAAAGAAGTGGATTGCGCGGGAGGACGTTTCGGCGGCTCGCGACGCGACGCGGACGGTGAAGGTTGCGGTGCTGATAGCGGCGGAAGCTCATTCAGAGCGCGAGGTTCGGGAACGCACGGGCGAGGTCGAGACGCCTCGCGTAGCCGCCGGATGCCGGGAAGAAGTTGAATGACAATCAGCGCACTTTGATTGACGCGCTGGCGGCGGCTGGCGGGCGCGTGCCTGTCGATGCGCTTTATGGGCTGGACGTTCCGCGCACTACGCTTGGGCACCCTGGTTCGGCGCGGATTGGTTGAACTTGTGGACGAGCCGCAGGGCTTCACTGCGTTCGAAGCTCAAGCCGCGGCGCTCGCCTTTTGAATTTGAATTCAGCGCGGCTCAGAAAGATGCGCTGGCGAAAATTCTTGAGGGCGTGGGTGCGCGCAAGTTTACCGGCATGCTGCTGTATGGCGTGACCGGCTCGGGCAAGACTGCGGTCTATCTGGCGGCTATGCGCGAGGTGCTGGAACAGGGGCGGTCGTCGATTCTGCTGGTGCCTGAGATCGGGCTCACGCCGGCGATGGCTGCGGACCTGATTCAGGTTTTCGGCGACGAGGTTGCCATCCTGCACTCCGGCCTGAGCGATGACGAGCGCGCCGAGCATTGGCATCGCATCAAGCGAGGCGAGGCGCGCGTCGTGGTCGGGACGCGTTCTGCGGTGTTCGCTCCGGTTGGCGATCTGGCGCTGCTGATCGTCGATGAAGAGCAGGACGGATCTTACAAGCAGGAGGAGACGCCGCGCTATCACGCGCGCGATGTGGCAGTGATGCGGGCGAAGATGGCGGGCGCGGCCGTGGTGCTCGGCTCGGCTACGCCGTCGCTGGAGTCGTATTACAACGCGAAAAAGCATAAGTATGCGCTGCTTGAGCTTCCCGACCGCGTGGAGCAGCGTCCGCTTGCCGGAAGTAGAAATCCTCGACATGCGGCAGGAATTTCAGGAGACCGGCAAGGAGCCGGTGATCTCGCGCAAGCTGGCGGAGGAGATTCGTGAGCGGCTCGACAAAAAAGAGCAGGTGATGGTGCTGCTCAACCGGCGCGGATATTCTCCGGTGGCGCTTTGCCGGGCTTGCGGCCAGGCTCTGCAATGCAAGAACTGCGCCGTCTCGATGACGCATCACAAGCGCGAAAACAAGATGGAATGCCACTACTGCGGATCGATTGTCCCGGTGCCGAAAAAATGTGGCGAGTGCGGCAGTGAGTACGTTTATTTTGTCGGGACCGGTTCGGAGAAATTGGAAGAGTTGCTGCATGGCATGTTTCCGCAGGCGCGCATCGGGCGGCTGGATCGCGATACCGTGCGCGGGCGGGAGGATTTTGAGCGGGCGCTGAACGCGCTTAACGAAGGCGAACTCGACATGCTGGTTGGAACGCAGATGATCGCCAAGGGCCACGACGTGCATGGGGTGACGCTGGTGGGCGTCGTGGGCGCGGACACGGCTCTGGGCTTGCCCGATTTTCGTGCGGCCGAGAGGACGTTTCAGTTGCTTACGCAGGTGGCCGGGCGCGCGGGACGCGGCAACTCGCCCGGCAAAGTTATTCTGCAAACTTATTTTCCCGATCACTATGCGGTGCAGTTCGCGGCGCGTCATGACTTTGCCGGGTTCTACGACAAAGAATTACAGTTCCGCAGCTGGATGCACTATCCGCCGTACAGCGCGATTGCCAATGTGATTGTGCGCAGCGAAAAGCTGGATGAGGCGCTGGCGTGGTCGGGCGAACTGGGGCGGTGGTTTGAGAAGACCCGGCACGAAGGGATTCGCGTTCTTGGCCCCGCGCCTTCGCCGATCACACGGCTGAAGCGGGATTATCGGTATCACTTCATATTGAAGTCGCCGAGCCGGGAGAAGATGAATGCGCTGTTGCGGGCGATGCTGGCGGAGGCGGCGGCACGGAAGATTCCACGGACGCAGGTGATTGTGGACGTGGATGCGCTGTGGCTGATGTGAGAAAAAGCTACCAGCTTTTGGCTCTTGGCTTTTAGCTGTTAGCTACCAACTGGCCTCAGCGGCTGAAGCCGCTGCTCACTACTCTGACGCGATTGGCAGGCGTGGAACTCGGCCCTTTCCGATCGCACCTCGGCCCACCTGTTCGCGCCCAATACTGGAGTTCTTCTGCGCCGCTCGATTATTTCCTATGGAGTAGGTGCCGCGCTTCGTCTCTTAGCCAATGAACCGCTGGCATTCCAGCCTGTTGCCAGGCCTCGCGGCCTGACGCTCCAGAGAACGGCTCCGGAGTGAAGGCCAGCACCAGCATAACGACGCCGAACTTCGCGATCCACTTTCGCGAGTTCGAAATCCGCGGGCGGTTCGGAATTGGCGGGTGCCGGCATGTGAGCCAAAGGACGAACGCCCAGACGAGCCATCCAGCCCAGCAGTATGCTGCGAGCGGGACCAGAGCCACAACTGTGAGGAGCGAAAACCCACGATGCCAATTCGGCAGGACAGAAAAGAGAATATGTCCGCCGTCGAGTTGGCCGCCCGGCAGCAGGTTGAGAGCGGTCGCTAACATTCCGACCCAGCCAGCCACCGCGATCGGGTGGAGAGCAAGTCCATGAAGCGGCGCACCATGATGAACAATCCAGGCAGCCAAATGAAAAACTAAGGGAAATCCAGACTATTGATCCGGCGGGCAACCGCTCGGCGCAGTGGATGGGACATTGACCACGACAAGCCGACGAACGCGCAATGCATGCCGGAATGAATCCGGCAATCGGTCCCGCGATTCCGATGTCGAAGAGCGCGGCCCGCGATGGGATTGGGCTCTTGATGCGGATAAACGCGCCGAGTGTTCCGATGAGGCTGGGGAACGGCACGAAGAATGGCGGCGTCGCATAGACGCGATAGTGGCGCGCAGTAAAGATAGTGCCCCATCTCATGCGAGAAGAAGATATGAACATCAGCGTCAACGAAAAGGGCAGGCCCAGCAAGCAGGTTTGGCGGGCTGCGCCAGCGCCCACTCGATCGGGAATAGCGCGAGACAGCATCGTCTTCCAGCGAAAACATGGGCAGCCGGTGCAGGTAGTTGTATTGCATATCCGCGCGCCGACGATGGTAGTGCTGAACAGGGTCAAGCAAAAAGAACAGAACATAAAGCCACCAGCGCGTGCGTGGCCGCTCGATCACCCAGACTTGTTGCGGAGGCGAATCATCGGGCCGATCGTGAGCGAGAACGGGAAAGTCGGCGTGGCGTTCAGACATGAGAAAAAAGCCAGGTCAGAGGTCAGAGGTTGAGAGCGCGGAGGTTCGAAGCTCTGAGGAATTAGAATGCTCATCTGCGATTCGAGCGAAGGCGCGCGTTCTTCGGTCGTCGCCCGCCTAGTCGATCGACTGCAACTCCTTGCCGGGCTTGAAGCGCACGGCTTTGCCGGGCGGAATCGAAACTTCGGCTCCGGTGCGCGGATTGCGGCCGATGCCGGTCTTGCGCGGGCGCACGTTGAACACGCCAAAGCCGCGCAGCTCGATGCGGTCGCCGGTGGAGAGCGCCTTCTTCATGCTTTCAAATACGGTTTCGACGGCCAACTCGGCTTTTGTTTTGGTGATGCCGGTGCGGTTGACCACTTCGTTGATGATGTCGAGCTTGATCAAGGGATGCCTCTCTCGCGAGAAATAGCGTGCCTCAAGTTATTGATGCTATGGGAGATAGGTTCGATTGTCAACCGGGGGACCATTCTCGTAATATGGCTGCACCAGCCAAAAGAGATTGAGTAATTGGGAAATTCAGAAATTTTGAAATTGCAGTCCTTCTGGCCTTCATTCGCCGGATTGAAATTACCCAATTGCTCAATTACGAAATTACCCAATCACAGATTCCCAAGGAGTTCCATGAGCATCAAGAGTGACCGCTGGATTCGTCGCATGGCGCAAGAGCACGACATGATTAATCCCTACTCGGAGAAGCAGGTGAGCCAGGGTGTGATTTCCTATGGCGTGTCGAGCTACGGGTACGACCTGCGCGTGGCCGACGAGTTCAAGATTTTTACCAACGTCAACAGCACGATTGTCGACCCGAAGCATTTTGACGAGCGCTCATTCGTGACCGTGAACGCCGACGTGGCGATTGTGCCGCCGAATTCGTTTGCGCTGGCGCGGTCGGTCGAGTATTTCAAGATTCCGCGCGATGTGCTGACGGTGTGCGTGGGCAAGTCGACCTACGCGCGCTGCGGGATCATCGTGAATGTGACGCCCTTTGAGCCGGAGTGGGAGGGGTTTGTCACGCTGGAGATTTCGAATACTACGCCTCTGCCGGCGAAGATTTACGCCAATGAGGGGCTGTGCCAGATTCTCTTCTTCCAGTCGGACGAGGTTTGCGAGACCAGCTATAAAGACCGCAAGGGGAAATATCAGGCGCAGAAGGGGATTGTGCTGCCGAAGTTGTGAGGGCGTCCTTCGGTGGTCGCTTTTTGGCCTCTCCTATTGTGGGCGTTCCGGCTGGTTGTGATTCGCGAACCACTGCAGCACTGTTCGTTTGAATTCTTCGGGCGCGACTTTCGAGGCTCCGCAATGGGCCGCTCCGGGCACTTTCCAGACTACGATCGACAGCGGATTCATCGATTGAATAAGATCTGAGTGATATGGCAGGACGTTGCGGTCTTCGGTGCCGTGAATAAGAAGAATCGGAACTCTGGTTCCGGCTACGGCTTGCGCCGGATTTACGTCGTCGAGATTGATGCCATAGCGGAGACGGACGAAGAGGATTCCGGCGTCGAGCGTGGGACGGAAGAATGTTCGGCCCAGCCATGGACCGATGTGAAGTGAGCGGCCAAAGCGGCCGTAAGCTTCTTCGCGAAAGCTGGCCGAGGGCGACTCGGCGACAATCGCACAAAATCGCGGCTCGCGCGGCAAGGCTTCCAGCAATTCCATTCCGCCCATGGATTCGCCGAGACCATAGACACAGCGAATGGGATTTTTCTTGTCGAATCCCTCTTTCTCCAGCCAATCGATCCACCGGCGAATGTCGTCGACCTCGCGGACGCCATAGGTGGTCAACCCTCCGCTGGCGCCGTGATGGCGAGCGTCCGGCATGAGCACCGTATAGCCCCTCTCGACCAGCCACTTGCTGAAGGGATAGACGCCGAGACGGTTATCGACTACACCGTGAAGGAGAAGCACGGCGTCGCCATTCGCATTTTGCGGACGCTCGTACCAGGCTTTGAGAACGGCACCGTCAGGCGCGGTGAGCGCGACGTCCTGGAATTCGATCGAATGCGCGGCGGCGTAAGCCCGGGCGTTCCGCTCCTCATAATCGCGGATGGGCGGGCTTTTGGGATGGAGGGATATCCAGCCGAGAGAGGCGCCGCCGAAAACGCTGGCGGAAAGGTAGAAGGCGAGGAGAAAGTACAGGGCGCGGCGAGCGATGGATCGTCGAGGCTGTTTCTTACTCGAATTCGAGGCCGGAGGAGACATAAGGCTTCATGGCGCCGATGAGTGGCCGGCAAACCACTCTAGAACCCTTCGGTCGAATTCTTCCGGAGCAGCGGCGTGCGCTCCGGTGTGAACTGCGCCGGGCACTCTCCATATAACCACCGATTGCGGATTGTTCGCCTGGATCAAGGCGGAATGGTAAGGCGGAATGTTCGTATCGTCGAGACCGTGAATGAGAAGCACCGGCGTCTTCAATCCGACTACCGCCTGTTCCGGCGATGCTTCTTCCATATTCAAACCATATTTAAAGCGCAGATAGAGAAATCCGACATCGACCATCGGGCGAAAAAATGTCCGTCCCACCCAGGGGCCCAGATGAAATGGCTGGCCCATCCGGACATAGGCAACTTCGCGAAAGCTGGCGAAAGGCGATTCGGCAATGACCGCGCAGAACCGCGGCTCACGCGGCAGAGCCTCCAGCAATTGCGCAGCTCCCATCGACTCGCCGAGGCCGTATATGCAATGCGTCGGCCCTTGCGCCTCGACCCAGTCGACCCAGCGGTGAATGTCATCGGCTTCCCGGACACCGTAGCTCGCAATGCCTTCACTGTTGCCATGGCCGCGCGCGTCGGTCATCAGAACGGTGTAGTGGTTTTCGACCAGCCACCTTCCAAAACCATACATGCCGAGCAGATTGTCTCCAACTCCGTGGAGCAGGATAACGGACTCGCCATTGGCCTGCGATGGGTGCATATACCAGGCATGCAGGCGGGTGCCATCCGACGCTGTGCGGGTGACGTCTCGGAACTCCACCGAATTTATCTGTGCCCATGCTTCGGCATTCTGCGTCTCGCGAGAAGTGATCGGATGACTGAATGGATGAACAGCGATCCAGCCCAGCCCCAAGCCGCAGACGAGGGTTCCGGCAATATAGAGAAATACCAAAATGTAGGAGATTGCTCGAAAGAAGCGACCGAGCATGGATTTCGACTTGGCGGGAGACGCGAGTTGGGAAGTTGAAGCGATGACGTCCAGCCCTCTAAAAGAGGGTACGAAGACTTGAGTCGGGCCGTTCCATGCTACCGCCGGATTTCGCCTTCCTTGAACATGTACTTGATGGCCGGCTTGTAGATCATCAGGTTCGGCGCGCCGGTACGGTTCAGCTTGATGCAGTTCCTGTCATACCACTCGATATAGCCGTGGACCTCTTCGCCATCGCGCAGCACGACCACCATCGGCGTTTTGGTCTGCATTTGCTTCTGGTAATAGAAATTTTCGGCGTTGGTTTGCTCGGAGGGCGCTGTTTTCTTGGCTGGCGAGGCGGAACGCTCACGCCGCTCGCCCGGGCCATGATTCGAAACATGGTTCGTGCCGTGGTTCGAAACATGATTTGAAGCGACACCTGTGCCGTGACCGTGATTATTATGGCCATGGTCGCTATTTCGGTTGAGCGAGGGCCGGATCAGCTTCCGGTTTGCGTAACCCTCCTGGTCGGTGGCCAGGTCGGCAGAACGTTCGGCTGGAATGGGTTCTAGGGTTTCTTTCATGTGTCACCACCTGTGCGCACGGGGGCGGCAGAAATACCACAACACTTACTTGTGACTGTGGGTGTTGGGGGAAACTTTATGAGGTACGGTACCACAGAGGGTTAACTCTGACAATGATTTGTGTCACCGCGTTTCGGATTTCGTAACTAACGCGCGGCCGGGGCCGTAGGCTCGAGCGCGGCTACGAAAGAATCGAGAGAAAGCGAGCGCAGGAGGTTGCGACGGAGGCCTCTTTCGACCTCGGCGAGGCCCTCGGCAGCGCGCTGGACCCAGGCAAAATCGGCGGCTTCAGACAGTTTTTTCAGTTCTCCCATGATGTCCGTGTTGCGCACCAACTGGGTTGTGCCCGATTGCAGAAACATCAGATCTTCGAGGAGCAGATACAAAGTGCGCAGCAGGTTGTCCATCTTCTGGCGGCCTTCCGCGCCGGGGCGATAGCTTTCGGTTGTCTTGAAGAGTTCGCTGTGGTCGCCGGCACCGAGAGCGGATTTCAGCAGGATGAGCGCGCTGGCGCGGGCCGCGACATAACCTTCCAGATCGAACGAAAGTGCGCGTCCTATCGCTCCTTCGCTCAGCCGCGCAACCAGCGCTCGCTGGTGAGGATTCCAATTCGGACGAAGCCGCGCGAGATGGCCTTCGAGTTCGGCCGAACTTAAGGCGCCCAGCGCGAAGTTCGCCGAGCGGGAGCGGATTGTGGGAAGCAACTCGCCGGCATTCTCCGTCAGCAGAAAAATGGTTGCGAATCCGGGAGGCTCTTCCAGAACTTTGAGCAACGAGTTAGCCGCCTCTTTCATGAAGGCCGATGCAGTGAAAATGTAGACGCTCTCGCGTGCCTCGGCGGGACGGTAGTAAATCCGGTGGATGACATGCCGAACCTGGTCGACCTTGATCATCATTTGCGGCGGATCGGGAGGGATGACGAGCAGGTCGGGATGGGTCTGGACGAAAATGCGCGTTTCTTTCTTGTCGGTCTCACGCAGATTTTCGCGCGCTTCGACTGCCTCGGCGAACCGGGCATCGAGATCCTGGGCCAGGGCGAAGCGCGTGCAATTCGAGCAATGACCGCAGAAGTCGGGCAGGCCGTCGGTAACCGGCGGCTCCAGACAATTCATGGCGCGAGCCAGCATCAGCGCGAGCGTGTACTTACCGGAACCGTGAGCGCCGGCAAGGATCACCGCATGAGGGAAGTGATCGCGCGCAATCATCTCGCGCAGGCGATGGACGACTTCCACGTTGCCGATGAAATCGGAAAAGGGCATAAAAAGCTGCTAGCTCTAGCTCTAGCTTCTAGCCAAAGCACAAAATTGCGAAACGACGGACCAACTTCAGATTCAAGCCAGTGGCTAGTGGCTAGCAGCTAGAAGCTGATCTTCAACTTCTTTTTCACCAACTCCATGATAGCCGCATGCGTCTGCTTCGGAGTGCCGCGAGCGTTCACGATTTGCACGCGGTGCGGCTCTCGGTTCGCGATCGCCAGGTAGGCATTTCGCACCCGTCCGAAAAACGCCCTGTTCTCCTGCTCGAAACGATTTTCATCCTTATCGGGGCGCGCGGCTTTGTGCTGGCGATTGCGGCGCCGGGCTCGTTCCACACTGAACGCCACTTCGTTGTCGAGGAGGATCGTGAGGTCGGGTTGCAGGCCGCCGCACAAAATTTCATGCAGCGCGAGTACGGGCTTCGAGCCCAATTTACGGCCTCCCCCCTGATAGGCTTCGGTTGAATCGGTGAAGCGATCGCACAGCACCACGCGACCCTCTGCGAGCGCAGGCAGAATGATCTGTTGAATATGTTGCGCGCGCGAGGCGAACATCAGCGCCATCTCGGTCATTGGCGATAGGCCGGAGGTTGTCGAATGAAGGATCACTTCGCGAATTTTTTCGCCCGCTGAAGTGCCTCCTGGCTCGCGCGTTACCGTGACCGGAACGGCATGCGCGCGCAGGGTGCGGGCCAGTTTTTCGATCTGCGTGCTTTTGCCGCTTCCGTCGAGTCCTTCGAAGGTGATGAATTTTCCGCGCGCCGCCACTTCGGGATGATAGCAGGCGAATCCTTCGCGCTAAAACATTCCTCTCGGCCTGCCGCCGCGGACTGCGCGGCTCTTTCCCGTTTGCCCGAAATGACAACGCCTAGCGGGATAAAACGCCTGGCAAGCTGCCGCACATCCAAGGGAATGGCGATTAGAGGCCAACGACTGCTTCGTCAGCCAAATCACCCTCCGCGTCCTCCTGCATGAAGCTCAGTACCTCCTGCGGAATAGGAGCGCTCCAGACGGGTGCGAAGGACTGGCGATGCAGCGGCGACGGACCGTGTTCGCGCAGCGCGGCAAGGTGGCGCGGTGTGCTGTATCCCTTGTTGGAGGCGAGGCCGTAGATGGGAAAGACCGGGTCCCACGCCGAAATCATGCGATCGCGTTCGACCTTGGCGATGATGGAGGCGGCGGCAATCGAGGCCGACAGGGCGTCGCCGTGGATGATGGCGCGCTGCGGCAGGGCGCTATCGATCTTCATCGCATCTACCAGCAGATAGCCCGCCTGCGGCGCCAACTGCTCGACCGCCTGTCGCATGGCGAGGCGCGACGCGTGGTAGATGTTGATTTGATCAATGCGGGCCGAGTCGACGGCCGAGATGGCCCAGGCGATGGCGCGCTCGCGAATGCGTTCGGCCAACTCTTCGCGACGTTCCGCCGGAAGAAGTTTCGAGTCGCGCAAGCCGCGGATGCGATCTTTGGGATCGAGAATAACGGCGGCGGCAACGACGGGCCCGAAGAGAGAGCCGCGGCCAACTTCGTCGACGCCCGCGACAAGCGTTACGCCTGTCGCCCAGGCCAGCTTTTCGAACTTCAAGGTGCAGCGCAGCGTCTTCAACAACCGCAGCTTCGCGGCCGATAGCGAGATGCCCTCGGCACTCGCGATTTTAGAAATACGTCCGGATTTTCGCTTGGATTTCGGCACCGACGCTATTCAGCATCTTCGCCGAGTGCGCGGGAAGAAACAAGCGGGGATTATGTGGACGCCTGTGGCAAAAAGATGCAGCGCCGGCGTAACGCCGGCTGTCGTGGCGGCGTCTCGCCGCCACTGGCATTGAGATAGACGAAAGCTGCGACTACTCGACTTCCTTCAGACGGGCGGCCTTGCCGCGCAGCTCGCGCAGGTAATAAAGCTTGGCGCGCCGAACTTTTGCGCTCCGCACCACTTCGATTTTATCGATGACCTTGGAGTCGACGGGGAAAATGCGCTCGACGCCCTGTCCGAAGCTCATCTTACGCACGGTGAAACTCGGCTGCGCGCCCCGACTGCGGGCGATCACGACGCCCTCAAAGGCCTGAAGGCGCTCTTTTTCGCCTTCGCGAATCTTGACCTGCACGCGAATGGTGTCTCCGGGGCCGAACTTCGGCAGATCAGTGCGCCGCGTCTTGGCCAGCAATTTTTCGATGATTTGATTCCGCATAATGTTTCCTTTTCCAGTTCTCAGTTCCCGGTGTCAACGGGAACCTGAAGCTCATTTCTAATTTCGTCCAGCAGCGCCTTGTCTTCCCGGCTTAACGCGACCTGCTCCAGCAAATCGGGCCGGTTGCGCAGCGTCTTGGCCAGCGCCCGCTTTCTGCGCCAGCGCCTGATCTCTTCGTGGTTCCCATTCACCAGCACTTCGGGAACCGTCATGCCGCGAAACTCCGCGGGCCGCGTGTAATGCGGATAATCGAGCAATCCGCCGGAAACACAGGTCGAACTTGGCGCGTCATTCGCGGCCCTCTCGCCCTGGTGCACGTTCGCACCCGCCGTAAACGACTCCTGCCTCGTCGACGCTTCGTTGCCGACCGCGCCCGGTATCAGCCGCGTGACCGTATCGACAATCACCGCCGCACCCAGTTCGCCGCCGCTCAGCACATAGTCGCCGACCGAAACTTCGCGATCGGCCAGATGCTCGCTGATGCGCTCATCCACGCCTTCGTAACGGCCGCAGATCAGAACGATACGATCCAGCGCCGCCAACTCTCCCGCCAGGGCCTGATCCAGCTTGCGTCCCTGCGCTGAAAGCAAGATCACCGACTGCTTCGCGCCCAGCAATCCGTTCCTCGCGTGACGCCAATCCGCCGAGCGACTCCAAACATTCAAAGATCGGTTCCGGCTTGAGGACCATGCCCTCGCCGCCGCCAAACGGGCGGTCATCCACGGTGCGGTGCTTGTCTTTCGTATAGTTCCGCAGATCGTGAATTCCGACATCCACCAGGCTCGCCTCGCGTGCCCGGCGAATAATTCCGTAATCCAAAGGTCCGCGAAAGAAATCAGGAAAGATCGTAAGAATGTCGATCTTCATCGCGGACAAACCCGTTGTTGGCCGCTCGAGATCGCCGGTCATTAGGACAAATCTCAAGATTCCCAAACATCGATCCGCGAACGACAACGACAACCGACTAACGACCTATTTCCTTCTCTTCCTTCTTCAGCGGCGCGTTCACATCGAGCATGCCTTCCGGCAACCGCATCCGCACCTGCTTGCGCTCGACGTCAACTTTCTCCAGGTAAGCTTCGGCAAACGGAATTTCGTACGGCAACTTCACCGCGCTCGTTTCGCCTTCCACCACCAGCAGCGGCGCTTCTCCCGCGCCGAATGCAACGTCCACAATCTTGCCAATCTCGCGGCCGCTATCAAGCACCGTACAGCCGACCAGATCGCTCAAATACGTCCAGCCCGGCTCGAGTTCGGCGCGCTCACTCTGCGGAACCTGCAACTCCGCGCCTTTCAGCGTCTCCGCATCGTCGATGGTTTCGACGCCGGCAAACTTCAGCACCAGCCAACTCTTGTGCGGCCACAGCTCTTCGATCCTTACTTCGCGCCGCTCGCCACTCTTCAGCAGCGCCCAAAGCTGCATGCCTTGCCTGATACGATCCGGAACGACGGTGTGCGGTTCGACAGCGACTTCTCCGTGGCGCCCCTGCGTCTTGACCACCAGCGCCAGCGTGATCCACTCGCCGCTCGCCTGCTGTGCCGCTATTCGAGAATCTCCAGCGCGTAACGCGTATCGTTCTTCGTGCCTGCCGCAGCCAGCACCGTCCGCAACGCCCGTGCGATGCGTCCGGAGCGTCCAATCACCTTGCCCACCTCGGCCTCGGCTACTTCAAGCTCGATCACCGTCTCGTCGCCGTCTTCGTATTCGTCGAGAAAAACGGCGGCCTTGTCTTCGACCAGAGCCTTCGCAATGTGCTCAATCAAGGCGCGCGGGTTGGCGGTCTGTTCGGTCATTGAGTCTCCAAAAAAGAATTGTCATCCCGACCCTGAGCGGCGCCGAAGGGGAGGAATTTTGCAGTGGACTGATAAGGACCGGAACTAGGCGGTCGCCGCAGGCGCAGGAGCCGCAGCCGTCTGCACAGGCATCGCCAGCAGCTTCGTCATGCGCTCCGAGCACTTCGCGCCCTTCGAAACCCAATAGGTGATGCGCTCCCGCTTCAAATCGACAGTTGCAGGATTTGTCCGCGGGTTATACGTGCCCACCACTTCCACCGGACGCCCATTGCGCGCCCGTTCCTTCTCAATCACCACTACGCGATAATACGGTTGTTTGCGCGCACCAAAGCGCGCCAGACGGATCATTAACACTGACTTCGTTTCCTTTGTTCCGGAAGAGTCCGGCAGGGTTGAGACAAACTATTATTATGCCGGAGGTTACGGGTTTAAGCAAGGATGACGGCCGCGCGCTGCCAGGCTCTGACTCGGACCCTGCGTGTTCAAAAAGCTCGCGAAATTCATGCCTCTTGGCATAATCACTGAATCTTGTGCGGAGGCCGGGCAATCTAGATGACATAACGCGAAAGGAAATGGTTCCGATTCTATGAGTCAAGCAACTCTTACTCCTCCTTCACAAAAATCATCTTCAAACGCAAAATCATTTACCGCCAAGGCTTTTGGCGCCAAGAGCGCGACCGCGGCTCTTTCCGCAACTTCCATCCAGCGGCGCACGCCGGGTCCGCAGGATATCCAGATTGAAATTCTCTATTGCGGCGTCTGCCATTCCGACCTGCATCAGGTTCGCAACGAATGGGAAAGCATGATGCCGACCGTTTACCCGTGCGTGCCGGGCCATGAAATTGTTGGCCGGGTGGTCGCGGTGGGCAGCGGCGTAAAGAAATTCAAGGCGGGTGACATCGCCGGCGTCGGCTGCATGGTTGACTCCGACCGCACCTGTCCGAATTGCCGCGCCGGCAACGAGCAATTTTGTGACGGCCCGGCGACATTCACCTACAACTCCGAAGACAAGCACCTCGGCGGCGTCACCTATGGCGGTTATTCCGACAGCATCGTGGTCGACGAGGCCTTCGCGCTCCGCATTTCCGACAAGCTCAACCTGGCCGCGGCCGCGCCGCTGCTCTGCGCCGGCATTACGACCTATTCTCCACTGCGCCACTGGAAGGTGGGCAAGGGCCAGAAGGTGGGCATCGTCGGCCTCGGCGGGCTCGGGCACATGGGCGTGAAATTCGCGCACGCGTTCGGCGCGCACGTGGTGCTGTTCACCACCTCGCCCAACAAGAAGGCGGACGCGCTGAAGCTGGGCGCGGATGAAGTCGTGGTCTCGAAGAATGCCGATGAGATGCTGAAACACGCAGGCAGCTTCGACTTCATTCTCGATACCGTTTCCGCGGAGCACAATGTCGGCCCATATCTCGATCTGTTGAAGCTCGATGGAACGCTGACCATGGTCGGCGCGTCGCCGACTCCGTTGCCGGTTCCGGTGGGAAGTTTGCTCTTCCGCCGCCGCGCACTTGCCGGTTCCATCATCGGCGGAATCCGCGAGACGCAGGAGATGCTCGATTTCTGCGCCGAGCACGGCATTACCTGCGACATCGAAATCATTCCCATCCAGAAGATCAACGAAGCCTACGAGCGTCTGCTGAAGAGCGACGTGAAGTATCGCTTCGTGATCGATATGGCGTCGCTGAAGTAGGGCTCGACCTGCTGTATTCAAGAAAAACAAGTTGCAGTCAGCGCCGGTTCCCTTCCGGCGCTTTTTCTTGCGCTTAAGCGGAACGTTCGAGAATGCTGAGAAGGTCGAGAGGCTCCGGGCGGTCGGTGTAGTCCTCGTTGGCCGAGGCGAAGAGAATTGAGCCGTCGCGGTCGACGATGTAAGTCGCGGGGATGGGCAACTCCCAGCTATCGTTTTGTGAGCGTCACGGCCATTGATAAACGGAAGATTGATGAAGGTCGTGCGGTAGAGCTTTTGTTGCTCGTCGGGAACTTTGTAGACGAGTCCGAATTGGCGGGCGAGTTCATTGTGCGCGTCGACGAGCACGGGGAAAGCGAGCTTGTGCTGGTCGTGCATGAAGAAAGCCTGCTTCTCGGTCTGCGGAGAGATGGCGACGATCGAGGCGTTAGCCGCAACAATCTGCGCGGCAATGTAGTTCATCGCCTCCATCTGGCCGACGCAGAAAGGACACCAGCGTCCGCGAATGAAGCAGAGAACCAGGCGGCCTTTGCGGAGAAGATCGGCGGAAGAAACGCGCTTGCCATTGTGATCGGAAAGTTCGAAAGGCGGGATGCTGGTGATCATCCCTAAAGCCATCGTGGCGAAGCTCTCGGACTTCAATGCTTCGACTGTGCGCCGGTGAATGGCTTGAACGTCAGGCGGGACGTACTCGGCGATGGTTTTCTTACGCTCGGCAAAAATCTCCCGCAGCGGACGAAGGTCGTTGTAGGAGCCGGATTCCTGGAGGGAGCGCCATTTCATGAATCGTCCTTTGTCCCTCGTCTCTCGCTTGTTCTAATTGCGCGCGCGTTTGCTTTCCCCGTCCCCAGCTTTATCGGCGCAAATCTATTCGCGCTGCATTCCGGTTTTCGGAGCGCAGGACGACGGACCAAGAACGAAGGACGCTCTCTACATCCCCGGGAACTTCATCCCCGCCATCCGCCGCGCGAAACTCGGCTTGCCCATCTGCTTGAACATCTTCTTCATCTGCGCGTACTGTCGGAGCAGGTTATTCACTTCCTGCACCGTCGTTCCCGAGCCGCGGGCGATGCGTTTGCGGCGGCTGCCATTGATCGACTCGTGATGGTTGCGCTCGTAGTTGGTCATCGAGTTGATGATGGCCTCAACGCGGTTGATCTGCTTCTCGTCGACTTTGTCGGCCGCCTTCTGTAATCCCTGAAACGCGCCGATCGACGGCAGCATTCCAATCAGGCTCTGCATCGATCCCATCTTCTTCACCGAGCGCAGTTGCTCGCGGAAATCTTCCAGCGAGAAGCCGTCGCCAGAGAAAGCTTTAGTCGCCAGCTCCTGCGCCTTCTTCTTGTCGATCTGCGACTCGGCCTTCTCGATCAGCGAGAGGATGTCGCCCATTCCGAGAATGCGCGAAACGATGCGGTCGGGATGGAACGGTTCCAGCGCGTCGTATTTTTCGCCAATGCCGATGAACTTGATCGGCTGGCCGGTGACCTGGCGAATCGAGAGCGCCGCGCCGCCGCGTGCGTCGCCGTCCATCTTGGTTAGTACGACACCGGTCAAGGTGAGCTTTTTGTGGAACTCGTCCGCCGACTTCACCGCGTCCTGGCCGGTCATCGAATCGGCGACGAACAGAATTTCCTGCGGATTGAGCAGCCGCTTCAGCGACTGCATCTCGTCCATGAGCTGGTCGTCGATGTGCAAGCGGCCGGCGGTATCGACGATGAGCACATCGCTGCCGGTGTTGATGGCCTCGCGCCGCGCCTCTTTCGCGAGCCGCTCGACCGTCGCGGTGTTGGCCTCGCCGACTTCGCCCTCGTAAAGATTGGCCTTGATCGCCGCCGCCACTACCTTCAACTGCTCGCGCGCCGCCGGACGATACACGTCGACGGAAACCAGCAGCGGCCGGTGTCCGCCATTCTTCAGCCAGTTCGCGAGTTTGCCTGAGGTCGTCGTTTTGCCCGAGCCCTGCAATCCCGCCATCAGCACCACCGTTGGCGGCTGCGAGGCAAACTTCAGCTTGGCGGTATCTTTGCCCAGCGTTTCGACCAGTTCGTCGCGGACGATCTTGATCACCTGCTCGCCGGGCGACAGCGCGGTCAGCACCTCTTGGCCGACGGCCTTGGCCTGAATACGGTCGATCAGATCCTTGACGACTTTGAAGTTGACGTCAGCCTCGAGCAGCGCGAGGCGAATCTGTTTCAGCGCATCGGCAATGTTCTCTTCGGTGAGAACAGCCTGCCCGCGCAGGCTTTTGAATGCGCGTTGGAGTTTTTCCTGTAGGTTCTCGAACATAAGTTAACGACTATTCTAACAGTGGGCGCTGGGAGTCCTCGATTGGTGCCCGGCCTAACCTTCGATTTGCAGATAGCGCAGTATCATCTCCGGCAGTTCGTGTTCAAGACGTTTCTCGATGTCCGGCACGAGCCGGGAAAAGTGCTTTGGGTCACGAGGCAGGATCAGCAAGGTATGTGCCGCCGCGCCGACCATCAACATGGCGAAAGACACCGCGAAGTCGGGGTCGGGATGTCGAATTTCTTTCCTCCGCGTGAGCAGCAAATCGCCGACAGCGCGAATAACTTTCCACTCCAGATCATCGCACTTGCGTACGAACGCGACATCGGGGTGCTGCAAGGTGAAGAACATATAGGCGCGCACCAGCCCGCGAAAAACAGAATGTCCCTTCAGAGTGATCTCAATCACGTAACGGCATATTTCGGCCAGGGGCTTGTCCTTCCACCGCTCGGGCTTCAGCAGTTCCTTGCTGTGCCGGTAATTTTCGTCGAGCATGCGCAGGCAGACCTCGCGCAGTAGAGCATCTTTATCAGGGAAGCGGCGATAGATTGCGCCCGGGGTCAGACCGGCGCGTGCGGCAATGCGCGGGATGGTGGCGGCCTCAAGGCCATCTTTATTCAGGACTTCGGCGGTGGCCTTGAGCAGGAGAGCAAGTGTCTTGCGGCTGCGCTCCTGACGGGCGGGAAGCACGGTTTTCGGCATTTGCTGGAGATTCTACAGGAAGTTCTTGACATAATGTAAATGTAAATATACATTTACATTGTGTTATGAATACACCTTTGCTCGTCGCCCTTCTCACTCACTTGCTGGCGGTTTACGCCATTCTGGTCAGTCCCTGGCTTGGGCTCTTCTGGTACCGGAAAGCACAAAAGCGGATTCAGGCCGGCGATCCGCGCGCCAGGATCCGTCTCTACCGCGAAGTGATCACGGAGCAGACGATGACTGCCTCCCTGGTTTGCGGGTTGTGCCTGTTCGGTGGAATTCCCGGGAAAAGTCTAGGGATATATGCGCCCCGCTCGTGGATCGTCACCGCTGCCTTGGCGGCCGTGGTCGTCGCTTTGTTTCTGCGAAGCGCGATCAAGCTCCGACCAAAAGCTCAGAAAGTCCGAGCAAAATTAGGCGGTCACCTGGCGGCACTGCTTCCCGACTCACTTGAGGAACAGCGCTGGTTCGTCGTCCTCAGCGTTGGCGCGGGGATTTCCGAGGAATTAGTCTTTCGCGGATTTCTCTTCTACTACCTCAGCCTCTACATTCCGCACGTTAACAACCTGGAGAAGGTTCTGCTTACTTCCTTGTTCTTCGGCATGGCTCATCGATATCAGGGATGGCCGGCGGTGGCCAAAACTGGGCTTGCCAGCGTCGTTCTGGCTGGACTCTATCTGCTGACTGGCAGTCTGCTTTTGCCGATGGTCGTGCATGCCATGAACGATATGCAGGTACCGCTGATCTTCTGGCCCAAAGCAACGCGAGATGCCGTGTTCGACGCGGGATCATAGAACTCGGACTCTGAGGCCCTACCCGCATCATCAACAAGATGCCCGGTCGTCCGTTGCCCCGACGTTAGAATTCGTTTAAGCTCCGGAGCATCCGAGGACCCTTGTGATCGCGCGACTCTACACGGCTCTTGCCTGCGCCTTGATTTGGTGCTCTGCAGGACAGACGGCCGCCCAGCAAACGGGAAAACCGCAGGCTGCCGCCACCATTTCTCCAACAGCAAGCGTTGGAAACATCGACGTTCGCCCAGGTCCCAAGGGTCTCACGATCACGATCGCCATCAGCGCCCCAGTTGTCCCAACATCGAGCCATGTTTCGAATCCCGATCGTCTGATCTTCGACTTCGCCGGATGCGAACTCAAGGGCGGCAACCACCGTATCCCGGTGAATCGCGGTCCGGTGAACGATATTCGCGTGTCGCTATTCAGCGCGCATCCGCCGACTACGCGGCTGGTAGTCGATTCGTCGGAGGTCTTGAATTTCGAGGTCAAACCTGCCGCGAATGGAACGGTTGTGATCGAAATTCCGTTCCAGAAATCAGAGGCTGGCTCGCCCGCGGCATCATCGAGTGCGGCGAGCACCGAAAGAGCGCCGGCTGCGCCTCCTCAGAAGCAGGCGTCACAGAAACCGCCTCAAACACAAAAGTCCCCTTCCACCGCGAAGCAAGCGGAGTCTCAGCCTTCCGAGCCTGCCCCGGTCAGGCGCTCCAATCAATTACCCGGAGCGTACGCACTGATGGAAAAAGCCAAGGCGCTGAAGGTCGAGGACCTGCAACCACTCGAGGATAAAACGAGGGCAGGTGATGCTGAGGCACAAACCATGCTGGCGCTCGCCTATCACGCGGGCGTTCTTTTGAAAAAAGATGACGTGGAAGCGACCCGCCTGCTGCGTAAAGCCGCCGATCGCGGGTATATGGCGGCGGAAGAATCGCTCGGCATTTTTGCGGAAACCGGCATCGGCCTGGACCATCCCTCCCCGGCCGAGGCGCTGGACTGGTACAAGAAGGCGGCGCAACAAGGTTCAGTCGACGCGGAGACTGATATTGCGCTGATGTATGCCAATGGGAAGGGCGTCACGCGAGATCCGGCGCAGGCCGTCGCCTGGTTCCGGCGTGCGGCGGAAGGCGGCGACGCGTCGGCCCAGTACAATCTGGCTCTGATGTACGAACGCGGCGAGGGAGTTCAGCGCGATTACAAAGAGGCGATTCGGTGGCACACGGCTGCTGCCGATCAGAACCTGATTCCGCCTCTGTTGGCGCTCGCGGAAATTTATCTTCAGCCTCCGAATTCCACAATAACGGCCGACGTCAGCAAGGGCATGCAGTACTACCAGAGAGCGGCCGACCTGGGCAGCGCACCCGCCGAGGTGGCACTGGGAACGATTTTCAGCAAGGGACTGCTGGGAAAAGCCGACTACGACCAAGCCCTGGGCTGGTACAAAAAAGCGGCCGACAAAGGCGAACCGGATGGTGAGTTTGCATTGGGCGTCAGTTACGCGATGGGCCACGGCGTTCCGGTCGACTACGCTCTCGCCCGCCGCTGGCTGACAGCCGCCGCTAATCAGGGTCAGATCGAAGCGCAATACGACATGGCTATCATTTGCGAGCAGGGCAACGGCGCGCCTCCCGATCGAAGCATGGCAGCCCATTACTACCAGATGGCGGCTGACCGCGGCATGGCGAAGGCGCAGTACCGCTACGGACTGTTGCTTGCCAAAGGCTCGGCTGGAAGCGACCGCATTGCCGCCTACAAGTGGCTGACACTGGCGCAGAATTCGATCAAAGAGAGTTCGACGGCCTTGAGCGACCTAAAGAAGAACATGAGCCCGCAGGAGATTGCCCAGGCTGAACAGGATCTGTCGAACTGGCGTTTAGCGCACGGTTTGAGTAAGCACTGATTCCTTCTTCGAGTTCTTCTCGCGACCAAAAAGCGCCGCGCTACTTGCCGGCGAACACTTCCTTCGCCGCCACAATCGTGTTGGCGTGGATCGCGATGGTGTCCTCCAGTTTGTGCGCATAACCACCGGCGAAGGTCACCATGACAGGTATGCCCTCGGCCTTGGCAAGTTGAAACACCAGTGCGTCTCTCTGCTTTAATCCCTCGATCGTCAATGACAGGCCGCCCAGTTGATCCTCGCGATAAGGATCGGCTCCGGCCACGTAGCAGATCAGCTCTGGCCTGAACCTGCTCAGGCCCATGCTGATGGCACTGCCCAGGCAGGCCAGATATTCTGCGTCGCCCATGCCGTCGGGAAGATTCATGTCGAGCGAGGAAGGCGGCTTGAACGCCGGATAATTGTTTTCCTGATGCAAGGAGATGGTGAAGACATCGGCACGGCGCCCGGCGAGTGCGGGCCATATCCGCGAGACTGACGGCCCCGGCGGGCGCGGGCATGCGATTAGCGGGCATCGGGGCCGGCGCAAAAATAACGGCTGTGCCATTACCCTGGTGAACATCGCAATCCAGCGTCATGGCGGTACGGATTTTTTCATCTCGCTGCATGCGGCGGATCGCGACCGCAATGTCGTTGATCATGCAGAAGCCTTCGCCGTGATCGGGGAAGGCATGATGAAACCCGCCGCCAATGCTGATCGCGACGCCGTCGTTGAGCGCATAATCGGCGGCCAGCATCGATCCGCCGGCGGCCATCCAGAATGCGCGCACCAGCTCCGGCGAGTATGGAATCTCCATCTCCAGTTCCTCGCGCGCGCTGAGCGTGCCGGTTTTCAGTTTCTGCACGTATTGCGGCGTGTGTACCAGCAGAATGTCTTCATCGGTGGCGGAACGAGGAGCAATGAAGTCGGAGGCGTCGGCCACATTCATGGCCACCAGTCGGTCGTGTATGCCTCGGTACTTCTCACCGGGAAATACGTGGTCCCCGATGGGCAGGAAATAATCTTCGCTATAGATAAGCTTAAAGGGCAGCATGCGGCGGTCTAAAGCCGAAAACCCCATATCATACGCGGGATCGCGCGATTTGGCAGGAAGCTCTGTCACTCGTCCTACACGGTGCGCACCGAACTGCTAAACTTTTCCCATTGCCTCCGAAAAAGAAATCCACGCCGAAACCCTCCGCTGAGCCGGAACAGTCGCCGCAAATGGCAAGCCCAAAGCCGCAGCTTGTGGCCGACGATGGAGACAAGGGACGCATTTTCCTCATTGACACGATGTCGTTCATCTTCCGCGCCTACCACGCCATGGCGCGGCAGCGGCCCATGTCAACGAAGACCGGCATTCCGACCGCAGCCACCTACGTCTTCGTCAACATGCTGCGCAAACTGCGCGACGACTTCTCTCCGGAATACCTCGCTGCCGTCTTCGATGTCGGGGCGCCCACTATCCGCAACCAGCAGGCGGAGCAGATCACCACCATTCGCAAGTTCGACATCAGGACGCAGACGTTCAAGGAATCGCAATACGACGGCTACAAAGCAAATCGCAAGGAGATGCCGCCCGACCTCGTCCAGCAGGTTCCCTACATTCGGCGTGCACTGGAGGGCTATCGCATTCCGATTCTTCAGCTCGCGGGCTATGAAGCGGACGATGTGATTGGGACGCTCGCGCGCAAAGCGGCTGAAGAATCGCGTTCCGTCTACGTCGTGTCGAGCGACAAGGACATGCTTCAGCTCGTGAATGACAAGGTCTGCGTGCTGAATCCGCCGAAGGACAATTTGATTTGCGATGCAGCGAAGGTCGAAGAGTTACTGGGCGTGCCGCCGTCGAAGGTGATCGACGTGATGGCTCTCCGCGGCGATTCGATCGACAACATTCCCGGAGCGCCGGGCATCGGCGACAAAGGGTCGGTCGAAATTATCCGCCGGTTTGGCAGTGTGGAGCAGGCTCTCGATCGCGCCGCGGAAGTTGAAAAGAAAACTTACCGCGAGTCGCTCCAGAACAACCGCGACAACATTCTGCTCAGCAAGCAGCTCGTGACGATCGATACAGACGTATCGGTGGAGTTGGATGTGACCGCCATGAAAGTCGGCGAGCCTGACGTCGAAGCGCTGCGCGCGCTCTTCGCCGAACTCGAATTCAGCTCGCTCCTGAAAGAACTGCTTCCCGTTGTCGAGGTGAAAGAGGGGCACTACGGCGAGATCAAGTCAAAGGCTGAATTGGACGACTATCTGCGGGATCTGGCGCCGGACACGGTACTGGGCGTGGCGATTCCCGCCGCCGAACATAACGATGAGGCGGAAGAGCTGAAAGAGGCAGAGGCAGAACCGGAACCAGAACAGACCGGACTTCTCGATCTGCGCCCAGCTGAAGAACCTTCTCCCGGCGCGGCCTCGTTCCATCAGATTGCGCTTTCGAAATCGTCCGGGGAAGGCGCGGTGGTGACGTTCGCCGATCAAGCGGCTGCCGACCGCATCAAGAGCGTGCTCGAAGATCCCACGCTCCCAAAAAGCATTCACGATTACAAAGCCGCGCTTCATCAGCTTCCGGAACTCGGGATCAGGCCGCGAGGCGTGCGGCATGACCCCATGCTTTATTCCTATCTGCTCGATCCAACTTATTCGTCGCATTCCCTGCCGGAAGTCGCGCTGCGCAGATTGAATTTGAAATTGAGCGGCAACCTCGCCGAGGCGGCTGACGTGACGGGGAAGCTGGCGGCGATTTTGCGGCAGGAGGTCGAGACTCAAGGCCTGACCTCCGTTTACGAAACCATCGATGCGCCCCTTGTTCCCGGTGCTGGCGCGCATGGAAGAGGCGGGCGTGAAGATCGATCCCGTCGTGCTCGCCGAGATGTCGGTAAAGTTGCAGCGCGAAGCCGACGCCAAAGCGCGCGACATTTACGAACGCTGCTCAATGGAGTTCAACATCAGTTCGCCAAAGCAGCTCGGCGACGTGCTGTTCAACAAGCTGGGGCTGCCGATTCCCAGTGAAATACGGGAAAGGCAAGAAAATATCGACGGCGGTCGATGTCCTGGAAGGTCTCGCGGAAGAACATGAGGTTCCGCGTCTGGTGCTCGAATACCGGCAGCTCACAAAATTGAAGTCTACCTACGTTGACGCCCTGCCCGCGTTGATTCGCGCCGGGAGCGGACGCGTACATACCACGTTCGGCCAGACAGGAACTGCGACCGGCAGGCTCTCGTCGACCAATCCGAATCTTCAGAACATTCCCATCCGTACCGAGCTCGGGCGCGAAATTCGCGCGGCGTTCATTGCCGAGCCCGGCTACACGCTGCTGGCTGCGGATTATTCGCAGATTGAATTGCGGCTGCTGGCACACTTCTCGAAAGACAAGTTGCTGGTCGAGGCATTCCGCCGCGGTGACGACATTCACACGCTGACAGCGTCGCAGGTTTTCGGCGTGCCTCCGCTGATGGTCACTCCTGAGCATCGGAGGCGCGCCAAAGCCGTGAACTTCGGGATCGTCTACGGGCTGTCGCCGTTCGGGCTCTCACAACAACTCGGAATCGAGCCCGGCGAGGCGAAGAAATTTATCGACTCGTATTTCGAGACTTATTCCGGCGTACGTGGATTCATCGACGCAACGCTTGATCAGGCGCGGCGCGATCAGTACGTCAAGACGCTCTTTGGACGCATCCGTCCGATCCCCGACATCAACAGCAAGAATTCGAACTTGCGCGGATTCGCGGAACGCACGGCCGTTAATACGCCGCTGCAAGGGACGGCCGCCGACCTCATCAAGATTGCCATGATTCGCATCGATGACGAGATTCTGAAGCGCGGGATGAAGTCGCGCATGACGCTACAGGTGCATGACGAACTGGTCTTCGAAGTCGCAGACGACGAGCTTGACACAGTGAAGACGCTGGTGCGCGAGTACATGGAAGGCGTTTTTGAGCTGGCCGTCCCCCTGCGCGTCGATCTCGGAGTTGGAATGAACTGGCGCGACATGGAGTAGAACTGAACCCGGGATCGCAAAACGTTCTTGCCGCACGAACATTGAATTTTGATCAAAACTCCTGCGTGGTCTTCCGCTATACTCTTGCTATCCGTTCCAGCAGCGCGCCGAGTTTCGTCGTTGATTCCAGCCGCATGGTGATTAAAGTGGCTCTTGCGGAGGTCCGATGAGTGCAGCCGTGTCCCCGGCGCTCGAAAAAGTACGCCGTAATTCTCCTCGCCATTCCATTCACGTTCCTCTGGACGTGATCGCGTTGCGCTCCGGCGTTCCAGAAAGTTTGCCCGGCCGTTGCACCGACCTCAGCGAAGGCGGCGTGGGCGGCATGGTGGCGGGCGAATTGGCCGTGGGGCAGCACGTCGCCGTCGAATTGAGACTTCCAAATGTCGGCGTGCCGGTTCGCGCGCGGGCCCTGGTTCGCTATCAGGGCCGGCTCCGCTGCGGATTTGAATTCATCGGCCTCCCTATCGAACAGCAGGAAATGATTCGATATTGGACTTACCGGCTCAGAAATTCGCACTTCAACGCGACAGACGAACCGGCCGGGAAGCCCGAGCCAGTGGTCAGCGAACCGGAGGTCAGCGAGCCGGCTGCGGCCGACGAAAATCACGGAAAGACGTCGGTGCCGCGAATTAAAGTGCGCCGGCGGCGTTTTTATCTTCTATTGAGCGCCATGTTGCTCATGGCCTTTCTCGGATGGTGGCAGTGGCAACGGTCATGGAAGGAATTGGAAATTGGATCGGTGGCCGCGAAGGAGTCCGATACACCATTGCAAGTCTCTCCGGAGACAATGGAGATGCGCATCGTATCCAAAGTCGACCCCGTCTATCCGGAAGATGCGCGCAGCGCGGGCAAACAGGGACTCGCCGTGCTGGACGCGGTAATTGGCTCGGATGGAACAGTTTCGCGCTTGCGGCACGTTTCGGGCGATGAACAACTGCTTAAGTCCGCGGAAGAAGCCGTGCGCGGCTGGAAGTTTGAACCGTATCAGTCGTCAGGAAAAGCTGTTGCAGTGGAAACGACCATTGCAGTGGAGTTCCGGCTCAATTAAAGCGCGTCGGCGAGTCGCCAGGCTCCGTCATGCGAGCGCAAGTTCGAGCGCAGCGTCTCCAACACAGCTATTGGAATTTATCCGCGTCCTCGAACCTCACTCCCTGCCGGTCTTTCGCTGATACGATCGGCTCGCCGTCGAGTTGCCAGTCGATACGCAAACCGGGATCGTTCCAGACGATCGTGCGTTCGTGCTCGGGAGCATAGAAATCGGTCGTCTTATACATCACATGCGCGTTCGCGGACGCCACGCGAAAGCCGTGGGCGAAGCCCGCCGGGATCCACAACATCAATTTGTTTTCGCCAGAGAGGGTGTAGGTCTCCCATTTTCCGAAGGTGGGAGAAGAGCGGCGCAGATCGAGCGCGACATCGCGAATTTCTCCCGTGATCGCACGAACCAGCTTCCCTTGCGGCTGTTGAATCTGGTAGTGCAAACCGCGCACGACATTCTTTTCCGAATAAGAATGATTGTCCTGCACGAAGGCGCCGGTAATTCCAAGCTCGGCAAAAACGCGCTGGTTATAGCTCTCGAGAAAAAATCCGCGGTCGTCGCCGAAGACACGCGGTTCGAGCAACCAAACTCCAGGAAGGCTGGTGGTAGTTTTTTTCATTCTTCCCAGCGCGACACTTGCCTCGCCCTTTCCCTCAAAACACCCGATCCTTCAGCAGTTGCAGCAAATATGCACCATACGCATTGTTGCGCATCGGATGCGCCACGGCTTCGAGTTGTTCGGCGGTGATATACCCGGCGCGATATGCGATTTCTTCCGGGCACGCGACCATCAGGCCCTGCCGCTTTTCGAGCGTCTGAATAAAGAGCGAGGCTTCCGTCAAAGCGTCATGCGTGCCCGTGTCAAGCCACGCCATGCCGCGTCCCATCACGCACACGTTGAGTTCGCCGCGCTTGAGATAGACGCGGTTCACGTCGGTGATTTCAAGTTCCCCGCGCTTGGATGGGCGCAGGCTCGCGGCAATCTCCACGACCTGCCGATCATAAAAATAAAGGCCGGTGACCGCGTAACGCGACTTCGGCTGCTTGGGCTTTTCTTCAATGCTGAGCGCCTTGCCGTGCTCATCGAATTCGACCACTCCATAACGCTCGGGATCGTGGACGGGATAGGCGAAGACGCGCGCGCCTTTTGTCTGCTTCGCGGCGGCGCGTAGTTCTTTGACGAGGTCGTGGCCGTAGAAAATGTTGTCGCCCAGCACGAGCGCGCACGGGCTTCCGCCGATGAATTCCCTGCCAATGAGAAACGCCTGCGCGATGCCTTCCGGCTTGGGCTGAAGGGCGAATTGAAAATGCATGCCGTAACGCGAGCCGTCACCGAGGAGCTGCTGGAAGCGCGGGAGATCGTCCGCTGTCGAGATAATGAGAATGTCACGGATGCCCGCCAGCATGAGCGCGGACAGCGGGTAGTAGACCATCGGCTTGTCGTACACCGGCAGCAGGCTTTTTGCGACCGCGTGGGTCACGGGATAGAGGCGGGTCCCCGAGCCTCCGGCTAGGATGATGCCTTTGTAAGCTGACTTCGAAGTTTTGGTCATTGTTCCGTCGCGTATTGCCTGGCGATCCATTGCCGGTAGCTGCCGCTGGTCACGTCGCGCACCCAATCGTCATGTTCAAGATACCAGCGAACGGTTTTCTCCAGACCGGTCTCGAATGTCTCTTGCGGATGCCAGCCCAGCTCGCGTTCGATTTTCTCCGTGTTCATCGCATACCGGCGGTCATGGCCCGGACGATCTTTCACAAACGTGATTAGTTTCTCGCGCGGGACCTTCGGGTTGCTGGGACGAAGCCCGTCGAGCAGTTGGCAGATGGTCCCGACGATTTCCAGATTTGGTTTTTCGCTGCGGCCGCCGACATTGTAGGTTTCGCCGATCCGGCCGCGTGCGAGCACGGTGCGGATCGCGCGGCAGTGATCTTCCACATAGAGCCAGTCGCGAACATTTTGGCCGTCGCCGTAAACCGGTAGCGGCTTGCCCTGGCATGCGTTCAGAATCATGAGCGGGATCAGTTTCTCCGGAAACTGGTACGGACCGTAATTGTTGGAACAATTCGTGGTGAGAACGGGCAACCCATAGGTATGGTGGTAGGCGCGCACCAGATGATCGGAAGCCGCTTTGGACGCGGAGTATGGACTGTTGGGCGCATAGGGTGTGCTCTCCGTGAATGCGGGATCGTTGGGGCCGAGAGAGCCGTAGACCTCGTCCGTCGAAACGTGCAGAAAGCGAAATGCGGCGCGATCCTCTTCCGCCAGCGCCGGACCAGTAGGCGCGAACCTGTTCCAGCAGCGTGAAGGTTCCGTTGACGTTTGTACGAATGAAATCGTCGGGACCATGAATGGAGCGGTCGACGTGGCTTTCGGCGGCAAAGTGCACCACCGCGCACGGCCGTTCGCGGGCCATCAGCGCGGCCAGCATCCCGCCATCGAGAATGTCGCCGTGCTCAAATCTGTAGCGTGCATGATTTTCGACCGCACGCAGATTGTTGAGATTGCCGGCGTAGGTCAGCTTGTCAAGATTCAGAACGCGCGAGGATTCGGAAGGGATCCATTGCAGAATGAAGTTCGAGCCGATGAACCCGGCTCCGCCGGTGACGAGAATGAGATCTTCCATGCTGGAAAGGCTTCGCTGTGGGGATTTCGCTCTCCAGCAGCGGCGCTTTCGATTCTAATGAAATCTCGGGGGAAAGTGCGAACGCGGCGTTAAGAACTACGGTTCGATCGTGCCTGGACTTAAGACTCGTCCCGCCAGTTTCGGAGTAGCCGGGACGAGATCCCCTCAATTCGAGACCCGCGCTCAAGCCGCTCCCACTTCCGGCGTGCCGGCTTTACGCTCGCAGGCCGGCCAGCCGAGGACGTCGTAATAAGTACTCTCAATGGACCGGGCAATCTCCGGCCAGAGGTATTCGCTTCGCACGCGAGCGCTTTCGCGCTCACCCGCCTGCCGTCGTAATTCGGGATTGTGAACTAGCAGGTTGAGCATGCGCTTGAGATCGGCCACGTCTCCGCGGCGGAAGGTAAAGCCTGCGCCGTCAATCACCTCGCGATTCTCCGGGATATCGCTGGTCAGTGCGCACACTCCGGCGGCCATCGCATCCAGCAGCGCCAGTGATAATCCCTCCAGCGCGGAAGGCAGGACGAAAAGCGCTGCATGGGCGAGCAACTCTTCGAGACTCGCTCCCGAGACCCACGGAAGAAAGCGTATTCGCGGCGATTCGTGGCTCCGCAAGCTCTCGACATAGGCATCGGAGTGGCTTGACCCTCCCGCAAGCACGAGCCTCATGTTCGTATGAATTCCCTCGAAGGCCTCGATGAGCAGGTGACAGTTCTTCTCCGGCGAAAATCTCCCCAGAAAAAGCAGGTAGTTCCCGGATTCGATCCCCCAATCCTTCAGATGCGTAGGTTGACGCCTCGGCGCGATCGTTGCTCCGTTTGGGATGTACACCGTATCGCGCCCATACTGCTCGCGGTAATACTGTTGCAGCGTGCGAGAGACGACCATCGTCTCATCGGGAAGCCTGACGGCTGCGGCTTCTCCGCAACGCAGCACGCCTGCCGCAAGGCGTCCCCACTTGGCTCGTTGCCAATCGAGCCCCTGCACCGTGACTACCGTCTTTTTCCCGGCCAGCCTCGGCAAAAAAGAAAACAGGGCAGGGCCGAGGCAGTGATAGTGAACGACGTCGTAATCCGACTTCATGGCGTGCAGGGTACCGAGCAGAGTGTGGACCACGGTCTCCAGGTGCTTGGAGCGGATGGTTGGCAGCCGCCGGACGCGCATGCCATTGTGCTCGTCCGTCGGCGGCGTGAAATACGTCCTGCAATAGACCGTTACCTCGTGACCCAGGCGCGCGAGTTCCGAGCCAGCCTGCTCGTAAAACGATTCGATTCCGCTGTACTTCGAGACGACGCCGCGCCCACCGATGAAGGCGACCCGCAGCCGCGGCTTCGTTCGTGACGGTATCTCGCCGGAAGAAGCACCTCTTAAGGGCGGCTTCACTCCGAGCTGGCAACTTCTTCCTTGAGGCCGTCAGACGCGAGTAGACTTCGAGCAATTTCTCCAGGTGCTGCTCCGGATCGTGTTTTTCACGCACGCGTATTCTTCCGGCAACACCCATTCTTTCGACCATATCGGGCTGTCCAAACAACCACGCGATGGAGTTCGCGAGTTGATCCCGATCTCCGACCGAATAAAGCAGGCCGGTGACGCCATGTTCCACCAGTTCGCGCCGCGAGCCAAGATCGGAGGCGATCACCGGCCTCGCAAACGCGTAGGATTCCAGGATCGATTTCCCCAGCGTCTCGTAAGCATGCGACGGGAACAGCGAAAAGCGGCACCCGGAGATCAGCTTTTTCAGCTCTTCCCCACCCACATGGCCGGTAAATCGCACACGATTGAGGTTGTACTCACCGGCCAGAAATTCAAGTCGCGCCACGCTCTGGCCCGTCGCCCGCAATGATCAGTGGCACGTGCGGTTGGCGCGCCAATGCGTACAAAACATCGCCGACGCCTTTTTCCGGCGACAGCCGCCCGAAGTAGAGCAGGTAGCCCTCGCCAGGTGCCGGGTGTTTTTCGGCGGGTAGTTCCTGAAAGTGCGGCAAGACTTCGATACGATTTGCCGGCAAACCATGGTCAATCAGTTCATCGCGCACGAAATCGCTGGGCGCGAGAAATAGATCGACGCATCGTTCGTAGCTTCGCAGCCATTTGTGCAGGTAAGCTTCGGCGGCCAATACCACGGCGCTGCTCTTCGAACCCGCATAGCACTGCTTTGTCACCACGTGATAGAAGGATCCGCCGTGGCATGCGTCGCATGCTTTGCCTTGCGCAACCATGTTGTAGGTCGGGCACAGAATCTTGAAATCGTTCAGGTGATACAGCACGGGCACGCCGCGGCGCTTGAGTTCCCAGAGAATTGAAGGCGACAGGTGATGGTAGATTCCGCGAATATGGGCAAGATCGGGCGCAAAATCGGCAATGCACTTCCGCATCGCGCGTCGGGCGGAGGGGGAATAGAGCGCGTGCGCGGCCCGCCGTGCCTTCGTCAGGAACCCGGCATCGGCATCCTTGAAGTTGATATACGGAATGCGATAGCTGCGGCCCTGGAACGCAGCGGGAGAACCGTGATCCATGCTGAAAAGCGCAGTCTCATGCCCGCGCTCGCTCCAGCCGGTGAATCAGGTCGAAGAGATAGGATTCCGTCCCGCTAAATGGATAGTCGAACTTGTTGCAGTACAGAATTCGCATACTCTCCGTCCGGTCTAGGGATGAGCGCCAGGAAACGATCGGCGAACGCGCGAACATTTCGCTGGCGATGAAAAGAATCGGCGACCTTTGCCGCTGCCGCCTGCCGGACCCCGGCCAACTTGTCCTGATTGGCATGGATCCACTGGACAGAACTCACAAAATCCGGGAGCGAGCCCGGCTCATAGAGAAACCCTGTAACCCGGTTCTCTACAAGCTCTGGAATGCCCGTGATCTCAGGAGCGAGAACGACCTTCCGGCATGACATTGCCTCCATGAGGGCCACCGGAATTCCTTCGCTCTTACTCGTCATGACGACGAGGTCAGCATGGTTGTAGAAGCCGGCAAGATCGCGGCGGGGGATCTGGCCGGCGAGTTGAACATGCGATTGGAGGCCAAGTTTGGCGATCTGACGTTCCAGTGCCGGACGCTCCGGACCTTCGCCGGCGATCCAGCATAAGAAGTTGAGTCCGCGGGCGCGGAGGGTCGCACACGCATCGATAAGGAAGCTGAAATTCTTGATCGGGTGCAGCCGTCCAACCGCCAGCATACAAAACGTGTGGTGCTCGGCCGCATTCAGTGGAGACGGCAGAGGCCATGAAAGCACGCGATCAACGCCCAGCCGCTGCACCAGTATTTTTTCCGGTGGGATAGCGGGGAACTTACCAAGAAGGTATTGGCGGTTGAATTCGGAGACGGTCACGCAAAACTTGCAAGCCGCGAGCTTGGGCGCAAGCAGGTCGGCGCGTCGTAGCAGGTCGGAACCGTGCAGCGTGAAGCTGAAATCGATCCCGAGAAGACGAGCGGCAACCATCGCCATCCAGGACGCGAAGTATCCGTGATGGCAGTGGATATGTTCAACGTTAAGCGCGGCTAACTGCTCGGCGAGCGCGGTTCCCATCAGCGTGTGACCGAGCGTCCGTGCGCGGCGAGCGACGGATGTGCTGCGCTCGAATAACAGCGGCCGCACCAGTTCCCACGTATGACGTCGATCAGAGGCCAGCCGCCTGGCGGCCCGCATCAGTTGGTCGTCGGAAAAAGGTTGGCAGTACAGCGTTTCCTTCCAGAAGGCCCGTTCCGGAAGGCTCAGGGCGTTCGGCGCAACTCGCTTGCCGCTGCAACAGACCACGTTCACGCCGCGGCGGCGAAGTTCGGTAATTTCATCCATTACGTAGGGCTCGAGCGGAGACGGAAACTCATTGGCGATGTAGGCCACGGTTGTCATAGAGCAGGCTCCTCGGAGGCACATAGCATTCCTGCGACGGTGAACAGCAGTCCGATCACGAACTGATAGGTCATGTCGACGAAGAAGGCGTTGATCAAATAGACGGACAACAGGATCGGCCAGGCCTTGCGCAGCGCGGCCACGTCGGCTGACTCATTCGGCAGGCTGCGGCGCGACAGGCGAAATAGATTGAAAAACAGAATTCCGTACAAAAGCAGCCCGGGGAGGCCGAACTCCACCAGCAAGGCCAGGTAGGTGTTGTGCACATAGTAAATACGCAGCCGATAACCCGCCATGCGGCGGGCCAGTTCGGAATACATCTGCCCGGCCGGCCAACCCGCGAATGGACGCTCCCCGAACATCGCCCAGCCGGCGCTATAGACGGCCATGCGAGCGTCAACCGGCCCGCGCTCGCTGGTGCGATCGGAGAGCGCGTCCTGGAGCGCATGGTCGCTGACTCCGAGCGCAATCCCGCCGAGCAGGCTGGCCACTACCACTACGCTCATGGCGGCAAGCACGCGCCCCCGGATCATTCGAAATCCCATAATGAGCGCTGAAACCGCGAACGCGATCCAGACTGCGCGCGTCATGGTCGCGAGAATGGCGAATGGCAGCGCCAGCCACAGTAGCCAGACATATTTTTTGCCTTTTTCTGCGAGCGCCAGCACCAGAATGCCGAGCATGTTCAGCGAAACGCCGTTGGCCACGGCTTGCAGAAACGGGCCGCGCGCCCGGTCGGGATGGAATCCCATGCTCTCGTCGAGGATAAAGCGCGGGTAGATCAGCGAGCGGGCATCAACCAGGAAGGCGATTGCGGTGAAGATCAGGTAGGCCAGAGCGAGAGCGATAAAGATTTCAAAATGCCGGCGCGCGGATGGACCGCGAAAAATCAGCACGGCGATGTGAAACAAGACGAAGGGGACAATGAACTTGCTGGCAACGATGCTCCAGAGCTGTGGATCAAAGGGTTCGCGGAGCGCGCGCAGGCCAGCCAGTATCGCAAGCCCGAACATCGGGAGCGTGAGCCCGGCGAAGAAGGGAATGCGCTCGCGCAAGCGCCATAGTTCGCAACGCGACGAAAAAAACAAGAACACCGAAGGCGATTCGATCCGCATAAAAAGAAAACAGATCCGGCGGACGAAATAGAAAAACGGTCATCGCCGCGACGTACAGGATCGAGGGATACGTGAGCGCCAGATGCAAGGGACGAATCGTGAGCGCGACAGCTTCCCAGAAGGGATTTACTTCGCGTTCCCACACAATGGCGCGGCTGCTCATAGGCTTACGCGCTTCATGCCCCCTCTGGCCGGAACAGAACGCGGATCGTCCCGAGCAGGATCTTCAGATCGAGACGCAGGCTCCAGTTCTCGATGTAGGTAAGGTCGAGGTGCATGTTGAGATCGAACGATGGCGAATGCCGCGCCGTGATCTGCCAGAGCCCGCTGATCCCCGGTTTCATGTCCAGGCGGCGATAATGGTGAAGTTCGTAGCGGTTGACCTCGTCCACCGGATGGGGACGCGGCCCGACCATGCTCATGTCGCCGCACAGTACGTTCCAGAGCTGGGGCAACTCGTCGAGACTGTACCGCCGGATGAAGCGCCCGACGCGTGTGATTCTCGGATCGTCGACGATTTTGAAGATCGGCCCCTCCCGCTGGTTTTGTGATCTCAGATTGGCTTTGAGTCCATCCGCATCCGCAACCATCGACCGAAACTTGTAGCAGCGGAAGCGCCGCCCTTTCGCGCCCGTGCGTTCCGCGCCATAGATAACCGGGCCGGGTGAATCCAGACGAATCAGCAGCGCCACCATGGCCATAACCGGACTTGCCAGCACGAGGGCTGTCGCGGAACCGAGAATGTCGATCAGACGCTTGACGAACAAGGCTGCGCTTGGGACGGGCTCACGATGCAGCGTGACCACCGGGATATCGCCGATGAAATCGACACCAGCCTCGGGCCAATATCCCTCCGGCAAATCGGGGATGGCTCGAATGTCGAGGTGATTGCGGAGAGCCGCCCAGGCCGCCTGGCGTGACTCGGCCGGGCGTCCCGGCAGCGCAACGATAACCTCGTCGATGAATTCCGCTCGTGCCAGCCAGTCGAGATCCGCAATCCGGCCCAGCACGCTCGAGGAGAGCGGCAGGTCGTCGTCAATACTGCCGCGGACAAACGTACGGCGCTGGGGATCGTTGCTGAGCGTTCGGGCAATCGAGCGGGCAACCGGGCCTCCGCCGACGATCAGAACATTGCGCTGCTCGCCGCGATGGTTGAGCCGGGCCCAGATCAAATGCCGTATCTGCCGAAAGAGCAAAAGACCAGCCAGGCTGTCAGCACCCGTGGCTATCAGGGGTACGGCGCCAATCTGCGATCGCTCAGACAAGAAAAGTACCAGGATCGCGGATAGCACCGATCGCCCCAGTCTGGGAAGAACTGCTTGTGCCGATGCTGCGCCGCTCTCGGAATAGACGCCTTCCGTAAAGGCGAAGAGCGTGACCAGTACACCGAGAAGAGGGATATCGAACGTCCGCAGGCTCCACGCGGGCAGCAAAAGCAATTGCGCTCCGCACACAACCGTGAGGACCAGAAGATCCGTGCCCACCGCCCTATAAAGCGGAAAGCGGTCGACGGTGGGATGTGGCAGCAGAATTTGTGCCAGCGTTCGCGCGAATTTGGGTTTGAGGTCTTTCCCACCGAAAGCGGTGGACGCTCCTTGGCATGACACTGGCGGCTTTTTGGCGGGCCAGTGAGCGGGCATCGCTGAAACGCCGGGGATCATGCGTGAGTACTGGGAGGGGAGGCCTTGCTCCGATCTCCATTGCGGGTTTGTAATGAGTTGGCCCATTTCACAATTTCCTATAGAGTCCTTGGGGCACGGGCAGTCGCCGTTCCGCGAGCACCGCTCCGAGAATCGGAACGCGGGCCTTCCCTAGTTGTTCCTTGATTTGAGCGGCAACCAGCCGGCGCGTCTTATTCGCGGTCAGAATAAGAACCAGACCGTCGCAGTTCTGCGCGATTCTCGCGGTGAGCCAGGAAGCCGGATCGCAGCACAAAATCGAGAAATCGAATTCCGTCATGAAGTCGCGCAACCGCTCCAGGTCGCGTTCGGTGACCAGTTGGCTATCCGCATCCCTCCGCCAGCTTTGGCGGGGAACCAGCCAAAGGCGAGGCGAAACCACGCAGGAACCTCTGGCAGGGCTGGGAATGTCGAGTTGCAACTCTTGCTGAAGGACCGGGCCGTCGAGGCGGGCATCAACCAGGCCAACGTCGTGTTTGCCTTCGCCGGCAAGCGCTTTCGCGACGTCAAAGCACATCGCGGCGGCTAGTGAAGACGCTTCGATGGGCGCGAAACAGACTTTTCGCACTCGCCCCGTTTCACCCTGAAAAAAAAGCTGCTCGACCAGGACGCGTATCTGCGCGTCGCGCACCGGATCGGCCGTCGCGATGGCTGCCTGCGGTTTGGTTTCCGAGCGGGCGGGAACCCACGCCTCGCCGGAACGGTGCTCTGCCTTCACCGGGAACGGCATTTCGCGCAGAAGTTCGCCAAATGTGCTCACGGCTCCCCCCGAGGTATTCTGGCGCGCATCGTCAGAAGTCGCGGTCTCTCCAGTTCGGCCTCTGGCAACCACGCGAGCACCGGAACCTCCAGCAGCCGTTGCGCTTCATCTGGCGTGCGCACTGTGGGATCGAAATATTCCGCGGCAAAGGCAATTCCTACCGTGAAGATCCCGGAGAATCCAACCGCAAGCGTTAAGTAGAAAAGGATATTGTGGTTCGGAAGTTCAGGAACAGCAGGCGGCTCGAGAATAGCCACATTCAGAATTCGTTCATCGTCCAGAGCATCGCTTATTCGCGCCTCTTCGCGTTTATGAAGGTAGAGCAGGTACGCGTCCTCATCCGCCTTTGCGGTGCGCATCAGATCCTGCTGATCGATGGAACTAGCCTGCATGCGCTCCGCCGTCATGCGCAGCGCCGACACCTGCGCCGCCGCATCGCCTTCCTTCGCCCGCAGGCCCGCCAGCTGTACTTCAGCCCTCTCGAGCTGCATGCGCGCCCACTCATAATTCGGATCTTTATCGCTGGTCTCGTCGCGCACCGGAGTCAGCCCCTCGGCCGCAATGGCCGCTTTTGCCTGCTCGATCTGCGCATCCACCTCCAGCACCAAGCGGTAGGACGGCTGAAAACGCGTGAGCAGGTCGGTGCGTTTTATCTGAAGTTCAAGCAGCTGCGTTTTCAGTTTTTCCAGCAACATCGGATTGTCGGCCCATCGCTTGAGCGTGACTGAACGCGAGGGAAAGGACGCGAGCTGTTCCTTCAGCGATGCGATCGAATGTTCCGTCTCCACGCGCTCCTGGTCGATTTGGCGGCAGATGGCATCCGCTTCGCCCAGTTTTTGCAGCGCGATGTCGCGCTCCATAGCGGCCGAGATCACTCCGCGAGCACGAGTGAAACTGACCAGCGCCGCCTCCGACTGATGCAACCGCTTCGCGCCTTCCTCAGTCTGGTGCTCAAAGAACTGGATTTCGCCCGATGGCCGCTGGAGGTTCGTATGTTTGCTGACGTAGGCGGACGAGAGCGCCGCCAGCACGCGAGCCGTTCGCTGGGGATCCGTATCCTTATAAGACACTCGAATGAGATTCGATTTCTTGATCGCTTCCACGTCCAGCCGGCGCGCCAGTTGGCGCGCGGCGCGCTCAATTTCAAAAGGGCGCTGGACCGGAGGCGTCTCCTCTGGAATAAGGCCGCCCGCCGCCACCACCTGCTTCAGCAGGTCTTCGTCGCGCAGTAGTTCCACCTCGGAGTTCACTTCTTCTTCGGTGATCTCAGGACGGCTGACGTCCATCGCACTCGCCGGCTGCCCAGACGCGACCGGGTCGTACCGTCCTCGCCGAAGCAGGACTTTGAAGTGCCCTTCATAACGCGCGGAACAAACCGCCAGGATCATCGCCGCCAGCAGCACCAGCAAGAACGATGCAACCATGAGCCGCGGCCTCCGGAACAGCGTGGCTGCCAGATCGCGGGGGGTAAGAGCTTGCGCGGGTAAAGTTTCGGTGTTCATAGCACAGGCGGACGAATTTCCATTGAAACGTCAAGGTGATCGATGTGCAGAAGTCAAACCGCGGACAAAAGATCGTGTGTCCTTCCTGATCAAAACTGCATGGGGTTCATGTACCAACTCATGGAACTCGTGGGAATAAACTTGCGAATCTTGGTGATCCGGCTTTGCGGAACAAAGATGAAATCCCCGGGCCGGAGATGGAGGTCTTCCCGCAGGTCGCGCGAATCCAGCATCTTTTTCAAGTCCAGGACGTGAGCTTCGGCGACCTCGCTGGAGATCCGCCGAAACAGAACCACCTGCGAATGACGCGCCTCCTTGGTAAAGCCTCCCGCGATGGCGACCGCCTCGTTGACGGTCACATCGCCGCGGAGTTCGTATTTTCCCGGCCGCGAAACTTCACCCGACGCAAGGAAATATGGTTTATCGAAATCCTTCAACGTCAGCGTGATTTCGGGTTCATGAAGTGAATTTCGATAAGCCGCCGAGATTGCCTCTTGTAACTGGGGGAGGGTCAACCCCTCGGCAAAGATCGTGCCCGCGCCTCGCAGCGAGACAAAGCCGTCGGGTTGTACCGTCAGGCTCTGATTGAAATCCGGCGAAAAGGTAAAACTGGCGTCGACGACATCAGACTTGGTCAGACGGTAAAGCGGATGGCGCTCCCCTCCGAATGCAGGATCTCCCATGCCACCCGCTCTGCCGGGCTTTGTAATCGCGCCACTCGCGGAACTGGTCGTGCTCGTCCGGTCCGGGCTATGCGAGCTCTCCGCCGCCGCGACCTTGCCGGTCGACGGAGCAGAAGACCCAGCCATCGGAGCTGGCGACGCAGTTGTCTCCTGAGCGGGCGTGACCACGGTTAGCTGCAGGCTGAGCAGACCCGCAGCCATCACAACGACGTATTTTGCTCTGACGTTCATTTCTCCGACTCACCGTCGCTCGAACGGCATAAGATTCAGCTCGGGCGATCAAGCTGTGTGCACGAAGGTAAGGTCAGAACAAAAGGAGAACAAGACTTGGAAAGTGTCGCCTACCGAGGTATACGGTGAAAAATGACACCGTCGAAATGTGATGAATTCCCGGCTCGGCCTGTCAGGCTTGGGATTTCATCCGCGCGCTCAAGTCGGACCTTGGTTCGCTGCCCAAATCACGGTGAACGAGAGTGGTGCCACCAAAGTAGATGCCGTAGTCGCGATTCATCACAATTTCGCTGTGATCAAGCCTACATCCGGCTCCTGCTCTTTCGGGCATCATGGTGCGGTGAAGACCAGCCCGATCAAAGCAAATTCCACAACCTCCAGCCGTCTCAGCAAACCGCCCGCTGCCAAGCTCTCCAAGGCCCCGATCGTGCACGTGCTGATCGCCGATTCCGGTCCGTTGCAGTCGCAGTTGCTGACACGCGCCTTGCGCGCGCGCCGCGAATTTCATGTTTCCGCCGCGCCTCTGAACCTCGTCGCGATGGAAAACTTCCTTCAGTCCAATCCCGTCGACGTCGCCTTGATCGCTGGCAGCCAATTGCCCGATTGGGGGCTCTTGCGCTGGCTGCGCATTACTCACCCAACCGTCGCACCCGTGTTGCTCGCCGAAAATGACGACCGCGATCTCGTGCTGAATGCCTTGCGCTCCGGAGCCAAGGGAATTTTCCTTTTCATGCAGGACCCCTTCCGCATGCTGTGCAAGTGCATTCAAGCCGTTTACCAGGGAGAGATCTGGATCAGCAGCCAGCAAATGCGCTATGTCATGGATGCGCTTACCGAGGTTCCCACGCTGCGCGTCGTTAATTCCAATGGCCGTTCTTTGCTCACGCCGCGCGAAGAACAAGTAGTCGCTCTTGTCGCCGATGGTTTGAGCAATCGCGAGGTCGCGGTCGAACTCGGCCTCAGCGAGCACACCATCAAAAAATATCTGCTGCGAATCTTCGACAAAGTGGGAGTCTCAAGCCGCGTCGAACTTGTCCTTTATGCCATGTCGCACGGCGAGAATCGGCCGGCCGAGTGGATGCCGAGCGCGGCGCAATTCGGGGACCTGAATTCGAGACGTAGCCGAGAGCCGGAAGCGCTCTCAGTAGTACAATCGCGCCATGCCCGTGCAGCGAGAGGACGCGATGACCGGAAACAACTTCGGAGTGGCGCGCCGATGGACCGTAATCGCATCGGGCCTGCTCATTCTCGCGCTCGCGCTGGTGGTCATCTACACCGGGCCAAAAGCTTTTCTAAGCCCTATCGCGCTGGTGGTCGTCTCGGCAATCGGGCTGGCCGCGCTGCTGCTTCAACTTCGGTTTCGTCGAGACCTGCCCGCGTTTCAATCGCCTCTGTGGCTGAATATTCTGGGCGTGCTGTTCGCTGCCGCGACCCTGGCCGGCGACCGCCTTCACGTGACGCAATCCTTGCTCGACGCGCTGGCCTTCGGCGCAGTCGGATGCTTCGGAGTCAGCGGCGTGCTCATTCTGCACAGGCTGCGGCGAAGCGTTTCCGCCAACCCTCCCACTCCGGCTGAGCCGGAGCATCTGAAGGATTCCTCCGCGTAACCCTGTGCCCCTGGTGGCTGAAGGCGTGAGATTTTTCCCAGCCGAAACAGGCGCGATGGGAAGTCGTCGTCCCAATTCCCAGCTACAATGCGGCTATGCGCGTCACGCTATTCGGAGCCACCGGGCTGCTCGGACAGGAACTCGTTCCAGCGCTCGGCGATGTTCAACTCAACGCACTCTCGTCTCGTGATGCGGACCTGCGCGATCCTGCGCAAGTTGAAGCAGTGATCCGCAACTCCCAGCCGGACTGGATTATCCTCTCAGCAGCCTATACCGACGTCGACGGCTGTGAGAAAAATCGCGATCTGGCCTTCGCGGTCAACTATCAGGGAGCAGTCAACGTCGCGCGGGCCGCCCGCTCTGTCGGCGCGCGCCTCATGTTCCTGAGCTCCGATTATGTCTTCGACGGCACCAAAAACTCGCCCTACGAGATCACCGATCCCCGCCATCCCATCAGCGTCTACGGCGAGACAAAAGCGCGCGCCGAAGAAGCAGCTTCTCGAAATTTTGCCGGACGTCTGCATCGTGCGAACGTCATGGCTCTTCGGCCACGGGGGCAAGTGCTTCCCCGCAACGATTCTCAAGCTGGCGGCCGCAAAGCCCGAAGGCGGCTCTCCGCAACTTTCGGTCGTTAACGATCAGCGAGGTTCGCCGACCTTTGCCCCCGATCTCGCATCGGCCATCGCGCAACTCATCGATCGAAATGCCAGCGGCATCGTGCACGTAACGAACTCCGGCAACTGCACCTGGTACGACTTTGCCAAAGAGATCGTACAGAAGACGGGGCTGCCCGCCACCATCAAACCAGTAACCACGTCGGAGTTTCCCCGCCCGGCGCGCCGGCCCGCCAACTCAGTCCTATCGCCCGCCAGCCTGCACGCATATGGAATCCAACTGCCAACCTGGCAAGATGCCCTGCGCCGGTATCTGAAAAAGAACTAAGCTTTTGGCTGTCGACCGTTCTATCCGAGCGGCACGTCTCTTTGAACTGCACCGACAAGACAACTAGCTCCGCATTCTAGCGTTCAGTCTTCGCCCCAGCGAATACCTGGTGGAACAGTTCCGGCGCGGAGCGCCCAAAAAACATGTGGTTTTTCGCTGGCGGGAATATTTGCCGTACGGCAAGGTGCAGAGGCGAAGGGAAATCGTCGGCCCCACCGATGAATACCCCTCCAGAGCCCATTCGAAGGTTGTGCGATGGTCCTGCCCTGGAAAGAGAACGCATGACCCAAACGGGACATTTCTGGACATGCACAGCGTGGCAAGTAGCGTACTTGCAATAGGTTAATGGTGGGCGCTATAGGATTCGAACCTATGACTTCCACCGTGTGAAGATGGCACTCTACCGCTGAGTTAAGCGCCCAGCCCGACAACTACAACCCCACCAGCAACTTCCACCAGAGCGGTGTCCATTCCAGTGTCCAACTCACCCCGCAGAGCGCGGGAGTGTCCATCGCGCCAACCCATTCTAGCCCCTCCCTCGAAAGTAGACAACACCAATGGAGGTATGCCCTCGCAAAAACCCACGCCTACAATCCGCCCACCAGCCGCGTGTGGACCGCAGTGTCCTCAAAACTAACCCAAAGGAGCGCCACCCATGTTGAAAAAGCACGGAAAGTTCTACGCCGACTGGAGAGATGCAGACGGCAACCGCCACCGCAAAGCCTTCACCACCTCCGCCGCTGCCAAGCAACACGCCGAAACTCAGAGACTACTAAAAAACCGGCAGTCTGCGCGGGTACCATCGAGCACGCCGCGCAGCTTTTCGCCCAGCTCGAAGCGCACAACCCGAACGTCCCCGCCGCCCTCGCGGCCCTCCGCGCCTCGAACGGAAAGCAAACGCCAGGTCAGCTCACGTCGCATGCGGTCCGCGCGGCCGCCTTCACGTGGGCCGAATTCAGCCCGCACACCAAAAGCACCTACGCCAAATGCTTCGTCCGCTTCCTCCGTTATCTCGCGGAGGTCCACCACGCGCCGCCGTACCTCGACCGCGCGGTCCCCAAATTCCATCAGCCCGAAGCCCGCGCCACGATCGCGACCGACTCCGAGCGCGATCTCATCCTCGCCCACACCAAAGGCGCTTTCCACTTCTTCCTCCAACTCATCGCCGACACGGGCATCCGCCACCAAACCGCCAGCAAAATGACGCCGGCCAACTACGATCCACACACCAACTCGATCACCTTCCTCACCAAAGGCAAGGTGCAGCAAACGCTTCCGGTGTCCGCGCGCGTCGCCGCTTCTTTCGCCGCGCTCGATCCCGACGCCGATCCCCAACTCCCGGTGATCTACCAACTCAGCGGCCGCACACCAGGACGCAAATCGCAGCGCTTCTCCAAGCAGTGGAAGAAGCTCAAGGAAAAACTCAAACTCCGCCCCGAGCTCCGCATCCACGACCTTCGCCGCACCATGGCCGAAGACGTCTGGCAAGCCACGCTCGATATCCGCTGTGTGCAAGCCCAGCTTGGACACCGCAGCCCCACCACCACCGCCCGTTATCTCGCCAATCGCATCTCGCTCAAGGAACTCCAACCCATCGCCGCCATGGTCGAAGCTCTCCGCGCGGCCAGAACCGCAAAGGAGCAAATCAAAAAAAAAAAAAAAACCGGGAGACACCGGGCACCAACCCATGACCATCTCTCAACTCACGCGCTATATCGACACCGCCACCGGAGACGCCAAGCCGCTCCACATCTTCGGCAACCCCGGCCACACCATCAACACCATCTACGCGGTCGCAGGCAAAACCATTGCCGCGCCCGAGCAGAACGCCCTCTATCACTGCCCCACCTGTCCCGCCGAGGAACTACGCCTCACGTGGGACGGCCTCAGAAAACGCCACGCGGGATTCTGCAAGTGCTGCCTCAAACTCTGGCCGCTCCCGCGTCACACCATCACACCCGAGCGCCTCAAAGAAATGATCCGCGAATCCACCCTCAACTTCGGAGAGTGATCAACATGCGCCCACTCCAAGCAGAAGGACACCGCCCCCAAAACGCGAGAGCACCGCCGCGCAAGCGGTAAAGCGCGGCACCGCTGACCCGCTCCCATCCTTAACCCGGCTGTCATCCCGAGCCCGAACGAAGTGAGTGGGCGAGGGATCCGCAGTTGCCCTTCGCCGGCAGCACCCGAGGACCATCCATGAGCAAAAGCTATCCGCTACCCGTCCCACCGCCCGCCAGATCCGGCAACCCAACCGTACAGGCCGAAATGCTGAGCGTGCGCCGCGGCTACCTCGACGCACTCACGCCGCTGCAAGCCGCCGACCTCCGCGCCGACGAAAACGACGCCGAGCGCAGCCGCCAACAAGCCCGCGCCGATGCACTCGAAAACGAGCTGCGAGCAGCGGAAAAGAAGATCGACCTCCAGGACGAAGAGCTGACCGAGCTAAGAGAAGCGCAGGAGCAACAAGACTCCGAAGCCAGCACCGATCTACAAACTCTGAAGCGTGCCATCGCCAAAGCCAGGACGCCGCAATCGATCGCGCGAGCCGCTGCGCAAATCGCCGGCGCGATCGCAACCGAAGCCATAGCCCCGCCAGCCGGCCGTTCGCTACTCTACGCCCTACAAATAGCCCTAAGCGCAGCCAGAACCGCACACGTGGGGACAGCCGCCCCCGGCTGTCCAAGCGGAGCAAAGCTCCGCAGCAGCCACCAGCAGCAAACTAGCAGCCGCGCCAAACCCCGGCGCGGCATGGGAGGCTAGCGCCCCCAATCCCCGCCGCGCAGACGGTGTCCGGGCCTGCTGTGGTACCGCGCGCGTCCGTGCGCGTCGCGTGGTCACGCGTAGCCCCCGTTTTTTCTGGTTTCTCCGGGCGAGTTCACGCGCGCGATTGCTCGCCGCTGACCGCACCAACGCCTCCGGGCGGCGCGTGGCATCGCGCGAGCCAGGTCAGCAACTCCGGGCGAAAGCAGCAACGCGCTCAGTCCGCGCGCCGTCCTCAGCGCCGGAGCTGCGGCTCGCCCGCGCGGGTAAGCGTGCCCCCTCCCCCACGCGGCAAGCACGTGCAGCCACAATCCGCGCCAGCGCGGGGGCGGGGGCACACCCGCGCGGAGGCCCAAAGCCCCCTCCCCCGCAAAGCGGGCCAAAGACAAAGCGCAAGATCCGCAGCGCCCGCCATAACAACGTCATCCTGAGCGAAGTGAGGCAAAAGCCGAACGCAGTGCCGCAGGTGTCATCCTGAGCGGAGTGAGGCGAAAGCCGAACGCAGTCGAAGGACCCCTATTCCCTAAACCGCAGCCGCGAAGCCAACCGCACACCCCACCCCCCCACCCACCATCAAATTTTTCGGCACAAAACCTCTGCGCGAGCCCAGCCAGGTCAAAACCGGGAAGGAGCGGAAAGAGAAGGGGTTAACTGAAAACCAAGCAAAGCGCGATGCCGAAATCCGAGGCACAAAAGCCGACGCGCGGGCAGCATGCCGAAATCTGGACACCATGCCCAAACGCGGGCAGCAAGCCGAAACTTCGGCAGCAAAGCAGAGCACGCCCGCAGCCGCGCCAGAAAAAAGCGCGTCCACGTGCGCGCAAGGACACCGAAAATCCCAAGGCAATCAGCAGCAGAAACGCGGGAGCCTACGCTGTCCGAAACGCAGGGCGGCCAGCTCCGGCGCCCGTCGTGACAAGGTGTCCACCCGTGGCAGTAGTAAGAGGAAAAGTCACCAGCCCGGAAGAAGCTCAAGCGAGCAGCTCAAGCCCGCAGCTCAAGCAGTTTCCGAGGTTCTCGGAAGTCTGGCCTTGAGCAGCCGTTGCTCTTTTTCGAGGAGTAGATCATTGATCTCTTTTACGAGCTTAAGCAGCTTCACCGGATCCTGTTCAATAGCAGCCAACTCACACAGCTCCAGCCAACGCTCTCTTTTCTCCCCTTGCATTGTCCAACCTCAGAAACCACAAATTGAATGTTTTCCCAACGTATAAACGAAAATCGAATATCACAAATCGACCCCGCCAGACAAGACCCTTTTCCCAAGAAAGGACACCAACCCGCGCACCCGCTAAACGACTGAGCCGCTCCGCCCAGCGAGATCGAACCCACAGGAGCCAGCAAAATTCGGACCCTCCCTCTGGTCAGAGCCGTCCGTCGCCACTACAATCTGGACACCACCCGAAAGTCCGAAAGCGATGCAAGGTAAGCGCAGAGGCATCCCCCCATGTCCACCGACTGGAAGGCCGCGTTCACTACCGCCCTAGCCGAACACGATCCCGCCAAGCTGCCGCAGCTCTGCGATCAAGCCCGCGTCGCCATCAACACCCACCTCATGCAGCTGGAACCGCACGCCAACCCACGCGAACGCGAGGAACTGAACGAAGCTCTTCGCCGAGTCACAATGCATCTGCTCTCGGAGAACCGGCCCAGCTAGCGCCAGCCAAGACAAACCACGCAAGAGCAAATCGCTGCGAGCACCCGGCAACCAACGCCGCCAACCAGCGCTTCAATTGAGAAAGCCAAACCAGCGAGGCCGGCAACCGAGAAGCCAACCCGAGACCGCGAGCAACCGGAGTAGACTAAGAGGCAATTCATACCGAGAACCGGCCTCGTCCCACTGCTCCCGCCGCCCGTCCAGCACGCACGGCGGGGGCAGCCATCCAAAGGAAACGCAGCAGGAACCCAGCAGCCCTCTAACGCCCCGCGCATAACCCAAGCCAAAGCCCCACCCAAAGGTGTCCAACAAACATGGACACCGCGCCCGTTTAGAGTTACAGTGAACCCAATGCCGAAGAGAGCAAATCAGGAAGTAACTAAGAACAAAGTGCACTTACAAAGGCAGAATTGCCGACTTAGAAGCAGGGTTACCGCTGAGTTAAGCGCCCAGCCCTTGCGGAACAATCACTTGCGGCCGTCTGCAACACCCACCGTACCAAAGCCTACCAAATTTTTCTCTTTCTTGATACTTCTGGCCACGTCGGAGCAGTTGATCACCATGCTTTGGCTGTCCCGGCGATTCCCACCTGTCGCTAGTCGGCAGCCGCACTTTGGGCCGGTTGCTCCCACTCCGCAACGCCCAAGGGCAAGTTTTCGCCATCAAGTTTCTCCCGCCGCAACTCTGCCTCGAGTGCCGCCAGTTGAGCGTCAATATCCTGCGTAGCCTTCCGCTTGCGAATAACTTCTTCTCGATAGCGGCGCAGGAAATAGTCGATGGTCTCCACGCGAATCTTAATCGAACCCGAGGGCTTGTTCTCGTCCAGATCCTTGAAGCAGAAATAGGGCGTCCCTGACTGCTCAATGATGCCTTCAATCACTCCGTAAATCGGAGCGTCGTGGCCGCATTTGAAGCTGGAAACTTCCAGCGCAACCAGATTGGGATGCCGCGCCGTAAACTTCGCTGCCCACACCTTGTGGTTCGTGCTGCAGGAATACGAATTCTTCCAGGCGTCGCTGATGTCCAGCGGATGGCTGATCACGCCCGCCCGCACTTCATCGCCGAACAGACGTTCCAGCATGTCTTCATCGAGCGGCAGCGTGTTCTGCGAGAAGATCGGATAGCCTAATTTCTGGAACTCCTCCATGATCTCGTGATTCAGGCCCGGATCGTGGTGATAAGGCCGGCCCAGCATCACGATGCCGATACGATCTTCACGTTCCAGTTGGTCGAGCACCTGCCGCGCCCGTTTGCGAATGCGCGCCTCATAGTCGGCCAGCGCCTTGAAGCCGACTTCGACCGCGCGGTCATTCTCTTCCTGCGACAAACCCAGAATCGGTTGCCACGCTTGCAGCATCTGGTGGGCGAAAAGTTTGCGGTCGGCGAAGTTCAATACCGGGTCAACATATTTCACGTTGTGCTCGGCAAATACGTCGTTCTCCTTGGTGAACGCCGCCTTCACCGTCTCCGGCGTCGCGGTCACTGTCGGACACGCGTTTGCGGCCACGATCTTGACCAGCGGAGAGGTGAGCACGTCGTACATCGGGAAGAAGATGACATTCAGCGGCTTCTTGCGATGTTTCTCCTGAATCAGGTTGTAGACGTGCGAGATGCCGATCTTCGCCGGGAAGCATGGATCAATCGCCCCCCGGCTTGCCCCCGCGCGGTAAAGGTCTGAACTCGTGTAGTCGGAATAGATGATGTTCTCGGGCTGCACACCGAGGCTCTCGAAGTATCCATTAAACAGCGGCGCATAGCTGTAAATGTTCAGCACTCGCGGAATTCCGATGCGCAGCTTTTTACGGTTCTCCATGAGCGGAGCGCGCTCTTTCGCCGCCTTGTTCCAGAATTTTGCCACCGGAACGGGATCGGCCACACTCTTGGCATTGACGGGACGGAATACTTCGTGCGCGGCAATATCCACAAAATTCGGATGCTTGTCCTTGATCTGCTCGATTCCGTCCTTGATGTCCTTCATGTCGTTGATATCTTCGACCAGGCCCTTTTCGCAGGTCGCGATAATCAGGCGTTGCTCGCCATGCATCAACGGAACCTTCGTGACTTTCTGGATCGGTACAAAGGCCAGGTCGTCCTTGGGAGCCGTGCGGATGTCGATGAACGTGCGCAGGCAGTTGTTCTTGCAGAAATAGCAGCGCGTTTCTTCATTACGCGTGGTGCGGTATTCGATCTTACGGACCGCGTCGAGACCGATGAATGTCGTCTGCTGGCCATTGCGCCACAAGCGCAGAGACTCGACCGCCGCGCCAATCGCGCCCGATTCGCCGCAGAATTCATGAACGATGATCTCCGGCTTTTTGCCTGCGGCACGAAAGCTGTTGCTGATGAAATCGACTTCCGCCTTCACTACCGCCATGTTGTTCTGCGTTCCGCCCTGGAGCACAAAACGCGTGCCAAGCGCCGCCAGATTCGGAATGCTGGCCACGTACAGGAAGACGTTCTTCGGAAGAACCGCGGCCAGTCCAGCCAGGATTTCTTCCGCGCGCCAGCCTTGCCGCTGGAAGTTCACAATGTCGGATTGCATGAAGACAGCGCAGCCGTAGCCGAACACTGGCATTGACTGGGCTGAGAAAGCCAGATCCGCATACTGCTCCACGCCGAGACCAAACCCTTCCGCGGTCGATTGCAGGAAGTAGCCATTTCCCGCCGAACACTGTGTGTTCAGCTTGAAATCTTTCACGCGCCCGTTGTGCAGGATGATGATCTTGATGTCCTGCCCGCCCACATCCACGATCACATGCGGATCTTCATAGAACTTGAGCGCCGACTCCGTATGGGCTACGGTCTCAACCAGCGCTACATCCGCGTGCAGAACGTCCTTCAATATGTCCTTGGCATAACCTGTCGTGGCAACGCCCAGCACTTCCAGTTTGGCGTGCTGCGCCTCCACCTGTCCGCGGAGGTTCTCGAACATCTCGATGGTGTCCTGAATCGGATTGCCGTTCGAGAGTTGGTAAGCCTTGCAGAGAATGTCGCCGTTCTCATCGAGCAGGACAGCTTTGGTCGAAGTGGACCCGCCATCGACTCCAATGAAGCCGCCGACCGTGCTTCCTTTGGCAAAAACCGCGGGCGTGAATTTCTTTCGCCGATACGCTTCTTTGAACACCGGCAACTCTTCGGGCTTTTCCACCAGACCCTTGCCGCCCGATTTCGCCTTCTCCTCCTGGCGTCCGTAATCGATGTAATGAACCAGTTGCTCATAGCCGCGATAACATCCGACGCAGTCATCTTCCGTGCGCCCGAACTCAATCGCGCCCAGCGCTGCGAAGTACTGCGCATTCTGTGGGACCTTGATCAGGTCCTCGGGTTTCGCACCGTCGGGCACTGCGACCTTGCGCTCCTGCCACATGCGCGGAATGTTTGCCTGCCAAGCCTCCCGCATGCCGCGAATGAAACTGTTCGGACCGCCCAGGAGCAGTACATGCGGCCGCAGAGTGTGGCCGCGCGTGAGTACGCTGAGGTTTTGCAGCACGATGGCCTCAAACAGCGACGCCATCAACTCGTCCGGAGGAGTTCCGACTTTTTGCAGTCCGTTAATGTCCGTCTCGGCGAACACTCCACATTTGCCCGCGACCTTGTGGAGCTTGATCCCGTGATATTTCTGTTCGGCCAGCAGTTCGGTGGGAATCTTGAGCTTGGCATTGATCTTGTCGATGACTGCGCCCGTTCCCCCGGCGCACTTGTCGTTCATCGACGGAATCTTCTTCTTGCGGCCCGTTTCGTCATCGTCCTTGAAAACGATGATCTTTGCGTCCTGCCCGCCCAGTTCGATCACCGAGTAAACCTCGGGATGAAGCTTCTCGACGGCCAGCGAAACTGCTGTGACCTCCTGCACAAATTTCGCGCCGATCCGCTCAGCAATCATGCCTCCACCGGAGCCCGTGACGAACATCCGGGTGTTGTGGCGATTGATGCCGATCTCGCTTTCCATCCGCTTCAGGAACTCCAGCGTCTTCTCCGGCTGCTTGGTTTCGTGACGCTGGTAGTCTTGCCACAGAACCGTGTCGCTCGCCGCTTCCACTGCGACCGCTTTCACCGTCGTGGAACCTACATCCAGACCCACCATGAATTGAGTCTCATGATCGTGAGGTTTTTGTCCGCGAGCTAAGTGCCGGTCAGGTGAAACCTGAGGATCTAGCGGCGCAATCTGTATGAGGGGAGTGCCGTGATGGTCGTGCATGATTCCTTTCCTCAATGCCGTGAAGTCTCTAACCGTGAGATGCAGAGTTTGCCAGGGAAATCACGAGATCGAATTTCTCGGCGTCTCGGGTGAACCATGTCCTAGTCGCCGGCGACGGCCTGCGCTTCTTCCACGCGCACGCGCGACCGTTTCCAGAATCGCGTATCGCGGTCGATCCGGTCGCTTACATGCAGGACGAACTGCGCGGCCGTCCCTGCGACTCCTTCCCGGTGCGGCACGTGGTAGAAGGGCCGCTTCAGCTCCGGATGCTCGTCGATATACTCCCGGATCTGTCGCAGACTCTTTCCCGACGAACTGAGGCACTGCTCGAACTCCGTCTTCGCCTTTACCTTAGCTTCACCAAGCGCCATCTGCACCCGGCTATGAGCATTGACCTCACCCTCGCCCGAGGTTTCGATAGGAAGGAAAATCATGTCCTTGAATTTATTCACCACCGCGGATTGCACTCCATCGGATTGCGAGGATGGCATGCACCCGAACGGTTTCAGCGCCAGCACCATGTGGCACCGCTTATGCACCGTGTAATAGACGTTCTTGCCCACCTCGAGGTGTCCTTCGCCGCCGCGGGCAAACTGGTTGTAGAAGGGATGTGCCATCTCGGCCAGTTCTGTCTGCGGCACAAGCTCGTGCGTAATTCCTCCCAGATGCTTGATCGTCCGGTGATAGAAGAAATTCCACATGCGCTCGCCCGCGCCGAGGCCCCAAAGTTTCTTGCGCAGGCCGATGTAGTTGGCAAACTGCTTTTTCACCTCATACCACTCCGGATTGCGATGCGGGCGATTCACCGGCCACTTCGCCTTGGCATGCGCTTTCGCCTGATACATCAGGTAAGCCACCCACGTCGCGATCGGTTCCACCAGAACCTGCGCCCCTTCGCGCTCGAGAAAATCGAACATGTGGAAGTTCCCGTCGCCTTCCGTAATCTGCGCCCAGAACTCGCCCGTGATCTTCACCAGCGGTTTGACTCGCGTGCGGTCAACCTCGATCGAGTCCATCTTTTCCCGGGCGGACTTAAGCGCATTCAGATAATCCTTGCCCCACATGTGCTCGTGCCATTTGCCGAATACGTTAAAGGTGTTCCGCAGAATCTTGTTACTCTTGAATTTGGGTTTCGCCCACTCCGGAGCAATCTGCTCGATCTCGTACGACTTACGATTCTTCAGGTCCTCGCATAACCCGTCGACCATCTCGCGGAACACACGATCCGTCTCGCCCTGCTTCGCCTCGTATGGGCGAATCTGGTAGATCAGGTCGTTGATCACGTCGCCAAGGTGCATGGCGTTCAACATGCCGAATCCGAAATCGACAGTGAACTTCAGTCCGGGCTCGCCCGAGGCGGCCTTGATCCCGTCGCTGTCCTTGAACAGCAGCACACGAAAGCCGTCAAACCCGGCATTCTTCAGCGCGAAACGGTATTCCGCCTCATACATACCAAAGCGGCATGGGCCGCACGATCCGGCGGTAAAGAAGACGTAGTTGTCCAGAATCTGCTGTCGCGCCACGCCCTCTTTTTCCAGAAATTGCAGGTACTGCACCAGGTTTCCGACAGTGAAATAAGTCGGATTGCATTGGCCGTTATTTCCAAACTCCTTGCCCGTCTGAAACGCGGCGACATTCGGCACCGGCAACTTCTCGCAACGATACCCGCAGCCCTGAAACACGGCGCGGATCAAATCCTCGTGCTTCCACGTGAATCCCCCAAACAGGATCGTTACCCGGTTGCGCTCCTCCGCGGTAAAGGCGCGCTCCACCGGACGATGGAAGTGAGTGGGCTGATCGAGTCCGGCAATTTTCCGCAGGCGCTTGCGCTCTGCTTCCAGTCGCTGTTTGATCTCCGCATCGTTTTCAATCTGGACGAGATTCGTCGCCATAAGTTCCTCCGGCTCTAAGTCGAAAGTCGACGTAGGTGTGGGCTGTGCACCTTTGGATGGTGCAGGGAATTAAGGGGATTAACAGCTGGCTAGCGGAGACAGACGATGGCAGAACACAAGACAAGCCGGGACCGCAGGTCCACATCTTCACATCGGACTTGCCAAAGCACAACACTCGAACTCCAAAAATCAGGCTAGGGTTCGAATTCTTTACGCCCGGCGAAACTCCCGTTTTCAAAATTCGCAGGCGCGTGATACGGGAATGTTGAACGGTTCGATGCCGAAGTTCAAAGTTGGTTGCTAGTTTTTTTGCGGGCCCACGCCAAACAAAATGTTAGTTAGTAGTTCGTATCTTACCGGATGCCGGCCCGGCGCTTCAAATGTCGAAAACTTCATCCGGATCCTATAGTCCAACAATGACATCCGCCGAATTCAGATGCGCAGTCAACCTCGGCTCGCGTAATCTGATCTCTTGCCCGGCGGGCACCCGTATTCAAATCGGTTTGAGGCGCGCAACGATGAATGTCCTGGTAGTCAACTCGGGAAGTTCCAGCCTGAAATTCCAGGTGATCGCGACCGATCTCGATCGGATCAAACAGCACAAAGACGAACGTCTTTGCCGCGGCGAGGTCGAAGGCATCGGCGGCGCGGCGGTCATCAAATTTCAGCCGCGCACCGGTCCTAGCCAGACGCTGACCTCCGCGCTGCGGGATGTCGCCTCCGCGCTCGAATACATCGTTCGCTACATCGCCTCCGACCGCTCCGGCGTTCCCGAAATCAAGAGTGCCGGAGATATCAACGCCGTCGGCCATCGCGTCGTCCATGGTGGCGAGCGCTTCACCGAGTCCGCCCGCATCGACGACGACGTCCTCAAAGGCATCGAAGATTGCATCGATCTCGCGCCCCTCCACAATCCCAACAACATTCAGGCGATTCAGGCCGCGCGCGATCTCTTCGGCAAAGACGTTCCGCAGGTCGCCGTCTTCGACACGGCGTTTCATCACACCATTCCGGAGCAGGCTTACCTCTACGCCGTCCCCTACCATCTCTATCGCCGCCATCGCATCCGCCGCTACGGATTCCACGGCACCTCGCATCGCTACGTAGCCTTCCGATACCGCGCTCTGCGCGGACTTACTCGCGCCCAGACGAACATAATCACACTCCATCTCGGCAATGGCTGCTCCGCCGCCGCCATCAAAGCCGGAGTTTCCGTCGACACCTCCATGGGTATGACGCCGCTAGAAGGCCTGGTAATGGGCACACGCTCCGGCGATTTAGATCCCGCGATAGTCAACGTAATCGGCCGCAAAGAAGGCTTGTCTCCGCACGAAGTAGATGCTCTCCTCAACACGCAATCCGGCTTGTTAGGAATTTCCGGACTAACCAACGACATGCGCGAACTCCTCGCCGAATTGAAAGAGCACGACGACCGCCGCGTCCGCCTGGCGATAGAAATCTTCTGCTATCGCGCCCGCAAATACATCGGCGCGTATCTAGCTTCCATGAACGGAGCCGATGCAATAGTCTTCACCGGAGGCATCGGAGAGAACTCGCCAGATGTTCGCGCGAAAATTTGCGAAGGCATGGAATGGGCTGGACTCAAACTAGACGCGGAGAAAAATAAGCAGACCGTCGGCAAAGAAGCAGAGATCAGCACCGAAGATTCCAAGCTCAAAGCCTACGCCATCCCCACCGACGAAGAACTCCTGATCGCAAGAGATACAGTGAGAGTAATCCTCGGCGAGCCCCACCCGTCATAGGACGTCAATTTGAAAGACGGACGTCGATGTGAAAGGCGCGAGAAGACCAATGGACCTGTGCAGCCAGCGTGGAAGAGCGGCCAGCACCGTGGAAAAGCGGCCAGCGCGGTGGAAGAGCGGCCCTTCAGGGCCGCGTCAGCTATCGCAACGGTTGTCACCCCGAACGAAGTGAGGGATCCGCACTTCACGCGCAATCCAGCCAACTTCTTTTGCGCCAGGCTGAACGGAATCACCTTCCCGCATTCTTCCGGTGGTATCCACTTCCTAGCCTTTCTTCTAAAGCTGTCAGGTATGAAGAACTCAATGATCTTCGCCATAAACCACCCCACTAGTAAAAACAAAATTGAGATGAAAAAGTTCCTGCTTTGACAAATCTCTACGGAGCCCGTCAGCGCTGTATGGCCAACTTGACTTTGGGTGGCGCAGCGGTTAACCGCCGTTGCATTTGACTTTGAGTGGCGCAGCGGTTCACCGCCGTTGCATTTGACTTTGGGTGGTGCAGCGGTTTACCGCTGCGATCGCAGCTCTACTAGATACGGCTTTAGCCGCTGAGGGAGCGTTGATCTCTCCCAACAGTTTTGGGAAGGGCACGACGTTCAGTCGTGCCGTACAGAGCCAAGCAAAGAGCGAAGGCTTCAGCCACTGAGGGAGCGGCAGCTTACTTCTCACAGGTTCATTAGGAGATCGCATGTCCTCGAGAAATTGAATGAACGGATTGCAAATTTCAGAAGTTCGGAAGGGGGGAGACGGTGAAGAGCCTTAAGAAAAGATTGAGCGGCGGGTGCCACCCTTGAAGTCGATTCAACCCTGCATCGTACCCGCCCTTGCAAAAAGCGCAAGAGCGGGCCACCCACAGTTCCGGAACGGGAAAGTAAGTGTGTGGCAAAGGGTGGGCTAGCCGCCCGCCAAGAGATGTTCGCCCCTACTCCGCGCCCCTGCCGCGTTACACTCACCACGTTTTCCCGCGGTGAACCATGGAGTTACTCAACGTTGGTGCTGGCCGAACGGACGAAGAGTACAAGGAAGCTCAGAAATGGCGCAGCGACGAGCTGCGCGAAGATAGCCAGAAGGATGCGAATTACTTCTTCTACGCCGCCGGACTGTCCGCGACCAGCAGCGGTATCCTTCCTATCCAGATCCACTTTCTCATCAACATCGGCGTCTTCGATCTCTTAGCCTTTTACGGCCGTCGCTTCGGAGAAAACTTTTCTACCGTGGCCGAGGGAACCGTAGTGCTCTGGATCGCCGCCCTCTGTGCCCTCGGATTCGCCGCCCGCAAAGGATATCGCTGGGCGTTCATCCTCGGCATCGCCCTCTACGCTCTCGACATGGTCGCCCTAATGGCCGTCTTTTCCGTCTGGGCCTTCGGAGTCCACGGCTTTTTCGTCTACCGCTGGTTCCAGGGACAAAAAGCTCTCAAGGATCTCCATCAGACGTCATAGCGCCGCGGCGACGACGCTGTCTCCCCGGGGAAGACGGCAGCTTACGGTTGGTGTTAGCGGTTCACCGCCGTTGCATTCGACTTAGGGCAGCGCAGCGGTTCACCGCCGTTGCGTTTGACTTGGGGAGCGCAGCGGCTCACCGCCGTTGCATTTGACTTGGGGAGCGCAGCGGCTCACCGCTGTTGCATTTGACTTGGGGTGGCGCAGCGGTTCACCGCTGCGAAGTTTGCCGCGAGCCAGCCCGACATCTGGCCTGCGCCTCGAATGCTCCTCCCCGAAGGTGTCATCCTGAGCGTAGCAGGGCGAGCGAAGCGAACCCAGCGAAGTCGAAGGACCCCATACCCGCAAGCGCTCTCCACAAGTCTCGCAGAGAATTCTCCCCGTGCTCTCAAGCGCCGGGCGGCCACCCTTGAAGTCGATTCAAGTTTGCGCCATTCCGGCCGAGAGTGCGCCCATCCTTCGCGGTTCCTGGAAGACGCCAGCTTATGGATGGCGTTAGCGGTTCACCGCCGTTGCACTTGAATTTGGGTGGCGCAGCGGTTTACCGCTGCGATCGCAGGTCTACTAGATACGGCTTTAGCCGCTGAGGGGCCGTTGATCTCTCCCAACAGTTTTGGGAAGGGCACGACGTTCAGTCGTGCCGTACAGAGCCAAGCAAAGAGCGAAGGCTTCAGCCGCTGAGGGAGCGGCAGCTTACTTCTCACAGGTTCATTAGGACATCGCATGTCCTCGGGAAAGTGAATGAACGGATTGTAAATTTCAGAGGTTCGGAAGAAGACGGGGAAGAGCCTCAAGAAAGGATTGATCGGCGGTTGGCAACCCTTGAAGTCGAGTCAATCTTGCATCGTACCCGCCCTTGCAAAAAGCGCAAGAGCTTGGCAACCCAGCTCCGAGTGACATACCTACCAAAGGCGATTCTTAAAGGCGGGCGGGTGGCCCAGCTTCAAGTTGATTCTACTTTGGCGGGTGGCCTACCTCGAATTTGAGTCTAGTTTGCACCTGTCCCACCGAGGGTGACCTTTGTTTCGCGAGGATCCGCGTTTGAAAGAGTGACTGCCGAATGTGGGAAGCCCTTTGCCTCGGGTCCGGAAACTACCCATTCAGTGCTAATAATGCCGTCCACGATGGGCCAGTTTGCCACTCGCAGGAACGGAACTTCGCGGAACCGTTCGATACCCAATGGGTAGGCTGGCGCTGGATGAAGAAGACCAATTACAGTAGATTGATCTCCAAACAGACCTATCAGCAAAACTGCCGAAACACTTCGACGGCGCGGGGCAATTTGTTCATTTGGTCCCGGCCCAAAAAATGCCGAGCTTCGCAAATTCGTGGTCATTCTGACGGGAGCACCCGGAACCCCCACTGGGAACGTGAGGCTGGGTTCCGATGTGAGGAGGTACTCTGCACCTTGGGTTCCCATCAAGAACGACGAGGCGAAGTGAGTACTCGTGATCGCTAGCACCCGCGGACAGGGATAATCGGCTAGTTGATCCGCCTTTCCACAAACCGTAGAAAATAGTTGATGAGTCGTCATTCTGAATGCGCCGCCATCATCGTCCGCTATAGCGGGAATCCCAGACTTCTCAGCGACGGCTTCGGGTTTGAGAGAGGTCACTTCCACAACGCACATATCCTCTTCATCCTTCCGGCAGACGAAATCCACCCCACCCGTACCGGGCTCATCTGCCGGTTCAGGCTCCGCTCGAAAGTATGTTTTCAAAATTGAAAACACCGCAGCCTCCGCTGTAGCGGCTTCTGGATCGGCCTCAAGCAATCTTTGGAATTTGTGATGAAAAGCCGGATGTTTCAGAAGCAAATAATCGCTGTGGGCCTCGGCGATCCTCGACAGAGAGTCGCCAACGTTCCAGATGACGTCAGGCCGTCTTCTCCCAAAATGGTACGCTACAGTTGCAATTAGACCACCGCCAATTAGTCCCGCCATTAAGCAATTTCGGGTCATCGCTCCCTCGCTATCATCTTGGATCGTCCGACATCGGAACATCGCGCGAACAATTGTAAGGGTTTCCTCGTTCGTGCCGTCAGTTCCCATCCGTCGACTCGCCACAACTCGCTGTATAGTGACTCCAACCCCGGAGGGCCCAATGCGTCACCGAATCCCGTAACTGCTAAGCCTCGTAACCTGCGTCGCAGTCGCTATACCGTCGCCCAAGCCCAGCCCAGCCATTGGGCCGCGCCCGACGACAAAACCGCGAAGTTCATGATCGACATGGAGCGCAAGTGGGCCGAAGGCGTTTGCACCAACAATGGAGTTATCTCCGAGTTACTGGCCGACGACTTCCAGGGCACAAGCACAGGCGGCGAGCGCTACAACAAAGAGGATGAACTGCGCGATGAAAAAGGTCCGCACTCCGCGCGCGGATGCGCCCTCGACGATGCCCGGGTGCGCTTCTTCGGGCAAGACGTAGCCATCATCTACGGCAGCGAGCACGCCATCGGAAAAGACAAGGCCCATCCCGACGCGAAAGTGTGCCAGGTCTGGACCGATACCTGGTTGAAGCGCAATGGTAAGTGGCAGATCGCCGCCGCGCAGGACAACAAGGTCGACTGCAAATAGGCCCGAGCGGCGGTCACCCGAAACCGGTAACCGGTGACCTGTGACCGGTCATTTGTTTCTAAAACGGCCAAGTCCAGTCCGCCGCCTCCGGCAAATCGATGCCATACTCGTGCGCGTAATTCCGGCACTCGATCTGTTTATTCAAAAATCTCTCTTTCGCATGCCCGCCAATCTTCAGCAAGCGGGGCACGCGATTCACCACATCCATCGCCAGACTAAATCGGTCAATGTTGTTATCGATCGCCAGTTCGAGCGGTGTATTGATACTGCCTTTCTCCTTATATCCACGCACGTGAATGTTATCGTGATTGTGCCGCCGGTAAGCCAGGCGATGAATCAACTGCGGATAACCGTGGAAGTTAAAGATCACCGGCTTATCCAGGGTAAACAGCGAATCGAAATCCCAATCCGAAAGTCCATGCGGATGTTCGCTGCTCGGCTGTAGTTTAAAAAGATCGACGACATTCACAAATCGAATCTTCAGATCGGGAAACTCCGCGCGCAGCAGCGCCGTCGCCGCCAGCGCCTCCTGCGTAGGAATATCTCCCGCGCAGGCCATCACCACATCCGGCTCGCCCGATTCGTCGTTGCTCGCCCAATCCCAGATGCCGATCCCCTTGGTGCAATGCGTGATCGCCTGATTCATATCGAGATACTGAAGATGCTTCTGCTTGTCGCAAACAATCACGTTGATGTAGTTCTGGCTGCGCAGGCAGTGGTCCGCCACCGATAGAAGACAATTAACGTCGGGAGGAAGATAGATGCGCGTAACATTCGCGCTCTTGTTGACGACCACATCCAGAAATCCCGGATCCTGATGCGTAAAGCCGTTGTGATCCTGCCGCCATACCGTTGACGTGATCAGCAGATTCAGTGACGCGATCGCCTGCCGCCACGAAAGATGGCTCGCCATCTCCAGCCACTTGGCGTGCTGGTTGAACATCGAGTCGATGATGTGGACGAACGATTCGTAAGTCGACAAAAATCCGTGCCGCCCCGTGAGCAGATAGCCTTCGAGCATTCCCTCCATCGTGTGCTCGCTCAGCATCTCGATCACGCGGCCGTCGTTCGCGAGATCGCCGCCGTCCGCATCCTCCGGAAAATATTCCTCGATCCAGAATTTCTTCGTCACCGCAAACAAGGCGTCCAGCTTGTTCGAGCGCGTCTCATCGGGACCGAACACGCGGAAATTATTTGGATTGTGTTTCATCACGTCGCCCAGAAAAACACCGAGCGGGTGTGTGTTTGACTCCTGGCCGCGGGCGGGCTTATCGAACTTATACGCAGTAGTCGCGAAAGTCCGGCAGCCGGAGATCTTTCTTCAACCATCCGCCGTTGGCATGCGGATTCGCGCTCATGCGCCGGTTGCCCACCGGCACAAGCTCGCCAAAAGCCGCGTCCAGCCTTCCATCTGGGCCGAAGAAGTTTTTCGGCTGAAGCGCCCGCATCCACTTCTCAAGAATTTGTAGCTGCTTCGGATCGCTCTTCACGTTCGGCAGCGGCACCTGATGCGCCCGCCAGAAGCCTTCAAGATAATGTCCTTCCACCTCGCGCGGCGCAGTCCAACCCTTAGGCGAGCGCAGCACAATCATCGGCCATCGCGGCCGCGTACTCACGCCATGCTCGCGCGCTGCTCGCTGATGCTCGCGAATCTCGAGAACACAATGCTCGACGGTAGCGGCCATCGCCTGGTGCATGCGAGTCCGGCTCCGAGCCCTCGACAAAATACGGAGTCCATCCATATCCGCGCAGCAAACTTTCCAACTCTTCATGCGAGATGCGCGCCAGCAAAGTCGGATTGTCGATCTTGTATCCGTTGAGATGAAGAATCGGCAGCACCGCGCCGTCGCGCGCCGGGTTCAGAAATTTATTCACATGCCACGAAGTCGCAAGTGGCCCGGTCTCCGATTCGCCATCACCAACAGCCGCCGCCACGATCAACTCAGGATTGTCGAAGGCCGCGCCGCATGCGTGCGAGAGCACATAGCCAAGCTCTCCGCCTTCATGAATCGAACCGGGAGTCTCGGGTGTGCAGTGACTGCCGATGCCGCCGGGAAAAGAAAACTCTCGCAGGAATTGGTGCAGGCCTTCAACGTCCTGGCTCTTCTCCGGATAAATCTCCGAGTAGGTTCCTTCGAGGTAGGCCGGCCCAAGCACGCCCGGGGCGCCATGTCCGGGGCCGGCGAGGAAGATCATGTCGAGGTCAAACTTTTTAATCATTCGGCTGAGGTGGATGTACATGAAGGAAAGGCCGGGGCTCGATCCCCAATGGCCGAGCTGGCGGTTCTTGATGTGCTCCGGCCGCAAAGGCTCCGCCAGTAGCGGGTTCTCGCGCAGGTAGATCATCCCGAGGCTAAGGTAATTGCACGCGCGCCACCAGGTCTCCACGCGGCGCAGTTCGTCGTCGCTCAGTGGCTTGCCGGTGATGGTCGAGCGGGTGGGGGCGTAGGGGGTGAGTTCAAGGACATCGGAGGGGAGGCTGGCATCAACGACGCTCATGGATGACTCCTGTAGGTAAGGCTATGCCCGTACTTTGTTGGATGACAATGGGTTGGGCGAGGATTTTAACCTTGGATTAAAAATTTGGGCGGGGCGGATGCTCCCTGGGGAGCAATTCTGCGAAATGCTCCACGTGGAGCAATAGTTGACAATACTGTATGTATACATGTGTATTTACATTGCTTGTAACCGCTTGATTTACGGACGGTTGTTGGATTTTTCGCCATCGCTTCCCGGCGGGCGGAAATGGCTTGTGGAGCATTTTTGCGATGTTCCCGGGAGCATTGGAGTTCTTCGAGGCGGTTCTTAGTCGTGGTAGCGCTTTTCTCCGGCTGGGATGGCTACGCTCAGGCGGTTCTGCGTGGGCGGCAGGGGACAGGTGGCGTAGGGGGTGAAGGAGCATGGGGGATTGATGGCTCGGTTGAAGTCGAGGACGAGTTCGCCGGGCTGGTTGAGGCCGTGGTCGGGGAGTCCGGTGTAGAGGAAGCGACCGGCGCCGTAAGTCGTCGTTTTACTGGTGGCATCGCGCAGGATGAAGAAGAGGTCGGTGGATTTTGGATCTTCGAGGACAGGTTCGAGACGGACGGTCTGGCCGTCGATGGTGAACTCGGCTGCGCCGGGAGCAGGGAGGTGGGTGGTTGTTCCGAGGACGGTGGGGATGTCGAGCATTTTGGGAGTGGAATAGGGAATCCACTTGGCATGGATGCGGTAGGCGGGATCGGGCGCATACCACTTGAGGCCATGGAAGCCGGTTCTGGAGGGGGCTTGCGGGTCCTTGATTCTAAGAGCGAAGCGGCCGTCGCGATTAATGACGATGATGCTGATGGTGCCGATGGTGAGCTTCGAGGGCTGCTCGGAATCGTCGGCGAGGAGGTCTTGCTCTTTGGCGGGGTGACCGTCCAGTTGCAAATCTTTGGGGAATCCGGAGGCCGGGGCTGCGAGGTGAACTGTGGACTTGGTGAGGCGGATGACGGCCACGTGGTCAGGAATCTTGGCGCTGATTTGAATGCGGTTATCGGCGGCGGATCCGAAGGAGTTGTCGCCGTCCTGTAGCCAGTCGAGGCCGATCAGGGAGAGCCAGCCTTCGGGGGCCTGGAGGCTGGTGGCACGCTGGGCTCGCCATTTTTCGAGGTCGGCCTGCCAGGCGGAGTCCTGGGAGGCGGAATAGAGGCTGGGGCAGAGGGTCGCGATGGCGAAGAGGATGGCAATTCTTTTCATGGCTTTACCTTGTGTTCAACCGACTGGTTTTGGGCAGCGCGTTGAAATAGTTTACTCGTTTAGTAGGGATTGAGCGATGAAAGTGCAGGCCGCTCAGATCGGTTCCCGGTAGCGACGTAGCCGCACGGTGGCTGCCAGGAAGATCGCAGCTAGGGCAAGACCGATCCACAGGCCAGGGCTGGAAATGAATCTGCCCATGGTGACGTGGGTTGTTAATGGATCGAGTCCCATGCCGCCGGGGGCCATATCCATGATGGGTGCATTGCCGATCAGGTGCCCGCCGACGATCTGGGCAAAGCGCAGAGTGTGGAAGGTCATTTTCTCGAGGCCGCCGATCACCAGCACCGGCAGAGCGGCCCAGAGAAATACCGCGCGCCTCGCCCAGCCGGACACCAGCAACAGCCAGCAATAGACCGGAAAAGGCCAAAGCACATGGGCAGTCGCATAGTGATAAAGAAGCAGCAACCACATCCGCAAGATCGGGAGATTCGTCGAGACTTCCCTAACGCTCATACCGCCCGCCGCCGCGACTGCGGTCCCGAACAGCAGCATGATCGCCTGCATCGCGAAGGTGATGATCACGACGATGAGCGGCAGCACGAAAAGAGGAATGCTCGCCTTTGCCAGCACCGTAGTGAGATCAGAAACCGGCATCGACTTCCAGAAAAGAACACTGCGGTCGCGGCGCTCCCCGTGCAACGCGTCGAGACAATAAAACACGCTCACGACGATGCCGGTAAGCATCATCAGGCCTGCCGCCATGTCGAACGGCGTTTGAAGGTGTGCCGAATGGAGCCGCAGAGGCGGTTCCCAAATTCCGACAAACGAACTGAGACAGAAGCCGAGCAGAGCGACGCCGGCGACCGCCAGTGGCGCGATGTAGAGGGAACGGTACTCCCAAAGTTCGCGACGGATTGACCAGCAAAAAGGCCGACTCTCTGGCAGCGATTCGGGCACAGCGTTTGATTGAATGTTCATTGCGCGACTCCTTGTGCCGGGCCAGTTTGCGCATGGCCGGGCTGATTGCCCGGCTGATTCGTCAAGACGGCGACGAACAGGTCGGCGATGCTGGGGGTACGGACGTCGCCGAGCGCGGCCAGCCGCTCACGATTGATTCCGCCGAGCTTTCGATCGTCGAGCTTGAGATCGAAGAGCAGGATGCTGCCGCCCATTGCCTGGCGCTCGTTGCATCGGATTGAGCGCTCTTGCCGCAGCCACCTGTTCGGGGCGGACCATCACTTCCAGATAACGGGATTCCAACTCTTCCATGGTGCGGTTGAAGACGACGCGACCGCGGTCGATGAACATCACATCGGTGAGCACGTGCTCGACCTCTTCGACCTGGTGGGTGGCGACGATGATGGTGCGGTTGCGATCGAAATAATCGTTGAGCAGGGAATCGTAGAACTGCTTGCGAAAGAGGATGTCGAGGCCGAGCGTGGGCTCGTCGAGCACGAGCAATTTTGCGTCGATGGCCATCACCAGGGCCAGGTGCAGTTGCGTGACCATGCCCTTGGATAGTTCGCGGACCCGGCGATCGCGGCGGATGGTGGTCCTGGTCAGAAACGCTTCGGCCTTGGCGCGATCGAATCTCGGATGCACGCCGGCTACGTAGTCGAGCGCTTGCGAAACTTTGATCCAGCGCGGCAGCACGGCGACATCGGCGATGAAGCAGACATCGAGCATGAGCCGATCGCGCTCGTTCCAGGGATCGCGCCCGAGAACGCGCAGGTCTCCCTGATAGGGCGTAAGGCCGAGGATGGCGTGGAGGGCGGTGGTTTTGCCTGCGCCGTTCGGGCCGATGAGCCCGAGGATGCGGCCCTCTTCCACCCGCATGTCGAGGCCGTCAAGCGCGATGGTCGTGCCGAAGGCCTTGCGAAGGCCGCGTGCTTCTATGCATGGCATGGTTTCAGCGCTCCTCCTTGGGGGGGAATCCGGGATGCGGGGATTTGGCTCGGCGGTTTTTGACGACGCGGCATCCGGTTGGGTGTTCGATGACGACTGGGCCGTCTGCTCCTGCGCGGTTCAGCAGTTCCTCCGCCTTCAGGCCGAGGCGCTGAATGGTGGCGTGGATCCTTGGCCACTCTTCGCCAAGAAACTTCTGGCGCTCGGCCTCGAACAACAAATTGCGCGCGCCCGCGTTGATGAACATGCCAAGACCTCGCCTGGACTCGACCAGCCCCTCGTCCACCAATTGCTGATAGCCCTTCAGGACCGTGAGCGGATTGACCCGATATTCGGCCGCGACGCTGCGCACGGAGGGAAGGGGATCGCCTTCCTTGAGCACGCCGTCGAGGATCATCGCGACCACGCGGTTGCGCAGCTGGCGGTAGATCGGCTGACTGTCATTCCACTCATGGTCCATTCGCTTTTCCAGTAGTGCTTACCGGGGCCTTCAAGAATACCGCGTAGCTCAGTTTGTCGGGTGCAGGTCTTAGTTCGCCCGGTGGAGATCGAAGTGGGCATGGATCGGCTTATCTTTCATCATGAAGGTCCAATCCTCGGTGTGATGGTTGGCGTCGATGATGGTGAAGACGGAATGATGCATGTGATACTCCGGATCGCCGCTGATGTCCTTGAACTCGAACTCGATGGTCTTGCCGTCGGGCGACATCTTGCCGGTCATGCGCGGGCGGTTGCCTGCGTCGCAATAGTGAACCAGCGTGAGCTGATCGGCGTCAACGTAAAGCATGGTGACGGGATGATCGTACTTGGTGGCATCGAGCGGCGTTCCGGCTTCCTGCAGTTCGTGCACGAGCGTGTGGCCGCGCGAGGTAACGCGCATCGAGACATGAAGCGGCTTGCCGTTTGACATCTCGGGCATCTCAGGGACGGTGACGGGACCTTCCCACTCTCCGGCGAGGCTTTTTAGGGTTGTGAAAGACTTTTGCGCCTCGGAGGGCGCGGGAGCTGCGGAGGAATGGTGCGCGTCGGATGGTTGCGAGTCAGGCTTCTGCGAGTCAGATTGGGCGAAAGCCAGGGTGGAGAGCGACAGCAGAACAACGGATAGCAGACAGCGAAGGGATTTCATGTTCTTCTCCTGAAGAGGTTCATTTCCGTGGCTTCCGCCGGGTGGGGCGGCGTCGGTGCGCCATGAAGGTCTTCATCACTGTTGTAGTTAACTACAACACTATGACATAAGTCAAGCTGTTTTTTTCTTGCCTTGTCGTGCCGCAATCGGGACGAGGAGAAAATGGTTGTCTTTGCTTATACTTGACGCTTGATCCGCGGGCGGCGGCGTTTGGGAAGAGTTTTAGCGCTGCTGCCAAGGGGAGATTGCTGCGCTCGTGAAAGAGGGGTAGGGGTCCTTCGACTTCGCTTGCTCGCTTCGCTCACTGCGCTCCGCTCAGGATGACAGAGTGAGTTAGGGGCAGCGTTGGTTTCGATCATTGGCTCCGTCGTAGCTCCGTCGTCGATTCCGTCGTTGATTCGCCGTTGATTCCTTTTCGGGTTCGTCTACGTGAGCGCGACTTCTGCAAAGTGGTTGGCGAGGGATGTGAGCTTTGAAGTTCTCCGGATTGTCACCCCTTGACCGTGATGGCTTGGCCCGATAGCCTCTTTCTTGACGCTCTTCATGACCTCCCCAGACACGCCCGGTCGAAAGCCTGTATCCGACTCATCTGAAAGTAGTTCTGCGCGACCTCTGGAAGGCAGCGAGACGAAACTTTCTGAGCGAGATGGGGTTTCCACTGATGTGAGCAGCATCGCCATTGATCGCGGGTTGCTGGGATTTGGAGGGACGGCTTCGGCTGGGCCTTCGAACAAGCCGTCCGCGGCCGTCTCTGGCAATCCCGTCACTTCCGACGCCGATGCGGAAGTGATGCTGCGGGTTAAGGTGGGAGACGAATCGGCGTTTGGATATCTGGTGCAGAAGTATCGCCGGCCTCTGGTTGGGTTTATGTACCGGTTGTGCCACAATCCCGCGACCGCGGAAGAGCTGGCCCAGGAAGTTTTCTTGCGCGTTTACCGGTCGCGCGAGAGTTATGAGGCTAGCGCCAAGTTCAGCACCTGGCTTTATCGGATCGCTACAAATCTGGCGGTGAATCATGCGCGGGACACGCGACATGAGCGTCCGGAAAATACGGTGCGGCTGGATGAACCGGATGCGGAGACGGGAACGACACCCGGATCTGGCGGATGAAACGCTTTCCGCAGAAGAACAACTTTTGAAACGGGAGCGACTGGCTGCGATCAAGGCTAAGGTGAATGCCTTGCCGGAACGGCAGCGGCTGGCCGTGATGATGCATAAGTATCAGCAGATGGACTATCGACAGATTGCCGCGGTGATGAAACTGAGCGAGTCGGCAACAAAGTCGCTGCTGTTTCGCGCCTACGAAACGCTACGCGAGCAGCTGAAGGAATTCGTTTCGGGAAAGCCGTCCGCACGAACCGCGGCGGAGAAGTAAGAGAGACGCAGTATGGATTGCAAACACTTCCAAGAGACGTTGCCGGGACTGGCCGCTGGCATGGAAGAGGCGACGCCGGAGATGCAGAAGCACCTGGCAGGATGCGCCGCTTGTTCGACCCAGCTTCAGGAATTTCGCGAGACGATGGCGCTGCTGGATGAATGGCAGGCGCCGGAGCCGTCTCCTTATTTTGATACGCGGCTGGGGGCGCGGTTGCGCGAGGAGATGGCGCGTCCGCGGCTGGCTTGGTATGAGCGGCTGTTGCCGAGTCTGAAACATCATCCGGTGTGGCTGACGACGGCGGCGGCGGTGATTTTTGTGGCGGCGGTGGTGGCCGGAAACAAATCGTACATCGTGCAGATGGATGAGATTGCTACGAATCCTCCGGCGCTGACGGCCCCGGTGCAGCCGGGAACAGCGGTGGGGGACTTGCAGGCGCTGGAGAAGAATGACGATCTGTATGCCGATTTTGACATGCTTGACGACTTGCAGGTGCAGGACAACGATGTGACGGCGACGCCATGATCGCCGTGACCGGCTTATGGAGACCAGACACGCAGGGTTGACCGGGCCGGGAACGAGAGTTCGGAAAGAGAGACGGGAAATGCCGGGGAGGAAAGACATCGCAGGCTGTGTGCTGGCGGCGCTCGCGCTGCTGGCGCCTGCGTTTTGTCAGACATCCCGGCCGTCGCAGAATCAGAACCAGCCATCGTCGCAGACGCCTTCGCAGAGCGGGAATTCACTAACCAATTCACAACCGGGATATGGGCGGTCGAACGTTCCTTCGAACGTTCCTCCCAACCGAGCTCCGAATCGGCCGGGGCATGCCGGGGCGTGGCTGCGACGTTATAAGGATATGTCGCCAGCCGAGCAGCGGCGGGCTCTGGAGAGCGATCCGCAGTTCCGGCGGCTATCGCCGCCGCGGCAGAGGCAGTTGCTGAATCGCTTGCAGCATTTTTCGAGTCTGCCACCGCAGCAGCAGGAGCGCGTGCTGGGGCGCATGGAAACCTGGGAGCATTTGACGCCGGGGCAGAAGATGCAGGCGCGGACATTGTTCCGGCAGTTTCAGGAATTGCGGCCGGACCGGCGGCGGGCGCTAAATGATGCGATCCGCAGCATGCGCGGGCTGACGCCGGAACAGCGAGACCGGATGATTAACTCGGACGATTTTGCCCGGCGGTTCACACCGTATGAGCGGAATTTGTTGAGCAGCGCTTCGCGGCTGCCGCTGGCGGGCGGGATCGAGTGAGGTTTGTCAGTCGGCGCTGCAGCCTTTGAATTTTCTTCTACCTTTCACCCCTTTTATCCCTGACAGTTACTTCCGCAGAAGATTTTTGGCGATGAAGAAGACGTTGGCGGGACGCTCGGCGAGGCGGCGCATGAAATACGGATACCACTCGGTGCCGAATGGGATATAGACGCGCACGCGCCAGCCTTCCTTTACCAGCGATTGCTGCAAGTCGCGGCGGATGCCATGGAGCATCTGAAACTCGAAGGCGTCAGGGGAGATGCCGTCGTTCTTGGCGAAGGCTTTGGCCTGGTTGATGATGTTTTCGTCATGCGTCGCCAGGCCGTGATAGATGCCGCTCTTCATCAGGACCTTCATTAGCTTGACGTAGTTGGCGTCTACTTCGGACTTTTTCTGGAAAGCGATGTGGGCGGGCTCTTTGTAGGCGCCTTTGCAGAGGCGGATGCGGATACGGTCGGCGAGGAGCTTTTCGACATCGGCTTCGGCGCTGCGCATATAGGACTGAATTACCGTGCCGACATTGTTGGCGTTGCCGGGAATGCGATGCAGTTCGTGCACGAAGTCGAGGGTGCGCTGGGTGTAGGCGGAGCCTTCCATATCGACGCGGACGAAATTTTTAGGCGTCATGGTGGCGGCTTTCGCGACCAGATTGCGCACGATTTCGTAGGCCATTTTTTCGTCGACGTCGAAACCCATGTGGGTGAGTTTAAGACTGATATTGGCGTTCAGGCTGTTGGCGGCGATGGCATCGAGCAGTTCGTGATAGAGGCGGGCGCTGGCTCGGGCTTCTTCGGCGTTGGTGACATTTTCGCCGAGGTTGTCGATGGAGACTCCGGCACCGAAGGCGTTGATGGCGGCGGCGGCGCGGATGGCGTCAGAAACTTGAGTGCCGGCGACGAAACGGGCGGAGTTGCGTTGGCCGAAACTGGAACGCTCGGCGACGGCGCGCAGGGACTTGCTTTCGGAGAGAGCAATAAAGAGGGCTCTCAGCACGGGGCACCTGATTGAGACGGGTTGTTACTGCCAGAGGCTTTCGTTGGCATTACAGTATTTTTTACCACAGACGCCGGCTTTGCTGCGTGATGGCGGTCACCAAGAGCAGGGTTGGGAGCCTTCCGGGCAGCAAAGGGAGGGGCGAGATTCACGAGTCAGATGACCAGTGGGTCATTGAATCCGTTGGGGAACCGAAGTTGGGTTCGTGCGCAGTTTCGTCGCTGCTTCTGGCCGCTCATGTAAAATAATCCCTTGTCTATGGACCTCCAAGCCATTCAGCAAGCTCTGCGCGAGCGCAACATTGACGCCTGGCTTTTCTACGATCATCACCATCGCGACCCGATCGCTTATCGCGTGCTCGGGCTGCCCGACATGATGGCGACACGGCGCTGGTATTACCTGATTCCGGCGAAGGGCGAGCCTTCGAAGCTCGTGCACAAGATTGAGTCGGGGCATCTGGATTCGCTGCCGGGAACGAAGTCGCAGTATGCGGGATGGCAGGAGCTTTTTGACGGGCTTAAGCACATGCTGGCCGGACAACGCGACATTGCGATGCAATACTCGCCCAACAATATTGTATTTACCGTTTCGATGGTGGATGCGGGTACGGCGGATTTAATTCGCGGGCTGGGGAAAAATATCGTGAGCTCGGCCGATCTGGTGGCGCAGTTCGAAGCCACCTGGACCGAGGAGCAGATCAAGACGCACTTCGAAGCGCGTGACGCGATTGATGCGATAACAGCGGAGGCCTTCAAGGAAATTGGACGGCGGGTGCGCAATGGCGGGGCGACGGAGTATCAGATTCAGCAGTTCTTCATGGAGAATTTTGCGCGCGAAAATCTGATTACGGACGATCCTCCGATTGTGGCGGTGAATGCGAACAGCGGGAACCCGCACTACGAGCCGCGCGCCGACCGGTCATCGCCGATTCGCGAAGGCGATTTTGTTCTGCTTGACGTGTGGGCGAAGAAGAATAAGCCGGGCGCGGTGTATTACGACATCACATGGGTGGGCGTGGTGGGGAAGGCTCCGAGCGACCGGCAGCAGGAAATTTTCAAGATCGTGCGGGACGCGCGAGACATTGGCGTGAAGACGGTGCAGGATGCGATTGCCGCCCACAAACCCATCGCGGGATGGGAGGTCGATCACGCGGTGCGTGGCCTGATCAAGAACGCGAAGTACGGAGACTATTTCATTCACCGCACGGGGCACTCGATTGGGACCGAGGTGCACTCGAATGGCGCTAACATGGACGACCTTGAAATTCACGACGAGCGGCGTATTCTGCCTAATTCCTGTTTTTCGATTGAGCCGGGCATCTACCTGCCGGAGTTTGGCGTGCGGCTGGAAGTCGATGTGCTGGTGCGCGCCGGGAGCGCCGAAGTGACTGGTAAAATTCAAAAAGAGATTGTGACCATCTGAAAGTAATCTTGAATGGCTAAAGCAACGCCCGAAAAAACCGCGGCTGCTCCCGAGTATCCGCTGACAACGAATGCGGTCATTGCGCCGATCCTCGGCTGGATTATTCCCGGCGCAGGTCACATTTTTCTGAAGCGCTACGTGCGGGGAATTCTGCTGTTCATCTCCGTGTTCGCGATGTTCTTCATCGGGCTGGCAATGAATGGCCGCATCTACAAGCCGAACGGCGGAGATATTCTCGACATACTTGGGTTTGTTGGGGACGTGGGCGCGGGCGGACTTTACTTTCTGGCGCGCATCATGGACTGGGGCAACGCCCTGGCCGCTAACGCCGCCGCCGATTACGGAAAGACTTTTATTATTGTGGCCGGGCTGCTGAATTTTATTGCGGTGGCTGACGCACACCACATTGCGCTGGGGAAAAAGCCGTGACCTTTACGCTCACTCACTTCTCGGCCGCGGTTGTCTTTGCGCTATTTACCTCGATCGTCTTCGGCATCACGCAGAAGAACACGACGCAGGAGCAGGTGCGCTACGGACTCTACTGCTTCGCCATGTTTGTCGGCGGCTTGTTCGTGGCGGGGTGGGCGATGTGGTTGATACGGAGGTAGCTGTTAGCTATTAGCTCTGAGCTTTTAGCTAAGACGATTTCGCGCCTAGCGCAGCTGCGACTCCCGCTCCGATTGGAGATCCTAGCCCAGTACAGGCGTCCCATCCCTTTCCTGCCTTGTAGGCGCCATTGTTGCCTGAGGTTACATCGTTGAAATCCTTTGCCGTAGCCGCGTTTCCGGTAGAGCAGCGGATTGATCAGACCTGCGGGCTTGTTGTTGCTTTGATTAATGAGCGCGATCAGGGCTGCCCAGAGCGGAGCTACTGCGCTGGTGCCTCCGACTACTCCGGACTGGCCGTCGACTAGAGTGTTGTAGCCGGTGTTGGGGTCGGCGTCGCCGGAGACGTCTGGAACTCCGCGACCAACATTTCCGCCCGGATTTGCCGAGGGCGGAACGCCTGCGCCGCTTTGCCAACTGGGAAGCGGAAAGACGTCGCTTACTCCGCCGCCTGTTGCGCCTTCGTTGCTGGCTAGTTCGTTCCAGACTAGTTCGCTGGAAATATTGCTGCCCGTCGCGACTAGCCTGGTTCCTCCACAAGCCAATACGTTCGGACTGGAGGCGGGGAAGTCGACGTGATTTAGGCCGTCGGTTAAGCCATCGGTTGAGCCGTCGTCTCCGGCGGCGACGCAGACGGTTACTCCCATCGCTGCCGCGGACTGGAAGGCCTCATCCATTGAAGTCATAGCTTGTTGAGTCCACGAAGATTCGGGACCTCCCCAACTGATGGAGATGATCGAAGGACTGTTGGTGGTGTCGTGGACGGCGGTGGTGATCGCGTTCAGGAATCCGGCGTCGGTGTTCTCGGCGAAATAGGTGACGATCTTTGCGCCGGGGGCGATGGAGCCTGCGACTTCGATGTCGAGCATGACCTCGCCATCGGCGGAGTTCGGATCGCCGATGGGATTGTTGCTGCCGTTTCCGACCGAGACGGCGGAGACGGTGGGTGTGGTGGTGAGATTGAGCTGGTTCCAGTAATTCGTGAGATCGGTCGTGGTGTAGCCACCGCCGAGTTCGATGAGGGCGATGCATTGGCCGGATCCGTTGACGCCAGTCGGGAAGTTGTAGAGGGCTGCGACTTGAGGGGGCGTGAAGGATGTGTTGTGCTGCGGCGCTGGCGCCGGCCTGCGCACGCCGCCTACGAAAATGTGGTTTGGCCTGGGGACGGTTGTCGAGACCGAAGACGCCTTCGACTACTCCGTGGAGTTCTTCGGGGAGGTGGATGGCACCGGTGCGGCCGCGATACTTGCAGGTTGGATGCTGATACTCCTTGAGTTGGACACCGAAGGCGGCGTTCATTGCGGCGACAGTGCCTGTGAGAATTACCGTGCGGCGGGCGGCGCTTGTTTCTTTCACCGTGAGGTTGTGGGCGCGGGCGAAGGACTCGATGAGAGCGATGCTGGCGGGATCGGCTCCGTGCTGTTGCTCAAAATCCTGGCGGCTAAGGTAGGTCCGTTCGCGGATCGGCTTGGCGGATTCTGCGGCGCTCAGGGCGGGCTTCTTTCCTGCGCGGGAGCGGAGACGGATAGTGACCTCGACCTCTTCGTTGGGGTTGGCGGGGCCGATTTCTCGGGCTCCGGGCATGGGAGCGCGCTCGCTGCCGGGGAGGGGCTTGGTTGCAGTCAAGTTGGTTCTCCTTTTCGGAGGCTCTAAGTTAAAAAACGAGAGTCAGAGCCGAACATCAAAGACGAGGCAGGCGTCATGAGAAACGATCAATGAACAAGTTCGGCCAGAGGGATAACTTTAGTTTATCTCTAACTAGAGTAAACGAACATAACCGTCCGGAGGCGCGCCCTATCTCACCGCCGTCTGGGAATTTTCGCGGAGGGTCCCAACCAAGAGCCGCGGGACACTTCGGTACTCTGCCTGAGATTCAGCCACCAAGATATACTTACCCAAATTTCAAGCTTGTCCGCCGGTTAGCGAAGGCTCGCACGTTTGTCGTGCATTGAGAGGACTCATGAGAATTTGGCGCTTACTGATGCTGATTGCTGTGCTGGCCGCGCCCCTGTGCGCGCAAAACGATACGAATGCTGCCATCGTGTCGAAAATTACAGCTCTCGAAAAAGCCTGGAATCAGGCTTTCAAGCTGCGGGACACCAAGGCGATTGATGCGCTCTTGGATGACGGGATCGTGCTGGTGAATGACGATGGGAGCCTGCAATCCAAGGGTGTGTTTCTGACGAGCGTGCGCGAATCCAAGTCATCGGATGAGGAGCAGGTGACACCGGAATCGATCTCCGTGCATGTGCTGGACGGTGTAGCGATCGCGACGGGCGTGTTCCGCACCAAGGGCGTGGAGAACGGCAAGCCGTTTGTGAGACGAGACCGCTTCGCGGACACCTGGGTCAAGAAGAATGGGAGCTGGGTTTGCGTGTCGGCGTCGGCGACACCCATTCTGCACTAGCAGAGTGCGGAGAAAGTCGTTTCTGCCAGACAGCGTCACCTCAGCGGCTAAAGCCGGACTCAAGACAAAGCAATTACCGCAGCGCTGAAGCGCTGCGCCACCCGGAATCAACACCCGGAATCAGCACCCAAAATCAACACCCGGAATCAACGGCGAAATTGAGTTTTTCCCCAGTCTGCTGGTCTCATTGGGGAGACTGGCGTGGTCCTGGCTTCCTTCCGTCTGAAAGACGTATTCTCAGCAGGAACTAACGGACGCCGCATAATCTTTCGGCAATTCACTGACAACACACTCGCTGACCAGAGGCAAAATCTCCAGACATGCATCAGTGATTGTTTCTTCAGCCTTCCCAAACAAAGGCATCAAACACGCGCTTGGAGTCAAAGCCGATTCGTTCATAGAGCTTGATGGCGCGATCATTGGCTTCGGTTACGGTCAGCGAGATCGCACTGAATTTGCGCTCGCGCAGGCTTTTGGTGGTAGCCGCGAGCAGGACGACTCCCAATCCAGACGAGCGATATTCAGGCAGCACACAGACCTGGGTGACGTGTCCTACGTCGGCTCGGACTTGCGAGCACAGGATCAGGCCAATCAGCGTTCGCATACGGCGGTTGAAGACAACGAAAGAGGACTGCGCATCGAAGACGCCGCATCCTGGGAAGCGCACGATGTTGTTGAGGAAGCGTAGGGAGCCGGAGAGGGTGCGGTACTGGTCGTTGATGTCGGAATCGACGTGGCTCCGATAGGCGGCGGTGATGACGGCGGCGGCAGATTGATAGTGTTCCTCGGCCCAGGGGCGGACTTCGAACTCGGGCGCGAGCGGCGGCGAGGTTTGAGGATGCAAGGCCATCTCGTAGTTCATGAAGACGCGGGGATGGCGGCTGAATCCCTGGGCGAGGAAAGGCCTCGCAACCTCTCCGGTTTCATGGGCCAGTAGTTGCGCTTCGACGCGATGAATGCCGGGCGATTGCTGTAGGGTTTCGATTACGTGGGTGAGCAGGCGTTCTTCGACTTCGAGGCGGTTCAGGGTGCGGCCTCCGTCGCGGACGAAGAGGTCGCCGATGACGCCCTTGCTTTGCTCATAGACAAAAAACGAATAGCCGAAGATGCTGCCGCGTTCGATGGCCGCATAGCCCGGGAGAATCTTGGCCTCCATGTATCGGAGGATCATCTCGGCCGACTGCCGGTAATCCCAGGCGAGCAGGCTTCCCCACAGAGCGATCTCTTCCTCGAGAAGAGGACGGAGGTCGGCGGAGGAGAAGTGGCGGAGATCGAGGATTTCCATAAAGCAGCTGCAGCTACCGGCTATTAGCGAAAACCTACTTTCCTATCCAATACAGATCCAGCTTCCGCGCGGGGAGGCTGGTTAAGTATGACACTTTGCGGCCAGGGATCAGCGTACTGAACTCGGTGCTCGTGTTGGGCGCTGCCACGAGAAGGTGCGGCACGGCTGGTATCTGGCCGATATCGTAAGCCTCGGTCTCGCGATTGAGATAGAAATCGAGTCCATATTGCGGAGTGCGGCCTACGTGATAAACCGCGACCGGGACCGGTTCGTGCGAGAACTGCTGAATGGCTTCGGCGATTGGGCGCGACGATTGCGTTGCGTCGATGGCGGGCGCGGCAAGGCGGATGACCGCCGCTACGCTGAGGATAACTGCCAGCATGGTGACGGGTCTCAGTATCTGCAGGCCAGCGCGCATGACTAGCGCGGCCGCGATCCCGGCGGCGAAGATCGCGGAAATGGCCGCGGCGAAGCGGATGCCGGGGGCGAAGGTTAGATGGTGATTGTACGTAACCGCAGCGGCGGAGAGCGCGGCAAAGATCAGCGCACCACAGAGCACGCCCTGAGTAAGGGCCAGCGGGAATGAGATTCCGGCTTGCCGCTCGCGACGCTCCGCCAGGTACTCGGCGACGAGCAGCGCGGCGGCGGGGACGGAGGGAAGAATGTAGCCCGGCAGCTTGGATTGCGACAGGCTGAAGAAGATGATAGGCACGGCGATCCAGAGGAGAAGAAAGAGGGCCCAGGAATCGTCTTCGCTGGCGAAGGCTTCGCGGCGCTCGCGCCAGATCAGGCGCAGTCGTTCGATGACGGCGAGGATGAGCCAGAGCGTCCATGGCATGGCGGCGAGCAGGAAGACCGGAATGTAGAACCAGAATGGCTGGGGATGGTGATAGACGTTGGTGGAGAAGCGCGCAAGGTTATGCTCGAGGATGAAGACGCGGAAGAAGTCGGGATTGCGGAGTTGGACGGCGATGTACCAGGGCAGTGCGACGATGAGGAAGAGCGCGATGCCGGGGAGCCAGAGGGTGCGAAGGATAAGCTTCCAGTCGCGCTTGATGGCGGCGAAGAGGATCAGGATTACGGCGGCTAACGCGGGCGCGATAGGACCTTTGGCTAGGGTGCCGAGGGCCAGACATAGATAGAAGATTGCCAGATTCGATTTGCGCCGGCTTTCGTACCAGCGATACCAGGCGAGCATCGCAATGGTGAAAGTCGCTGTCAGCGGCATATCGGTCGAGGCGGCGTGGGCGAATCCGATGATGCCGGCGCTGCTGGCGGCGATGAGGGCCGCGTCGAGCTCGATGGATGTCCGCTCGCCGCTCCCGGTTCTTCGACGCAAGAAAAAATAGATGGCAGCGATCATAATGGCTGCGTCGAGGGCTCCGGGAAGGCGGGCGGTTTGCTCGGTTACGCCGTCGTTCGCGGGCTGAGCTCCGATTTGACGGGCCGTGGCGCCCGGTGCTCCATTCTGGTTGTTGCCGTTCCTGCTCGCGGCGTTTTCTCGTCCGGCATTGGCGGGCGAGAATGTCCGCGCCACCCGATATGAGAGCATGGCCTGCCAATAATAAAGAGGTGGCTTTTCCAGCCACGGCTTGCCGTTGAGCGTGGGCGTGATCCAGTCTCCGCGATCGAGCATCTCTCTTGCGACTTGGGCGTAGCGAGGCTCGTCCGCGCCGAGGAGGCCGAAGGCGCCGAGTCCGTAGAAGAGCAGGAAGGCGCAACAGGCGACGAGGAGAAGGAGTTCGGTGCGCGATCGCATGAGGTTAGGCAGCGCGCGGCCTCATGAGTGCCCAGAGGCTGACGATGGTCCAGACGCCTTCGAGGACGAGAAAGCCAATCTGAAAGGGATGGAGTGCGATCCAGAAGAGGATCGCGGAACCGGCGGCGTTCAGAATGTTGTACGCCGGGCGCCGGGAGTTGATCCATGCCATCTGATGGCCGACATAGGCGATCAGGATGAGGAGCGCTCCCAGGAACGAGATGAGTTGACGGGTGATGTCCATAGCGTTCTTTGCCAGTTTCGAACTGATGCGAATCAAAATTCCACGCTCGCGCGGAGGTCCTTATTCTGATGCTTGATGGAGCACACCGGCTTCGACGCGAAGGCGGTCGACGACCTTGGCTACGGCCATGGCGAGGGGGCCATCGAGCGAGAATCCACTGGCGCACTTGTGGCCGCCACCGCCGAAATGCTCGGCTACTTTCGAGACATTGATTTCACCTTTGCTGCGGAGGCTTACGCGATAGCGCTTGTCGGGAAGCTCGCGAAAGAAGATCGCGACCTGCACGTCGCCCATGGAGAGCGCGTAGTTGACGAGGCCTTCGCAGTCTTCTTCGCGCGCGCCGAAGCGTTCCATCTGCTCGCGCGTGACCCAGATCCAGGCGAGCGGACCCTCGCGATGGAGATGGCTGAGGGCGGCTCCGAGCAGGCGCATTTTCGCGGTGGAGTGTCCGAAGTAAATCTGGCGGGCGCACTGGGCAGGGTCGGCCCCGGCGACTACCAGCTCGCGTGCCACGGTAAAAGTGTGCTCGTTGGTGCCTTCGAACATGAAGGAGCCGGTATCGGTCATGAGGGCGGTGTAGAGGCAGGTGGCGATGTCGCGGTCGATGGGGACACAGGCGAGACGGGCGAGGCGGTAGACGAGTTCGGCGGTGGCCATCACGCTCGGGGTCGATCCAATTGATGTGGCCGAAATTGCGGCCGCTGACGTGGTGATCGATATTAATAAGGAAGCACTGGTCGAGGCCCTGGAGCAGCGCGCGGCGTGTGCTGTCGCATTCGAGCATGATGACTGCGTCGTTGGGAGGAACTGACTCGGCCTGGATGGCGCGGTCGGCGAAAGGCAAGTTCTGGTAGATGCGCGGGACGCCGTCGTAAGTGACGACCACGGCGTCCTTGCCCATGACGCGCAGAATCTGGCCGCAGGCGAGGGCGGAGCCGATGCCGTCGCCGTCGGGACGCGCGTGCGAGGTCACTACGAATCGTTGACGCTCGCGGATCGCATTTAAGACCTTGTCGAGCATAGGAACAGCCTTCAGCTATCAGCCCTCTGCCATCAGGTAACCCGTTCTGCTTCTACCCTTTAACTGCCTGTCGAATCACTCCGGACTTCCTGACGGCTGATGGCTGATGGCTGACGACTGTTCTTGCTATTTCTTGTTACGCTTCTTTGCGCGCGACAGCAGTTCTTCCACGCGACTTTCCAACTTGTGCGAACGGTCGATCTGAAAAAAGAGTTCGGGGGCGCGACGGAGGCGCAATCGGTCGGCCAGTTCGTGTCGAACGTAATTTTTTGCTGCGTTCAGGCCTTCGAGGGTACTCTCGGCCTCGGCATCGTCGCCATCGACCTCGACCATGACGTGGC